>CANGPS010000034.1 GCA_947456245.1 Acidimicrobiaceae bacterium
AGCCGATCGCGCTGTCGAGCACGCCGAGCACGATCGCGCGGGCAGAGCAGCGCGACGCTCCCTACTGCTACAGCTGCGGGGACATGATGCAGCGTGCAGGCTCCTGCTACGTCTGCAGCTCGTGCGGGACGACGAGCGGCTGCAGCTGAGAACTGGGCATACGACGGAGGCGGGCTAATCCGCCAGCCGGTCGACGAGGGCGCCACCCGGTGAGGGCGGCGCCCTCGTCGCGTCCAGCGGCCCTCTGCAGCCACCGTCTCGGACGCGGAACTGACTGATCGAACGACGTTCACCAGCACTGGCACGAGCAGGGTCGGCAGACAGGTGGGTGCTCGTGCGGCGACGGGAGCGCAACGCCGAGTGTCCGCCAGAAGCCGACCCGCGCCCTGGTGAGTCGAGGAGGACCTCCGATGGAGTGATGATCGAAGGCAATGTCGCAGCGCTGTGCTAGAAACGCTCGTGAAATGATCGTTACGTTTAAAAACGTGATAGTCATGTGAACTGGACCGACGTCTTCACGAGAGGGAGCGCAAGCAGATGAGATTGAGTTGGATCATGCGGCCGGTGGCCGGAGCAGCCCTGATGATGGGCGGTGGACTCACCTTGGGGTTGGCCACCCAACTGCCGGTGCAGGCAGCCGCGCCGGGTTGTGGCGAGTCGGCGGTCGAGTCCGGCCTCAACACCATCGTGACCTTCTCGGCGGACTGCACCTGGACCGTCCCTGACGGCGTGACCTCGATCGACGTCTTGACGGTCGGTGGTGGTGGCGCCGGTGGCGGCGCCGACGTGACCTCGCCTGATGGCGCCGGCGGCGGCGGCGGCGGCGGCTCCGTCAACGCCCAGACCGTGGCGGTGGCCTCCGCCGACGCGGTGTCGATCACGGTCGGTGCTGGTGGAGTGTCCGGCGGCACCCCCAACGCCACGGGTGGCAACGGCGGGACCTCGTCGTTCGTGGACGCCATCTCCTCGGTCGATGTCGAGGCCAACGGTGGACAGGGCGGCCAGGGGAGCGGCGGCACGCCGACGGCAGAGGGGTTCAACTTCTCCGGATCGGGCGGCAGCTCTGGCAGCCACTTCGGCGGCAGCTACCAGTACGACGGAGCTGGTGGTGGCGCCGGTGACAGCGCTGACGGCTCGCATGGCATCGACATCCCCTACATCGCAGCCAACGGCGGCAACGGTGGCGCAGGGACCGTCAACGACCTCAGCGGCACCGCTGTCGAGTACGGCTGCGGTGGCGGAGGCGGCGGGACCATGGGTGGCGGCGGCTCGTTCCCGCCTTATGGGCAGCTGTTCAACACCTCCGGCGTGCCGCTGAACACCGGAACCCTGCTCTCGGCCATCCCGGCTGACGCGGCCGGACTCGCCGGTTGCACCAACGGTGGTCACTCCACGCAGATGGACGGCACCGGGACGGCGGCGACCGCCGGCGCTCCGGCGACCGGTGGCGGTGGCGGTGGCGGATCCGTCACCGGCTGCGGCGAGGCAGGCGTGCTGGTGGCGTGCCCGAACTACACCGCGCTCCTGCTCGGCGCCGACGGTGGCTCGGGCACCGTGGTGGTCTCGTACCTCACCCCTGAGGTGACCACCACGACCACGGTCCCGCCGACCACGGCGCCGCCGACGACGCTCCCGACGACGACTCCGACGACCACGGTCGTCACTCCGGCGCCCGCACCGACGTCGGCGCCGACCACCCTGGCCTTCACGGGTGCAGAAGTGGGTGGGGTCACGCTCCTCGGGGCGGTGATCCTGTTCGGTGGCGCCACGATCCTGGTGCTGAGCCGCCGGAAGGTGAAGCGCAGCGACAGCTGAGCCCGGGGCTCATCGAGCCCTTCGGAACCCGAGAGGACCCGGATCTCATGATCCGGGTCCTCTGGCGTCCGGCCCCAGGGAGGCGACCCCTCGTCGAGTCGAGACGGCGCCGTGCGGGGGCTTGGAGCCAGTCGCTTGGCTGGACCACGGCTGGGGGTCGAGGTGCGCCGGCCGTGGACGAGCAGCCATAGTGGAGACGTGATGAGCACCACCAGACGTCGGCCCAACCAGCCGAGAGATCGGATGCGTCGGCTCTTCGTCTCGACGACCATCGAGCTGCTCCGAGTCCGTCCGTTCAAGGAGGTGACCGTCAGACGGGTGGCGGCCGCGGCCGGAGAGGACCCGTCGGTCATCCGACGGCAGTTCGGCTCGATGAACGGCCTGCTCATCGCGGTGTGCGACGAGCTGGTGGTCCGAGCTGAGCAGCGCATGGAGCTCGAGGCCTCTGTGGAGAACATCTTCAACGCGGACATCGTGCTTCGGATCAAGCTGTCGGTCTGGCTGATGGCGAACGGTGTCGAGCCCTCGCGGTTCCGGGTGACGTCCACCCGGCCGATCCTCGACGCCATGAGCAGGCGCCAGGGGGAGATCGGGCCGCTGTCGGAGCGGACGCTCACCGCCTACAACGAGATCATCGCCCTGGCCGGCGTGGGGATGGTGCTGTTCGGCGAGAGCCGGGACATCAGCGCCGAGCTGCTCGCCGACATGGTCACCCTCGGCAGCGCGCTGCGCACGGCCCTGCCGAGCACCGAGGCCGCCCTGGGCTGGTCCTGAGGCCGACGGGCACCCGGACGTGCTTCGGGCGATCGACGAGCGAGCTTGGGACGTTCGGCCCTAGGAGCCGACGGCGAGGATCGCTAGGTTGAGCCCATGAGCGGACGACGGGCAGCGACGGGGTTGGCGATGGTGATGCTGTCGGTCGGCGTGCTCGGGTGTTCGAGCAGCTCGACGTCGACACCGTCGACGCAGGCCACGACCACACCGTCGAGCACCGTCGCGCCGGCACCATCCTCTCGGTCGGCGGTCTGGCCCTGGGCCTCGAGCTCGCAGCGGTACTCGACCCCGACGGCGGCGGCCACAGGCTTCGCAACGGACTTCCTGCATATGACCGCACCGCTGGTCGGCGACTTCACCCAGGGTGACGGCCGTTCCGGTGAGGTGGCCGTCCGCTTGACTGCGACCGGTCCGGTGACGACGGTCCTGGTCCGACAGCTCGGATCTGACTCGTCCTGGTGGGTCCTCGGGGCTGGTGCGGCGGACATCTCGATCACGTCGCCTGCCTGGAACGCGAAGGTCTCTTCGCCGGTGGTCCTCACTGGGACGTCGGTGGCCTTCGAGGGGACGGTCCAGACCCAGGTGCGCCAAGACGGCGCCCTCGAGCCCCTGGCCACGGGGTTCGTGACAGGGGGCAGCACGCAGATGGCGCCGTTCTCTGGCACGCTCGCCTTCCCGGCGCCGACAGAGCGCCTCGGGGCGATCGTGCTCGAGACCATCTCGGCCAAGGACGGTTCGGTCGTCCAGGCCTCGGTGGTCAGGATCCGCCTGCGCTGAGCTCAGGTCTGGTCGGGGAGGGCGGCGGGGCCTCCGGGCATGGCATCGGTCACCTCGGTCTGGGCGTCCTTGGAGACCTGGAGGCCGAGGCGCCTCGCGAGGCGCGAGGCCGTGAGCCCGTAGATGGCGACGGTGCCCAGGATGACCAGGAACACGGCAGGCAGCAGCTTGTCCGCACCGGCGATCCCGACCGAGGTGAGGCCCACGCCGAAGGAGGCCGCCGTGGCGGCGGCGATGATCCCGCGCGGGTGCATCCAGCCGATGAACACCCGCTCCTGCCACGACAGGGCTGAGCCGAGGGTGAGGAGTCCGATGATCAGCGGCCGGACGACTAGGACGAGCACGGCGATGATCCCGAGGGTCGGGACCAGGACGGCGCTCACCGAGGAGAACGAGACCGAGGAGGAGATCGAGATGAAGAGGACGCCGATCACCAGCTGGACGATTGTGGCGAAGAACTGGCGGTCCTTGGGCATCTCGAGCCCCTTGAGGTTGGCGAAGGCGAGGCCGATGGAGATGGCGGCGATCAGGCCGGTGTCGTCCCGGATGGCGTCGCACACGCCGGCCACCCCGACCACCGTCATGACGATGACCTGGGTGGCCATCAGGCCGCTGAGCTTGAGCCTGGTCAGCAGCAGCCAGAGCACGACGACCGCGATCGCCGCCCCGGCCAGCCCCAGGGCGATGCTGACGGCGAAGGCGAACAGGTCACCGAGGATGCCGGTGGCGTAGGGGTGGACGAAGCCGGCGTAGACGACGGCGGCCAGGATGGCGCCGATGGCATCGACGGTGGTGCCCTCCCAGCTGAGGATGAGGCTGGGGTTCCGCCCCGGACGGGCGAAGTTCAGCAATGGTCCGATGACCGTGGGGCCTGAGACCACGATCATCACGCCGAACATGAGCGCCGATCGCCAGTCGACGTCGAGGAGCCCCCAGGCCAGCAGGGTCCCTGCGGTGGCGGTCATGGCGACGCCGAGCGTCTGGAGGCGTCGGACGGTCCCGCGCACGTGCGCTCGCATCTCCCTGATGTTGAGCTCGAGGCCACCGTCGAAGAGGATCATGGCGACGGCCAGGCTGACCGCAGGGGCATAGGCCTCGCCCAGCGCCGGGCGGAGGTTGACGTCGGGGATGAAGTGGCCGGCGACGAACCCCACCGGCAGCAGGACCACGATGCCCGGAACGCGCACCTTCAGGGCGAGCAGCTGGCTGGCCATGGCCAGGATCAGCGTGACGCCCATGCCGAGGACGATGGCGCTGCTCGACATCGATGCGGTCAGCCCAGATGCCGAGCGGTCGGCACGTGGCTCGAGGAGCGAGCGGTGCCGGCAGGGATCTCGGTAGATCGGCCCAACGGCATGTGGCAACCCTAGGGGTCCGCCGCCGGCGAGATGTTGATCGGCGGCGGCGGGTGTGGACGGCGATCCGGGTGGGCCGCCCCACGGTCTCTATCCGTGCTGCCAGATGCGGTTCTGAAGGCTCCTGATGCCACCGAGGGCCGCCGCATCGAGGCGTGCGACGTCGTCCCCGTCGAGGCTCCAGCCGAGCGCCCCGGCGTTCTCCTCGGCCTGGGCGAGGTTCTTCGCTCCCGGGATCGGGACCGCTCCCTTGGCGATGATCCAGTTGAGGGCCACCTGGCTGGGCAGCTTCCCCCCGTGCTTGTCGCCCACCGCCCGCAGCTCGGCCACGACGCCGTCGACGACCTCCATGGGGTGGTCGCTGAAGTTCCGCTTCCCCGGGGGCGGGGTGGCTGCGGTGTACTTGCCCGTCAGCCGGCCCTGACCGATGGGGGAGTACGCGAGCGGGATCACCCCGAGCTCGGCGCAGGTCGACAGAAGGCCGCTGGTCTCGGGGGAGCGCCGCAGAAGGGAGAACTCGATCTGGTTGGTGGCGAGGCGAAGTCCGCGCCGCTCGAGCTCCTTGGAGATGCTGCGGGTCTCCTTGGCCGAGTAGTTCGACACCCCGACCGCATCGACCAGGCCGGCCTGGTGGGCGGTGGCGAGGGCCTCGGCCAGCGCGGCATGGCCACGGAGGCTGATCGGTCCGTGGATCTGGTAGAGCGCGACCTTCTCGACGCCGAGACGCCCGAGGGAGGCGGTGAGCGCCGACATGAGGGCACCCTTCACGTTGAGCTTCCACGGCGACGGCATGAACTTTGTGGCCAGGACCGCCTTCGAGGCGCGGTCAGGGTCGGCAGCGATGAGCCGGCCGATGATCCGCTCTGACTCACCAGACCCGTAGACCTCGGCGGTGTCGAACAGCGTGGCGCCCGCATCGATCGAGGCGTTCCACGCCTCGGTGATCGACTCTTCGGTCAACGACGAGTCGTAGGAGCCCATGCCCCAGGTCGACGAATCGCCCCAGGCCCAGGTGCCGACTCCGAGGAGCGGGATGGTGAGGTCGGTACCCGGAAGCTGGTGGAAGGCAGAGGTCATGGCGCGGACCCTATCAGTGACGCTCTGACGCTCTCTTCGATGTGAGCACTCAAGATTCTAAGGTCATTGGGAGATCACTAGGAGGCCGCAAATGCTGGACATGGGTGCTCGGTTGAAGTCTTGAAATCGCACCAGTCGCAGAGTTTTCCCGTCTTGGCTGGCCATGAGTTCACTTCGGCAGCATCGAGGATCTCAGAATGGATCCGAATCACCTCTTGTCGGGTCTGGTCAATGCTGGTGACGCTGACCTCTTCACCGATCACGTTGGACCGACTCAATGGTGGGCGACCTTCGCTGGCAGGCAAGGCATCGATGGCCGTCTCCACGTCGGAGGGACCGAGGTAGATCAGACGAAGGGAATGTGGCAAGACGTCGATCGACTCCGCAAGGAGCAGTGCGTAGACGCGCATAGCGAACAGTCGCTCAGGCAGGATCGTATTTCGGAAGTACGAGCTGTTCCGCTGAGAGGGAGTTGGCGGCTTCGAGGTCTTGTAGTCGCTAATGACCCACCGTTCCTCGTCATCCGAGATCAGATACCGATCTAGTCGATCGATGTAGCCGTGAACGACCGCTCCACCGATCGAGGCCTCGATGTGGATCTCCCGATCTTCCGGGTCGAAGTTGGCAGGGCGCTCGACCTCGAAGTAGGTGGTGATGGCGTTTCGTGCTCCGTCAGCAACCTTTGCACGCTCGGGTGATCCTTCGGGCATGAGTTCGAGCCACTCGGACGCAGACTTCTGGGCTCGCTCCTTCTCCCACTGCTCGATCCCGGATCCATCGAAGAGGCCGCTGGCTTCGCGGATGGCCACCTCGAGCTCAGACATCTGCTCATCGATCGACTTGAAAGGAAAGAGCATCGTCGTGATCGCCGGTTCGACCATGTCGTCGGCGAGTTCAGGGGTACGTCGATCAGGGGGAACGTCGAACAGGCGCTCAAGGACGAGATGCACCAGGTTCCCCATGGTGGTGGCGATAGTTGGTGGCGTCGAAATTCGCTGGATGTACTTGAACTCGAACAGCTTCGGACACCGCTTGAAGTCCGACATGCTCGAGGGGGAGAGCTTCTTGGGCAGGGCCACGGGCTCGTTTTCCATGAACGAGTCTTTAGTGCAGCGGTGCGACGAATTGGCTGATGGTCCCGTCCTGACCACACTCAAATCGGAATAGGACGAATGGGAAGTTCGGCTTCTCTGCGGAGGTGGCTCATGTACCCATGGTGAGGAGTGTCCGGCGGCATAGGCTCGCCTTTAGGTGAGACGAGAGGAGTCGGCATGCTGATCGACGAGGTCATGGAGAAGTGGGAGGCCTACCTTCACGGGGACCTGCCCGGCGGCCTCGACGAGCTGCTCCACGAGGACTGTGTCTTCCTGTCTCCCATCGTCTTCACGCCTCAGGTCGGTCGAGAGGTCACGAAGATGTACCTTGCCGCCGCCGGGATGACCCTGGCCGGCAAGAAGAAGGTCGCCGGGGGTGGCAGCACCGAGTCCTCCACGGGGTTCCACTACGTCAAGCGGATCCTCGACGGCGACCACGCCGTCCTTGAGTTCGAGACGACAATGAGCGGAATCCTGGTCAACGGGATCGACATGATCACGATCGACGCCGACGGCAAGATCGTCGAGTTCAAGGTCATGATCCGGCCGCTGAAGGCCATCAACATCGTCCATGAGCAGATGCGAGCCGCTCTTGAGGCGAGCACGACGACGTCCTGAGGGGACGCTCTGCGACAGGGTGATGGAAGACTGCAGCCCATGACCACCACCTGGATCGACGGCGAGATGCTCGCCTTTGACCTCGAGACGACCGGCGTCGACAAGTTCGACGACGTTCCGGTTTCGTTCGCACTCGTCTGGTTCGAGAGCCATCAGATTGTCCGCACCAGGGCCGAGCTGGTGAATCCGGAGCGTGAGATCCCCGCTGGAGCGGCTGCCGTGCACGGGATCAGCACCGAGCGAGCCATGGCCGAAGGCTTGCCGATGGTCGATGCCGTCACCGAGGTCGCTGGCGCGCTGCTGGATGCGTCTCGGAGCGGCGTCCCCGTGGTCGGGTTCAACCTGCAGTACGACCTGACGATGATCGATGCCCGACTCAGGTCGATGGGGAGGCCGGGGCTGATCGAGTCTGGATGGTCAGGACCCGTGCTCGATCCGATGGTCATCGAACGTCATTTCCAGAATCGCCTGTTCGGGTTCAGGCTCTCAGACGTCTGCAGTGACTACTCAGTGGTGAACGAGGCGGCGCACGATGCCTCAGGCGATGCCATCGCCTCGGTACGAGTGCTCGAGGAGCAGGTGAAAGTCCATAGGCGCCTTCTTGCCACTGGTCTTGACCGCATGACCGTCGTACAAGGGATCTGGCATTCCGAATGGGCACTCGAGGCAGATGCTCACTTTGCGGGTCGAGGCCAAGGTGGGATTCGGAACGATGAATTCGACTGGCCGATCGCCGGTCAGAAACTGTTCGTGCCCTGAAACTGAGGACCAGGACGACGCTCGGTGGTGCTAGTCTGACCTCCGTTGGGGCCGTTGGCGCAGTCTGGTAGCGCACTTGCATGACACGCAAGGGGTCACAGGTTCAAGTCCTGTACGGCCCACCATTTTCCACCATGCCGACGTTGCGGCTTCCCCACCCAGACCCTCCACGGGTTTCGCGGGTGCCCCAGCCTTCTCACGAGAGATGGGAGCACGGAAGCTCGCCCCCCAACGGTCCGAGCTCGGTCCGCCGGGTGTAGCCCGTGGTTCCTTGTGACTTAGTGGAGCGCTGATCTCGAAGTTGGCTCCGTCCTGCCTGCGAACCTCTGGTCTTTGGTGCGTCCCCGTTGGGTCATTAGGGGTGGTGCAACCTTCAGCGATCGGCCGTCAGGCTCTGATGGTTATTCGAGATACCGCATAGTATTGGTGGCTGCGACGAGAGGTGGGGGGGTGCTGCATGTTGATGGTGAGCCGTTCGTTGGAGAAGCGGGTGCTCTCTTGGTTCGCAGCAGCTCTTCTCGTGATCATGGTCAGCGTGTCAGGCGTGTCGGGCGTGTCGTCTCGTGGGGCTAGCGGTGCTGCCCAGCCGAGGGCTGCGAGTGGGGCGCAGAAGGTGTTCAAGGGGTTGATCGACCGGCCAACCGGGATCGCCGTGTCTCCATCGGGCCGCGTGGTGGTCGCTCAAGGCTCGGGAATCTTGTCGATGGACTCTGACGGAGCGAACGTTTCCACCGCCGCGATCTTCTCCGGGCAGGGGGTGGCGGTCGGTAGCTCTGGGCAGATGTTCTGGTCGATGCCCGGCCAAGGTCAGCTCTTCACGTGCCTCAAGGATTGCAGCGATCCATGGAATCCTGCCGATGGCTTCTCTTCGCCGGACGGCATCGCTGTTGACGGCATCGGCCAGCTCTTCGTGGCAGATACCGGTGGAAACCGGATCGCCAAGGTGCTCCTGGACGGCACGGTGGTCTCGCTGGGCTCGGGCTTTGCGTCGCCTGCTGGCGTCGCGGTCGATACCTCCGGCCGGGTCTTCGTCTCCGACACCGGTCACAACCGGGTCGTCCGAATGAACGCTGACGGCACCGGAGCGATCACCATCGGCACCGGGTTCTTGACTCCCGGTGGAATTGGGGTCGACGCCGCAGGGCACGTCTTCGTCGCTGACTCGAGCAACAACCGGATCGTCCGGATGAACGCTGACGGGACCTCCCAGGTCTCTATCGGTTCAGGGTTCTTCCGTCCACACGCGCTCGCGCTCGATACCGCCGGGCACGTCTTCGTCGCCGACACCAGCAACAACCGCATCGTTCGGATGGGCATCGATGGTGGTGGCGAAGCGGCGATCGCCCTGGGGCTGCACTTTCCTTGGGGAGTCGCAGCTGACGAGGTCGGTCGGATCTTCGTCGCTGACTCGGGCAACAACCGGATCGTCCGGATGAACGCTGACGGAACATCCCAGGTCTCGTTGGGGTCCGGGCTCCTCCACCCGCATGCGGTCTCCGCCGACAACGCCGGTCACCTGTTCGTTGCCGACTCCGACAACAACCGGATCGTCCGGATGAATGCCGACGGCACTGATCAGGTCACGATCGGAACAGGGTTTTCGTCTCCGAACGGCATCGCAGTCGACACCGCTGGGCACGTCTACGTTGCCGACACCAACAACAGCCGGATCGTCCGGATGGACGCTGATGGCCGAGGCAGCATCGCCATCGGCGTGGGCCAGTGCGCATTTCCGTCCGCCGTGGCTGTCGATCGCGCCGGCCACGTCTTCACCGCGTCGTACGGCGGGGACGCGGTTGTCCGGATGAATGCTGATGGCACAGAGGTCTCCCTGATCGGATTCGGCCTGGCGAGCCCACTCGGCCTGGCCGTCGACAAGGCCGGCCGAGTCGTTGTCGCCGACACCAACAACGACCGGATCGTGCGCATGAACGCCGATGGCTCGAATCAGATCGTGATTGGCCCTGCGATCTCGAGTCCCCGTGGGGTCGCCGCCGACAGCTTGGGTGCGGCGTTTGTGGCTGACGCGAACCAGAGCCAGATCATCAAGATGAGCACAGCCTCTGTCCCGCCGATACCGACGATCACGTCCGTCTCGCCTGGCAGTGCCTCCATTACCGTTGGCTGGACCGACGGCGCCTACGGCGATGCCTCGATCAATGATCACACGATCTCCGCCTACCGCGGTGCCGCGCTCGAGAGGTCTCGATCGTGCAGCCAGCGGAACCCGTGCACGATCACCGGGTTGGCCAATGGGGTGGCGTACACCATTCGGGTGTCCGCGAGCAGCAACGGCGGGACCAGTGCGCCGTCTGCCCCCTCGAAGGTCGTGACCCCGGTTGGAGCGCCGTACCCTCCGGGTGGGGTCCACGCCACCCTCGTCTCTGGCCACCCGGGCCAAGTTCTAGTCACGTGGGAAGCGGCCGAACCGAATGGAGCGGCCGTCGAGCGATACGAGGTGGGGAACCCCGTCGGCGCACCGACCTGCGTGGCGAGGACCGAGCGAAGCTGCGTCGTCGACGGCGTGACCCCTCGCAGCCGGCTGGTGAGGTTCACGGTCGTCGCCGTCAATGCGGTCGGCCCAAGCAAAGCCGCATGGTCGGATCCGCTGTTGATCGTCTGGCCGCCGAGCCCACCGCGGAGCGTGACGGCGGCCAATGTCGTGGGTCGCCCTGGTCAGGTGATCGTTAGGTGGGTGGCCCCAGCGACCATCAACGGGGGAGCGGTTGTCACCTACGCCGTCTCAAGTTCGACTGGTGGGTATGCCTGCTCGACGACCTCGGCGCTCACCTGCACGATCCCAGGCGTCAGCCCTGGTTCGATGCGATTCACCGTGACCGCCACCAACGCCGCAGGTGTGAGCGGGGGTTCGTGGTCTCCATGGATCTCAGTGGCCTCCCGATAGCAGTCGTTGGATCGAAGGCGACGGGCCGGTGGCCACGCGCTGGCCGAGGTCCGTGAGGGAGCGCGAGTTCGCGGCCAGTGGTACGACCCCACCTCCTGCCGCGGGAGGGGAGGCTGGTCACCACCAGCTCGTGCTCAGGGCGGGCAACGACGCGGGCGTCTTCGGACCGGTCGGACCACGCCGCTGGAAGAGATTCCGGCAAGGGCCCGCCAGCCTCAACTAATGTCAGAAGGTCAGACAGATTTGAGGATCTGTCTGAGCAGTCAGTCGCCGACAGACCGGGAGTCACGATGGAAGTCACCAACGCCCTCTACCCGCCCAAGGAGCAGTTCGAGGAGTTCTTCTCTACTGGCGATGACGGACCGTACGTCATGGTCAACCTGCTCAAGTTTCGTGAGAAGGCCGTCTACGATGACAACCCCTCGATCGACATCACCGGCCGAGAGGCGTACGAGATCTATGGCGAGGCGGTGAGCCGACTGGTCGAGGCCGGTGGCGGTCGCATCGTCTTCGACGGCCACGTGACCGGCATGATCCTTGGCGAAGTCGAGGAGATGTGGGACATGGTGGCGCTTGCCGAGTACCCGTCCAAGGCGGCGTTCATGGAGATGATGATGTCGCCCGAGTGGGCGGCCATCGAGCGCCATCGAACCGCTGGGCTCGAGGGGCAGCTCAACATCCGCACCGTGAGTCGTAAGCCCTGACCATTCGAGGGCCTCGTTGGGGCGGTCGGCATCTCGGATGATGAGCCACGGCGCCCAACGAGTCCGATCGTCATCCACGCCGAGACCGTCATGGCGAGGAAGTTGTGGTTGACCAACCAATCCGGTCGTCCCTGGCCGGGGAAGAGAGCGTGAGAACGATGGATGTGCTTCGAACCCCTGACGAGCGATTCGCTGATCTGCCGGACTTCGCCTTCGCTCCGCACTACCACGAGGTGACGGCGGACGACGGGACACGGCTTCGAATGCACTTCATCGACGAAGGCCCACGAGACGCTGCTCCGGTGCTGTTGCTGCATGGGAATCCGTCGTGGAGCTACCTGTACCGCAAGATGATCCCCGGGCTGGTGGCACGAGGACACCGGGTGATCGCCCCCGACCTCATGGGCCTCGGTCGCTCGGACAAGCCCGTGGACCAAGAGGTCTTCACCTTGGCGGCTCATGTCGACTGGCTGAGCCAGTGGCTCGTGGCCGAGGACGTGGACCGCATCACCCTCTTCTGCCAGGACTGGGGAGGTCTCGCCGGGCTCAACCTCCTGCCTCTGCACGGTGATCGATTCGATCGGGTGGTGGCGTCGAACACCGGCCTTCCTGAGGGCAAGGGCCTCAACGAGTTCATGGAGGCATGGCTGGCCTTCAGTCAGTCGGTCGACGAGCTCCCGGTCGGGTCACTCATCCAGAGCGGGAGCACGCGCGCGCTGACGCCAGGCGAGCTGGCGGCCTACGACGCACCGTTCCCCGATGGGACCTACCAGGCCTCGCCGAAGCGGTTCCCGCTCTTGATCACGGTGCAGCCGGCCAATCCCGGTGTGCCGATGGTGATGGAGACCTGGGCATTCCTTGAGTCATGGGAGAAGCCCTTCCTGACCGTCTTCGGCGATCAAGACCCGGTCTCGTTCGGCCCGGGCGCCCATCTGGGCTTCCAGCGTCGGGTGCCCGGGGCGCAGGGTCAGCCTCACGTCGTCCTCGAGGGTCCCAACCACTTCATCCAGGAAGACGCTCCCGATGAGCTCGTGGACATCATCGATTCCTTCATCCGCTCCTGATCGAACGCCGGCTCCGACACCGGTGGCTCCAGTGGGCGACCGGTGCTCCACGAGCCGCTGGTGGGATCGCCCTCGGCTGCCTGCTCTCTACTGCCGGGCCATTGTGACGCGGGCGTCGGTCTCCGCCTCGGCGTCGTCGTCAGCGCGCTGCGGGCTGACAAGCGTGATGTCGAGCCGATCGAGGGTGCCCTCGAAGGCGAACTCGCCCTCATAGGCCAGCGACACCGGTGATCCGTGATCGCGACCGAGGCTCATCCCCGTACTCGAGATCATCCGCATCACGAACGGGACCTCGAGGGTCCCAGTCGCGGCACCATCGATGAGCAGCGTCGCCGTCCCCCCTGGCTTGCCACGCCGGAACTCGACACCGACGGTGGACGGGCCGTCTGGGACGGGGGCATCGGAGCGCACGACATGGTGCTCGCCGAAGCAGTTGTAGTCGAAGACCAGGTGGTCGTCGAGGAGGGAGACGCTCAATCCGGATGCAGCGTTGCCCATGGCGTAGAGCACCCCGTTCTGTCCCTGCTCGCGATCGATCGTCGCCACCAGGTCCCAGCTTCGTCCTGCCAACCCCGGTGCCACCTGGGCGGGGACCGGAGAGAGCGGCAGGTGGTAGGTGTAGTGGCGAGAGGCCGGATGGGGTGACCGATCCCGATAGCGGGCTCCGAAGAGCTCAAGGGTCCGGTCGTCGAGCGGCAGGACCCCATGCTCGGTGGCCTCGGACCACCAGAGCTCGATGAGTGCGGCAAGCCGCTCGGGTTCCGCCTCGGCGAGGTCGTTGCACTCGGAGATGTCCGAGTCGAGGTGATAGAGCTCCCAGCGATCATCCTCGAACGGAGTGCCGGAGTCATGACGAGTCACCGCCTTCCACCCGTCCGCGTAGATGGCCCGGTGGCCCATCATCTCGAAGTACTGGACCGACTTCCGCCCTGGGGCCTCCGGCTCGTCGAACGTGTAGGCCAGCGAGGTCCCGGCGATCGGCATCTGCTCATAGCCACGGTAGACGGCCGGGGCCTGCACCCCGATCGCCTCGTAGATGGTCGGCGCGATGTCCGTCACGTAGTGGAACTGCGATCGGATGCCACCCGCACCACCGATGGCATCGGGCCAGTGGACGACGAGGGGGACGTGGACGCCGCCCTCGTGTGTGTTCTGCTTGTACCACTTGAACGGGGTGTTCCCGGCCTGGGCCCAGCCCCAGGGGTAGTTCGAGTGGCTGCCTGGCCCGCCGATCTCGTCGAGGTGAGCCACCGCCTCGTCGGGCGTCTCGAGGATGAAGTTGAAGAACTTCATCTCGTGCAGGACGCCGAACGGACCCCCCTCCTGGCTGGCCCCGTTGTCCGAGAGCACCATCACCAACGTGTTGTCGAGGCGCCCGGAGGCCTCGAGGGCGTCGATGAGGCGCCCGATCTGGTGGTCGGTGTGCTCGAGGAAGGCGGCGAAGGCCTCCTGGAGCCGACAGGCCAGACGCTTGTGGTTCTCAGGCAGGCTCTCCCATGGCTCCACCCCGGGGTTTCGGGGAGCGAGCTGGGTGTCCGGCGGGATGATGCCGAGCTCTTTCTGGCGGGCGAACCACGAGTCACGCGCCACGTCCCATCCCTCGTCGAAACGGCCGCGCCACTTCTCGAGATACGCAGCGGGGGCCTGGTGTGGGGCGTGGGTGGCTCCGAAGGCGAGGTACGTGAAGGTTGGGCGATCGGGACGGATCGACGTGCTGTCGGCGATGAACGCGATCGCGTGGTCCACCAGGTCCGCGCTGAGGTGATATCCCTCCTCGGGCGTCGCCGGCGGGTCGACCCGGTGGTTGTCGTAGACGAGGTCCGGGCTGAACTGGTCGGTCTCTCCATCGAGGAAGCCGTAGAAGCGGTCGAACCCTCGCTGGCACGGCCACTGGTCATACGGCCCTGCGGCCGAGGCATTCTCCATCTGGCACAGGTGCCACTTGCCCAGGCCGAACGTGGCGTAGCCCTCGTCACGGAGCACCTCGGCGATGGTGGCGGCGTGGTTCGAGACGTGGCCGCGCATGTGGGGGAACCCTGAGGAGAAGTTCGAGACCGAGCGCATCCCGACGCTGTGATGGTTGCGTCCGGTGAGCAGCGCGGCACGGGTGGGGGAGCAGACGGGCGTCACGTGGAAGTTCGAGTAGCGCAGCCCGCCGGCCGCCAGCCGATCGATGTTCGGCGTCTCGAGTTCAGCGCCGAAGCACCCGAACTGGGCGAACCCGAGGTCGTCGATCAGGATCAGCAGGACGTCGGGGGCATCCTCCCCGGGGTGCGGAGCCTCTGGCCACCAGGGCTCTGATGCATCGACCGAACGCCCGATGGTTCCCTTGAATCCCTCGTAGTCCTTCATGTGGCCTCCTCGTCATCACCGGACAGAGCAGATGACCTTGGTCGCGGCATCGACGGATCGTGGGATCCGCACCTCGCCTTCTGTCAGTCATATTGACACAACATGTGGTCTGTGTGTCGAGTATCCGAAGGTGGGGCAGGACCCTCGTCCTTGGTCACCGATGAGCGGGGACCCGATCAGAGTGATGCCATGACAATCAATTTGACGGCCCGTTGCGTCGACATGTCGCAGCTCGACATCTCGCGGCTCTTCCCTCGTTGCCAAGTGCTTGTGCTCGGCCAGCGAACAGCTGTCGAACGCGGTTGCTGCAGCGTTCGCCCCCGGCGCGGTGGCGGCGGCACCGCCGGCGGGCGAGGATCCTCTCTCCCCGTCACTCCTGACACGCAGTTCTCCAGTTCACTCCAGGTTGATCCCGCCGGATGGGCGAAGGGTCTGTCCCATGTGGCCGAACACCCTCCTGAGTGGGCCAACGCTGAGATCAGCCATCGCTCCCGAGTCGTCGGGATGTTCCCGAACGGCGCCGCGGCGATTCCACTCATCACGGCAGTCTGCTTCGAGCAACACCGCGAACGGATCGTCGAGGAGGCGCGCTCGCTGTTCGAACAGTTCATGGCGCAGCTGGCCAGCGCAACGACGGACATCGGCCTAGGGGTAGGACCACCCACCCTCATGGCAGCAGCTTCACAGTAGCGACGATGCTGCTGCCACGGGTGGCCACTCAGCGGGACGTGATCATCGGGTGCGGAAACTAGATTCGGATCAACCGCTCTGTTGCCAGCGTGAAAGGTAGTGAATGATTCGCTCTCCCAAGAGTCGCAGGACCAGTGGTCGGCTTCGTGCGGCGCTGTCCGCAGCAAGCGTGACCTTGCTGTTCGCGAGCCCACTCGTTGGACTTCAGGATGCCGGGGCGGCACTCGAGAAGCGTCAGGTCGAGGTGGCTCAGGCCTTCTTCCGCTCCCACTGTTCCGCCGTCGACCCATTTGGCCTCGGAGCGCATTGGAAATCGTGCGCTGCTTCGGGGTTCCAGATGACTTCTGATGCGTTCAACTTTCAGAACTATCCGAACGCAGGGTCAGATCCAGCACTCGGCGTCCATGACATCGTGACCACCGCCACCATGGAGCGATGGTTTGGTCGTTCAGCGGTGTGCGAGCACGCCACGGGAACCTGCACACCGATCCCGGTCGCAGCTGAGTGGGCCAAGCAGCAGGCGACCCAGATGACCGGGGGGCACTGTCTCGGCATGGCCGGACTGAGCGAAGCGATCTTCACCAGGAGGGCAGCAACCGAGGAGTTGCAGCCAGGTGCGACGACGACGAGGGAGCTCTCGCTCGCCACACCCGCCGTGGCTGCAGGGATCGCCTCGTGGATGGCTACGCAGTTCAAGCCGACGGTGCAGAACTCACTGGTGGCGCTTCAAAAGCACTCATTGCAGCAGACCGTCGAGCAGCTCGTGCGTGGCATCAACGCAAAGGTTCCTGAGTCGATGTTCGTGTTCTGGTCCCACGAGGGAAGCGCGTTCGGCCATGCCGTCACGCCGGTCGGGGTCGACTACAATGGAAGGGGCAGGGTGTTCATCGTCGTCTACGACAACAATGATCCGAGCTCGTTCTCGACGATCGGCTACGACATCTCGTCAGGCTCTTGGGTCGGCGGGGAGATAAAGACCAGCCCGGACGCACCTGAATATTCTCCCACCGGAGAAGCCGGAAGTCTCCTCGTGGTGCCACTCTCTGTCCTGCAACAGCACTCTCACGCCCCATGGGGAGGTGCCGACCTCCCAGAGACTGCCGAGGTCGCCACCACGGGGGGAACCAGCCACATCAAGGTGCTTGCCAACCATCACTGGCGTGCAATCAGCTCGACGTCGGTGCCGGGCGCGGTAAAGGGTGAGCACTTCCTGCCCTTCGTCGATGGCGCAGGGTCCGGAGGGACCCTTGTGCTTCCACCTCACCGGACGATGGCCATCGAGACCGACGGCACGCCCACGAGTGGGAGGTCGCAGTTCGCTGTGCACCTCTCGGTCATGCTGCACGATGAGCGTTCGGTGACGATCGATGAGACGACCTCGTGCACGACGGCTGGCTGTACGGCGCCGACCCCTGGTGGGTTGAGCGTCGTCCAGTCGGCGAATGGAGCCATCGCCATCATTGCCCCAAAGGGAGCGACGATCACCACGGCCACTCCTCGGGGGGTCCGTACCTTCCACGTCACAGGAATGGCCACGCTCGACGCGGCTTCGACAGCCCTTTCAGGTCGGTAGCGCTTGACACATCCTGGTCACCTGAGGTGGCGTCACCTCATGCCGAGTTGAGTCGTTGGAGGGAGGGGGCACCTCGACACGATGGGGTGTCCTCGGTCGGAGGCGACAGCGAGGTTGGGAGCGTGAGCGGGAGCGCCTGCCGTCACGCAGTGGAGCTCCCGGGGAGTGTTGCCTCGGGCGAGGTGCTCGGCGACGCGTGCGCGCAGGATGAGGTACCGCTCCGCCCCGGGCTCAGGTCGTGGGTGGATCCGATCCATGACGTCAGGTTGCTCGACGACCTCGCCGTTCACGAACTGTTCGAGGGTGAGGTCCACCTCGACGCCGTCGATCAGGTTCCAATAGTGGTGGCCTTGCAGCGATCCATCTGGGTTGCGCACCTCTGCGCCGAGGAGCTGTCCACCGAGGTAGTCGTTGACGACGTAGGCAGTGGCCGCGCACTGACCGGTTGACGGGTGCTCGGGTGTCCAGTGATCGACATCGTGCGCATCGCAGGTGTCTGATCCCCAGGAATCCCGCAGTGCCCGTTCGATCTGTTCAAGTGTCGGAGCACTGGTCCCACGTGACACGGGCTCAGTACGTGCATCCTGAGATCCTGCTGTCACGTCCTCGCCTCTGTGGTTGCCCTCTTCGCAGGATAGAGCGTCAATCTCCTGCTTCCTCGCTGACCACTTCTCGAGGTCGAGCAACCTCCGAGATCACGTCCCGCTGAGTGGTGTCACTTGGACCGCAGCATCCTCAACGCAATGACGATCATGCCATGAGGGTCGGTGGCCCTGCCTCTGGACCGATCTCGGTGGTTGTGCTGGCCAGTTGCGCCATGGACTGCTCGGAGAGATAGCGGC
>CANGPS010000035.1 GCA_947456245.1 Acidimicrobiaceae bacterium
AGGCGCTCGCCGACATCCCGCAGGGCCCGGTCACCTTGGGCGCCCGCCCCGAGTCGCTCTCGCTGGCCACCGATGGCCTACGGGCCACCGTGGCGCTGGTCGAGATGCTCGGCGCCGAGACCCAGGTGCACTGCACCCTGGAGGGCGGCACCACGCTCGTGGTGCGCCAGGGCCACGACGAGGTCCGCCCGGACCTCGGCGACACCGTGGCGGTGGCCGTCGACCCGCTGAGCCTCCACGCCTTCGACGCCGAGACCGGGGCCCGGATCGAGGCGGTGGCGTGAGGACCCAGGCCGCCAGGAGGCGCAAGGACTGGGCGCTGGCCTATGTCCTGCTGCTGCCCGGCCTGGCGATCTTCGCCGTGTTCACCTTCTGGCCGTTCCTGCAGAACTTCAAGCTCGCCCTCTACCAGAACCCTCCGTACCCGGGGCTGCCCTCGACCTTCGTCGGCCTGAGCCAGGTGGGCGACGTGCTGTCGTCGACGGCCTTCCACCAGAGCCTGATCTCGACGCTGCTGTTCGTGCTGATGGTCGTGCCCACGGGCCTGCTCGGCGGCCTGATGCTGGCCCTCGCCGCCCATCGGGCGCTCAAGGGGATGGCCATCTTCCAGGTCATCTTCTCCTCCACCGTGGTCAGCTCGGTGGCGGTGGCCGCCGTGGTCTTCGGCACCCTCATGGACCCGGTCGTCGGCCTGCTGCCGTGGCTCGGCCTCGACCCGCACCCGGCGATCCTGTCGAACCCGACCTGGGCGCTGCCGGCGGTGGCGATCATCGCCATCTGGCAGTTCCTCGGCCTGTCGTTCATCATCATGACGGCCGGCCTGCAGTCGCTGCCCGAGGAGGTCCTCGAGGCCGCCCGCCTCGACGGGGCCCGGGCACCGACGATGTTCTTCCGGGTGACCATCCCGCTGCTGTCGCCGACGATCTTCTTCGGCCTCGTGGTCGGGTTCATCTACGCCTTCCAGAGCTTCGGCCAGATCGACATCCTGATCGGGTCGCAGAATGCCGAGTTCACCCACACCAACGTGCTGCTCTTCTACATCTACCGGGCGCTGTCGGTGCAGAACGATCCCGGCCTCGCCGCCGTGCTGTCCATCGTCCTGTTCGTGATCCTGCTCGGCGTCACGCTGGTGCAGTTCCGGTTCCTCGAGAGGAGGGTGCACTATGCCGGCAACTGACGCCACCGCGGTGCCGACCCGGCCACGGCGGTTCAACGGCCGGATCGTGGCCCGCTACCTGCTGCTCACGCTCGGGGCGGTCATCGTGCTGTTCCCCGTCTACATGGCCGTGGTGAACTCGCTGCTGCTCCCCAGCCAGATCGCCCACCAGCCACCGCCGTTCTTCCCGAACGACCCGCAGTGGCACACCTACCCGGACGCCTGGAAGGCCGGGCACCTCGGGATCTACCTGCGCAACTCCGCCGTGCAGACGATCATCATCGTGGCCGGCCAGCTCATCACGTCGATCCTGGCGGCCTTCGCCTTCGCCTTCCTCGAGTTCCCGCTCAAGAAGACGCTTTTCATCGTCTTCCTGATGACCCTGATGATCCCGTTCGAGGTCACGGTGGCGACCAACGTCACGACGGTGACCAGCCTCGGCTGGTTCAACACCTTCCAAGGCCTCACCGTGCCGTTCCTGGCCACCGGCTTCGGGGTCTTCCTGCTCCGACAGGCCTTCCTGCAGATCCCGCGGGACCTCAAGGAGGCGGCGCAGCTCGACGGCTACGGCCACCTGCGGTTCCTCTGGTCGGTGGCCATCCCGCTGGCCCGGCCGGCCATCGCCGCCCTCGGCGTGTTCAGCTTCCTCGGCGCCTGGAACCAGTACCTCTGGCCGCTGCTCGTCACGGGCAACGACAACTCGGTGCGCACCGTCCAGATCGGCCTCAAGCAGCTGCTCAACACCCAGCTCGACCAGATCAACGTGTCGCTGGCCGGGACCATCATCGCCATCGCCCCGCTGATCATCCTGCTCGTGGTCTTCCAGAAGCAGCTGGTCCGCAGCCTCACCGCCGGCGCCGTCAAGTAGGGCCCGTCGCCGCCCGACGGGCAGCGTCAGCCTGCGCGAGCGGGCGGGAGTGTTTCCCGTGAGGGCTGGGTTGTGCCACGATGCACGCATGAAGCGAACCCGCACCCTTGCCGTCACCACCGCCCTGTGCCTCGGCGCAGGCGTCCTGCCGATCGCCGCCTCCGGCACCGTCGCCGGGGCCGCCTCGACCCCGGCCTGCAGCCCCAAGGCGCTCGCCGCCTCGAAGGGCCCCGTCACCATCAACTTCTGGGAGTCGATGCCCCGGGCCAACGGCGAGGAGATGGTCAAGCTCACCAACGAGTTCAACGCCTCGCAGAAGAAGGTGCACGTGAACCTGGTGGTCCAGACCACCTACCAGGAGACCTTCCAGAAGTACCGCTCGGCCCTGTCCAACGGCCAGACCCCGGACATCGCCATGCTGACCGACACCGACACCCAGGCGGCCATCGACACCCAGTCGTTCATCCCGGCCCAGACCTGCATGTCGGCGGCCGGCTTCAAGACCGGTGACCTGCTGCCCCGAGCCCTCGCGTACTGGAAGGTCAACAAGACCCAGTGGGCCATGCCCTTCGGCGTCTCGGGCCCGGTGCTCTACTACAACAAGAAGGCCTTCACCGCCGCCGGCCTCGACCCCAACAAGCCGCCGGCCACGCTCGCCCAGATGGTGAGCACCGCCAAGACCCTCAAGACCAAGACCGGGGCCGGCATGGGCATGGTCCTCGACCCGTGGCACCTGCTGACCTGGATGGCGACGGGCAACCAGACCGCGGTGAACAACAACAACGGCCGCACCGCCCGGGCCAACAAGGCCACCTTCAACTCGTCGGCCGGCCTCGCCGTGTTCAACGCGCTGGCCCAGATGAAGAAGGACGGCAGCGTGCAGACCAACTCGGTTCAGGGTGCCGGTCGCTATGACAACCTCCTCGGCGCCGGGTCGGGCAAGTTCGCCATGACCATCGACACCTCGGCCGCCCAGGGCACGATCCAGCAGCTCCTCGCCACCGGGCAGTACCCGAACGTCGACGTCGGCGTGGCCCCGATGCCCAAGGTCTTCACCACCACCTCGAAGGGTGGGGTCGAGCCCGGCGGCAATGGCCTGTGGATCTCGAAGCGCTCGACGCCGGCCAAGCAGGCCGCGGCGTGGCAGTACGAGGCCTTCCTGCTGTCGGCCTCGACCCAGGCGGCCTGGTCGGCCGGCACCGGCTACATCCCGCTGCGCACCTCGGCCGCCAAGAGCCCGACCATCCAGGCCCTGTGGGCGAAGGACCCCGGCTTCTCGGTGGCCTACACCCAGCTGACCAAGGGCACCCAGGACTACGCCACCGCCGGTGCGGTGATCGGCCCGTTCGAGGACGTCAACGGCGCCATCGCCAACGCCGAGGCCTCGATCTTCGTGAAGAACGTGGCTCCGAAGACGGCGCTCAACGCGGCGGTTGCCGCCTCGAACGGCATCATCGCCGCCTACAACAAGCGCCTCGGCGTCAAGTAGTCCTCGCACCGGAGGCCCCCGTCGCCCCTGCGGGCGGCGGGGGCCTTTGCTGTCTCGTGGCTCAGCAGCCGCCGGCTGGCAGCGGCGTCGACAGGTTCGACGTGTTGGCGAGGTCGTGGTGGACCTGGGGCCAGGCACCGGCGGGCTGGCAGCCCTTGGCGCCCGTCTTCCACGCCCACAGCTGGCCGGATCGGGTGCCGACCATGACCACGCCCGACCGGATGCCGGCCACCTGACCGACCGCGGCACCGCCGACCACCCAGCCGCCGGTGAACTTGGGCCATCCGGCCGGGACAGCGCCGTCCTTGCCATAGGCCCGAAGGTCGCCGAGGCCGCTGCCCTGGACGACGAAGCCGCCTGACGCGGCGCCAGCCACGTTGGCCACGACCGGGTACGTCAGGAACTGCAGGTCGCTCATGGTCCCGGGGAAGCCGGCGAGGAAGCCGCCCGTGGCCGACGACCACCCGCCGATCAGGTTGGCCCCCGGGCTCTGGGCGGCCGGGGCCCCCTGGTCGGCGAGCCGACCCAGGGTGGCGAGTGCCGAGAACACCGACGGCGTGCGGCTGGTCCCGAGCGGGGCCACGGTGGCCGCACCGAGGGCGGGGATGGCCAGGTTGGCCAGGCCCGGCGTGGCGGGGGACTGCGACAGCACCTTGGGCAGGCCGTCGGTGGTGCCGAGCGCCGAGGTGCCCTTGGCGGTGAGCTCGTAGATCGGCCCGGCGGTGGAGCCGGTCACGACGGTCAGCGACCTCTTGGTGCCGAGGCGGGCCAGCGCCGGGCTGGCGGTGGCGCCGTCGCCGATGGTGGGCAGCAGGCCCGGCTCGAGGTCCCCGACCTTGGCCGGCCACCCGGGCAGGTAGGCGCCGGCCGAGGGGACGGCGGACGTCCCCGGCCCGGCGTTCGTCCCATCGGGGCTCAGCGCGTAGACCCGGGCGTTGGCCGTCTTGTCGAGGTAGCCGGCGGCGTCGAGGATGGTGTGCACCAGGCCGTCGAGGGAGGCGTTGAGCGGCTCGTAGTACTCCTCGTCTGAGGCGACCACCACGTTGGGTCGGCCCTTGCCCGAGAGGGCGCCGATGGCGGGGGTGTCGAGCAGCTCGGTGCCCTGGGCCACGCCGGAGGGATTCGAGAACGTCACGTGGTCGCTGCCGGGGTCGACCGAGGCGACCTTGGTCGGATCGATGACGAGCACCGGCCAGCCCGGGACGTCCGCCCCGTCGGGCGAGAAGGCGTAGACGTGGCGGTCCATGCCGGAGGCGACCACGTCGAGCTGGCCGGAACCGGTCAGGTCGGCCAGCGCCGGGGCGGCGAGGAAGCCGGGGAGCAGCCGGTTGAGCCGATCGCGTGCCGAGGTGTTGGAGAAGGCCGGGTTCGAGGTCCTGGGCCAGCCGACCAGCGGCTCGCCCTTGCTGTCCCAGGCGTAGACGCGCCCGTTGAGGTCCGTGGCCACCACGTCATCGCCGCCGTCACCCCCGCTGAGGTTGCCCACGGCGAGCCCGCCGATGATCTCGCCGCGAGGCATCGACACGGCACCCGACTGGAAGGCCGGCTCGAAGATGTGGACGGGCAGGATGTCGGTGGTCACGGGCCAGCCTGGAAGCTCGGCGCCGGAGCTGGTGAGGGCGTGGATGGTGCCGCCGGCCTCGGCCACGAGGGCCACCTGGCTGCCTCCGGGCCCGATCGGGGCGAGCTTCACGGGAGCGTCGATCGAGCTCGACAGGGTGGGCGAGAGCCCGGGGACGATGGTCGGGTCGTCGTGCATCGACAGCGTCGTGCGCGACATGCCCAGCTGGCCCTCGGCGTCCTTGACCACCAGGCGGATGGTGAAGGCGAAGCGGTCGACCGCCGGGGTCCCGTCAGCGGTGGTGCTGGGCCCGGTCAGCGACGCCGCTCCTCCGGGGAAGAGCGCGGCGATCTGGGCGAGGTCGAGGGTGGCCAGGTCGCCGGTGGCGGGGGAGGAGCCGGATCCCTGTGCGGCCAGTCGCCATGCTGACTCAGGCGGTGCGGACCCGGGCGCCACGTCGAGCTGCCAGGTGTAGCCCGACGAGCGCACGGCGGCGACCGTGCCGGCGACGGTCAGCGACCCGGTGGTCCCCACCACGCCGCCGGCGGCGGGCGACGAGACCAGTGCCTCGGGCGGGATCTGCCCGGCGGCGATGCGCCGGACGATGCGTGCCGCGTCGATGCGGCCATATCCCGTGGACAGGTCGTAGCCGGGAGTCGACTTGTAGCGCTTCGACGTGATCCCGAGGATGTTGAACGTGGTCGGCGAGCCGAGGGCGAAGTTGTTGCGCTTGGCCGGCGGCGTGGCGCTTGGGGCCGCGGTCGAGAAGTCGACGTCGTCGGCCGACATCGTCACGAGCTGCAGAACCTCGTTGGCGCTCAGCGGCACCGCGGCGCCCCTGCCGTTGGTCACGCCCGGGTACGCGGTGATCGTGTGGGCTGCGACCGCCTGGGCGGCGGCGGTCTCGGCGAGGCCGACGATGCCGGCGGTCTTGCCGGTGGCCTCGGACGAGCAGCTGGCCGACTCCACGGTGACCGAGATCTGTGGGCCGTAGTTGGTGCAGCCGTTGAGCAGCAGCGCGCTCTGCGGGCTTATCCCGCCCGATGCCCGGGTCGACGAGTTGACGTTGATGATCTGGTTCGAGGCACTCGACGGCAGGTTGGCGTGCTCGGACTCCTCGTCGGCCGAGCTGCCGACGATGGGCACGCCGTGGGCGGCGGCGTAGGCGATGGCCTCGCTGGCCGGGGCGGTGTGGTCGATCGTTCCGAGGGCCTCGGAGACCAGGGTGGCGCCCGAATCGACGGCGAAGGCCACGCCCTGGGCGAAGGCATTGCCGGACGCGATGAAGCTGGTCCCCACTCGCACCGGCATGACCCGGCAGCTCGGGCAGGCCCCCACGCCGTTGCCTGCCGAACCGGCCGCTCCGGCCATGTCGCCGGCCTCTCCGGTGCCGTGGCCGTAGTCGACGTCGTCGACGGGGTCGTTGGTGTTGTCGACGAAGTTCCAACCGGCGATGTCCTCAGCGAAGCCGGTGGTGCCACCGTGGAAGTAGTTCGCGTTCCTGGCGCCTCCCGGGAGGGTCGTGCGACCGAAGGTCCGGATGAGGTCCTCGGCCGAGATCCCGGTGTAGGCCCCGCCCTTGGTGGAGCAGTAGGTCCCGCCATAGGCGGCGGCCACGGTCGCCACCCGGGGGTCGGCCGCGTACTGGGACACGTCGAGGACGCCCGTGCCGAGCAGGTCATAGGGGTCGTCGTCGACTGGGGTCGCACCACCGGTGACGAGGTCGGCCTTGGTGCGACCTTGGGCGTCCTGTGGCACGGGCAGGGCGTCGCGGTTGAGCGCGATCTTGTTGACCGTTCCCGGGTCGCACCAGCGGATCCCGGAGTCGAGGACGGCGATCACCGTCGTCGGCGCGCCCGTGGTGGTCTGCCAGGCGGTGTCGACGCTGTTTCCCTGGACCCCGCAGAGCTCCTGGGGGTTCGAGGCGATCGCCGGGTCGGCGGTGCGCTCGGCCCCGAGCTTCCAGTCGGCCCCGTCGGCCGTCCAGTTGGAGGGGACCTGCGGGGTGGCGGTCACCGCGGTGTGGAGGTAGGACGAGAAGGCGGTCGGGTCGCCGGACCCCAGCACCGGCCAGACCGGGGTGCCGGTGGTGGTCGAGGCAGGATCGCTCGGGCTGATGGGCATCGTGGTGCCCGGCGTGAGTGCCGGACAGCTGGCCGGTCGCTCAGGACCGAGGCCGGCCGGAGCCGTCCACGACGGGGCGGACCCCAGCGAGGCGGCGGCGGTCACCGCCGGCGTGCTGATCAGTGCTGCCGCGATGGTGGCGATGGCCACGCCGAGCGCGGCCGTCCTACGGTGCGGTCCCATCTCGTCTCCCCCCGGATCGTCAGATGCTGCTCACGATGGCACATCGAACTGCGTGGTGCTCGTCGACCCCGACTCCGCCGCGCGGCTCGGTCATCGGGCTGTCCTCGTGGGTGAGTTCTCAAGGTTCACCCTGAGGGAGGGGACCTCACAGCCAGAAGTGGAGTCGCAGGGCCTCAGCGAGGAGATCCATGAGTTGAGCAGGCCGGCTCCCGGTAGGCCTGCTGAAGCGTTCGGTCGGAACGGACCGCAGCTGCTCGGCTTGAGCCCTCGAATCTCACGGGAGCTCGGTCCCGGCCGCGCCGAATCTCGCCACGCTCCGTCAGGAGATGTCGTCTCCGGTGGTGACCGCCCACGCCTCACCGTCCGATCCCTCGATCCACTCGTCCCACGCATCTCGGTACGCACCAGCGAGTCCGGTGGACCGGAGGAGGCCGATGGCCCTGCGGAGGGCGTCCGCTCGCGATGCGTAGCCCTTCTCAGCTGCGTAGGCATCGAGGAATGCCACGTCCGCGTCCGGGATGTTCACGGTGACGTCCATGGGGCCATGCAAGCAGAGGTAGTCCCTCTGGCGCAGCACAACGGACGAGGACCCGTCGCAGCCGACGAGATCAGGTGAGACGGGTCATGGCCACGGTCACCCCGAGCGATCCCACCGGGGCGCCGTGGTAGATCCCCTTGAGCGGGGCGGCATCGTTGTAGTCCCGACCACGTGCCACCACCACGTGCCGGGGCCCGACCTCGGTACCGGACGTCGGGTCGATGGCGTTCCACTCGCCGGCGAAGTAGTCGAGCCAGGCGTGGCTCTCGCCCTGCGTGGTCTCGCCGGGATCGACGCCGTCGCGTGGGTAGAGGTAGCCCGACACGTAGCGGGCCGGGATGCCGATGCCGCGCAGCAGGCCGAGACCGACGTGGGTGAAGTCCTGGCAGACGCCCTTGCCCACCGCGATGGCCTCGGCGGCGGTGGTCTGCACGCTCGTGGCCCCTGACACATAGGTGAGCAGCGACCGCACGGTCTCGCTCACGTGGGCGGCGGCCTCGTGGGGGTCGAGGCCCTGGGTGGCCTCGGCCACGGCGGCGACCAGGTCGGCATCGAGCCGTGTCGGAGCGGTGGGGGCGAGCAGCTCGTCCATGAGGTCGGCCACGGGGCCGCCCGAGAGCTCGGCACGGCCGAGCAGGCCCAAGGGGGCCTGCGCCGCCGAGGTCTCCACCGTCGACTCGCAGGTCACCTCGAGCGAGGCGTGCGGCTCGTCGAGCTGGAAGGCGACCACGCGGTTGCCCCAGTAGTCACGGTAGGAGGAGCGCCCGGCGGCCGGCTTGACCCGCAGCTCGGTGGTGAGCACCGACTGGGTGGGGAGGGCAGCCGGGGTGAGCCGGGCCTCGTTGTGCGACGCCCTGGCCAGGCCGTCGTAGGCGAAGCCGGTCTCGTGCACGACGTGGAGCCGCCAGCCTCCGGTGTGCGGGGTCCAGGACTGCGTCATCCGGCCTCCGCCTTCCACTGGACCGAGTGGATGGAGCCGAAGTGCTGGGCCGCCACGGCCTCTGATGCCGAGGCGCAGGCGTCGGAGATCTCCTGGAGCAGCTCGGGGAGGTCTCCGAGCAGCGTGGACCGGTCGACGTAGACCAGGGTCGTGCGCATCTGGCCGATGGCCCGACGCGCCGGCCCGGAACGGGCGGCACCCGAGGGGTCCTCGAGCTCGGCCAGGCAGGTCTCGGCCACCGCGAGGGCATGGATCACCGATCGGGGGAACAGCGGGTCGAGCAGGAGGAACTCGGCGATGTCCTGCGGGCGCTCGATCCCGGCGTGGGCCCGTAGGAAGGCCTCCTCGGCGCCGGCGGCTCGCAGCAGGGTGGGCCAGTCGGGGGCGTGGCCGCCGGCCACGACGCGGACCGAGAGCAGTCGGGCGATCATGTCGACGCGCTCGAGGCTGCGCCCGAGGACCACGAACCGCCAGGCGTCGGTGCGGCTCATGGTCGAGTCGGTGAGCCCGGCGAAGAGCGCGGCACGCTCTCGGATGAACCGCAGGAAGGCGTGCGGCCCGAGCCGCGCCGCGTTGGCCTCGCGGGTGGGGATCTCGAACCAGGTGGTGTTTAGGCACTCCCACATCTCTGACGACACGACGTCTCGAGAGCCCAAGGCGTTCTCATACGCACAGCGCAGGGAGCCGACGATGGCCGAGGGGTTGTCCGGGCTGAAACCGAGCAGCGCCATCACCGTGGCTGTGGTGACCGGATCGTCCTCCGCCTCGAGGCCCATGATGGCCAGCAGGGACCGACACGCCAGCGACTCGTCCTCGAACGGGTCCTCGAGCAGCCGGTGGAGGTAGGCGTCGACTACCCGCGACGTGTCGTCGGCGCGCTCGACGTAGCGGCCGATCCAGAACAGGGCCTCGGCGAGGCGCGAGAGCAGGCCGGTGCGGTTCACTGCTGGTCCGTCCGATCGAGCGGGAGCGGTCCGGCGCTGCGCCGAGCGGTCTCCGGGGGCGTGCGGACCTCGACGGGGATGTCGCCGGCGACCTCGCCGGCCGCCTCGTCGAGCAGGACCCAGGTGTCCTTTGAGCCTCCGCCCTGCGAGGAGTTCACCACGAGGGCCCCCTCGGGCAGGGCCACCCGGGTCAGGCCGCCGGGCAGCACCCAGATGTCCTCACCGTCGTTGACGGCGAAGGGCCGGAGGTCGATGTGGCGCGGTGCGAGCCGCTCGTTGATCAGCGTGGGGTGGGTCGAGAGGGCGACCGGTCGCTGGGCGATGAAGCCGCGGGGGTTGGCCGCAACCTCGGCCGCCACCGTGGCCAGGGTCTCCTCGTCCGCCTGCGGGCCGATCACGATGCCCACGCCGCCGGCGCCGTCGACCGGCTTGATCACGAAGTCACCGATGCGCCCGAGGACCTCGGCGAGGACCTCGGGGTCGTCGAGCCGGTGGGTCTCGACGTTGCGCAGGATGGGCTCCTCGCCGAGGTAGAAGGCGATCAGGTCGGGAAGGTAGGTGTAGATCAGCTTGTCGTCAGCCACCCCGTTGCCCACCGCGTTGGCGATGGTCACCGAGCCGGCCCGGGCCGCGTTCAGGAGTCCCGCCACGCCGATCAGCGATCCGGGCCGGCCGTGGAGCGGGTCGAGGAACTCGTCGTCGACGCGTCGGTAGACGACGTGGACGGGCATGTCGCCGTTGGTGGTGCGCATGAAGAGCTGGTCACCGCGGCAGAACAGGTCCCGGCCCTCGACGAGCTCGATGCCCATCCTCCTCGCCAGCAGGGCGTGCTCGAAGTAGGCGGCGTTGTGCACGCCGGGGGTGAGCACCACCACCGTCGGGTCGGCCACGGCGATGGGTGCGGCGGCCCGCAGGGCGGCGAGCAGCTGCTGGGGGTACTCGTCGACGGGCAGGATGCGGTCCTCGGCGAAGAGCGAGGGGAAGGTCCTGGTCATCGCCCGTCGGTTCTCCATCACATAGGACACACCCGAGGGGATGCGGACGTTGTCCTCGAGGACCCGCAGGCCGCCCTCCTCATCGCGGATCACGTCGATGCCGGCCACCTGCACGCGGACCCCGTTGGGGGCGCTGATGCCGTGGGCGGCCCGGTTGAACTCGGCCGAGGACGTGACGAGGCGCTTGGGGACGATGCCCTCGGCGAAGGCGACCCCGTCGCCATAGGCGTCGGCGAGGAAGGCCTCGATGGCGCGGATCCGCTGGCGCACCCCGTCGGCGAGGTGTCGCCACTCCTCGGCGTCGATGATCCGGGGGATCAGGTCGAGCGGGAAGGGTCGTTCGACGCCCTTGAAGGCGAAGGTCACCCCCCGTTCGGTGAAGGTTCGGGCCAGCTGGTCGGACCGGAAGCGCAGGTCGGCCGGCTCGAGGGGGCGCAGGGCCTCGACGACGCGGTCGTAGAGCTCCCTCGTCGATCCGTCGGGTCGGACCATCTCGTCGAAGGCCACATCGATCTCGTAGCCGTTGAGGACGTCAAGCACGGCTGCCACGCTACAGAGCGAGTGTTTCCGCTCCGTTTCAGACGGTTACGGCCGTGTTGCATCTCGACGGCCATCCCCGGCCGGGCCTGGCCGCCTCGGTACGCTGCGGGACGAGGTCCGGGTCGTCGAGCGGGGAGCAGAGATGGACATCATCATCATGATCGTGCTGATGGCCACGGCCATCTGCGCGTGGCGCGGCCTGTCGCGCAAGGTGGTCATGACGCTGTGGGTGATCGGCCTCGTGCTGATGCTCGGGCTGTTCAAGTACCACGTCACGAGCCCGCTCCACCTCAACTTCTAGGAGGCTGTCGATGACCACCGCACCCACCGCCGTCGACGACACCGCCATCACGGACGTCGTGGCCGCCGAGGCCCCGGGCCTCAACCGCACCTGGAGCAAGATCGCCTTCTGGGGAATCGTCATCTTCGTCGTGGGCTACTGCGGCGTCCTGCTCGCCGCCATGGGGGTCCAGGTCTTCGGGAACGAGAAGCCCTGCCCGCTGTGCATGCTCCAGCGCTACGCCATGATCCTGGCCACCATCCCGGCCATGTGGATCGTGGCCGACGCGCTCCGGGGCAAGCTCACCCGGGCCCGCTACGCCTCGGGCCTCGGCATGTCGATCGTGGCGGCCACGTGCGGAGGCTTCGAGTCGACCCGCCAGATCCTGCTGCACATCGCGTCGAAGACCGACCCCGGCTACGGCAGCGCGGTCGTGGGCCTCCACCTCTACACCTGGGCGCTGATCACCTTCGTCATCGTGATCCTCTTCTGCGGCGTGGCGCTCATCTGCTCGGGATCGGTCATCCCCGAGGCCCCGACGGACGGGGCGCTCAGGACGCTGGCCAGGGTCATCGAGATCGGGTTCCTCGCCGTGATCGCCATCAATGTGGTGCTGATCATCCTGCTCGAGGGGTTCTCCTGGGTGCTGCCCGACGACCCCACGCACTACAAGCTGATCAACGACCTCGGCTTCGGACTGCACTAGCTCGCCGACCGGCACCTCGCCGGCGGCACCACCCACAGAGGAGGCCCCCATGGCAGACGTCGCGGCCTACGCGCTGCACGAGAAGGACGGCGGGTTCGTCCCCACCACGATCGAGCGGCGCGACGTCGGTCCCAGCGACGTACGCATCGCCATCGCCTTCGCCGGGATCTGCCACTCCGACATCCACACGGCGCGAGAGGAGTGGGGGTCGATCCACTACCCCCTCGTGCCTGGCCACGAGATCGCCGGCATCGTCGAGGAGGTTGGTCCCGAGGTCACCAGCCACCGGGTCGGCGACCGGGTGGGTGTCGGCTGCATGGTCAACTCGTGCCGGGAGTGTGAGAACTGCCTGGCCGGCGAGGAGCAGTACTGCGCCAAGGGGAACATCGGCACCTATGACGCCGTCGACGTCGACGGGACGATCACCAGGGGCGGCTACGCCACCCACGTCGTGGTCGACGAGCACTTCGTGCTCTCGATCCCCGACGGGATCGGCCTCGACGTCGCCGCACCCCTGCTGTGCGCGGGGATCACGATGTACTCTCCGCTGAGCCACTGGGGCGCAGGGCCTGGCCGCAGGGTCGCCATCGTGGGACTCGGCGGCCTCGGCCACGTGGGGGTCAAGATCGCTGCCGCCATGGGGGCCGAGGTGACCATCCTCACCCGGTCCGACGCCAAGCGGGCCGACGCCGAGCGCCTCGGTGCCCACCACTTCCACGCCACCGAGGACCCCGCCGTCCTCAAGGGCCTGCGCAGCACCTTCGACCTGATCGTCAACACCGTCTCGGCCGGCATCGACACCGACCGCTACCTGAGCCTGCTGCGGCTCAACGGCACGATGGTCAACGTGGGGATCTCGCCTGAGGGCTACCGCGCCCGCTTCGGGTCGCTGGCCACGAACCGCCGCAGCCTGGCCGGCTCCGGCATCGGTGGCATCCGCCAGACCCAGGAGATGCTGGACTTCTGCGCGGCCCACGGGATCGGTGCCGACATCGAGGTGATCCCGGCGTCGAAGATCGACGAGGCCTACGACCGGGTGGTGGCGAGCGACGTTCGCTACCGCTTCGTGATCGACGCCGCGACGATGTGAGGCCCGGCCTGCCTCGACAGACCGTCGTCTGGGAGGATCAGGTCCTTGACAGCTGACCCCACCTCCGTCGTCCTGGCCTCGCTCGGCGCTCCGGCCGGCATGGAGCTCGGCGTCCCCGAGGGGCTCGATCCGGGCCGGGTGAGCATCGTCCATGGGGCGCTGGTCGACGTCATCTTCGCCGACGAAAGCGGCGTCGAGCACGAGCAGACCTTCCCGGCCGGGAGCATCGACCCGCACCCGGTGGCGGGGGACTGGGTGGGGGTCTCGCAGGGGACCATCGCCTGGGTCCGGCCGCGCACGAGCCAGCTGCGCCGACCGGAGACCTCCAAGCGCCGCGTGCAGGTCCTGGCGGCGAACCTCGACCTCGTGCTCGTGGTGATCCCCATCGATCGCCCGCTGAACCTCCAGATGCTCGAGAGCTTCTCGGTGATGGCCTGGGACTCGGGCGCGCAGCCGGTGGTGGTCCTGACCAAGGCCGACGGTGCCGACGACGTCGAGGCCAGGTCCGCCGAGGCCGCCGCCACGCTCCCGGGGGTCCGCCAGCTCGTGACCAGCGCCGAGACGGGCCTCGGCCTCGCTGCGCTCTCCGAGCTGCTCGGCCCCGGGTGCACGGCCGTGATGCTGGGCGCCTCGGGCGTGGGCAAGACCACCCTGCTCAACGTCCTCGACGACCGCGACGAGTTCGTCCGACCGGTCGGGCCCCACGGCGAGGGCCGGCACTCGACCACCACCCGGAAGCTCCACCGGCTGGCCTCCGGAGGCGTGCTGCTCGACATCCCCGGGATCCGCCTCCTCGACGTGGTCGTGAGCGCGGAGGGCCTCGCCGAGACCTTCCCGGACATCGAGGAGCTCGGCACGACCTGCCGGTTCGCCGACTGCCGCCACCGGGGCGACGAGGGCTGCGCGGTGGCGGCGGCGGTGGCCGACGGCTCGCTCGACGCGCGCCGGTTCGAGAGCTGGCGCAGGATCCGAACGGCCATGGCCGAGCAGACCGTGGAGCCCCGTGGCGAGCCCACCGGACGAGTGCGCCGGCCACCTCGTCGCCGGGACGACGACGAGGAGCTCGACTGAGGTCGTTGCGGCGGCACGGCGATGGTGAGAGGGTGGCGCCATGAGCCGCATCGAGGAGTCCATCGAGATCGCCGTCAGCCCCGAGGTCGCCTTCGACGCGGTCAGCGACCTTCCCAGCATGGGCCGCTACTCGCCTGAGAACACGGGCGGCCGCTGGACCAAGGGATCTGGGCCGGCCATCGGGGCTCGCTTCAAGGGCACCAACGCCCAGGGGAAGAAGCAATGGTCGACCACGGCCACGGTGGTGGTGTGCGACCGGCCGAGCCACTTCGCCTTCGAGGTGACCGTGGCCGGACTCAAGATCGCCCGATGGGAGTTCGCCATCGCCGCCACCGTCGCCGGATGTCGGGTCACCGAGTCGACGACCGACCGCCGGAGCCGGCTGATCAAGACCTTCGGGAAGATCGAGGGGATCGACGACCGTGAGGCCTACAACGCCACCTCGATGGCCACGACCCTGGCCGCCCTCAAGGCGCACCTCGAGGCCGCTGGCTGACGCGAGCCGCCCTCAGCACCCCTCGCCGGCCGACGGGTGGAGGGGGATGGGAGCGACGACCTCGTCCTCGAGCGGCTGGGCCTTGAGCACCGCCGCCGTGAGGGCCTTGAACGAGCTGGCCTTGATGAACACGTTGACCTCGGTCTCGCCCTCGTGGTCGAAGCGGTCGACGAGGATCCGGGCCTGGTGGCGACGGCGCTTCTTCTTCGATGCCTTGGGGGAGATGGCCGAGCCCTTGAGCGACAGCATCAGGGTCGAGCGGCCTGAGGTCGAGACGTTGGTCTTGATGACCTTGAGGCCAGGGTCCGTCGCCAGGCGGGTCAGCACGGTCGGGTCGGAGCAGGTGAAGGCGTCGCAGTAGTCCGCGTCGGAGTGGTTCCACTTCTGGAGGAGGCGCATCCAGGACTGGAAGTCCGGTCGGAAGTTCTCGGCGTGGCTCATGGTGCTCCTCTGCTCATCTCGGGCCTTCAACGCTACGAGGCGGGTGTGACACGTCTGGTGGTGACTCACCGATGGCGGGGCGGCCGCGGGGAAAGCGCCAGCGCTTGGCGGTAGGGTGAGGCTCCGACCGAGGAAGGCAACGATGAGCACTGAGCACCTGGGACCGATCGACTTCGCGCTGGTGGAGTTCGTGGACGGACGCTTCGACGGCAGCATCGCCGAGGAGCTGCTGCGGCTCGTCGCCCAAGGCACCGTCCGCATCATGGACCTCGTGTTCATCTCCAAGGATGCCGAGGGCGACGTGGTCGCCCTCGAGGTCGACGAGCTCGACGAGGCCGAGGTGGGCCTGATGACGTCCTTCGGGGCCGTGACCGCTCCGCTGGTGAGCCAGGAGGACCTGCTGTCCGCCGGCGAGCTGCTCCCGGCCGGGGGTGCCGCACTGATGGTCGTCTGGGAGAACACCTGGGCCAACACGCTGCTCGGGGCCATCGGTCGTGCCGGCGGGGAGATCATCGTGAGCCAGCGCCTGGCCCACGCCGACGTGCTGGCCGCGCTCGAGGCCTGAGGGCACACGAACTGACGGGCGCCGCAGCGAGCGGCCCCGACCAACCAAGGAGGAACAGATGCGACGCATGGGACGACCGGGACTGGTCGGGACGATGGCCCGCACGGCGGTGATCGCCGGGACCGCCACCGCAGTGTCAGGCGGCGTGCAGCGCCGCCAGGCCGAGCGGGCCGAGCAGGCGGAGCAACAGCAGCAACAGCAGCAGTGGGACCAGCAGCAGCAGTGGGCGGCCCAGCAGCAGGCGGCCGCCCCGGCCCCTGCTCCGGCGGCAGCCCCGGCCGAGGAGTCGGTGGTGGACCAGCTGACCAAGCTCGCCGACCTCAAGGCCCAGGGCATCCTGAGCGATGAGGAGTTCGAGGCAGCCAAGGCCAAGGTCCTCGCCAGCTAGCTGCACCGGGACATCTCCCGTGCGCTCTCCGGCGGAGACCGTCGACGAGTACCTCGATCTGGTCGAGGCTCGGTGGTCGGACGTGGCCCGAGAGGTCGCGGCGATCTGCACCACCGAGCTCGGTGAGGACGTGGCCGCGATCCGCTACGGGATGCCGTGCTGGTCTCGTGGCGATGACGCCGAGCTGGCCTTCGCTGTCCAGCGGCGCCACCTGTCGCTCTACGTGATGCGCACGGCGGTGATGGCGGCCCACCGCGATGCCCTGTCCGGCCTGTCGGTCGGAAAGGGCTGCGTCAGGTTCCCCACGCCCGGCTCGATCGATCTCGAGCTCGTCCGGTCGCTCGTGGTCGCCACCGCCCGAGACGGAGGCGACATCTGCTGACGGCGCTCAGCCCGACTGGACGGTCCGGGCGAGGATGCCGAGGGTGGCTCGCAGGGCTGGCTGGGACATGATCGGGAAGATGTCGGCCTCCCGCCACACCGGGTCGATGTCGGACCAGTCGTAGTAGGAGGTCACCAGCGATCCACCGTCGACGGCCTCGATGCGGTAGCCGTAGACGTGGCCGATGTTGGGCTTGAGCTGGCCGACGACGGTCCAGGCGATCTCGACGTCCTGCTCGTAGGCCGTGATAACTACCTCGACGTCGTAGAGCCCGAGCGGGTAGTCACCGAGGGCTTCGCGGTCCATGTGGACGGTGAAGGACTGTCCGACGTCAGTGACCGGGCTCCCGGTGGCGCTCATGAGCATTCCTGAGGAGTCGATGGCGACGTGGCCCTTCGGGTCGCAGAGGACGGAGAAGATCTGGGCGGGCGTGGCGGAGATGGTCCGCTGGGCTTCGAGGCGCTCGGTGGTCATGGGTCGAGCCTGCCACCTGGCCTGATCGTGGTCGCTGATCCTCTCGGATCAGGTGAACTGACGCACCCAGACCGGGTCGTTGGCTCGCACGGCGAAGATCTGCTCGAGGACCCGGACCATCTTGGTGCAGGCCTCGAGGGCCAGTCCGTCCTCCTCCGGGTACCACCACCAGTTCGGGTGGGCGGAGTCGATGCCCTCCGGGGGAAGGAAGCCGAGCTCCATGAGCGTGAGCTCGTCGTCGAGGCTCAGGTGCGCCTCCTCGTCCTCGATGAAGACGTTCGAGACGCACTCGACGAAGAGCTTGCCCTCCTTGTCGGCGAGGACCTGGACGTAGTGCCGAGGCTGGTCGCCGTGCTCGATGATGATGATGCGCTTGGTGGGCGCCAGGATGTCCCGAAGGAGCATCTCGGGGAGGTTGCCGGCGAGGGATCCCATGCGGATCCTCGCCCAGCCGTCCTCGCTGCTGTGGGGGTTCGTGTCGTGGTCCATGCCCCCACGGTGCCATCCGGGTGTGACGATTTGGACGATCAAACCCTTGGGA
>CANGPS010000036.1 GCA_947456245.1 Acidimicrobiaceae bacterium
CCGCCGCCGGCGACCCGGCCGCCAGCACCACCTCCGCCACGCCGGCCGAGGCGATCCCGGCGAGGACCACCTCAGCCAGGCCGGGGTCGGCGGAGAGGTCATGGTAGAGCTGGCCGTGGGGCTTGGCGCCGACCACGCTGGCCCCGGCCCGGCCGGCCTCTTCGGCGAGCGCAGCGAGCTGATCGGCGACCGACGCCGCCACCTCCTCGGGCCGCAGGCCCATCGAGCGGCGGCCGAAGCCCTCGAGGTCCGGATAGGAGGGATGGGCCCCGACGCGCACCCCGTGCACCAGGCAGGACTCGATCGAGGACGCCATCGAGGACGCGTCGCCGGCGTGGCCGCCACAGGCGATGTGGGCCGTCGTCAGCAGGCCGATGAGTCCCTCGTCGTGACGGCGGCCGGCCGGGCCCTCGAGCTCGCCCACGTCCGCGGTGAGCTCGACGGCTCGTGGCACGGCCACCTCGATCAGCGGCCCAGGTCCTGGCTGTCGATCTGGGCCTGGGTCACCGGTCGGCTGACCACGTGCGGGCTCGCCTGGCCGATGGCCACCGGCGAGGAGTAGCCGATGATCGGGTAGCCAGCACCAGTGGGACCGCTCGGGTCGAAGAAGTCGGTGGTGATCACCGCGTTGGCCCAGTTGCCCGAGGTCATCTTGATCAGCGACCCGCGGACGGCGACAACGATGCCCACGTGCGAGCCGTAGTGCTGGCTCTCATCGCCGAAGATGATGGCATCGCCCGGCTGCGGGTTGTTGGCGGCGCCGAGCTTCCAGGTGCCATGGGCCCGCCCGTAGTCGGCGAAGCTGTAGCTCCAGCCGCTGAGGCCCCCGATCTGCGCCCCGGCGGCCTGCCAGACCCAGTTGGCGAAGTCCGAGCACCAGGCCTCGGCCGAGGTGCCCCCGGGGCAGCCACCGGACTGCCCACGGCCGAAGTGGGCCGTGTACGGGTTGCAGTTGGAGCCCATCGGGGTCTCGGCTACCGCAGCGGCGGTCTGGTCCTGGCCCTTGGCGATGGCCACGATCTGGGTGGCCAGCGACGGCGGCGGGGGTGGGGGTGGCGGGGGTGGGAGGTAGCGGGCGGCGTAGACCGCTGGGGTCCCGGCTCGGTTGGCGATGGCCGGGGCCGAGGTGATCTGGATGCCCGCACCGAGCGCCGAGACGTCGGTCACGGTGACGCCGAGGAAGGCCGAGCCCGGGTCGGCACTGAAGACCAGCAGATGGCGATCCGCCGTGCGGGCCGCCAGCTTGAGCGAGCCGTCGACAGCCGCCACCGATGGGGTGTCTGCCTCGACGCCGGGGGTGCTGGTGCCCGAGGTCAGGTCGGCCGCCACGAACCGGTGGCTCGAGGCCTTGGGCGCGGAGACCACCAACAGCGAGCCGTCGGTGCGCACGGCGGAGACGATCAGGCGCCCGAAGGCCCGGACCGCGGTCGGGCTCGAGGCGAGGGTGCCCGAGCCGGTCTCCGCGGACAGGTCGTAGGAGGTCCACACCGTGAGCCGGGCGTTGTCGTCGGCCACCACGAGCAGGTCGCCGGAGCTCGACCGGACCGCCACCGTGACGCTGGCCCCGTCCAGCGGGGTGGTCACCGCGCTCGGGGTGCCGCGCACGTCGGGGCCACCGGTGGCCTTGGTCAGGTCTCGCACCCACCAGCGGCTCGAGAGCCGGCGGTGCTGGACGACGCCCACGAGGTGGCTCGACGGGGTGCGGTAGAAGACGTTGATCCCGCCGCGCGCGCCGATGGCCGCCGACGGGTTCGACACGATGGACGGCGCGCCGGCTGTGTCCGCGAGGTCGGTCACCGACCAGCCGGAGGCCTCGGAGCTCGACCGGACGGCGAGGAGGTGGTCGGTCGACGAGCGGGCGATGATCACGACGTGGTTGGCCCGATCGACGATGACCGAGACCGAGCCCCGCAGCGTCGGCACACCGGCGGTGGCGGTGAGATCAGCCGTCGTCCACTGCCCCGAACCGCCGGGGTCGGGCGAGGACTCGACGAGGTGGCCCTCGGACGAGACCCCGAAGAGCGCGGTGGCACCCATGATGCTCAACGGCGTCGGGGCCGGGAGGACCGAGGAGTCGACCCTGGTCGAGGTCGCCGACCAGGTGCCGCCACCGGCACTGAACTCCATCACGCGCGGGGAGGCCGCTGCAGCGGTGGCGACGGTCGCGGGCACGACGACGGACGGCACGACCACGAGCGCGGCGCCGAACGCCGCTGCCAGATGCCGTCGTCTCCAGTGGGGCATGAGAACTACTCCTCGTCAGAGGTGCACCCGGTCTCCCACCGGGACTGCTGCACCTTGTGCCCGCCCGATCCCAACCTACCAGCGGGCATCGGTCTGATGACAGCATCCACGCTCAGTGGGGGTGCCCCCAACTTCCGACCCGCCGTCGGTAGGCTCGTCGGTGCGGAGGGTGCGAGCCGGCGATGGGAGTGATCGCGGGCAGGCCGATGAGGATGAGGACCCAGGTGGCACCTGACAGGCAGACCAGACGAGGCGTCGTGGCAGTGCTCGCTGCGTCCCTCGTCGCGCCCATGCTGCTGGCGCTGAGCACGTCGTCGACGACCGCTGGGGCAGCGACGGCGGCGGTCTTCCCCGTCGTCCAGGCCAACGCCACCGGAGTGCCCCCGACCGGCTGGTCCACCGCCATCCGCTCGGCAGGGTCCGGGATGCGCAAGGCCGGAGGCCCGCTGACCGCCACCACCACCGGTTCGGGGAAGCCCGCCATCTTCGGGCTCTCCAGCCAGTCCAAGGTCCTCGAGCTCGTCGCCGACGGGGCTGGTGGCCGCCCGTGGAACACCTACGCCGTCTCCACGCTGACCGGCACCGGGCCGGTCAACGCCGGCGTGGCTCCCCTGCTCGAGCCGGGCGGCGCCCTCGACGTCTTCGCCGTCACGACGGCCGGCCACCTGCTCCTCCTGCGCCAGGACGGCGGTGCCTGGACGGCCTCCGACCTGACGACCGCCACCTCGGGCCCGAACGTCACCGGGTCACCCATGGCCCTGCTCTCTGGTGGCCACATCGTGGTGCTGACCAGGACCGCCAACGGCCGAGTGCTCGAGACCGTCGACGACAGCCTCCACGGCGGGCGCTACTCGACCTACAACCTCACCGCCCTGGCCAGCGGGCCCAAGGTGGCCAACGACCTGAGCGCCATCGACAGCCCCAACGGCGACGGGCTCCTGCACATCCACGGCGTCGACGCCGGCGGGCACCTCGTCGAGTACGTCAACAACGACTCCGGCGGTCGCTATTGGAACGCCTACGACCTGACCGCCGCAGCCGCTGGACCGACCCTCAAGGGCGATCCCTCGGCGCTGGTGTGGGGTGGTCGCACCCGCATCCTCGGCCTCACCGTCGAGGGCCACGCCGCCATGTACACCGCCACGGTCTCGGGCGGCTCGACCACCTGGACGACCAAGGACCTCTCGGCCCGGGCTGCCGGCACGCCCACCTTCCGCAGCGCCCCCTCGGCCGCCGTGGCCGGCAGCGCCCTGCTCGTGGCCGGCACGACGATCGACAAGCACCTCGTCACCCTGGTGGTGGCCGCCCCGCAGGTCGGACCCCAGGCCCAGGACATCTCCCAGGCCGTGCCCGGGATCCCGACCTTCACCGGTCGGGCCTCGGTGCTGGTCCACAACGGCCGGGCATCGGTGTTCGCCAGCGCCCTGACGCTGCCCGTGGCCGGGACCGTCGGCGTCTACGCCTATCCGAGCCCGGGACGGGCGCTGTCGGACGGCTGGCCCATCATCGGCGTGACCGGCGCCATCGGCACCTGCTCGTCACCCTGGACCGGCCTCGGCTTCACCCCGCACAACTCGAACGATGAGCAGACGGGCTTCGCCATCCAGAACTCCGGCCGCAAGGTCCCCTGGATGTCCTACTGGACCGTCAGCGGCCCGACCAACAAGAAGTGCCACAAGCGCAAGGACCAGAGCCCCGCCGCCTTCTACAAGGTGGCCAACGAGGGGGCGATCTGGGTGGCCCACCAGATCGACGCCTACGCCGCCGACGGCCTGGGCATCAAGCCCGACGCCGTGATCCTCGACGACGAGGGCTACCCCGACTTCCACTCCGGCTTCGCCAGCGTCAGCCCCTCGATGGCCCCCCAGTTCGCCGCCTATGTCCAGGGATGGGTCGACGGGCTCGCCTCGGTGGACCCGAGCCTCTCGCCGGGGGTCTACGTGCCGCAGTCCGAGTACCTCGCCTTCCACGTCAAGCAGCTCTCGATCCCGACCTACATCGCCGTGGCCTGGGGCGGCAGCACCCCGCCCCACCGCCTCCCCGGCGTCGACGGCAGCAACATCAAGGGCTTCATCGCCTTCTTCGTGAACTCGAACCCCGCCCAGGAGTGTGCGCTGGCCCACGGGGCCGTCGACCTGCTCAGCTCCTGGGGCGCCCCGTGGAACACGCTCCAGTTCGACGCCGGGGTGGCCTGCAAGCCCTAGCCCCCAGCGCGGCTCCCGGCGGTAGCGTGGGGCTCATGGCCGACGAGAGCACCAGCGACGACAAGCGGTCGAGCGGGGACCTGCGGGGCCTCCTGCGCCAGCTCGTCACCCCCGTGATCGAGCAGGTCGAGACGCGGGTGTCCACCCAGATCGACGCCGAGGTGGCCGAGCGCATCGACGAGCTCCTCAACACCCGCATGGCCACCATCGACCGTGCCATCGGCGGCATCGACCGCCACCTCTCCGAGCTCTCGGCCCGGATCGACCGCCTCGAGCGGCACCTCGGCGCGGCACTCGAGGCTCCCGCCGAGACCGAGGTCACGGCCGAGACCACGACCGACGTCGAGGATGAGCCCGAGGGCTGAGCCCCCCGGTCAGCCGGCGTCGAGGATGGCGCCGTCGACCACCCGGACCGAGCGACGACGGACGGCGGGGATCCGCGGGCCCGGCAGCAGGATCCCGCTCAGGTTGAGTGGGTCCGTGGCCGCCAGGGTCACCGACGCCTGGTCGTCCGAGCGACCGATCCGCTCGAGCAGCTCGAGCGACTCGGGCAGGGCGAACTGCTCACCCGACAGACCGGCGACGAACCGACCGCCAAGCACCTCACCCCGGGCCTCGAGGCGGCGCAGGGCGGCGGAGACCTCGCGCCACGGGACCCGCAGGGACTCGCGTCCGGTCAGCTCCCAGACGAGGATGCCCCAGCGATCGAGCAGCCGACGCGCCACCTCCTCGGCTAGCTCCTCAGCGGCCACGCGGTCGAGCGGCTCGGCGACGCCCGGAGCCAGCAGGGCCCAGCGGCCCTCGCTCCCACCGGTGCCGGCCGGGGACCGTCGGGCGTAGCGCGAGGACGAGCGGGCGGCGCGCTGGCGTCGGGCGAAGCGCTCGGCCGGCGAGAGCAGGGCGCGCAGCGCGCCGAAGCCGTCGGCCGTGACGAGACCCCGGGCCACGAGGTCGAGCAGGCCCTCGTCCACCTCGCTCGGCAATCGGCCGGTCAGGCCGGGCAGGTCGAATCGGAACGAGGCGCCTCGCTCGACGAGCACCTCGTGGAGCTCGGCGGCCGCGCCGAGCTCGGGGACCGCCGGTCGCTCGCCCCGCCTCACGGCGTCGATCCACAGCTCGAGGTCGTCACGGGGAAACAACGCCATGGGCGTCGTGCGCGACGGGCGCGACCTGCGCGGTGAGCCATCGTCGCCCTCGAGGTGCCGTGGGGTCAGACGGCCCCAGCTGACCTCGCCGGCCAGGCACAGCTCGTCGAGCCAGCGGGGGTCGTAGGAGGTGAGGCGTGCCGGCAGCACGGTGCGCTCCCACTCGCCGGCCGGGAGCTCGAGGCCACCGAGCTGCTCGACGATGGACCGCAGGCCGGCCCGTCCCTCGAGCCTGGTCCCCGGGGCCACATGGCCGTGGTGGGTCAGGAACGTCAGGTACGTCGCGATGGGCACCGCCTCGACCCGGCGGCGGCGGGTGGCCCGGGTGGCGGCGTGCAGGCGGGCCAGCAGGTGGCGGGCGCACCATCGCCCGTCGGGCAGCTCGAAGGCGGTTCCCCTGCCCTCGAGGCGCCGGATGGCCGTCGCCGCCCGAAGGGGCGACAGCGGAGCCCCGAGCAGCGTCCCCGAGGCCAGGGGCCGTGACGCGACGAGGTCGTCGAGCTCCACCGGACCGGCCGCCATCAGGTGCGTGCCCAAGCAGTCAGCCGCCGCATCGTCGTCCATGGTGATGCCAGCGGCCTCCGCCTGGCGCTCGGTGGCGGCCCAGCAGCCGTCGACGTCCACCAGCCGGCCAGCGGCGCGCAGCTCGTCGGCGAGCGCCGCCCAGTCCGCCACCGGTCGCAGCAGCACGGCGTCGAGCAGCAGGTCGTGGAGCTCGTCGGCCGTGCGGACCCTCGGCGACACCGTCGCCAGGACTGCGGCCACCGCCTCAGGGTCGAGGATGGCCGAGCGGTCCGGAGCGTCGCGGAAGCTCTGGGTCCCCCTGCGCTGGGGCACGGCACGGCTGCGCCGCTCCTCGAGCGGGGCGTCGTCGAGGAAGGTGAAGGGACGGCCGTTGAGCAGACCGAGCGCCAGCGGCGAGGGCTCGGCCGACTCGACGCAGGCCACCTCGATGGAGCCCGAGGCGATCCGCTCGAGCAGGGCGGTGACCCCGATGAGGTCGAGCGGCTCGAACATCACGTCGGCCAGGGTCTGGCGGACGAGGACGTGGTCGGGCACCGGGATCGGCCCGGCCGCCGCGTTCTCCTGGCAGGCGGCCAGCGAGGGCCAGGCGGCGGCCAGGAGGTCGTCAGCCTCCATGCGCTGGAGGTGGATGGGCCGGCGCTTGCCGCCCATGGACCGGGAGATGATGAGTGCGCGGCCGAGGTTCCAGCGCCACCGCGAGGCCAGCATCGGGTGGGGCAGCACCGCCTGGGTGAGCACGTCGGCCACCGTCGCCGCCGAGACCATCGAGGCGACCTGGGTGAGCGGGAAGCTGTGGTGGGGCCCCAGGGCGATCGTCACCGAGTCGTCGTCGGCCGCGGCCTGCAGCTCGAAGTCGAAGGTCACGCAGAACCGCTTGCGCAGGGCCAGGCCCAGTGCCCGGTTGATGCGACCACCGAAGGGCGAGTGCACGACGAGCTGGGTCGACTCGACGTCGTCGAAGAACCGCTCGACCACGATCCGGTCCGTCGTCGGCAGGCAGCCGAGGGCCTGACGGGCCACGGCGAGGTAGGTGGCGATCTGGGCGGCGGCCTCCTCGCCCACGCCCGGGATCGCCAGCAGGACCGTCCGGGCCGCTGCCTCGCCGCCGGCGAGCAGCGCCGCCTCGACCTCGGCCCGCAGGCGACCGACGGCCTCGGACAGCTCCTTGGTCCGGGCCGGGGCCTCGCCGATCCAGAACGGGATGGTGGGCGGCGCCCCGCCGGCATCGACGACCCGGACGGTGCCGGTCTCGACCTTGGTCACCCGCCACGAGTGCGTGCCCAGCAGGAAGACGTCGCCGGCCGTCGACTCGATGGCGAAGTCCTCGTTGACCGCGCCCAGGGTGACCCCGTCGGGATCGAGCACCACGCGGTAGTCACCGGTCTCCGGGATCGCCCCACCTCCGGTCAGGGCGGCCAGTCGGGCGCTCGGCCGAGCGCGCACCCGGCCGTTGACGGCGTCGAGGTGCAGGTGCGCCCCACGACGGCCCCGACCCGTCATGATCCCGCGGGAGGCGAGCTCGAGGACCTCGTCGAAGTCGTCGACGCTCAGCTCCGCGAAGGGAGCCGAGCTCGTCAGCATCGCTCGCAGCTCGTCGAGGCCCATCTCCTCGCGCGCGGAGACCTCGGCCACCATCTGCTGGATGGCGATGTCGATGGGCGCCACCGGCGGCTCGAGGACGTCGAGCTCACCGGTCGCCACGGCGGCGAGCAGCGCCGCGCACTCCACCGCCTCGTCCCGGGTCATCGGATAGAGCCGGCCGGTCGGGATCCCACCCACCGAGTGGTTCGCCCGGCCGACCCGCTGGAGGAAGGTGGCGATGGCCCGGGGCGAGCCGAGCTGGCAGACCATCTCGACCGGGCCGATGTCGATACCGAGCTCGAGCGAGGCCGTCGCCACGAGGGCCCGCAGGTCACCCGCTCGCAGCCGTGACTCGACCCGGCGGCGACGCTCGGCCGAGAGGCTGCCGTGGTGGGAGGCCACCACGAGGGCGGCATCGTCGAGGCCGTAGTCGGGACCGCTCAGGCGCTCGGCGAGCAGGTGGGCGACGCGCTCGGCGAGCCGTCGGGTGTTGACGAAGATCAGCGTGGTGCGGTGGGCGAGGACGTGGGCGGCGATCTTGTCGAGGACCTGGTCCATCTGGCGGTGGCTGGCCGCGCTCTCGAGCTCGTCGTCGGGCAGCTCGAGGGCGATGTCGAAGACCCGGCTCCGGACCGTGTCGATGATGATCGGCGCCTGCCGCCCCGGAGCCGTGCCCCCGAGGAGGCGGCCCACGGTCTCCAAGGGGCGCTGGGTGGCGGAGAGCCCGATGCGCTGAAGGTGGCCGCCGTGCTCGGCCACCAGCCGGTCGAGGCGCTCGAGGCTCACGGCGAGGTGCGACCCGCGCTTGTCCCGGGCCAGGGCGTGGATCTCGTCCACGATGACCGTGCGCACCGTGGCCAGGCTGGCCCGACCCGAGGCCGAGGTCAGCAGGACGAAGAGCGACTCGGGCGTCGTGCACAGGATCCGCGGCGGACGACGGCGCATGGCGGCGCGCTCCGACGAGCTGGTGTCCCCCGTGCGCACGGCGGTCGTGATCGGCGGCGGCACCGCACCCATGGCGGCGGCCACCTCGGCGATCTCGGCCAGGGGCGCGTCGAGGTTCTCCGCCACGTCCGCCGCCAGCGCCCGCAGCGGCGAGAGGTAGAGCACGTCGATGCCCGACGGGTCCGGCTCGCCCTCGTCGGCGCCTCGGTACGCGGCGTCGATGGCGACGAGGAACCCGGTGAGGGTCTTGCCCGAGCCGGTGGGGGCGGCGACGAGGACGTCGGCGCCGCTTCGGATCGCCGGCCAGGCCTCGCGCTGGGGCTCGGTGGGGCCCTCGGGGAACCGGCCGGCGAACCAGGTGGCGACCGCCGGGTGGAAGCCGTCGAGCACCGTGCCGGTCATCGTCGGCCGGGGGCTGAGCAGGGACGGCTGGCGCACGTGCACGAGCCGAGTCGACCACGCGGCGGTGACATCTGCGGGGTCATGGCGCCTCTGGCTCGTCGCGACCCTCCAACCAGGCCTCTCGGCCGGCCTTGTCCCGACGGATCGCCCAGACGGCGATGAACACGACGAGCCCCACGAACGCCACGACGAAGAGCCCGAAGACCACGACGAAGGCCACGTTTGCGGCAAGGAGAGGAGCCATGCGGAGAGCCTAGGTGGGGCGATGGGACGTGGCAGCCCGGGGTCCATCCCCTCGCTCGCTCTGGCACGGTGAGATTGCGGAGCGCAACATATCGAACTCAATACGTTAGGATGGATGCGTGTACGGAGCCTTCCTTCGATCGGTCCGAGAGTCGCGTGGCCTCACCCAGCTCGAGCTCGGCGAGATCACCGGCATCGCCCAGTCCAACCTCTCGGCCTACGAGAACGATCGGCAGATCCCGAGCATCGACATCGTCAACACGATCGTGGTCGGCTGCGGCTACGGCCTCAAGGCCGTCGCCGGCGATGCCTCCATCGATGTGCCGCTGGCACGAGTCGGCTGGACCCCGCTCGAGTGGCTTCCCGACCGACTCCCGGCCGACCCCGAGGAGACGGGATGCTCGCCCGACGCCACGATGCCGATGGCCGAGCGCGTGGCGGCCATCCGGGAGATCCTCGACTTCCCGGTGATCCCGGCTGCCCGTCCGTGAGCGCCGCCGACCTCGCGGGCGAGGTCCATGACGTCCTCCTCGCCGCCGGCATCGGTCATGCGTTCGGCGGCGCTCTCGCCCTCAACTACTACGCACCCCCCAGGCTGACGGCGGACGTCGACGTCAACGTGGCCGTCGAGGTGGAGCGATCCGGCGAGATCGTCGGCCTGTTCGCGGCCCGGGGCTTCGTCGAGGTGGCACCCGTCGACGGGGGGCGAGCCCCGATCGCCGGCATCCGGCTGACCCGAGGACGCGACGTCCTCGACCTCTTCCTCGCGTTCGACGCGTACCACGAGCGCGTCGTCGAGCGGGCGGTGACCTACCCGTTCTCGACCGGCACGAGGATCATCGACCTCCCCTTCCTCTCGGCCGACGACCTGACGGTCATGAAGCTCTCCTTCAACCGACCCAAGGACTGGGTGGACATCGAGGCGATGCTCGAGGCCGGGACCCCCATCGACGTCGAGGACGTCGAGTCGCAGCTGGTGGGGTTCAGGGGCGTGACGATGTACCCCCGCCTCGCGGTCCTGCGTCGGAGGGTCGAGCTCGCCACCTCCGTCAGGAGGACAGCCGAGGGCCCTCCGCTCGACCGGCACGACCGCAGTCCCGGGACCATCGGGCGCGGCCGGCGGCCGTCGAGGGCTGCCAGGTCTCCACTCCGCGCAGCGGCGGTAGACGGTGAGCGGTGGGCCACCTCGAGGCAGGGGTTCCGATCCCACCTCGTGGCGAGGGAGACGGCCACGGCGATCATCACGAGGTGCGGGCAGCAGCTCGCCGTCCGGAACGCCATCCGCTCGAGCCAGCCATCGGGTGCGCAGTGCCCCCGCTGCGGGTGAACCTCACGACCTGACACAGCCCCTCGGCACAATGGCGCCATGGCCACCACGACATCGCCCAGCGAGCTGCTCACCACCCTGCGCGGAGATCGGACCGACCGCCCAGCCATCGACCCGATGCTGGCGGGGGGGCTGCGCGCCTGGCTCGAGGACGAGCTCGCTGATCTGGCCGGCGACCTTCCCGCCCACCACCACCTCCGTCTCCCGGCGCGGCAGATCGCCCAGAGCGACGCTGCGTGCGATCCCGAGGGCGAGCAGGCGGCCCTCTCCGTGCTGGTCCACGCCCTGGTGGCCCAGCACATCGTCTTCGGCCAGGTGGCCGACCCGTTGGCCGACGCCGTCGACGCCCTCGCCGCCTCTGGGGCCCACGGCCCGCTCCTCGAGCGGATCGCGGCACTCGACGACGAGGCGTCCACCGTGCTGGCCGGCGAGCTCGCCGCCCACGATCTCGTGCTCAGCGGCAGCATCGGACGCATCCCGGCCTCGTGGCTGCCTCGATCGGACGTGCCCATCGCCGTGGACCTCTGCGGTGGCCGGATCCGGGCCAGCGCCAAGGTCGACCTGGTCCTCGGAGCGCCCGCTGGCACCGTGGCGTCACGGTGCCTCGTCGACGTCGTCGCCACCCCGCTCGGCGGACACCACGCCGACCAGCTCGGCGCCCTCGCCCTGATCGAGACCCTCCGCACCGGCGCCGCCCCCCTCCGGGTGGCCACGCTGTCCACCGCCACCGGGGAGCACCTGGTCCTGGCGGTCGACGACGCCCTGCTCACGAGCTCGCTGCGCCGGCTGGTCGATGCGGCAAGGCGACTCGCCCGCGCCGTCGAATTGGAGGACGTCGATCGCCCGGTCACGAGGATCCACGCATGATCCGCCACCCGAGCCCCGTGGTGCCGAGGTCGACCGGGCTGACTGAGCTCGTCCTGGCCGAGGCGCCAGTGCCCGAGCGGCTCGACCCGGCCAGCCGGCGACGCTTCGCCACCGCGCTCGCCAGTCGGGTGCCAGGCCGGGCCCAGGGCCCGCAGCGGTTCGACTCCTGGCGCGTCACCGCCGGCGCCGGCATGCCTGAGGAGCCGTTCGCCTGGACGCCGCACATCGCCCGGCGGACGCTCGGCCTCGGTGCCGCCCGACGGGTCCACGCCGGCACCGCCCCGAGCCCGCTGGCCGGGGTGCGCGCCGAGATCGCCTCCGTCCTCGACCAGGCCGCCCGACGCGGCACCGGCCGGGGATCGCTGGCCACCTGGCTCTCGGACCTGCCCCGGGGCGCTCGGGGATCGGTGCTGGCCGAGGCGGTCACCTTCGCCACCGACGTCCTCGACTCACTCGACTGGGCGGTCCTCGCCGAGCTGGCCACCATCGGTGGTGCGGACCCGGTGTGGGCGGTCCCCGGTGCCCCCTGGGCCACGCTGCGGGCCCGCCGTGACGTCGAGGTCGCCCTGGACTCCGCCAACGGGACCCGGGCCCTCGTGTGCCTCCGGGCCGGCGGCATCGGCCGGCAGGCCGCTGACGACCTGCGCATCGTGGCCCTCGCCGACGCCCTGACCCAGCCCGGGGCACCGATCCCGACCCGCGTGGTCGGGGTCTGGCCCATGGTGGGGCGCTCGCTGAGCCTCGAGGTGCAGCCAGCCGACCTCGAGCGGGCCATGGGCCTGGTGCTGGGCGCGGCCGATGCCACCCGGCAGGCGACGGCATCCCCGGCGGCCCCCGTCGGGGAGGGGGCCTGCTTGCAGGTAGCCTGAGAAGTTCTCATGCTTACTCGCTCTGACATCCGCAACATCGCCATCATCGCCCACGTCGACCATGGCAAGACCACCCTCGTCGACGCCATGCTGTGGCAGTCGGGCGCCTTCCGCGCCAACGAGGAGGTCGCCGACCGGGTCATGGACTCGGGCGACCTCGAGCGGGAGAAGGGCATCACCATCCTCGCCAAGCACACGGCGGTGACCAAGGACGGCGTGACGATCAACATCATCGACACCCCCGGCCACGCCGACTTCGGCGGCGAGGTCGAGCGCGGCCTGGCCATGGTCGACGGCGTGATCCTGCTGGTCGACTCCTCTGAGGGCCCCCTGCCCCAGACCCGCTTCGTGCTGCGCAAGGCGCTGGCCGCCCGCCTGCCGGTGGTGCTGGTGATCAACAAGGTGGACCGTCCCGACGCCCGGATCGACGAGGTCGTCTCCGAGGTCGAGGAGCTCTTCCTCGACGTCGACGCCGACGAGGATCAGATCGACTTCCCCATCCTCTACGCCTGCGCCCGTGACGGCTGGGCGAGCACGACCAAGGGCGAGGTCGGCGAGGACCTCTCCCCGCTCTTCGACACGATCCTGAAGGCCATCCCGGCCCCCGAGTACGAGGAGGGCGCCCCGCTCCAGGCTCTCGTGTGCAACCTCGACGCCTCGCCCTACATGGGCCGCCTGGCCATCTGCCGGGTGATCAACGGCACGATGAAGAAGGGCCAGCAGGTCGCGTGGTGCCAGATCGACGGCTCGATCACCAAGGGCCGCGTCACCGAGCTGGCCATCGCCGAGGCGCTCGAGCGCGTGCCCGTCGACGAGGTCGGTCCCGGCGAGATCGTGGCCGTCGCCGGCTTCGAGGAGATCACCATCGGCGAGACCCTGGCCGACGCCGACGACCCGCGGCCCCTCGAGGCCATCACGGTCGACGAGCCCAACCTGTCGATCACGCTGGGCATCAACACCTCGCCGCTGGCCGGCCAGAGCGGGTCGAAGCTCACCGCTCGCATGCTCAAGGACCGCCTCGACGCCGAGCTCATCGGCAACGTGAGCATCAAGGTGGCGCCGACCGAGCGCCCCGACGCCTTCGAGGTCTTCGGCCGTGGCGAGCTGCAGCTCGCCGTGCTGATCGAGCAGATGCGCCGCGAGGGCTTCGAGCTCACCGTCGGCAAGCCCGTCGTCGTCGTCCGCGAGATCGACGGCGTCAAGCACGAGCCCATCGAGCGCGTGGCCATCGACGTCCCCGACGAGTACCTCGGCGTCGTCACCCAGCTGCTCGCCCTGCGCAAGGGCACCATGATCGAGATGGTCAACCACGGCACCGGCTGGGTCCGCTTCGACTACCGGGTCCCGGCCCGTGGTCTGGTCGGCTTCCGGACCGAGTTCCTGACCGAGACCCGTGGCACGGGCATCCTGCACCACGTCTTCGACGGGTGGGCGCCGTGGGCCGGGGACTTGAAGACCCGCCGCAACGGCGTGATGGTGGCCGACCGTCGTGGCGTCGTGACCTCTCACGCCCTCGAGTCGCTCCAGGAGCGCGGCCAGATGTTCGTGGCCCCGACCACCGAGGTCTACGAGGGCATGATCGTCGGCGAGAACGCCCGGGCCGACGAGATGGACGTCAACCCGACCAAGGAGAAGAAGCTCACCAACATGCGAGCCTCCTCGGCCGACAACTTCGAGCGGCTCACCCCGGCGACGATCATGACGCTCGAGCAGGCGCTCGAGTACATCGGCGACGACGAGTGCGTCGAGGTCACCCCGGCGGCCATCCGACTGCGCAAGAACGTGCTCGACCAGCAGACCCGAGGTCGGCTGCGCTCGAAGGCCAAGCACAACTAGCTCGCACGGCTCCCCCGAGGCGACCGTCGCCACGGGGGTACCATGCCCACTGGCGGGATCTGATCTCGCCGGCGCTCGGAGGGATGGCAGAGCGGACGAATGCACTGGTCTTGAAAACCAGCGTGGCGAAAGCCACCGAGGGTTCGAATCCCTCTCCCTCCGCCACTCGACCTCTGCGGGCTACGCTCGGCGCCATGCCGATCGATGGAGAGTACGTTCCGAGCTCGTGGGACTGGGTCGCCGAGCAGGTGGCCGAGTACGAGGCCTCTGGGGGGACCCGGGCCAACACCTTCGCCGACACCGGGCTGCCGATCATCGTGCTCACCACCCGGGGCAACAAGTCCGGCGCCGTGCGCAAGATGGCGCTGATGCGCGTCGAGCACGAGGGCGAGTACGCCCTCGTCGCCTCCCAGGGCGGGATGCCGACCAACCCCTCGTGGTACTACAACCTCGTCGCCGACCCCACGGCCCTCGTGATCCAGGACGGCGACACGCCGGCCGACTACGTGGCCCGCGAGGTCACCGGCGACGAGAAGCAGCTGTGGTGGGACCGTGCCGTGGCCGCCTACCCGTCGTACGACGAGTACCAGGCCGCCACCGAGCGGGTCATCCCCGTCCTCGTCGCCCGCCCAGCCTGATCAGGGGCGGCCGAGCAGGCCGCGCAGGTGCACGCTGAGGTCCACGATCCGCTCGTTGCGGTCGTGGATCATGTCGAGCGCCTTCTTGGCCGGACCCCTGAGGACGACGGCCGGCTGGTCGGCGAAGCTGCGACGGGAGAAGCCCAGCCGGGCGAAGTCCTCCGCGTACAGGTCCTCGCAGATCGCCGCCGTGGCGGCGTCGAAGATCGGCTCGTACGGGATCTTGAGGCCCTCGTTGAAGCGCCCCGGCGTGATGTCGCGCCCCACCCGCTCGCCGAGGCGGTCGAACAGGTCGGCGAGGCCCGTCGTCGGGACCAGGTCGGTGTAGTCGATCTCGTCCAAGGCCAGCACGTGGGCCTGCTGGGCGAAGTGGGGGTCGGACTGCCAGATGCCCCGCTCGGCCGCCATGGCGGCGGCGAAGGACCGGAACGAGGCGGTCACGTCGAGCTCGTCGGCCGTGGCCACGAGGGGCGGCTGCGGGAACTGCTGCCACTGGCCCGGGTTGTCGAGCAGGATCCGTGACTCCCAGGCCGAGTAGAAGCGGGCGTAGGGATCCCGGGTCACCCCGAGGCGCATCCAGTCGGGCGAGGTGAGCGCCTCGGCGCGGAGCTCGGGGCTCACCTGGTCGATGGTGGGGACCGGGTGGATCGAGGCGTCGTGGACGACCTGGCTGCGCATCACGCTCGGCCGGGCGGCGAAGCCGATGGAGGCGGGGTCGATGCCGGCGAGGTCGATGATGGTCCAGAGCATCGTGGTGCAGGCCGACTTCGAGGCCTTGACGTAGAGCACCCTGGCCGGCTCGATGACGTAGACGGTCGTGGCCAGCGACACCAGGCGGTCGGTGGCCATCAGATCGCCTCCCCGGCCTTGACCGCCTCGATGGCGCCGACGAGGTCGGCGATGCGCAGGTTGCGCTCGTCGATCATCGTGAGGGCCGCGGTGGCGGTGGCGTCGAGCACCGTGGGCCTCGGCCCGCTGAAGGTGCGGCGGGGGAAGCCGAGGCGGGCGAAGTCCTCGGCGAAGAGGTCCTCGCAGATCGCCGCGGTCTCGGCGTCGTAGACGTCCTCGAAGGAGATCCCGAGGCCCTCGTTGTGCCGGCCGGGGTCGATGCGCCACCCCGACCGCTCGCTCAGGCGACGGAAGAGGTCGGGCAGGTCGGTGGTCGCCACGAGGTCGGTCAGGTCGATCTCGTCGAGCGCCATCACGTGGACCTGCTGGGCGAAGTGGAAGTCGCCCTGCCAGATGCCCCGGTGCTCCTGGGCGGCTCGGGCGAAGTCGCGGAACGAGCCGCCGACGTCGAGCAGGCCGTCGACCATCCGGAGCGGCGGCTGGGGGTAGTCGTCCCAGGGACCGTGGTGCAGCAGGAGCTTGCGGGACTCCCAGCCGGAGTAGAAGCGGCTGTAGGGGTCGCGCACGATGGCGACGCGCATCCACTCGGGGGAGGTCAGCGCCTCGTGGCGCAGCTCGGGGCTCACCTGGTCGATGGTGGGGACCGGGTGGAGGCCGACATCGTGGATCGTCAGCGCCCTCGTCACGTGCAGCTGGGTGGAGAGGCCGTGGTCCTCGGGCGCCATGCCGGCCATCTGCGCCATGGCCCAGAGCATCGACGAGCAGGCCGCCTTGAACACCTGGACAGAGAGGACCTTGGCGTCGGCGACCACGTAGACGGTGGCGCCGAGCGAGACGAGCCGGTCGGGGGCGTCGGGGGTCGGGCGGTCGATGAAGCCGATGGCCGGGGTGGAGGGGGCGGCCGGGGTGGCCCTGCGACGCAGCA
>CANGPS010000037.1 GCA_947456245.1 Acidimicrobiaceae bacterium
AGGAAGAACCAGACGACGATCGAGACCTCGGTCACGATCTTCCAGTCGTGGTAGATGTCCACCGTCCCGCTCGCGGGCAGTGAGACCGCCATGGAGACCATGCCCATGAGGATGAGCAGCGACGCCCAGGCGATGCCGATGTCGGCGGCGAAGGCGGCGAGCCGCGAGACGCCCCCGGCGTAGTTCCCCTGGCGGGAGGTTGCGCTGATCTTGCCGCTCATGAGGCGTCCTCGATCGGCGGTCCCGCTGTCAGGGCTGCTGGCACCAGCAGGGGAGGACCCGCAGGCAGCTCCCCCTTTCGCCGGAGGATGCGGTTCACCCAACGGTTGGTGAAGTCGTCGAGGCCCACGCCCTGGCTCCTGACGAGGTCGAGGCCCTCGGTCAGGACGCTCGTCGTGGAACGGGCGATGATCGAACCGAGCTCGGTGCGGCTGACGAGGGCGTCGACGTCGACGCGGTCGATCAGGTCCTCGACCGAGACCCGATCGAGGAGGGCGTCGATGTCGATTCTGGCCATCAGGGCGTTCACGTCGATGCGGTCCACGATCGCCTGGACGTCGACTCGGTCGACGATCTTGGCCACGTCCACGCGGTCGACCAGCGCATCGGCGTCCACGCGCTCGACGATGGCCTCGACGTCGACGCGCGCCATCATGGCGTCGACGTCGACGGCCTTGACGATGGCGTCGACGTCGATCCGGGCGGCGAGGGCCTCCACATCGATGCGTGCCACGAGCTCGTCGACGTCGATCTGGGCTACGAGGGCATTGATGTCGAGCGCAGACACGACGCGACGGACGACCTGCTCGGCGATGCCGTGGGCGAGCTTGTCGAATCCGCGGGGGTTGGTGCTCATGGTCGAGCGCCTCGGGGCGTGAGCCGGTCCATGGACACGATCATGCCACCGCCGATCCTCAGCGAGCGGGCCGGCGCCTCCGGCGGCTGACGAGCACGAGGGCCGCACCGGCACCGGTGAGCCCGAGGCCGGGGGCGATCGGCAGGTCGGCACCGGTGTTGGCGAGCTCGGGCAGCGCCACGCGCATGGCGGCGGGGGCGGTGGCGTGGTCGAGCACGGCGGTGCAGTGGAGTCCAGTGTCTCGGGCGTAGCCAGCTGGGGCGGCCACCTCGAGGAGGCACCAGGAGTGGCCGACGGGCACCGGGAAGTCGAGTGCTCCTCCGGCATCGCTCGTGGAGATGGCGAAGAGCGCCATGCCTGCCGGCACGCTCAGCCAGGCTGGCACCGGTGGCCCGATGAATCCTGGTGGCATGGGTCCTTGGACGAACAGGGCGTAGCTGGCCCCGGGGATGCCCGCGCTCGGGGCGGTGGCGTTGAACTTGAAGCCACGCACCACCACCTCGTCGGGACGCTCGGCCACGGCCACGGTGCGGACGGGGTCCGGGCTCGATCGATCGAGCACCGACGTGCAGTGCAGCCCGGGATCGAGGACGAAGCCGGCGGGACTGGTGCGCTCGGCGACGCACCAGGCGTGTCCTGCGGGGACGGTGAAGCCGAGGTGCCCGGCAGCGTCGGTGACCCCGCTCGCATACCAGCGCAGGCCGGGGCGGGCCGTGGCTTGGCTGCTCGGATCGGGCAGCGCGGCGGGGAAGGGCGCCTTGGCGTAGAGGTCGTAGGTGGCGCCGGGGACGCCGACGCCGGGCTGGGTGGCATTGGTCTTGGACACCGACAGGGAGATCGGCTGCGGTGTGTCGGCCACCGTGATGGTCACGGTGGTCGGGGGCACCGCGGTGGTGCCGGAGAGGACCTCGGTGCAGTGGGCGGTGGCGTCTGGGTCGTAGCCGGACGGCGCTCGGTGCTCGACCACGCAGTAGGCGTAGCCCGGGAGCTGGAGGGGGAAGGCGGCGAGGCCATGTGCGGCCCCGGTGGCTCGGCTCACCCAGGTCCCTCCGGCCAGAGCGACGGCCGAGGCAGGGGGCACCGGGCGGTCGGGACCGCTGCCGCCGTCCATGCGATAGAGGTCGAACACGGCACCCGGGACGCCGATGGTCGGCGCCCCGGCGTCGACCTTGCGGGCCTGGACCCTGACCCAGGTCCCCTGGTCGTCGACGGTGATGGGGATGGGCGGGGCTTCGTTCGCCGCCGTGAAGCAGCCCGAGGCACCACCAGCGAGTCCCGGCGGTGCGGCGGTCTCCTCCCAGCAGTAGGCCGCGCCTGCCACGAGCACGGCCTCGGTGGTGCAGGTCCCGGAGGCGTCGGTCGTGCACGAGGCGACCGGTGGGCCCGAGGGTGTCGACACCACGAACGTGGCTCCTGAGAGAATCACGGCACCCGGATCGACGTTGCCCGACGCGGTCTTGAGGAAGGCCTGCGGGACGAGCGGCGGATCGTGGAGCGTCACCTCCCCGTCCTGCCCGGGGCTCAGCTCGATGATCTGGGGGCCAGCGGGATCGAGGGCGTACCCGGCTGGAGGTGAGAGCTCCTCGATGCGGTAGCGCCCAGGCCGCAGGCCGCTGCCATCGTTCGGCGTCGGGGTGCAGGTGCCGTCCGCGCCGGTGGTGCAGGAACCGAGATCCTGGCTGAAGGTCCCGTCGTTGGCTTCGTCGTAGCGAACGGCGAGCACGGCTCCGGCCAGCGGATCGAGGGTCGAGGACGCCACCTTTCGGAGCGTCAGCGAGGCGGGGATGACGTGGTCGCCAGCGGCCCCCGTGAAGGAGGCCACGACGTCCTGGCCCGCGATGACCACGACCGTCTGGTCTGGGGCAGGCGCGTAACCCGGTGGTGCCACCGACTCGTGCACGGTGTAGGGGCCAGGTGCGAGCGGGCCGGAGGAGCCTGTCGCACCGGTGGCGTCCGTGACGAGTGTGGCGACGACGGTGCCGCCGGAGCGAACCTCGAACTGCGCGCCGGTGATGGGGTAGTAGGCCGTGTCGTCGCCGGCCTTGATGACGGAGATGGTGCCAGTCGAGGGCGGAGGTCCGGACGAGCTGAAGGTGGCGCTCCCGGCCTGGTAGATCGGGGAGCTGCCGGCCACGATGGTCTGGGCGTTGAGCAGCAGCGCCGAGGGTCGGAAGAACTGGAGGCCCAGCTGGCCCACGCGCACCAACGAGGTGACCGACACGGTCACCGGTCCCGATCCGGTGGCGGTGATCGCCTGGTCGAGGTGTCCGCTCCCGTCGGTGGTGCCCAGGGCCGAGGTAGCGCCGCCGGTCCCGTCGAAGGTGGCGTTGGTGAGCCCGACGAGCACGCCGATGCCGGAGACCCCGACTCCGGAGCCAGGGAAGGCCACCGTGGTGCGGATGGTGGCGGAGGTGGTGAACGTCGTCCCTCCACCGACGAGGCTGACCGCCACACCCGGAGGACCGGTGGCTCCGATCGCCGCCGCCAACCAGACGAGCAGGCGGGTGTAGGCCGCCTGGACGCCGGGGTCCATGGTCCCAGCCCCGGTGTGCCAGACCACGTCGTCGTAGAGGAGCTTCCCCGCCACGGCGGCCTGGTCGGCGGTGAACAGGCCTGCAGCACCGTCCCAGAAGCCCTGCACCGTGGCGTTCGAGAAGGCATAGCCGAGCTGGTCGAGACGGGTCGTGTCAGCTCCTGGTGGCGGTCCCGAGAGCTGGTAGGCGTAGCTCGGGGAGGGGTAGGGGGAACCTGACGCCGGGGGCTCGGCGCAGAATGCCCAGCCGGCAGCGGTCGGGAAGCCAGGCCCATAGGAACCGAACCACGTGTTGGACCCGTTGTAGGTCGCGCAGAAGCCGCGGAAGGGGTCTGGTGGCGGACCTGAGGTGCAGGGGGCGGGCCCGTCGCCGACCGCGGCCTCGGCGCCAGCGCGAGCCGTCCGGTCGAGTCCGACGACGAGGCCGAGGACCGTGGCCAGGGCGAGGAGCACCGTCATGGCCCGGCGAGCGAGGAGGGCGGATGATGTCAAGATCGGCATACGGTACGCGAACGTCGCCAACGGGTGGTGGACGGCGGCTCGGGCCGCTCGGCATCGTCGCCACCGGTAGCGTGGCCGTCGATGAGCCTCAGCCGACGATCGCTCGGACCCGACGAGCGGGTCGTCGTCGAGGTGCGACGCGGGGTGGGTCGGCTGGTGGTGCCGTCCGTGGCCCTTGTGCTCGCTGTCGGTCTCGCGGTGACCGCCCTCGTCGTGTCGAACCACCCCACCCAGACCCACGCCACCTGGCTTCGCGTCGCCGCGGCCAGCGCCGGGGCGATCGGTGTGCTCTGCCTGATCTGGTGGCTCGGTCGAGGGCTCGCCTGGCGAGCCGAGACGGTGGCGGTGACCACCGACCGGGTGGTGCTCAGCCGTGGGGTGCTTCGTCGCAGGTCAGACCAGATCCTCCTCGGGCGGGTGGTCGACGCCCATGTCGATCGCCGTCTCGCCCAGCGCTTGGTGGGACGAGGAGACCTGATCCTCGAGCTCATCGACGCGCAGACGATCCTCGTCGAGGACCTCCGTCAGCCCGATGCCTTCCGGCGCGTGGTGCTTCGCCACGCCGGCCTCGATGACGAGGGGGACTCCGGGGAACCGAGGTCCGAGCTCGAGGTCCAACGGCTGCCTCGGCCGCTCGTGGTGACGGAGCTCGATCCCACGCCACCGCGTGGGACGCCGTCGGTCAGCGCCATCTCGTCGACGGCGGATCTGATCCGGCTCGACGAGATCGACCGCCTCGAGGCTGAGGGGGCGCTCGATCACGACGAGGCCGACCGGCGTCGGGCTGAGATCCGCCGCAGTCGGTGAGGGGACTCCACCGGCCGAGTACCGTGGTCGCCGTGACGCAGACCCGGTATCGATGCACGGCGTGCGGGAACCTGACCCGCTTCGATGTGGTGACGACCTCCACGGTGAAGGCCTTCCACCACTACACGGTGGGCGGTGAGCTCGAGATCGAGGAGTCCGAGATGCTCTCGCAGTCGGTGGACTCCGTGACGTGCCGCTGGTGCGGTCACGGGCGTGGGGTCGAGGTGGTCGACGGCCCGATCGAGTCCGGCACCGACGCTCCGCCGGCCGACGCCGAGGGGTGAGCCACGAGGGACGCCTCAGTCCGGCCGAGGCGGCCGAGGTGCTGAAGCGGTCCCAGCCCATCCCCGTCGAGCGGGGGTCGTCGCCTGTCTCGGTGGCGGCGATCGAAGGCACCACGCTGGCGGGGGAGCCGACCATGCGGCTCGTCCTGCCGATCGACCGGCCGACGCTCCTGCTCTTCCTCTCGGCGACCTGCGGTGGGTGCGCGGATCTCTTCGCCGCCGCCCAGCCCTCTGCGACGATCTTCGACGGAGAGGCGCTCGACGTCCTGATCGTGCTGCGCGACGACGACCCGATGCTCGCCGACCTCGTCGCAGGGGCGCACCATGTTGTGGCGCCGAGCGCCTGGTCGACCTACCGCGTCAGCGGAGCACCGTTCTTCTCACTGGTGCTCCCCGGACTCTCGACCGTGGCGACCGAGGGAGTGGCGTGGGGGGCCGAGGCGGTGGCCGAGTGCGTGTCGCGTGCCCTGGGCGGCGACCTCGACGTCGACGTCCCGCGACTCGTGGCCGACTGACATGTCGCCTCACCCAGACGTGTCACAGGGTCGGCGCATGCTGCGTGACGAGGCCGGTGGTCGCACCGGTGCGTCGAGAGCAGGGAGAGCAGCCCAATGGACGAGCAGATCACCATCGATTGCGGAACGTGCACCGGGAAGGCCCATGACGCCTGCGGCGACTGCGTCGTCACCTTCATCATGGGGAGGGATCCCGATGACGCCCTCATCATCGACGCGGCCGAGGCTCGTGCGGTGCGACGGCTCGGCCAGGCGGGGCTCGTCCCGCCCCTGCGCTACGAGCACGATGCCGCCGAGGGCGCCGGCGGCTGAGGGTCGGGGCGGGGCATGAGCCGCCGCCACCTCCTGGTCACCAACGACTTCTCCCCGAAGGTCGGTGGGATCCAGAGCTACCTGTGGGAGCTGTGGAGTCGGCTCGACCCCTCGACCTTTGCCGTCCTGACGGCATCGTCCGACCCAGGGGCCGCCGCCTTCGACGCCGAGCATGCGACGCGGGGCATCGACATCGCTCGGGTGCCCGGCAGGATCCTCTTCTTCCCGTCTCGGGGAAACGCTCGGGTGGTCGCTGACCACGTGCACCGGACGGGCGCGGACCTCGTGATCTTCGACCCCGTCGTCCCTCTGGGCCTCCTGGCCGCACGGAGCCCCGTGCCCTCGGTCCAGCTGCTCCATGGAGCCGAGGTCGCCATCCCTGGCCGCCTCCCGGTGGCCAGGGCATCGGTCCGTCGGGCGCTGCACGCGGCGTCAGGCGTCATCGCCGCCGGACCGTATCCTGAGGCCGAGGCCAGGCGGGCTGCGGGCGGATCGCTGCCACCCGTGCTCCAGATCCCTCCGGGCGTCGACTGCGAGCGGTTTCGGCCGCTCGACCCTGACGCTCGTCGCGAGGTGCGGGCCCGCCTCGGGATCCCCGTCGAGGGCCCGTTGGCCGTCAGCGTCAGCCGGCTGGTCCCCCGCAAGGGGATGGACACCCTGATCGAAGCTGCCGCCCTGATCGGCAGGGACCACCCTGATCTGACCGTCGCCATCGGAGGTACGGGGAGGGACCGGGATCGCCTCGACAAGCTCGTGGCCTCGACCGGGGCTCCGGTCACGATGCTGGGCCGGGTCTCCGACCGCGACCTTCCGGACCTCGTGGCCGCCGCCGACGTCTTCGTCATGGCGTGCCGGACCCGCTGGGGCGGCCTCGAGCAGGAGGGCTTCGGCATCGTGTTCCTCGAGGCCGCCGCCGCCGGCGTGCCGCAGATCGCTGGACGCTCGGGTGGCTCCCACGACGCCGTGGTCCACGAGGAGACCGGCCTGGTGCTCGATCACCCCTCCGACCCGGTCGAGCTGGCGGCTGCGATCGCCGGGCTGCTGGCCGATCCGGAGCGACGCGAGCGGATGGGTCGGGCCGGTCGAGAGCGAGCACGAGCATCCTTCGACTACGACGTGCTCGCCCGTAGGCTGAGCGAGTCGCTCGTGGCGGGATGGCCGAACGCAGCGGGCGTGCAGTGAGACAATGGGACGTGATGGAGGTGCTGGGATGACGGATCAGACGACCGAGCGGATCGTCGTCGGGTCGTCGCCCGCCGTCACCTACGAGGTGGCGGCGGACATCGAGCGCTACCCAGAGTGGGTCTCAGACATCAAGCAGGTCACCGTGGACGAGCGCGACGGGCTCGGGCGGGCTCGGCTCGTGACGTTCCGCACCGCCGCCTTCGGTCGGTCGACCACCTACACGCTCGAGTACGACTACGACCGGGCCCCACAGGAGCTCGGCTGGAGGCTCGTCAAGGGCGACCTGACCACGGTCCTCGACGGCAGCTACGCGTTCGCGGCCGTCGAGGGCGGGACCGAGGTGACCTACCACCTCGAGGCGGAGCTCAAGGTCCCGATCCCTGGCTTCGTCAAGACCCGAGCTCAGGGCCGCATCCAGACCACCGCCCTCCGGGAGCTCAGGTCGAGGGTGGAGTCCCTCGGGTGAGCCTCCTCGCTCCGGGGCTCAGCCTCGGGGTCGATGTCGGTGGCACGAAGATCCTCGCCTTGGCGTGCGACGCCGAAGGGGCGTCCGCCGCCAGCGCCCAGGTCCCCTCTCCCAAGGGAGACGTCGAGGACGGGGGAGCGTCGTTGGCCGACGCCGTGTGCACGGCGATCACCAGTGTCGCCGCTGACCTCGGCGTCTCGGCGGGAGACCTGCCGATCGGCCTCGGCCTGCCCGGCATGCTCAGCCTCGACGGTGTGCTCGCCTTCGCCCCGAACCTGCGCAGCGCGTCTGGGTCTGACCTCGCTGCGCTCCTCGCCGAGCGGCTCGGACCGGTGGTCGTGACCATCGCCAACGATGCGGACTGCGCTGCGGTGGCAGAGCAGCGCCTCGGTGCTGGACGTGGCCATGACGACCTGATCATGGTCACGCTCGGGACCGGCATCGGCGGTGGGATTATCTTCGGCGGCCAGCTGCTTCGGGGAGGAAACGGCTTCGCCGGAGAGATCGGGCACATGGTGGTCGATGTCGACGGCCCGCCGTGCCCGTGCGGAGCGAAGGGCTGCTGGGAGCGATACGCCTCCGGGTCTGCGGTCGGCCGCATGGCTCGGGAGGCGGCGCACGCTGGCCGCCTCTCGGCCCTCGTGGCAGCGAGGGGTGGTGACGCGGAGTCGGTGCGCGGCGAGGACGTGACGGCGGCAGCCCTGTCCGGAGACCTCGAGGCCCGGGTGCTAATGGACGAGGTGGGGTGGTGGCTCGCTCGGGGGATCGCCAACCTCGCCTGCGTCCTCGACCCCACGTGCGTCGTCATCGGCGGCGGGCTGAGCGAGGTCACCCCGCTGCTCATCGAGCCAGCCCGAGCAGCGCTGCCCGGACTGCTCGAGGGTGGACCTCGGCGTCAGCCGATCCTGCTCGTGCCGGCCGCGCTCGGGCCGAATGCCGGAGCCATCGGGGCCGGACTGCTGGCCAGGGATGCCGCATGAGGATCGGCGTGGTGATCCCGACATTCCGCGAGCAGCCCGACGAGGCGCTGGCGATGGCCGCCGAGGCATCGAGGCTGGGCATCGACGGGGTCTTTGCCTACGACCACCTCTATCCGATGGGGAGTCCCGACCGCCCGGCTCTGGCGCCCTTCCCCATCCTGGCGAGGGTGGCGGTCGAGCACCCGCAGCTCTTCGTGGGCACCCTCGTGGCCCGCGTGGGCCTGGTGGCCACCGACGTGCTGGCGGCCGAATTCGCGGCGCTCGATGTGCTCAGCCCCGGTCACGCCATCTGCGCGGCGGGGACGGGAGACCGCCTGAGCGCTGAAGAGAACGTGGCCTGGGGGATCCCGGTGGGTTCAGCCGGCGATCGACGCCGAGCACTCGAGGACCTGGCGTCGACGCTGCTCTCCGCCGGCCGACAGGTGTGGATCGGGGGAGGGGCGGCCCCGACGCTCGAGATGGCGGAGCGCATCGGTGCGACGGTGAACCTCTGGGGGGCGAGCCCCGAGGCGGTGGCCGCCCAGGCGCAGCGCACGGCCGTCACCTGGGCCGGCAACGCGCCCTCGGCCGAGAGCGACGTCGATCTCGGCGCCCTCGTCTCGGGCCTCCGGGGGGCCGGTGCGACCTGGGCGGTGTTCGGCGGTCCCGTCGACCTCGGCCGGCTGGCGATGGTCTCCGGGGCCTGAGCCGCCGACCACTACCCTGTGGCGATGGAGTTCCGCCGCATCAACGACCTTCCCCCCTATGTCTTCGCCGCCATCGACGGCCTGAAGGCCGCAGCGCGCAAGGAGGGACGCGACGTCATCGACATGGGCTTCGGCAACCCCGACCTGCCATCGCCCCAGGTGGCGGTCGACAAGCTGGCCGAGGCGGCCCAGAACCCGCGCAACCACCGTTACTCGTCGTCGAAGGGCATCCCGAAGCTGCGCAGCGCGGCGGCCGACCTCTACCTGCGCAAGTTCGGCGTCGAGGTCGACCCCGAGACGGAGGTGGTCGCCACCATCGGCGCCAAGGAGGGCCTCAGCCACTTGATGTGGGTGCTGCTCGGACCCGACGACTCGGCCATCGTGCCGTCGCCGTCCTACCCGATCCACATCTACGCACCGCTCTTCGCCGGTGCCAGGGTGAACCAGGTCCGCATGGTCGACCCGGCCGCCGCCGAGGCCAACGACATCTCGCCGGGCGATGCCTTCTTCGACGGCCTGGTCGAGGCGTGGGAGAACGCCTGGCCCAAGCCTCGGGTCATCATCGCCTCGTTCCCGCACAACCCGACCACCGCCTGCGTCGACCTCGCCTTCATGCAGCGCCTCGTCGACTTCGCCCGAGAGCACGAGATCGTCGTCGTCCACGACTTCGCCTACGCCGACGTCGGGTTCGATGGCTACCAGCCCCCCTCGATCCTCCAGGTCCCGGGAGCGAAGGACGTGGCGGTCGAGCTCTACACGCTGACCAAGTCGTTCTCGATGGCCGGATGGCGCTCCGCGTTCATGGTGGGCAACCCCGAGATCGTCGCCGCCCTGACCAAGCTCAAGAGCTACCTCGACTACGGCACCTTCCAGCCCATCCAGATCGCGTCGATCGTCGCCATGAACGAGGTCCCGGACTACCCGGCCGAGATCTGCTCGATCTACGAGTCGCGCCGCAACGTCCTGTGCGACGGCCTCAACCGCATCGGGTGGGACCTCGTCCCGCCCAAGGGCACCATGTTCGTCTGGGCGCCCATCCCGGAGCCCTACAAGGACATGGGAGCGCTCGAGTTCTCGAAGTACCTCGTCCAGGAGGCCGACGTGGCCACCTCGCCTGGCGTGGGCTTCGGACCCGGCGGTGACGGCCACGTGCGCTTCGCTCTCATCGAGAACGAGCAGCGCATCAACCAGGCGCTCCGGAACCTCAAGAAGGCGCTGCCCAAGCTGGGCTAGGGGCGTCCGGCCCCTTCGGTGCCGACGACGGCGGCCTCGATCCTGGCCAGGCGATCGCCGGCGCCGACGATCGTGTGGTCCGAGGACGGTGCGGTCATGGCGTAGAGCGTGGTGCCCTCGTCGCCGCCGAGCATGCAGGCGAAGCAGGTCTGGCTGGTCGCCACACGGCCCGTGATCTCGCCGCCCTCGGCGACGCGCAGGGCCTCGGACGCCAGGGCGTTGGCCACCCAGACCTGCCCGTCGGCGTCGAGGCAGATCCCGTCGACGGGTACGAGCTCGAGCTGGGCGAAGGTGCGCCGACCAGACAGCGTCCCATCGGAGGCGATGTCGAAGGCGGTGAGACGCATCCTCATCGTCTCGCCGACGATGAGCGTCGTGCCGTCGGGGGTGATGACGCTGCCGTTGGGGAAGGCCATGTCGTCGACCACCTGGAGGAGATCGCCGGTCGGGGAGAGCACGACGAGGTTCGTCGTCGGGGGCCCCGGCGGGGTCAGGACGCCCTCGACGCCGTGCTCGGCGAGGAAGGCGTCGAGGTCGAAGCCGAAGTTGCCGACATAGGCGGTCCCGTCGGCGGCCACGACAAGGTCGTTGGCCCAGTAGCCGCAGTGCTCCGTGATGTCGGCGTGGACGGTGAGCTCCCCGTCGGTCCCGAGCCTGAGGACCTGGTGGTCCGTCATCGACACGATGAGCAGGGATCCGTCGGGCATCCAGCCGAGCCCGGAAGGCTGGCCGGGGACCTCGACCACGAGCTGCTCGTCGGTGCCGTCCGGGGCCATCGAGTACACCCCGTGGCGGTAGAAGTCCGAGTAGTAGAGGCGTCCGTCGTGCCAGCGAGGAGCCTCCCCGAAGGCCAGGCCCTCGCGCAGGATCTCGGCCGTGTGCTCGATCGTCATGGATGCCTCCTCGACTCCGGTGCTCGAGATCAGTATCGCCCACCGTGACGGCGCCGGCTGGAGCGAGCACGACGGGGGTCCGAGGGCTAGCGTGCGGGCGTGGCCTACTGGTTGTTCAAGGCGCTCTTCTCGCCCTTCCTCTACGTGATCTGGCGGGTCAAGGCGCGCAATCGGCGGTTCATCCCCACCGAGGGCGGCGTCCTGCTGGCGGCGAACCACCAGGCCTTCTGCGATTCGCTCTTCCTGCCGCTCGTCGTGATCCGGCGCAAGGTGGCCTTCCTGGCCAAGGCCGAGTACTTCGACGACAAGCGGTCGGCCTGGTTCTTCCGAGCGGCCGGCCAGCTGCCGATCCGGCGAGGGGGCGGGAGCGCGTCAGAGCGCGCCCTGGCCACGGCGCTCGAGGTCCTGGCCGAGGGCAAGACCATCGGCCTCTATCCCGAGGGCACGAGGTCGCTCGACGAGTTCGTCCACAAGGGCAGGACCGGCGTGGCTCGCATGGCGCTGGCCAGCGGCTGCCCGGTGGTGCCGGTGGGGATCCGTGGCACGGCCGAGGTCCAGCCGGTCGGCCAGCGGACGATGAGCCCCTTCAAGCGGGTCGAGGTTCGCTTCGGCGAACCGATGCGCCTCACGCAGGCGGACGTCGATGAGGTGGGGTCGGAGGCAGAGGCCCTCAGGGCCTTCACCGACCGCCTCATGCACACGATCTCCGAGCTGTCGGGACGCCCCTATCTCGACGAGTACATCCCGAAGAAGCAGGGCTGAGCGCTCAGGCCCAGCCCCGCGACCGCTCGAGGGCGTCGCACCAGGCCCGGTAGGTCGCATCGGCGACCTCGCCCAAGCCGTCGGTGGGGGAGAAGGTGGCGCTCGAGGTCCACATGGCCGCCAGCTCCCCGACGCCTCCCCAGACCCCCTCGGCGAGTCCGGCGATCTTGGCGGCGCCGAGCGCCGTCGACTCGAGCGACTCGGGCCGCACGACCGGCGACTTGGACTGCTCGGCCTGGTGGGACAGCAGCAGGTCCATCGCGGCGGCGCCACCATCGACCCGGATCTCGGCCAGCGGGGTCCCCGAGCTTTCGACCATGGCGTCGGTGATGGCCCGGACCTCGAAGGCCAGCGAATCCACCACCGCCCGGGCGAGCGCGGCACGGCCTGACCCTCGGGTGATCCCGACGAGGGCCCCTCGGGCTGTGTCATCCCACCAGGGGCTGCCCAGGCCGACGAACGCCGGGATGAACGACAGGCCCTCTGACGAGGGTGCCTTGAGGGCCAGCGCCTCGGTCTCGGCGGCCGAACCGATGATACCGAGCTCGTCTCTGAGCCACTGGATGGCGGCGCCGGCCACGAAGGCCGACCCCTCGAGCGCATAGGCGACGCCGCCGTGATCTCCGAGGTCCCATGCCACCGTCGTGAGCAGGCCTTCGGCCAGCGGCGGGCGGACAGGGCCCGCCTGGAGCAGGACGAAGGCGCCGGTGCCATACGTCGCCTTGACCATGCCGGCCTCGAGGCAGGACTGGCCGAAGAGGGCGGACTGCTGGTCGCCGAGGATCCCGCTGAGCGGCACGCCGGTGAGCGAGGGGGTCGAGGGACTGGACACGAGGCCGATGCGACCGCAGGAGGGGACGACCTCCGGGAGGAGGTCGAGGGCGACGCCGAAGATCTCGGCGAGGCGTTCGGACCACGCCATGGCGTCGATGTCGAAGAGCAGGGTCCGCGAGGCGTTGGAGGGATCGGTGACGAAGCGTCCCGCGTCGGGGCCGCCTGTGAGGTTCCACGCGATCCACGCATCCACCGTGCCGATGGCCGGATCGGCCGCTCCCTCGAGGGCGCCCTGCTCGATGAGCCACGCCATCTTCGTGGCGCTGAAGTAGGGATCGAGCACAAGGCCGGTCGCCGAGCGGATCTCGTCGAGCACGCCCTCGGCCCGGAGCTGCTCGCAGCGCTCGGCGGTGCGCTTGTCCTGCCAGACGAGTGCCGGCCCCAGCACGCGGCCGTCCGCTCGGTCGAACGCCACGACGGTCTCGCGCTGGTTGGTGATCCCGATGGCGGCGATCGATGCGCCTCGGTTGCGCTCAGCGACCTCCTCGAGGGTCTCGACGACCGTGGACCAGATCTGCCCGGCGTCGTGCTCGACGCGACCGGGGGAGGGGTAGGACTGGTCGAGCTCTCGGTAGGCCACGTCGACGACGGCCCCGGCGTCGTCCACGAGCAGGGCGCGCACGCCCGTGGTCCCGGCATCGATGGCGATCACGTGTGGCATGTCCATGGACGCTATCTCCCCGACAATTGGGCCTCGAGGAGGGAGATCTCGCGCAAACTTTCGCGAACGGGCTCTGACCTGCAGGTTCGCGCGCACACAAGCGTTGACAGGGGCGTAACTACAGTGCTGTAATGACCACTGTATCTAGACGTCCATGATGCCCCAACCACAACATGTTGTGGTTTGACGGCCTTTTGGGCGTCGAAGGGGGTCTCCCGCCGGCACGGCGACGACGGGAGAAGCGAGGTCGCCGTGCAGGATCGCAACGAGGAGAACAGTCAGATGGCAATCGCACCGCAGCGGGCAGGGATCGGCATCCGCCGGCACTTCACCACCGAAGGGGTCCACCCCTACGACGAGGTCACCTGGGAGCGGCGCGACTCGCGACTGACCGACTACCGGGACGGCTCGGTGGCCTTCGAGCAGATGGGCGTCGAGGTCCCCGAGACCTGGAGCGTGAACGCCACCAACATCCTCGCCCAGAAGTACTTCCGCGGGACGCTCGGGACCGCTGAGCGGGAGGGCTCGCTCAAGCAGGTGGCCGACCGCGTGGCGGACACGATCACCGACTGGGGCATCAAGGACGGCTACTTCGTCGACACCGAGGAGGCCGAGGTCTTCCGTGACGAGCTCAAGCACCTCATCGTCCACCAGAAGGCGGCGTTCAACTCTCCGGTGTGGTTCAACATCGGCGTGCGCGACGTCCCGCAGCAGGCCAGCGCCTGCTTCATCCTGGCCGTCAACGACTCGATCTCGTCGGTGCTCAACTGGTACACCGAGGAGGGCGTGATCTTCAAGGGCGGCTCGGGGGCCGGCGTGAACCTGTCGCGCATCCGCTCCTCGGCCGAGCCCCTGGCCGGCGGCGGTACGGCCTCGGGCCCGGTCAGCTTCATGCGTGGCGCCGATGCCTCGGCCGGCACCATCAAGTCGGGTGGCAAGACCCGGCGGGCGGCCAAGATGGTCATCCTCGACGCCGACCACCCGGACATCGAGGACTTCATCTGGTGCAAGGCCAACGAGGAGTCCAAGGCTCGCGTGCTGCGCGACAACGGCTTCGACATGTCGCTCGACGGCAAGGACATCACGAGCATCCAGTACCAGAACGCCAACAACTCGGTCCGGGTGACCGACGAGTTCATGCAGGCCGTCCTTGACGACGCCGACTGGAACCTCCTGGCCCGCACCGACGGCTCGGTCGTCCGCACCGTCAAGGCCCGCGAGCTGTTCCGCCAGTTCGCTCAGGCGGCCTGGGACTGCGCCGACCCAGGCATGCAGTTCGACACCACCATCAACGACTGGCACACCTCGTCGAACACCGACCGCATCAACGGCTCGAACCCCTGCAGCGAGTACATGCACGTCGACAACTCGGCCTGCAACCTCGCCAGCATCAACCTCATGAAGTTCCTGTCCGACGACGAGGTCTTCGACGTGGAGGGCTACAAGGCGGCCATCGAGGTCATCTTCACGGCCCAGGAGATCCTGGTCGGCAACGCCGACTACCCGACGGGCCCGATCGGCGAGAACTCGATCAAGTTCCGCCAGCTCGGCATCGGCTACGCCAACCTCGGCGCCCTGCTGATGGCCTGCGGCCTGCCGTATGACTCGGAGGAGGGCCGGGCCTGGGCTGCGGCCATCACCGCACTGCTCACCGGGCACTCGTACGCCACCAGCGCGCGCACCGCAGCCCGGATGGGTCCACACGCCGGCTACCACGAGAACGCCGAGCCGATGCTGCGCGTGCTGCGCAAGCACCAGGCGGCCGCCTCGGAGATCGACGAGGACCTCGTCCCCGCCGAGCTGCTCGGCGCCGCCCAGGAGGCGTGGGACGAGGCGGTCGAGCTCGCCGAGGTCCACGGGACGCGCAACGCCCAGGCGTCCGTGCTCGCTCCGACCGGCACGATCGGCCTGCTGATGGACTGCGACACCACCGGCATCGAGCCCGACCTCGGCCTGGTCAAGACCAAGAAGCTCGTCGGCGGCGGCACGATGTCCATCGTCAACCAGACGGTGCCCCGTGCGCTCGACAAGCTCGGCTACACCGCCGGCCAGATCGACGAGATCGTGGCCTACATCAACGAGAACATGTCGATCCTCGGTGCCCCGCACGTCAAGAGCGAGCACCTCGCCGTGTTCGCCTGCTCCATGGGGGACAACACCATCCACTACCTCGGCCACGTCAAGATGATGGGTGCCGTACAGCCGTTCATCTCGGGGGCCATCTCCAAGACGGTCAACATGCCCGAGGACGTCACGGTCGAGGACATCGAGCAGCTCCACATCGACGCCTGGAAGCTCGGGGTCAAGGCCGTCGCCATCTACCGTGACAACTGCAAGGTGGCCCAGCCGCTCTCGACGACCAAGAAGGACGGCGAGGACGAGGATGTCCCGCAGGGTCTCAAGGCCAAGGTGGCTGAGCTCGAGGCGCAGCTGGCCTCGGCGGTGGCGGCCGGAGGCGTGGTCGTCGGTGCGGTGCGCGAGCGCCTGCCGCGTCGGCGTCGCTCCAACACCTTCTCGTTCCGGGTGGCGGACTGCGAGGGCTACGTGACCGTCGGCGAGTACGAGGACGGTCGCCCGGGTGAGGTGTTCATCAAGGTCTCGAAGCAGGGCTCGACCCTGGCCGGGATCATGGACGCCTTCTCGATCTCGATCAGCCTGGGCCTCCAGCACGGCGTCCCGCTCGCCACCTATGTGCGCAAGTACGCCAACATGCGCTTCGAGCCCGCAGGCATCACCGACGACGCCGAGCTGCGCATCGCCTCGAGCCTCGTGGACTACATCTTCCGCCGCCTGGCCCTCGACTACCTCTCGCTCTCCGAGCGCGAGGAGCTCGGGGTCCTGTCATCGGCCGAGCGCACGCAGCCGACGCTCCCGGGCGTCGAGGAGGCCACGACCGAGACCGTCGGCATGGTGACCGCTGAGCCGATCGCGCTGTCGAGCACGCCGAGCACGATCGCGCGGGCAGAGCAGCGCGACGCTCCCTACTGCTACAGCTGCGGGGACATGATGCAGCGTGCAGGCTCCTGCTACGTCTGCAGCTCGTGCGGGACGACGAGCGGCTGCAGCTGA
>CANGPS010000038.1 GCA_947456245.1 Acidimicrobiaceae bacterium
ATGCCGGCAAGACCGCCACCACCAACCAGCCGTCGAGCTCCGCCCCGCAGTCGTCGTCGAGCGCTGGAGGCACCTACGGCGATGGCTCCGACTACGGCTATCAGGACGGCGGCTACCAGGACGGTGGGTTTCAAGACGGTGGGTATCAAGACGGTGGGTATCAGTCCCCCCACCAGGACCCCTACGCCCAGCAGGGCGGCCAGGGCGGCTACGCACCGCAGCCCGGCTACGGGGGCTCCCCGCAGGCGACCACCGGCGGATCATGACCTCCGCAGCCCCTGAGGCTGCCCCGGCCTTCGATCGATTCGGCATCTGGGGGACCTCAGCCGTCCTCGGCGTCACCCAGCCTGAGCTCCTCGAGGCGGCCAGAGGCCTGCTCGACGCCGAGCTGGCCCTCGTCGAGCAGGCCGCCAGCCGGTTCCGAGCAGGGACCGAGATCCTGGCCCTCAATCACGCCGCTGGGACAGGACCCATCGCCGTCACCCCCGTGCTCCTCGACCTCGTGACCTGCGCGCTTGGCGCCGACGCCACGACCGGAGGCGCCTGTGACCCCACGGTCGGCGACGCCCTGATCTCGCTGGGCTACGACCGAGACTTCGATGAGATCGGCGACGTCGATCCGTCTGGCGCCCCCCAGCCCGCTCCGGGGACCTCGGGGATCGTCGTCAACCAGGCCGCCTCTACCGTCGAGCTGCCCCTCGGCGTCCACCTCGACCTCGGGGCGACCGCCAAGGCACGCGCCGCGGACCGGGCAGCCGAGGCCATCGCCGCCGCCCTCGGCTGCGGCGTGCTCGTCGACCTCGGCGGCGACCTGCGGACGGCGGGCGACGCACCCTCGGCGGGCTGGCAGATCGGCATCACCACCGAGGCGCGCTCGGGCAGCACCGACGACGTCGACGAGGTCATCGCCGTCACATCCGGCGCCATCGCCAGCTCCTCGACCGCGGTGCGGACCTGGCGGCGCGGCGACGAGGTGGCCCATCACGTGATCGATCCCGCCAGCGGCGCGCCCGCTGAGCGGATCTGGTCCATGGTGACCGTGGCCGCGAGCACCTGCGTGCTGGCCAACTCACTGTCGACCGCATCGCTGGTCTGGGGAGAGGACGCGCTCTTCGAGCTCCCGCAGCGGTCCATGGCCGCCCGGCTGGTCCGCCTCGATGGACGCGTCGAGCGGGTCGGCGGCTGGCCCGAGCCCATCGTGCAGACTGAGGACCGATGACCGCTGTCAGCTCCTCCATCCTCTGGTACACGACCCGGGCCTCCGGGATCGTCAGCCTGCTGCTGCTGACCGCGGTCATGGTGGGCGGCATCATGACGGCCACCCGAGTCGGTGGGGGTACCGTCCCCCGGTTCGCCGTGGCCGAGGTCCACCGTCGGATCTCGCTCATCGCGATGATCTTCATCATCCTGCACATCGCCACGACCATCGTCGACTCCTATGTCAACGTCGGCATCGTCTCGGCACTCATCCCCTTCACCTCGCAGTACAAGCCGATCAAGGTCGCCCTCGGCACCGTGGCCTTCGACCTGATGCTGGCCATCACCGTCACCAGCCTCATCAAGCAGCGGATCAGCCACAGCCTCTGGCGCACCATCCACTGGGCCTCGTACCTCGCCTTCCCGATCGCCGTCATCCATGAGATCCTTATCGGGACCGACTTCCGGTTCGCCTGGATGATCCTGCTCACCGCGGGTTGCGTGAGTGCCGTCGGCCTCGCCCTGGCCTGGAGGTTCTGGGCCCACCCACGGCCGGGTGGGGCACTCACCGCCGTGCCGAGCCGGACCGCGCCACCCAAGCGAAGCAAGGCCATCGTGACCAGGGCCCCCGCCGCCGGTCCGAGCCGTCGACGAGGCTCCTCGAAGCCCAAGGGCACGTCGTGACCGAACCGAACGGCCCTCGCCTGCTCGCCGGCACCGCCGGTGGTCATCGCCTCGACTTCGCCGAGCACGTCGCCACCCACGGATCCCTCCCCCTGCCCGCTGACCGCCGTGAGTCCGGGCCGTGGGCGAAGGACCTCGTGGCCCAGATCGGGCTCTCAGGCCTCATCGGCCGCGGCGGCGGGGGGTTCCCCACGGCGATCAAGCTCGGCGGAGCCGTCGAGGGCCGGCACCGCACCACCGTCGTCATCGACGTCATGGAGGGCGAGCCCGCCGCACAGAAGGACAGCGTCCTCGCCGCCTTCTCACCGCACCTCATCCTCGACGGCGCCGAGGTCCTCGCCGCCGCCCTCTCGGCCAAGGAGGTCAAGATCGCCGTGGCGGCCGACAACCCCGCCGCCAAGGGGTCGCTCGAGGCCGCGCTCGCCGAACGCGGCCAGCCCAGGGGGCGAGGCCTCGACATGTCCATCGGGACGCCACCGGGCCGCTACGTGGCCGGCGAGGAGTCTGCTCTCGTCCACTGGCTCGACGGCGGCGACTCACGGCCCACCTATCGGCCCAGCAAGCCGGCCGTCCTCACCATCGGGCGGCGCCGGGCCTATGTCGAGAACGCCGAGACCACCGCAGCCCTGGCCTTGATCGCCCGCCATGGCGGAGCCGCCTACGCCGCCCAGGGGTGGGAGCGCACGGGCGGGACGGCGCTCGTGACCATCAGCGGCGCCGTGGACAGCCCGGGGGTCCACGAGGTCGCGGTCGGGACCCCGCTCGGTCAGATCATCGCCCTCAGCCAACCCACCGGCACGCCGACCGGGATCCTGCTCGGCGGCTATGGCGGGACCTTCGTGGGACCGGAGGCGCTCACGTCCCCGTGGTCACCCGAGGGCCTCCGGCCGGTCGGCGGCGCTCCGGGCGCCGGCGTCATCATCGTGTTCAACGAGTCGAGCTGCGGCGTGACGGAGATCTCCCGCATCGCTGACTGGATGGCTCGTGAGAGCGCCGGTCAGTGCGGACCCTGCGTCTTCGGGCTCCCGGCCCTGGCCGAGGACCTCGCCCTCGTAGCCCTGGGCCGCAACAAGGGGCGCATCGACGTTCGCCTCCATGCCCACCTCGACATCATCGCCGGACGCGGGGCCTGCGCCCACCCTGACGGGGTCGTGCGCATGGTGCGCACCGGACTGAGCGTGTTCCGCAAGGACGTCGCCGCCCACCTCGAGGGCCGACGGTGCTCCTGCGCCGGAGCACCGAGCGTGCTGACCCTGCCGGACAACGCCGGGGAGCTCGCATGGCGGTGAAGCTCGAGCTGAGGATCGATCCCGTGGCATGCGACGGCTACGGGCACTGCGCCGAGGTCGCCCCCGAGCTGTTCTCCCTCGACGAGTGGGGCTACCCCATCCTGCGCAGCGGCCAGGTCCCGACGGCCCTCGTCGCCGTGGCGAAGCTCGCCGTCAAGCAGTGCCCTCGCAAGGCGCTCAGCCTCGCCACGGCAGTCGATCCGCCGGCACGGCGACGCTGAGCCGCCCGCTCAGCCGCCCGCGTCGATCAGCTCGATCCGGTTCCCGAAGGGATCGGCGGTGTGGCAGCGAGCAACGCCGGGGATCTCGTCGTTGGGCGTGACCGGGAGGCCTGCAGCCTCGAGTCGTCGACATAGGGCGACATAGCCCTCGACCCGGAGGGCCGGATGGGCCTTGCGCGCTGCCTGGAACGGCTCCTCGACCCCGCAGTGGACCTCGGTGGCGCCGGCCCGGAACCAGCAGCCTCCCCTGGCGGCGAGCAGAGGTGGCTTGGGGACCTCATGGAAGCCGAGCAGGCCGACGAAGAACGACCTCGCGTCGTCCTCGCCACCGGCCGGGATGGCGAGCTGGACGTGGTCGATGCCGATCACGGCGGGCTCGGTGTCGCCGCTCATCGGGCGGTGTCGCTCATCTGGCGCCTCCAGCGTTCTGCCACTAGGTTAGGACCCCTCATGGGTTCACTGATCAAGAAGCGCCGCAAGCGCATGCGCAAGAAGAAGCACAAGAAGATGCTGAAGGCCACGCGCTGGCAGCGTCGGGCGGCCGGCAAGTAGGTCGCCCCTCCTCTCCCCCTCCGGGAGAGGGTGCTCAGCTCATCGAGAGGGTCCCCCTGCATCCGCAGGGATCGTCCTCGCCTCCACCACCCGTGCGGCCACGCCGTCCACGGCGAGATGCTCCATGCCCGAGCACCCGAATTCTGCCAACGAGCCCTCCACGAACAGCGTGGAGCCGCTCCCGGCGAGGACCACCTCTGCCCCGGTCACGCCGGCGAGGGCGTCGATCCAGCGAGACAGCGCCGGAGCGACCCGGAGAGCGGCCGGGGTCAGGTCGTTGCGATCGTGTCGCCCTCCGCCCTCCCCTCGCAGCTCGTCGAGCGCCCGATAGGCAGCTGGCGTCGCCACGCTGAGAGGCGGCAGGAGGAGGACCACGGTCCGGTCCACATGGGGCAGCGGCTCGACCACCTCTCCGAGGCCTCGGACCATCGCCCGTCCACCTGCCACGCAGAACGGGACATCTCCGCCGAGGCGGCTCGCCGCCTCGAGGTCCGAGAACCCCGCCCATCGGAGGATGGCACCGGCGTCCGAGGATCCTCCCCCGAGACCCCCGCCCATGGGGATCCGCTTGGTCAGCTCGACCGCCGCCCGGCGACCGCAGAGCGCGAGAGCCCGGCTCACGAGGTTGCCCGGACCGAGGTCGAGGCCTGCGAACCCCGGATGCGACGCCGACGAGAGGGAGACCCCCTCGCCCGGCTCTGAGATGGTGACCTCGTCGACGAGGTCGAGCGAGACCATCTCGGACTCGAGGTCGTGGTAGCCGTCGGCCCGGCGATCGCCCACCCGCAGCGTCCACGTGAGCTTGGCCGGAGCGGAGACCCGCGTCGTGGTCACCGCTCGGCCGCCAGCCGCCCGAAGGCCTCGACTTCGAGCTCCTCTGGGCGCTGCGTGGGATCCACGCCGGCCGCCTCGAAGGCCGCCGGAGCGAGCAGCCCGGCCAGCGAGCGGCGGAGCATCTTGCGCCGCTGGCCGAACGCTGCCTTGACCAAGACGAAGATCTCCTCCTCACTGGCGAGGGAGGGATCCACCGCAGGCCGGGGGCGCCGGATGATCTCGACCAGGCCGGAGTCGACCGAGGGCTGAGGCAGGAACACCGTGGGCGGGACCTTGCCGACCACCGAGGCCGTGGCGTGGTACGCCACGCGCACCGAGGCCGCCCCGTAGGCCTCGTCGCCCGGGCCGGCAGCCAGGCGCTCGGCCACCTCGAGCTGGACCATCACGAGGATCCGCTCGACCTGTGGCGCCTGCTCGAGGATCCGGAGCACCACCGGCGTGGCCACGTTGTAGGGCAGGTTGGCCACCAGGGTCCAGGGTCCCTCGTCGGCCGGAACCACCTCGTCCCAGTCGGCCGTCTGGGCATCGCCGAGGACGATCTGCGCCTCCGAGAGCTCGGGTCGTCCGGAGAGGACCTCCACGAGGCCAGGGTCCACCTCGACCGCCCGAACCCGTCCTCCTGCCTCGATCAGCGCCTCGGTGAGCGCGCCGAGGCCGGCGCCGATCTCGAGGACGGCATCGCCGGGGGTGACCTTGGCCAGCCGCACGATGCGCCGCAGCGTGTTGGGGTCGACGACGAAGTTCTGCCCGAGCTGGCGTCGGGGTCGCAGCCCGTGGGCCGTCAGCAGGTCGCGGGCCTCGCCGCGAGAGAGGGTCACCAGGAGACGACGACGCTGACCGCCCCCGCTGACAGCGGGGCGATCGCCGAGAACACCGAGGTGTCGAGGTCGATGATCCGACCCGGGTTGGAGGCCTCGCGGTCGGTGACCACGCACGAGGCCGTCGCACCGGTGGCCACGTTGCGGACGGTGACGGTGGTCCCCATCGGGAGCGACGGGCTGGCGCACTGCCCGGCCCGCCAGGAGTACCACGTGGCCAGGCCCGTGGCGCTGGCCATCGGCCGGGTGGTGGTGGTCGGGGCCGGCGGTGCCGTCGTGGGGGCCGGAGCCGCCACGCGAGCGGCCGTGGTGGGCGTCGCAGCGACCGCCGGGGTGGAAGCTGGGGCTGGCGGGACGCTCGTGGTCGTGGTGGTGGAGGTCGGGGGGACCGGGACCTTGTTGCCGACCAGCATGATCCGACGCAGGTGCCGTTGCTGCTGGCCCTCGGCCTGGCTCACCGTGCCCGATGCTCCCCCGCCGGCGGAGGCCGACGGTGACGAGGGTGCTCCCAGCAAGAGCAGCGGCAGGGCGACCATGGCGGCGACGGCTGAGACAGCGACGGCATGACGCGTTCGGGTGCTGATGTGGGTCCTCAGGACTCCGCCCTTCATCGGGGACATGGCCTCCAAGAGAGAGCCTCCACTCCTCTTGGGACCTCCCACGCTAGGGAGGGCCTGCGACCGATGCAAACCGAGGGGGCCTCTTCGGAGCGTTTTCCCAGTTCAGGACGGGTTTCTGGAGAAGACCCCCTGCTCAGCGCCCAATTCGCGACCGTCGTCGCAGGTCAGGGGCCCGGACCGAGGTCCGCCGAGCGCAGGAAGGAGGCTCAGCCGAGCCGGAAGATGCGGCTGGCGTTGGCGCTCGTCGCCTCCGCCACCTCGGCTGCCGTCCGGCCCTGGGCGGCGGCCACGGCCTCGCCGACGATGCCCACCCATGCGGGCTCGTTCGTGGCGCCACGATGGGGGACGGGGGCCAGGAACGGGGCGTCGGTCTCGACGAGCAGTCGGTCAAGGGGGACGAGCGCGGCGGCATCCCGGACGTCCTGGGCGTTCTTGAACGTCACGATCCCCGAGATCGACACCGTCATGCCCATCGCCACGCATCGCTCGGCTTCCGATGGACCACCGGTGAAGCAGTGCAGCACCGTCTCTTTCGGCACGCCCTCGGAGCCGAGGACGTCGAAGAGGTCGTCCCAGGCGTCACGAGCGTGGATCACCAGGGCGAGGCCGCTCTCGTGGGCCAAAGCGATCTGCGAGGCGAAGGCCTCGCGCTGCTCGGCCTTCGGTGCGTGCTCGTAGAAGTAGTCGAGGCCGCACTCCCCCACGCCGACCAGGTGGTCCGGACGATCCTCGAGGAGCCCGGCGATCCAGCCCCGATCCTCAGTGGCCTCGTGCGGGTGCAGGCCGACGACGCAGCGCAGCTGCGGCAGGCCGGCCCCGAGGTCGCCGGACCCAGCCGCATCGCACAGGTCCACCGCCTGGCGGGACGTGACGGCGTCGGTCCCCACGCAGACCACCGCCCGCACGTCGGCGGCGGCGGCTCGGCGCAGGGCATCGGCGGCATCCACGGCACCGACCTCGGGGAGGTACCGCTCCTGGAGGTGGCAGTGCGAGTCGACCCAGGTCGTCGCCATCGGGCTACTTCCGCCGAGGGAAGAGCGGGTCACCCTTGGTCACCACCAGGCCGCCGGGGTAGCCGCCCCATTGGGCGGCGTCCGGGAGCAGCTCGTCAGCCGGAGAGCCCGACAGGCCGATCCGATGCCAGATCTCGTCCGCCGTGGCCGGCATGGCGGCGGAGATGAGCAGGGCCACGATCCGCACCACCTCGAGCGCGCTGCCGAGGACGTCGTCGACCGTCCCAGGCTCCGCCTTCCACGGCGCGGTCGCCTCGAGCTCGGCGTTCGCCGCACCGATCAGCCGCCAGGTCGCCTCGAGCGCCTCGTGGGGGGCGAACTTCTCCCACGCCGCCAGCGCCCCGGCCACGGCCTCCTCTGACGCTGCCACCAGTGGGCTGTCGGCGGCCGGCGCCGGTCCGATGCCGCCGCACTTGGAGCCCACCACCGTGGCCACCCTGGCCACCAGGTTGCCGAGGTTGTTGGCCAGGTCGGAGTTGTACCGTGACGTCAGTCCCTCGATCGAGAACTCGCCGTCGGTCCCGAGCGGCGTGTCGCGCAGCAGGTGGTAGCGGACAGCGTCGACGCCGAAGTCCTCGGTGAGCGAGGCCGGGGAGATCTCGGTGAGCTTCACCGGCGAATCCTCTTCTCCCGCCATCGACTTGGAGAGCTTGTGCCCGCCGACAAGGAGCCACCCGTGGACGAAGATGCTGGCCGGGGGATCGATCCCCGCCGCCATGCACATCGCCGGCCACCACACGCAGTGGAAGCGGATGATCTCCTTGCCGATCAGGTGGTGGACGTGGGGCCACCACTCGGCCACCCGCTCGTCGTCGGATCCGTACCCGATGGCCGTCAGGTAGTTGATCAGCGCGTCGTACCAGACGTAGAAGACGTGCTCCTCGTCCCATGGCACCGGCACGCCCCAGCTCAGCGAGGTGCGGGTGATCGAGACGTCCTTGAGGCCGCCCCGGATGAAGCTCAGGGCCTCCTTGCGCTTGGCCGCCGGACGGATGGCGTCCGGCTGGGACTCGTACCACTCGATCAGGCGATCCTCGAAGGCGCTGAGCCGGAAGAAGTAGTTGTCCTCCTCCATCTCGACGACGGCCCTGCGGTGCACGGGGCACAGGCCGGCCTCGAGGGACTCGGTGGTGTAGTAGTCCTCGCAGCTGACGCAGTAGAGGCCCTTGTAGGTGTCCTTGACGATGTAGCCGTTGTCGTAGATCCGCTTGAGGAAGGTCCGCACCGTCGCGTAGTGGCGGTCCTCGGTGGTCCGGATGAAGTCGTCGTTCGACACGTTGAGGGAGCGCCAAGCCTCCTGGAACCTCGCCGACGTGCGGTCGGTCCACTCCGCAGGGGTGACCCCATGGCTCTCGGCCGACTCGGCCACCTTGGTCCCATGCTCGTCGGTGCCGGTGAGGAAGAGGGTCTCATCACCGAGACCGCGGTGCCACCGTGCGATGGCGTCCGCGTTCACCGTGCAGTACGCGTGCCCGAGGTGCGGCACGTCGTTGACGTAGTAGATGGGGGTCGTGACGTAGAAGCGGCCCATGAGATGAGGCTACCGGCCACGAGCCGGCACCCTGATCCCCCGTCTCGTCAGGCCAGATCGCTCGCCGCCTCGTACGCCCGCCGACGCTGGACGCCGAGCTCGTCGGCCGCCGCCTTGGCCGCGTCGCGCCGCGACAGGCCTCGGGCCAGCGATGCCTCGAGGTGGGCGAGGACCGCCGCATCATCGACCGGGACCACCTCCTCGGGCTCCGCCCCAGCGAGCACCACGACGATCTCGCCGCGCACCTCCACTCCGACCCAGCGGTCGACGGCCTGCGCCAGCGAGCCTCGCCAGACCTCCTCGTGGAGCTTGGTCAGCTCCCGGCAGACGCAGACCTGCCGCTGCGGATCCATCACGTCGGCGAACGCCGAGAGCAGGGCACCGAGGCGGCCAGGGGCCTCGTAGACCACGGCGGTTCGCTCCTCGGCAGCCAGGGCGGCCAGGGCGGCCTCCCGGTCCCGACCCTTGCGCGGCACGAACCCCTCCATGCAGAAGCGGTCCGTCGGCAGGCCGCTCACCACCAGGGCGGCGAGCAGGGCCGAGGCGCCAGGCACCGCCGTGACCTCAACACCGGCCTCGGTGGACGCAGCGATGAGCCGCTGCCCGGGGTCGGAGATCCCCGGCGTGCCGGCATCGCAGACCAGGGCCACCCGCGCCCCGCCCGCGATGCGCGCCACCACCGCGGCGATCCGGTCCTCCTCGTTGTGCTCGTGGAGCGACACCAGGCGGCCGCGGCCGGGGATCCCGAGGGCGCTGAGCAGGATCCGAGTCCGGCGGGTGTCCTCGCACAGGATCTGGTCGGCCGCGGACAGCACGTCGACCGCCCTCGTGGTGACGTCGCCCAGGTTCCCGATCGGCGTCGAGACGACGGCGAGCTCGCCGCTCACGCCGCCTCACGGAACTCGAGGAGCGACCCCGGACCGATCCCGTTCGCCTCGAGCACGCCGGCCGGAGCGACCACCACGCTCCGAGCGCCGCCGACGAGTGCCGCACCGCGACCGGCGAGCGGGCGCGACCGGGTCACGTGGCCGTCGGCGTCGAGGAGGCAGAGGTCCACGCGACTGCCTGCCCCCGGACCGAGGACGATCATCCGCGGCGCTCCCATCACGCAGAGACCCCGCCGAGAGGCGGAGCGCGCCATCGAAGTCCCGCAATGCCAGCGAAGGTCGGCCACGGCGGAGGCGACCACCGTCCCTTCGGAGAGGATCCAACCCTCGTGCATCGTTCCTCCAAGCATCGCCGGGCACCGCGCCGGGCCCTCGTCGGGCAACCTACCTGCGACCGGCTAGGGTGTGAAGTCTTATGTCGAAGCGCACCGTCAAGCGGAAGCTCCGGGCCAAGAAGAAGGCCAACCACGGCAAGAAGCCGAACTGCGGTCGGGGCTGACGCCTCGTCGTTGAGGTCGCGCCCCCGGCACGACCTCCTGTGCTCCTAGAGTCGACCGTCCCAGGCGGCGTCCCCAAGGACCTCAGACAGCAGGGTGGGCCGGTCGGAGATGATCCCATCTACACCGAGTTCCACGAGCCTCCGCATGGAGACCTCGTCGTTGATCGTCCACACGTGGACGGCGATGCCGCGCCCGTGCGCAGCCTCGACGAAGGTCTCGTCCACGAGGGTGATGTCACCAAAGGTCTCCGGGACCTGGAAGGCCACGACGTCGAGCTGGCGGGGCTGCTCCCCCGCCTGGACCGCCCGGTAGAACTCAGCCGTCTCGAGCGTGGCGGCCGAGGTGGGCGTCGTGGGGCTCACCCGACGGAACTCGGCGATGGCCGCGTCGTTGAACGACGCCACGATCACCGTCTCGCTCCGTCCGTGGTCAGCGAGGACGGCGGCCAGGAGCTCCTCGTAGGGCTCGACCTCTGGTGCCGTCCTCTTGATGTCGAGGTTGAGGGGCACCCCGGGGAAGGCCTCGAGGACCTCGGCCAGGGTGGCGATGCCGTAGCGGCGATCCTCAGGAGCACGCCCTCGGAGCAGGTAGGCCTCGTCCGGTTGGCCGGGGGCCACGTCCGAGCCCTCGATGAACCAGTGGGCGTTGTCCAGCCGGCGCAGCTCGTCGAGGTCGAGGTCGCAGATCTCGCCTGAGCCGCTCGTGGTCCGGTCCACCGTCTCGTCATGGCAGACGACGAGCTGGCGGTCCTTCGACGCGTGGACGTCGAGCTCGATGACGGTCGCCCCGGCGGCCAGGCCACCGGCGATGGCGGCCAGGGTCGACGACGGCCCCTCGAACGAGCCGCCCTGGTGCCCGAAGTTGATGATCCGGCGATCAAGCCAGGGGTTGTCTGCCATCGGTGACCTCTCTCTATTGGTTCGGCCTCAGCCGACGTTGGCGTCGCCCTTGAGGGCCTCGACGGTGCGGTGCTCCACGAAGAAGGCCAGGAACGGGATGAACCCTGAGGCGACCATCACGGCGATCCGGCCCACCGAGGGCTTGAGCTTGACGGCGACGTCGACGACGGTGGCGAGGTAGATCATGTACAAGATGCCGTGGATCTGGGCCACGGCCATCTCCAGGGTGACCCACTTGCCGAGGCCGTGGCGCAGGTAGATGGTGACGCAGAAGAACAGGAGCATCGTCCCGACGATGTAGGACATGACCTGATAGCGACGGAGGCAGGCGGGCATCTAGTGGTCCTTCATCTCTGACACGTCCTCCTCGAGGGCGGCGATGTCGTCGGCTGCGAGCTGGGCGAGGTGGTCGTTGTACGCCTTGAGAGCGGCATCTTCGTCCTCTGGACGGCGCTTCGCCGCGGTCACCGCAGCCCTGCGCTCCTCCTCGAATGCCGCCCGCTCGGCCCGCTCCTCCGGCGTCGCCGCCTTGGTGTGGAGCAGCGCCCACCATCCATAGACCCCGCCGACGGCGAACACCGGCCACTCGACGGCGTACACCCACGACAGGGCATTGCCGTCGAAGGCACGTGTGGCCTGCCACCAGCCGGCGAAGAGGCAGCCAGCCACCCAGGCGAGCATGGCGACGTGCAGGCCGATCGAGCGCAGGGAGAACCAGCGGGTGGACACAGGACCACCCTACCGAGGTGAGAGACCGACGCCTTGCACGGGTAGCGTGACCACATGATCGCGACGGCACAGATGGGCATGGAGCATGGCATGAGCCAGCCCGAGCCCTTCGCCTGGAGCCACGTGGGCTCCGTCGCCCTGTCCTGGGTCGGGCTCGCCATCCTCGTCGCTGCCGCCCTCGTCTACGTCGCAGGCTCCGTCCGGTGGACCAGCGAGCACCCCAGCTCGCCCTGGTCGATCAAGCGGACGAGCTGCTTCCTGATCGGACTGGTCATCGTCCTCATCGCCACGCAGTCGGTCGTCGGCGTCTACGACATGGTCCTGTTCAGCGACCACATGGTCCAGCACCTGCTGCTGATCATGGTGGCGGCAGGGTTCTTCGCCATGTCCGCCCCGCTCGAGCTGGCCCTGGCCACGATCCCGGGAGCGCTCGGCCGAGGGCTGAACGCAGCGGCCGACTCCAAGGTCGGCGAGATCCTCGGCCACCCGATCATGGGGTTCGGCCTCTATGCCATCTTCATCCCGGTCACCCATCTGACGAGCCTGTTCAACCTGATGCTCACCCACATGTGGGTCCACCGCCTCGAGCAGGTCGGCTTCCTCGTGATCGGCTACCTCTTCTGGCGGCCGGTGGTGGCCATCGAGCCGTCCCGCCACCGCCTCGCTCCGGGCCTACGGCTGGTCTACCTGGCGCTCGCCGTGCCGGTCGACACCTTCACCGGCCTGGCGCTGGCCATGTCGGGCCACGAGATGTTCCCCGCCTACACCGCCATGGACCGCACCTGGGGCGACTCGCTGATCGGTGACCTTCACACCGGCGGATCGCTGATGTGGATCGGCGGAGACCTGCTCATGATGGCCGCCATGATCCCGATCGCCGTCCTGTGGATGCGCGACGAGGAGCTCAAGGCCAGGCAGATCGATGCGCAGCTCGACGCCGAGGCCGCACACCAGAGGGCCGAAGCCCTCGACACGGGCGCCACCACCCCATGAGCACCGCGATCCCGGACACCCCAGACAGCCCCAGCACCCCGGACGCTGAACCGGGCCACCGTCGAGGGTCCCTCCTCGGGCTGCTGCGCAAGCTGCGGCTGACCCCGCTGAGCTTTGGGATCGCCACCGGCACCTTCGTCCTGCTCGTCGTCGGCGTCATCTGGTCGAGCAGCCTCGTCGGCGATCTGCGCGCGCAGGACGTGACCTGGTGGCTCGTGGTCATCGCCGCCGCTGCCGCCACGCTGCAGTACGCCGGCTACGCCATCGCCCTGCGAGCCGCCTCAGAGCCCCACCCGCCCTACCTCCAGACCTTCGAGCTCGAGGTGGCCGAGTCCATCACCACGGTGGTGACCCCCGAGAGCATCGGGTCGATGGCCATGTCGGTGCGGTTCCTGACCCGACATGGCCTCACCACGCCGAACGCGGCTGCGGCAGCCGGGCTGAACTCCTTCGTGACCACCTTCGTCGCGGCGTTCTTCGTCCCGATCGGGGCCATTTTCGCAGCCAAGAGCCTCGACATCGCCGCCCTGAAGAAGGACGTCCCGAGCTCGCAGTGGCTGATCATCGCCGGGGTCATCATCCTGGCCCTCGCCGTCACGCTGCTCGTGAAGCTCCCCAAGCTGCGCCACAACGCCATGGGCTGGGTCAGGACGATGGGTGGCTACCTGCGCAGCGTCATCTCCAAACCGCGCCGCAGCCTGGTCATGGCGCTCGGCGAGCTCGTGACGGCGAGCGGTCAGGTCCTGTGCATGACCTTCGTGCTGCTCGCCATCGATGCCCCGATCAACATCGCCGCCATCCTCGTCATCGTCCAGATCGCCGGAGCGGCCTCGAACATCGTGCCCATCCCCGGGGGCCTCGGCGCCCCGGAGGCCATCCTGGCCACCGGTCTCTCGTCGATCGGCGTCAGTCACGAGGGTGCGTTCGTGGCCGCGCTGCTCTACCGGATCCTGATGTACTGGGGTCCGCCCATCCCGGGCATGGTGGCGCTGTGGCACCTCCATCGCCGCGATCGGATCTGACCCTCAGATCAGGCCGGCCTCGCTCGCCAGCCGGCGCAGGTCCGCCTGCGGTCGTGCGCCGAGGTGGCTGATGACCTCGGCCGCGCACAGGCCGCCGAGCCGACCGCTGGCCTCGGGGTCGAGGCCGTTGGTGATGCCGTAGAGGAACCCGGCGGCGAACAGGTCACCCGCCCCGTTGGTGTCGACCACCGTGGCCACCGGGGCGGCCGGCACAGCGATGCGCCCGGCCGGCGTCACGATCATCGAGCCGTCGGCGCCGAGCGTGATCGCCCCGAGCACGCCGGTCTCCTCGAGGGCGTCGAGGGCGGCGTCGAGGCCCTTGGCGCCGAAGAGGGCGACGATCTCGTCGTGGTTGGCGAAGAGCAGGTCGATGTCACCGTCGAAGAGCCCCAGGAAGTCGGAACGGTGCCGCTCCACGCAAAAGCTGTCTGACAGGGTGAGCGCCACGGAGCCATCGGCGGCGTGGGTGGCCTCGACGGCCTGGCGCATGGCCTCCTTGGCCGGCGGCAGGTCGAAGAGGTAGCCCTCGAGGTAGGTGATCTTGGTGCGGGCGAGCAGGTGGCCGTCGACGTCGCCGGGGGCGAAGGTGTTGGCAACGCCGAGGTGGGTGGCCATGGTGCGCTCGGCATCCTCGGTCACCATCACGAGGCACCGGCCGGTGCCGGCCTCGTCGGCGGGCACGATGGCCGCCTCGAAGTCCACACCCGACGCCGAGATGTCGTGGGTGAAGACCTCCCCCATGGCGTCGTCGGCGACCTTGCCGATGAACCCGGCCTTGCCGCCGAGGGCGGCGACGCCGGCCACCGTGTTGGCGGCAGAGCCACCGGAGACCTCGATGCTCGAGCCCATCGAGGCGTAGATCGCCTCGGCCTGATCGAGCGAGATCAACTCCATCGAGCCCTTGGTCAGGCCGAGGCGATCGAGGACGGCGTCCTCGACCCGGCAGATCACGTCCACCAGGGGCGAGCCGATCCCGACGACGTCGAGCAGATCGTCGGTCGGCGGCCGAAGGAGGGACACGGGCACGGGGATGGGGGCGTCGTTCGTCACCGCCTCAGGCTATGCGGTGTCCCCGGTAGCCTCGGCACATGGCCGACACCCTCAACCCCTATCGACTCAGCGACGACGTCCTTCCCCGGATCTACCGGTTGACCCTCGCCCCCGATCTCGACCAGGCGGTCTTCGCCGGCGAGGTGGAGATCGACGTCGACATCACCGCTCCGGTGTCGTCGATCGTGCTCAACGCCGTAGACCTCGAGATCTCGTCCGCCTCGGTCACCCTCGGCGGATCGACCCACGAGTGCTCCGTGGCCCTCGACCTCGAGACCGAGCGAGCCACCCTCACCCCCGACGTCGACCTCCCGGTCGGTCCGGCGACGGTGACCATGGTGTTCACCGGGATCCTCAACGACCAGCTCGTCGGGTTCTACCGCTCCACCTTCGTCGACCCCGACGGCAACACCCGCACCATCGCCACCACGCAGATGGAGGCCACCGACGCCCGTCGCGCCTTCCCCTGCTTCGACGAGCCGGCCAAGAAGGCGTCCTTCGAGATCTCCCTAGTCGTCCCCGACGGCCTCGAGGCCTACTCGAACAGCCCGGTGGTCTCCGAGGACCCCACCGGCCACGGGACCAGGCTGGTGCGGTTCGCCCCGACGATGATCATGTCCACCTACCTCGTGGCCTTCATCGTCGGCCCCTTCGAAGCCACCGAGGCAGTGGACGTCGACGGCACCCCGGTGCGCATCATCTACCCCCCCGGCAAGGCTGACCTGGCTCCGTTCTCCGCCGAGGTCGCCGCATTCTCGCTGCGCTACTTCACCGAGTACTTCAACATCGACTACCCCGGCGACAAGCTCGATCTGATCGCCATCCCGGACTTCGCCTTCGGCGCCATGGAGAACCTCGGCCTCGTGACGTTCCGCGAGACCGCCCTGCTCGTCGACCCCGAGACCGCCTCGCGCAACGAGGTCGAGCGGGTGGTCGACGTCGTCGCCCACGAGATCGCCCACATGTGGTTCGGCGACCTCGTGACCATGGGCTGGTGGGAGGGCATCTGGCTCAACGAGGCCTTCGCCACCTTCATGGAGATCAAGTGCACCGATGCCTTCCGACCCAACTGGAACCGCTGGGTCGGCTTCGGCACGTCGCGCCAGGCCGCCATGGCCATCGACGGCCTGCACTCGACCCGACCCATCGAGTTCGTCGTCCACTCCCCCGCTGACGCGCGCGGGATGTTCGACCTGCTCACCTACGAGAAGGGCGGCAGCGTGCTGCGCATGCTCGAGCAGCACCTGGGCGAGGACACCTTCCGGGATGGGATCCGCAGCTATCTGACCACCCACGCCTACGGCAACACCGTGACGAAGGACCTCTGGGACGCCCTCTCGGCCGCCTCGGGCCAGCCGGTGGGCGACATCATGGACACCTGGATCCTCCAGGGCGGCCACCCCATCCTCGAGGTGGCCGACGGCAAGGTCACCCAGGCCCCCTTCGCCTACGGCCCGGCCGACGGCGAGAGCGCCATCGGCCGCTCGTGGCACGTGCCGCTCAGCACGAGGCCGCTAGCCGGCGACGACGTCACCCGACAGGTCCTCGGCGACGAACCGGTGAGCATCGCCCCGGCCACGCTCGTCAACGCCGGCGGGTGGGGCGTCTACCG
>CANGPS010000039.1 GCA_947456245.1 Acidimicrobiaceae bacterium
CGAAGAACGGCTGGACCCCCACCACCGCCCTCGAGGCCATCTCCTACGTCAGCGGGACGTCGATCCCGCTGAGCTCGCCGAGGTGAGGTGAGCCGTCGGACCAGGGCGCTGGTGCTCGGGGCGGTCGGCCTCCTCCTCGGGGCCGACCTGGCGATCGGGGTGGTCTTCCTCGTGACGCGATCGAGCTCGCCACCGGCCATGGTCATGCCGGCCCACCCGATGGCCATGACCGGCAAGACCATGAGCGCCTCGTCGTGCACGCTTGTGAGCACCACCCAGCTCGCCAGCCTCGTCGGCCGGGTGGTCGAGTCGCCGTCCCCGCGGTCGAACCCCCGGCAGACCACCTGCACCTATCGGATCTCGAGCTCGGAGAAGCGCGTCCGGATCACCTACTCGATGTTCGTCTCGCCACGGGGCTTCGCGTCCTGGGCCACCGGGGTCGACGCCACCGGCCACCGGACCAAGCACCTCTGCGGGATCGGCGACGACGCCTATGTCGCCACGATCCCGACCCGGCATGGGAGCGTGACCGCCCTGAGCATGCTGGTGGGCTCCACCCAGGTGCTGATCGAGGCGCCGGCCTCGGTGGGCCCGGTCACGAGCCTGGCCCACTCGCTCGTGCCCGCTGTCTGATCGCCGCCAGCCCATTTCGGCGAACCTGGTTGAACTCGGCCAACGTGACGTTGTTATCGGAGTCAAACCTCTTGACTACGAATATGTAGTCAATTAACCTGACGACGATATCGACGTCAGGAGCAGCGCATGGAGTACACCGGAAGGGTGACCAGCCCCGAATCGCTCGGGCGGATCCTTCAGCAGGCCCGGCTGCTCGCAGGGCTCAGCCAGCGGGAACTCGCCAGCCGCCTCGGCACGACCCAGCGCTACATCTGGGAGCTCGAGGCAGGGAAGCCGTCCCTCCTGATGACCCGCCTCTTCGCCGCCATGCACGAGACGGGGATGGAGCTCACGGCGGTCATCTCCCCCTCTGAGCGCGATGGCTGATCTCGTCGTCGACCTCTACGGATGGCGGATCGGACGTCTCGTCGGTGACTGGCGCTCGTTCGACTTCATCGCCGACGCAGAGGCGGTTGGGCACTTCGGCCTCGATAGCCCGATGCTCTCGGTGGCCATCCCCCTGTCCGCGGTGGCGGTCCGCGCGCGCAAGGAGCGGCGTCAGAACTTCTTCCGAGAGCTCCTCCCGGAAGGGGCGATGCTCCGTCACCTCGCCGAGCGGGCGCAGGTCGACGAGCACGACGTCATCGGTTTCCTCCGAACCTTCGGTCGAGACCTGGCGGGCGCACTCCAGATCTGGGATCCCGACCTCCCTGGCGAGCCTTTGACCCCCTCCGTCGCGCCGGTGACGGACGCTGGGATCGCCGCCATGCTCGATGAAGTCCGTCGCGATCCACTCGGCAACCGGCCACCGACGGGCAAGACATCGCTGGCCGGCGTGCAGGACAAGATCGTCCTCGCCCGGCTCGGCGACTCGTGGCACCGCGCCCAGGATGGCTGGCCCTCGAGCCACATCCTCAAGCCCGTGTCACGGGAGCACCCGTCCATGATCTTCGACGAGGAGTATGGCGCCCGCCTCGCACGATCCCTCGGCCTGACCTCGTTCGCCACTGCGATCATGGAGTTCGACGGCGTCCCCGCCCTCGTCATCGAGCGCTACGACCGTTCACCGGAGCGCCCCGATGGGCGGATCCACCAGGAGGACTTCAACCAGGCACTGGGGGCGAGAGGGATCCAGAAGTACCAGCAGCACGGCGGCCGGGTCAGCCTGAGCCGCATCGCTCAGGTGGTGACCACGAGCGCCGGAAGCCAGGCGCGCTCTTCCTTGTTCGCGCTCACCGTGCTCTCGGTCGCGGCAGGGAACCTCGATCTGCACGCCAAGAACCTGTCACTGCTCCACCATCCTGATGGTGAGATGTCGCTCGCCCCGGCGTACGACGTGGTGCCCCAGGCCCACCAGCCGAACGACCAGCAGATGGCCCTCGCCATCGACGGCGAGTACCGTCATGCCGCGATCACACTGGAGCAGCTGGCGGCCGAGGGTCGAGCGTGGGGAATCGACAACGCTCCGAACCTGGCTGAAGCGGTCCTCGAGCAGATCCTCGAGCTGGTCCGCTCCGAGCACCCTGATCCTCGGGCCCACCCGCAACTGGCGCAGGACATCGAGCAGTTCGCCTCGAACCTCCTCGGCGGTCGTCCGGCCGGCACCCCGTCACACCCGTAGTCGTCCACTCCACCCCGGCGACGAACTTGCTCACCAGACCTGGCGTGCCTCCTCGGCGAAGCCCTGGAGGTCTGTGAACTCGACCGGCCGGCCGTCATCATCCGTGATGGTGCCGGAATAGGTCCCGAACACCTGGTGCACCTCGCTGCCGAGGTGCTCGTCGCCGGCCTTGGTGTACTTGTCGAACACCGGCGTGAGCACGACCGAGAGCTGGCCGCCGGGGTCCACGATGGTCCAGGGCGCCATGGGGTCGTCCCAGTCATAGGTCCACTCGAGCTCCCGGCCGAGCTTGGTGACCCGGCCGTCGATCACGAACCCGTTCTCGGTGAAGCCCGTGCCCTCGGTCCACTTGGCCCCGAACTGCAGGCCGACGACCGTGTCACCGGACCGACCCGAGGCCGCACCCCAGTTCCAGGCCAGCTTCGACGGCCACCGGCCCCGGCCCACGTCGAGGATGCCCCAGGCCTCCTGGTCGGCACCGAGGGCCCACTCCTCGTCGCCCACCCGCAGGCTGCCGGTGGCGGGGCGGGCCACCTGCTTCGAGGTGAAGTTGAACGTGTCGTCGCTCCAGGGGATGACGACGTTGACCGACTCGAGGCCGGCCGGCTGCGCGACCCGGATGTCGAAGGACGCCGGACGTCCGTCGGCCTCGGTCCAGGAGGCGACGAGGTGGGTGCCGTCGGCGTCCTCGGTGCCCATGGTCAGCACGAGGCCGTCGCGCTCGACCGAGAGCTCAGCCGTCTCGCAGACCTGGGGCAGCCGGATGGGTCCGGGCTCGGTGATGATGCCCTGGCCGCCGGTGCGCCCGGTCGACAGCTCGGCCCAGTAGGTGTCGGCCAGGCCGATCACGTCGATGTCCGAGTAGACGCAGGAGACGATCAGGTCGCCGGCCAGGATGGCCCAGTAGTCCCAGCGCTTGTTGCGGCCGAGGTCGCCCCCGTCGAGGTTGGCCCGGTGCAGCGGCCGTCGGGACCACCCCCTCGCCGCAGGGTTGAGGAGCCCGCCGTCGGGGGCGCAGAGGTCGACGGGGACGCTGAGTTCAGGCTCGTGGGTCACGACGCCGTTCTACACCGCCCGACGAATGACCGGCGGCCGGCGGCCGAGCTCGGTTCAGCCTGAGGTCTCGAGCGAGTAGCTGTTCCCGAGGCTGTCCTGGAGGACGTGCGCCACCTTGCCCGTGGTCTGGACCACCAGCGGTGTGTCGAGCGTCCGGGTGGTGTAGCTCCACCCTGCGGGCAAGGTGAGCTTGGAAGCCAGGCCGGGGAGCGCGCTGGCCGTCAGAGTGGGGTCCATCTGCTGGCTCCACGACTGCATCACGTAGATCGAGCCGTCGGCCGCGGTGAGCTCGCTGATCGTGCGGCCCTTCTTGAAGGTGAAGGATGCCTTCCGGTCGACGTCGTGGGTCACGTAGGGGGTGCGCGCCGCGGCGAGGTCGCCGATGTTGACGGTGGCCTCCTCGTCCATGGCGATGCCACCGAAGGTCGTGGTGACCTTCTTGCCGGAGCGGATCTTGGCGATCGAGTCCATGGCCCAGTAGCGCGGGCCGTTGAGCAGGGCGAGCGGCACGCCGTTCTCCTTGGCCAGGGCGGCGGCGTCGAGGGCCTTCCACTTGGACTCGGGGCAGTCGCTCATCGGGAACGAGTTGTAGACGCTCGCCGTCGGACCGCCCGCCGCGGCCGGATCGACCAGCAGGACCTCGCAGTAGCGCTTGGCGTACACGTCGTCGGCATGCGGCAGGGTGGTCGTCGTGGGCGCCGAGGTGCTCGACGAGGAGCACCCGGCGAGGAGGACCGCCCCCAGGGCGAGGGCCGCCAGCCGACGGACCGCTGTCTTGTCAGATCGAGTGTCAATAGCCATGAGGTGAACGTACCACCACGAGCCGCCGGGCGCTCCGCTACCTTGCCCCCCATGGGCCTCTACCGTGACCACGTCGTCCCTCGCCTGGTCGAGCTCACCTGCGGGGCCAAGGGCATCGAGCGCTTCCGGCGCTCGGCGATGGAGGGGCTCTCGGGCCGGGTCCTCGAGATCGGCTTCGGATCCGGCCTCAACGTCCCCCACTACCCGGACGGGGTGACCGAGGTCCTCGCCGTCGAACCGGCGGCGACGGCGCGGCGCATCGCCGAGGCGCGCATCTCGGCCTCCGAGGTCCCGGTGCTCCACGTCGGCCTCGACGGGCAGTCGGTCGAGCTCCCCGACGCATCCTGCGACGCGGCGCTGTGCACCTTCTCGCTGTGCACCATCCCCGACCCCGCGGCCGCCCTCGGCGAGGTCGCCCGCATCCTCGTGGCCGGTGGACGGCTCCACCTCCTCGAGCACGGCGTCGCTCCCGACCCGGGCATCGCCCGCTGGCAGCGGAGGATCGACCCCATCGAGCGCAGGATCGCCGACGGGTGCCACCTGTCGCGCGACCCGGTCGGGCTGCTCGAGGCCGCCGGGTTCGGCGTCGAGCGCCTCGAGCAGCGCTACGTGGCAGGACCGAAGCCCTGGAGCTACTTCACCATCGCCGTGGCCTCGAGCCCCTCGGCAGCCTGAGCCGCACCACCGCCTACGGGCAGCCGAGACCCTCGGCCGCTGCGCAGGCCGGGCAGAGGTGGACCGGACCGCCCGGGCCCTCGTGGCGCAGCGCCGGCACGCCACCGCAGGCGGCGCAGCGCACCGGCGGCGGAGCAGGGACGTCGGTCTCGTCGGTCATGGCCTGAGGCTACCGACCTCACCCGATGGCGAGGGGGCCGACGAACAGCCGACGCGCGCCGGTGGTGCACCCTGATGGCGATCCGTGGCCCGGATAGCCGATGCAGCTCGGGCTCCAGGCCGCCACCGCCATCGCGAGCGCCCCGGCCACCCGAAGCACCGAGGCGCCCCCCGGGCCGGCGGCGGTCGCCGTGCTGGTCAGGAACCGGGCGCTCGGGGGCCAGCACGGACCGGCCGGGCCCAGGCACGCCGCCTCCGCCTCGCCATAGCCGGCGGTGTCCCACAGGCCGGCGGAGAACAGCAGGTGGAACCCGCCGGACGCGATCACCATCTCGGGGTTCTCGATGGTCTGCTGCCAGGGGAACACCCGGGTGTCCTGGCTGAGCAGCAGGTGGGCCGGACCGGTGAGGTGGAGGCCGTCAGGGGTGAGCTGCTGGACCAGCAGGTGGGCCGGGAGCGGGCTCGACCCGTCGTTGGTCTTGTAGAGCAGCCACGGCGTGCCGTCGCCGGGGTTCACGAAGACCGACGGGTCCACCAGGCCCACCGCCGTGCCGTAGCGCTTCGGCGGCTCGCAGCGGAGCGGTCCCGGCGAGGATCCGGGCGCCACGAACAGCGGCGGCGACGATGGGTCGGAGGGCAGGGAGATCGCTCGGCCCGAACCCCGGTAGCGAGGGTCGAGCTCGGCCACTCCGAGGCAGGATCGCCCAGTCGTCGTGCTCACCCCGGCGAAGTACATGACCCACCGACCACCCACGAAGGCGGCCGACGGCGCCATCTGGGTGCCCGGCACCGTCCACCCGGGCAGGCCCTGACGACCGTCGATGCCGAAGGCCGACGAGCCGTACCGCAGCCGGCAGGCGACGGGACCGGAGCCCGTGGGGCACTGACCCATCGGCCAGGCGTGGTAGCCGCCGTCGATCCGATCGGAGACGAGCACCTGGATCGAGTTGCCGAGCGCGGTTCCGGTGCTGAGCACCACGTAGCTCGACCCGGCCTTGATCAGGGCCGGGTCCGGGGCGTCGCCGGTGCAGCTCGACAGGTGCGAGCAGCGGTTCCACACCGGACAGGTCGGGTCATCGCGAGCCGGGACCGAGCAGGGGTTGCCGTCGAAGGCCGGTGTGGCAGGGAGCCCCACGACAGCGGCGTGAGGGGTGGCCGAGGTGCGGACGGGTTGCGCAGCATCGATGCTCGACGAGACGCCGACGAGCATCGAGCTGACGGCGACGATGATGGCGGCGAGTCGGGCGACCACCTTGCCGAGTCTCACAGAGCCCGACGGGCTCCGGGCGTCAGGGGAGCAGCAGGCGACGGTTCGTGGCCATGAGCTCCTGGACCCAGGCCATCTCGGCGAACGGCGTGCAGTGCTCGGCGGCGAGGACCGCTGCGGCCTCGGTCGGCACCGGCGCCGAGGCGGCATGCGCCACCTGGGCGGCGAACCGGGCCTCGAGCAGGTCGACGGCGACCAGCGACGGATCCACCCGCAGGGCGTCGGGGGTCCGGACCACGAGCCGGCCGGCGTCGCCGAGGGCGCGTCGGATCTGCCAGGTCATCGTGGCCGTGCGACGGGCCAGTCGGCTCTCGGCCGCCGTGGGCCAGAGGGCCGACGCCAGCTCGGACACCGGGATCCTGGCGCCATCGGCCACGCAGAGCCACAGCAGCGCACACGTGGCGTGGCGGGTGGCGAAGGTCACCGGCGATCCGGCCAGGCGCACCTGACCCTCGCCGACGGTCGAGACCTCGAGGAGGACCCTGCGCTCGCTTGCACTGCTCATCACGGCCTCCGACGCTCCCACGTCGGTGTGACCGATGGCGGTCAGGAGTGGCCCGGCTCGCTCGGCTCGGCCTGATCCGCCCTCGTCGCGCCGTCTGCGTAGTCGTCGAGCGGGATGGGTGGCGTCGTCCACCCTGCCGTCGACCCCTTGGCCCCGTCGCCCTCCCGGACGTAGACGGGACCGATCGAGTTGCCGACGAGTCGGAGCACGAAGGCCCCACGGCCGTTCGACCATCGCAGGACCGGGCGCAGCAGCGAGATCTTCCACGGCGGCACCACGCGGCGCTGGCGAGGTGCACGGTTCCGCTTGGCCATCGATATCTCCCCCCGAAGCACAATGGATGCTCCCGGACAGTTCGGGAGCCTAAGGAAACCTAGCCAGCGCGCACACTGTGGGCAACCAGCGATCCGACATGCACGAACCACGATCGGACAGGTGTCCGATGGTGACGTAGCATCGACCCACTCGACGACCAGGAGGGGACATGGACGATCTGGGCTACAAGCCGTTCGACGCCGACAACCACTACTACGAGGCCCTCGACGCCTTCACCCGCCACCTCGACCCGGCCCTGGGCTCGCGCTGCGTGCAGTGGTGCGAGATCGACGGCCGCCGGTACCACGTCGTCGGAGGCAAGGTCAGCCGGGCGGTGACCAACCCGACGTTCAACCCCATCGCCCCTCCCGGGGCCATGCACGACTACTTCCGCGGCAACCCCGAGGGCCGCAACCCCCTCGAGTTCCTCTCGGTGCGCGAGGAGATCCGCCCCGCCTACCGCGACCGCGACGCCCGGGTGGCCACCCTCGACGAGCACGGGCTGAGCTCGGTGTGGATGTTCCCCACGCTCGGCATGCTCTACGAGGAGCTGCTCAAGGACGACCCCTTCGCCGTCTGCGCCACCTTCTCCGCCTTCAACCGCTGGCTGGACGAGGACTGGGGCTTCGACCGGGGCGACGGTCGGCTCTTCGCCGCCCCCTACCTCGCCCTGGCCGACGTCGACTGGGCCGTCTCGGAGCTCGAGTGGGCGCTCGACCGAGGCGCGCGCGTGCTCGTGATGCGCGCCGCCGCCCCGACGACCGTGACCGGACGACGCTCCCCCTTCGACGAGTCCTTCGATCCCTTCTGGGCCCGGGTCGCTGAGGCCGGCATCCCGATGGTCATCCACGCCGGCGACAGCGGCTGGGCCACCAACGGCTACGCCGACGAGGGCTTCGGCGCGACGTTCTCGGGCGGCTGGAAGCCCTCCATCAAGTCCTTCGGCATCGAGCGCGCGGCGGCCGACTTCGTGATCACCAGCGTCTTCGAGAAGCTCTTCGACCGTCACCCGAACCTGCGGATGGCGTCGATCGAGAACGGCTCGACCTTCCTCGCCGACGTGTTCGCCAAGCTGCGCTCGACCGACAAGAAGATGCCGGGGTACTTCTCCGAGGACCCCACGCTCACGCTGGCGAAGCACTGGTGGATCAACCCGTTCTGGGAGGACGACGTCAACGAGGTGGTCGACCTGATGGGGTCCGAGCGGGTCCTGTTCGGCTCCGACTGGCCGCACATCGAGGGCATGCCCGAGCCCCTCGACTACGTCCCCGAGCTGGCGAAGCTGAGCGATGCCGACCGGCGTCGGGTCCTGCTCGACAACGTCACCGAGCTCAACACCCCACGACCGGCGTGACCGCCGAGGTGCACCCGCCCGCCGGCGTGGCCGGCGGCTACCCCACGACCGGGGAGTGGCCCCAGGCCGGGTGGTCGACGGCGGCATCGCCGGTGGACCTCACCGCGCTGCTCGACGCGGCGGTCGACGATGACGGCCCGCTGGCCACCACCCACTCGGTGGTGGTGGTCCACCAGGGCCGGATCGTGGCCGAGCGCTACCACGGCGCCCTCGGATCCTTCGTCGCCGAGCCCACGCCGGTGACGGCCGAGGTGCCCCTGCTGAGCTGGTCGATGGCCAAGACGATGCTGTGCATCGTGGTCGGGATGCTCGTCGACGAGGGCCGTCTCGACCTCGACGCCCCGGCGGCCGTGCCCGAGTGGTCCGCCCCGGGCGACCCGCGCCGGTCCATCACCCTGCGGGACCTGCTCGCCATGCGCGACGGCCTCGCCTTCACCGAGGACTATGTCGACTCGGGCGTCAGCGACGTGATCGAGATGCTCTTCGGCTCCGGCATGGCCGACATGGCCCACTTCGCCGCCGACCGGCCCTTGGCCGCCGAGCCAGGCACCCGCTACAACTACTCGTCGGGGACCACCAACATCATCTCGCGGCTCGTCGGCGACGTCCTCGGCGGCGGCGCAGCCATGGCCGCCTTCCTCGACGAGCGGTTGTTCGGCCCGCTGGGCATGACCACGGCCACGCCCACCTTCGACGAGGCCGGGACCTTCGTGGCCTCGTCCTATGTCCACGCCACGGCGCGCGACTTCGCCCGCTTCGGCCTCATGCTGTGCCGGGGCGGCATGGCTGGGGCGACCCGGGTCGTGCCCGAGGCGTGGATCGACGCCCTGCGGGTGCCGATCTCGCTCGATCCTGACGACGGCCGGTGGTACTCGCTCCAGACCTGGCTGGCGGGCGACGAGCTCGGGACCTTCTGGTGCAACGGCTTCGAGGGCCAGCGCATCGTGGCCGTCCCGCCGCTCGACCTCGTCATCGTCCGCACCGGTGCCACGCCGGCGGAGCAGGCGCCTGTGCTCGACGAGTGGTGGCAGGCGATCGTCGACGCCTTCCGCTGAACGACCTCAGCGCAGGCGCCACTCGAGCCGGGTCCCCGAGCTGAAGCGCTCCTGGCCGGCGGCCAGGCTCTGCTTGTCGGTGCCCACGGCCGTCATCAGGTAGGCCTGGTCGAGGGCCTGGCGGCGCGAGAGCTCGCGAGCCATCCACAGGCTGCGCAGCGTCCCCTGGGTGACCAGCGACGGCGACTCGGCGATGGTGCGGGCCACCCACATCGCCGCCTCCATGAGGTCCTCGGGGGCCGTGACCTCCGAGACCAGGCCCGAGGCCTGGGCCTTGGCCGCGCTCAGGCGCTCGGAGGCGCCCATGAGCGACATGCGCACGAGGTCGCCGAAGTCCATCTTGCCCATCAGCTGGATGGGCTCGAAGGCGGCCGTCATGCCATAGGTGACGTGGGGGTCGAAGAAGGTGGCAGTGTCGGCGGCCAGGATCACGTCGGCCTCGCCGAGCAGGTAGAACGCCCCGCCGCAGGCGATGCCGTTCACGGCGGCCACGACGGGCTTCCACAGCTCGTTGGCCTTGGGGCACATGGCCTTGCCCGGGTCGTCGAACATGAACGGCGTGATGTAGCCGTCGAGTCCGTCGGACTCGGTGTCGATGTCCGCCATGGCCTCGGTCCGGTCGATCCCCGTGCAGAAGGCCCGGTCGCCGGCGCCGGTGACGAGCACGCAGCGCACGTCGTCGTCCTCGCGCAGGGCGGCCCAGAGGCCCGTGAGCTCGGTGCGCATCGCGGCGTTGAACGAGTTCATGACCTCAGGTCGGTTGAGGGTGACGACAGCGACGCCGTCGGCGATGTCGACGAGCAGGGTCTCGTAGGTGGTCATGGTCGACAGCCTAGGACGCGCCACCCTGAGGGGCCGGGCCAGATCAGGCCTCGGCGCCGCCCTCGTAGTCGAAGCCCAGGTCCGGCGCGGTGAGCACCGCCCGGAAGGGCCAGCCCTCGGCCGCGGCCAGGCGCTCGGCCGACCCGCCACGGTCCACGATGGCCGTGAGCAGCACCACGGTGGCGCCGAAGTCCTCGACCGCGCGCGCCGCCTCGAGCAGCGAGGTGCCCCGCGAGACGGTGTCCTCGGTGATCACCACGCGATCGCCCGGCTCGAGCGCCCCGGCGATGCGCCCGCCCGCCCCGTGGTCCTTGACCTCCTTGCGGACGCTGAAGATCTTGAGGTCCCGGCCCTTGGTGGCGGCGATGCCGCCCGTGACGAAGGCCACCGGGTCCGCCCCCATGGTCAGGCCGCCGATGGCGGTGGCGTCGTCGGGCACCAGGGCGAGCAGCGCCTCGGCCACGAGGACCATGGCGTCAGGCCGGCACACGGTCTGCTTCGAGTCGATGAACCAGCTCGAGCGCTTCCCCGACTTGAGGACGAAGTCCCCCGTCTTGACCGAGTGCTCGAGCAGGTGGGCGGCCAGCGCCGCCCTGGTCGGATCGAGGTCGCTCACAGGTTCACCTTCCCACTTCCTTCGACGATGGTCCCGATGGCGGCCGCCGGCACGCCCGAGGGGACCAGGGCGGCCAGCACGTCGTCAGCCCGGTCGGCCGCCACGGCGAGCACCATGCCGACGCCCATGTTGAACACGCGGTCCATCTCGTCGGGTGCCACTGAGCCGAGTCGGGCGATCTCCGAGAAGATCCTCGGCACGGGGAGGCCGGAGCGCTCCACCGCGGCGTCGAGGTGGTCGGGCAGGACGCGGTTGAGGTTGCCCGGGATCCCGCCACCGGTGATGTGGGCGATGGCGTGGACGGCACCGGGGCAGGCGGCGAGCAGGTCCATGATCACCGGCGAGTAGATCACCGAGGGCCGCAGCAGCTCGTCGGCCACCGTGGCCTCGGCGCCCTCCCAGGCCGGGTCGTCGAGGTCGAGGCCGGCCCGCTCGAGCAGCACGTGGCGGGCCAGGGTGTAGCCGTTCGAGCGCAGGCCGGGCGAGGCCAGGCCGATGAGCACGTCGCCGAGGCCGACGCGCGGCGCACCGAGCTCGGTGCCGCGCTCGAGGACGCCCACGGCGAACCCGGCGATGTCGAGGTGATCGGCGCCCATGACGCCGCCGTGCTCGGCCGTCTCGCCGCCGAGCAGGGCGCAGCGGGCCTGCCGGCAGCCCTCGGCCACGCCACCGACGACCTCGGCGATGCGGTCCGGGTCCACGGCGCCCACGGCCACGTAGTCGAGGAGGAAGAGGGGCTCGGCACCGATGCACACGAGGTCGTCCACGCACATGGCCACGAGGTCGATCCCGACGGTGTCGAATCGGCCGGCGAGCCGCGCCACCTCGAGCTTGGTGCCCACGCCGTCGGTGGACGACACCAGCACCGGGTTGGGGTGGCGCTGCGTGTCGAGGGCGAACATGCCGCCGAAGCCACCGATGCCGCCGAGGACCTCGGGCCGTGACGTCGAGGCCACGACGTCCTTGATCGCCTCGACCGCGGCGTCGCCCGCCGCGATGTCGACGCCGGCGTCTGCGTAGGTGGCGCCCTGCTGCTCAGCCATGGTCAGACCCCCGGGAGCGCCGGCTGGAGGTCGGCCTGAGCCCCGGCGCGAGCATCGGCCGAGGACTCTGACGCACTGGTGCGCAGGGTCACAGGAAGGGCCGTCGGATAGGTCCCCGACAGGCAGGCGTCGCAGAAGCCCTCGGCCACGCCGATGGCCTCGCGCAGGTTCTCGAGGCTGATGTAGGCCAGCGAGTCGCAGCCGATGTAGTCGACGATCTCGTCGAGCTCGTGGGTGGCCGCCAGCAGCTCGCCACGCGTCGGGGTGTCGATGCCGTAGAAGCAGGGCCACTTGAACGGCGGCGACGAGATCCGCAGGTGCACCTCGGCCGCGCCGGCCTCGCGCAGCATGCGCACGAGCGCCCTCGTGGTCGTGCCGCGCACGATCGAGTCGTCGACGACCACGAGCCGCTTGCCCGCGATGTTCTCGCGCAGCGGGTTGAGCTTGCGGCGCACGCCCTTGTCGCGGTTCTTCTGGCTCGGGTCGATGAAGGTCCGGCCGATGTAGCGGTTCTTGACCAGGCCCTGGCCGTACGGGATGCCCGAGGCCAGGGCGAAGCCCTCGGCGGCCGGGATGCCCGAGTCGGGGACGCCCATGATCATGTCGGCCTCGACCGGCGACTGCTCGGCGAGCAGCTGGCCCATGCGCCGGCGCGTGCCGTGGACCTCGCGGCCGCGCAGGAAGGTGTCGGGCCGGGCGAAGTAGACGAACTCGAAGATGCAGAGGTGCTCGGCGGTCGTGCCCGGGTCCACGTAGAACTCCGAGCTCACGCCCTCGGGGCCGATGGTGACCAGCTCGCCCGGCTCGACCTCGCGCACGAAGTGGGCACCGATGACGTCGAGCGCCGGGGACTCCGACGCCAGCACCCACCCCTCCGGCGCGTCCTCGGGCCCGAAGCGGCCGAGGCACAGCGGCCGGAACCCGTGGGGGTCGCGCACGCCGTAGATGTGGGTGGCGTCGAGGATGGTCAGCGAGAAGGCGCCCTCGACCTGGGGCAGGGCCGTCCGCAGGGCCGACTGGAGCGCGTCGATGCCACCGGCCTCGTGGGGGAACGAGCGCGAGATCAGCTCGGCGAGCGTGTCGGAGTCGGTCAGCTCGAGGCCGGGGAGCACGCCGAGGCCCTCGGCGAGCTCGGCGGTGTTGGTCAGGTTGCCGTTGTGAGCGAGGGCGAAGCCGCTCGGCCCGACGGGTCGGTAGACGGGCTGGGCGCTGGTCCAGTCCATCGAGCCCGCCGTCGAGTAGCGCGTGTGACCGATGGCGTGGCTGCCGGTCAGGCCGAAGAGCGTGCGGTCGTCGAAGACCGAGGCGACGAGGCCCGTGTCCTTGACCACCGTGATGGTCTCCCCGTCGGCCACCGCCATGCCGGCCGACTCCTGGCCGCGGTGCTGGAGGGCGAAGATGCCGTCATAGGTGGCATGGGCCACGTCGCGATCCGGGGCGAACACGCCGAAGACGCCGCAGGCCTCCTTCACCGGGACGCCCCCGGGTGCACCGGTGGCGCCAGCAGGACGACAGCGAGGGCGGGGTGCATCAGGACCCCATCGTACTCACCCGAGGACGGCGTGGCTCAGCCCGCCTCGGCGTCCGTGGCGCGCGAGCGGCGCAGGCTGAGGGACTTGAGGCGCAGCGCGTTGCGCTCCACCACCCACCACGAGGCCAGGGCGAAGGGGATGGTCAGGATCAGGGTCAGCACGAGGACCACCGGCCGGGGCCAGTGCTGGTCGAGCAGGGCGATGACGAGCACCTGTACGGGGAAGCCGTAGAGGTAGACCCCGTAGGAGTAGTCGTGCACGGTGCCGACCCGACGGAAGGGCAGGTGGGCCCCGAGCCACAGCACGGGGTAGACCATCGCCGGGATGAACACATCGGTGATCGTGATGTGCAGGGCGAAGCGGTCGATCGAGGGCGTGAGCCACAGCGAGCCATAGGCCACCACGGCGCAGGCGAACGCCAGCCATCCCGAGTCGGGCACCCGGTCGCGGTAGAGGTAGAGCAGGGTCCCGACCAGGAAGACGGCGAGGAACTTCAGGATGTTCATCGGCACCCAGTTGATGAACACGTTGAAGTGGCTGTTCCAGCCCGGGACTAGGGCGATGGCCCCGACTGCGACGAAGATCCCTGCGGTGAGCACCACCACCAGGATCCGGCGCCTGAGCAGGCCCACCAGGGCCAGCGCGGCCAGGACCAGGTAGCAGATGAACTCGAAGTAGAGCGTCCACAGCGACGAGTTGCGGATCACGCCCGAGATCCAGATCTGGCGCATCTCGAGCCACCAGTTGCTGCGGACGTAGTTGACCGGCGACATGGTCGGGAGCCAGTTGTGCGGGGGCGGCGAGAAGTAGTGGCCGAGGCCCGCCCGGGGGGTCCCGTGGTGGACCACCAGCCACACGAGCGGCCCGAAGACGAAGGCGGTCATGAGCAGCGCCATCCAGAAGCCGGGGAAGATCCGCACGGCCCGGAGCCACAGGAACCGCAGGGTCCCGTGGGTCTCGGCGCTGCGGGCGATGAGGTAGCCCGAGATGCCGAAGAATCCGTAGACCGCCACCGATCCGAGGTTCCCGTTGTGGAAGATGGCGATCTGCACGTGGCTCTGGTCGTAGACGTGGCTGACGATGACGAAGCTGGCCAGCACCAGGCGCAGGAAGTTCAGGCTGTTGTCCCTGAGGGACAGGGCCTCTCCGAGGCTGCGAGACGAAGAGGCGGAGCGAGCGATGGCCAGAACGTAGCCAACCACCGGCGCGGCCACAAGGTCCAGGGCGCCGTCCTGCCTTGTCGCCGCAGGTTGTCCACAGGTAAGTTCGAGCCTCGAACGGGCTCGTCGCCCGTCGGCTGAGGGGAGCCAGCATGTCAGACGACGCCGGAGTCGAGTCCACGGAGAAGATCGGGGTCGTCGTCGTCGCCTACAACGCCGCCTCGACCCTCACCCAGGTCCTCGACCGCCTGCCCGAGTCCTTCCGGTCCCGGGTCGCCGACATCATCGTGTGCGACGACGCCAGCTCGGACACCACCTACGAGATCGGCCTGCAGTACAAGGAGACGAGCGACCTCCCCCTCACGGTCATCCGCCGGCCGCAGAACCTCGGCTACGGCGGCAACCAGAAGGCGGCCTACGCCTGGGCCATCGAGCGCGGCCTCGACATCGTGGTCCTGCTCCACGGCGACGGCCAGTACGCGCCCGAGGTCATCGAGGACATCGTGCGGCCCTTCGCCGAGACCGACGCCGACGCCGTCTTCGGCTCGCGCATGCTGCGCAAGGGCGGAGCCCGGTCGGGCGGCATGCCCATGTACAAGTTCGTCGGCAACAAGATCCTCAGCACCTTCTCGAACGCCGTGACCGGCCTGCACCTCTCGGAGTGGCACAGCGGGTACCGCGCCTACCGCACCAGCGCGCTGGCCGAGATCCCGCTCGAGGTGAACTCCAACGGCTTCGACTTCGACACCGAGATCATCCTGCAGCTGCTCGAGGCTGGGAAGTCCATCATCGAGGTGCCCATCCCCACCTACTACGGCGATGAGATCTGCTACGTCGACGGCATGGGCTACGCCAAGGACGTCGTGATCGACGTGCTGCGCTACCGCTCCCACAAGATGGGCTTCGGCACCGGCGAGCTGGCCTTCGCCGAGGAGGGCTACGACCTCAAGATGTCGTCGTCGGCCGACTCCTCCCACCAGCAGCTGCTGACCTGGCTCGACGAGGGCGGACCCAAGCGCATCCTCGACCTCGGCTGCTCCCACGGGCAGTTCGGCGAGCTGCTCCGGCTCCAGGGCCACACCGTCATCGGGGTCGACATGGAGAAGCTCGACGGGGTCGCCGAGCGGCTCGACGGCTTCGTCGAGGCCAACCTCAACGACGGCCTCCCGGCCGAGGTGGGGACGGACTTCGACGTCGTCATCGGCGCCGACGTCTTCGAGCACCTCGCCGAGCCCCAGGAGCTGCTCGTGGACATCCAGCGGGTGCTCAGCCCCCGGGGCGTGATCCTCGTCTCGATCCCGAACGTCGGCCACTGGTACGCCCGGGGCAAGGTCCTCGCCGGCTCCTTCGACTACGAGCGCCGTGGCATCTTCGACGCCGGCCACCTGCGCTTCTTCACCCGCAAGAGCTTCGAGCGCCTCGCCGCCAAGTCCGGCCTGCG
>CANGPS010000040.1 GCA_947456245.1 Acidimicrobiaceae bacterium
GGTCGTCTGGGCGAGGAGCACCGCCCCGGCGTCGCGCAGTCGGGCGTTGAGCGGTGAGTCGCCCTCGGCGATCTCGCCGTCGAGGGCGAGCGAGGCCTCGTTCGCCGGCCACCCGGCCACGTGGTCGAGCTCCTTGATCCCGATGGGCAGGCCCCCGAGCGGGAGCGAGGTGTCCGCGCGCTCGGCGGCCGCCATCGCTGCCTCGGCGTCGAGGTGGCTGATGGCGTTGAGCGACGAGGCCTCGATGGCGGCGATCGAGGCGGCGGTGGCCTCGGCCGGCGTCACCTCGCCGGCCCGGAAGGCCTCGAGGAGTGAGCTTGCGTCGTTGAGCCAGGGTCCGTGCATGGGTGAAACCTACCCACCCGGAGCCGTGGGCGCAGTGGAGCGGTCGGTAGGGTTGGCGGCGTGGAGGAGACCGTGACGCTCTCGGTGGACGTCGGGGCCACCAGCATCAAGGCCGCCGCCGTCGGGCCCGACGGCGGGCTGGCCGGTCCGGTCCGGCGTCGTCGGACGCGCTACCCGATCGATCCGGACGGCCTCGTGGCCGTGGTCACCGAGCTGGCCGGCATGCTGCCGAGGGCCAGTCGGGCCGCCATGGGCTTCCCGGGCCTCGTGCGCCATGGCTGCGTGGTCAGCGCCGCCAACCTGGCCCGGAGCGGCGGACCCGGGACGCCGCTCGACGAGGACCTGGTTCGACGCTGGGACGGCTTCGACCTCGCCGGTGCGGTGGCCGGAGCGCTCGGGGTCGAGGTCCGGGTGGCCAACGACGCCGACGTCGCTGCGCTGAGCTGCTCGACGGGGGTCGGGGTCGAGCTGACCGTGACGCTCGGGTCCGGCGTGGGGACCGGCCTGGTGGTCGACGGCCGGCTGGCCCCGCACCTCGAGCTCTCCGAGCTGGCGCTCGGCGGGGTGGCCTGCCTCGACGACCTCGTCGGCGAGCGGGTCCGCAAGGGCCTCGATCCCGCCGAGTGGGACGCCCGGGTGGTGGCCGTGATCGACCAGCTCGACCGGATCGTGCGCTTCGACCGTTGTGCGCTCACGGGGGGCAATGCCCGTCGGCTGCGCCGAGACGCGCTGGGTGAGCTGCTCGAGCGCGTCGTGGTGGTGGGCGACGACGCCGGCCTCTCTGGTGGGGTGCGCCTGTTCGACTGAACCCGCGGCCCGGAGGGGTCAGCCGGGCTGGGCGCAGGCGATGGCGGAGCCGGCGAGGACCCTGGCCGCGATGCTCAGGCAGCCCTCGTCGATGGCGAAGCCCGGGTTGTGGTGCATGCCCGAGGTCCCGTCGGCCTTGGCCGCCCCCACGAAGAAGTAGCACCCGGGGATCCGGTCGAGGAAGAACGACACGTCGTCCGACGGGGCGACCGGGGGCATGGCGAAGACGCAGCGGTCGCCGACCACCTCGGTGGCGGCCGATCGCACGAGGTCGCTCACGGCCTCGTCGTTGCGGACCGCCGGCGCGGTGTCGTCGAAGTGGAGGTGGAAGGTGCAGCCGGTCTCCGCCGTGAGCTCGAGGATCAGCGCGTCGAGCCGAGCGAGGGCGGTGTCGGTCTGCTCGGGCGTGAAGGTCCGGAGCGTGCCGCGGAGCCTGGCGTGGGCCGGGATGACGTTCCCGGCGGTGCCGGCGTGGAGCACGCCTGCGGTGCAGGTGCAGTCGACGCCCTCGTAGGTGAGGTCGGCGGCGACCTCACCGAGTCGCTGGGCGAGGACGGCGGCGGCCAGCAGGGGGTTCGCCCCGGAGGTGTAGGCCGCCCCATGGCCGCCGATGCCCTCGATCTCGACCCGCACGGAGCGCACGTCGGCCATGGCGATGCCGTGGCGCACCCCGACGAGGCCCGTGGGGGCGGTCGAGGCGACATGGCAGCCCACCACCCGCTCGATGTCGAGGCCGTCGAGCACGCCACCAGCGATCATGGCCTCGGCGCCGCCCAGGGCCTCCTCGGCCGGCTGGAACAGGATGATGTGCCGGCCGGGCAGGTCCTCGGCCCTGGCCGCCAGCGCACGGGCAGCCCCGATCATCTGGGCCACGTGGGCGTCGTGGCCGCAGGCGTGCATGAGCCCCTCGGTCTCGGAGGCGAAGTCGAGCGGGGCGGTCTCGGTGATGGGCAGGGCGTCGATGTCGGCCCGGAGCATCACGGTCCGCCCGGGCTGGCCGCCCTGGATGGCCCAGACCGAGCCGGTCGGGGTCGGGCAGGCGAGGCGCTCGGCGCCGATCTGGGTCATGGCGTCGTCGATGACCGCCGTGGTGCGGACCTCGGCGAACCCGAGCTCGGGATGGCGGTGGAGGTCGCGGCGGATGGCGACCAGGTCGTCGGTCTCGGCCGCCACCAGGGCGGCGAGGTCCTCGGTGGTGGGGGTGCGCATGGGGCTGAGACTAGGGCTCCATCGGCTCGACCGTCGGGTCGGACTCCGCTGCGGCGACCGGTGGGCGTGGGGGGCGGCGCGACGGCCGGGCTGCCGCGGCGCGCCGGGCGGCGGTGGCGGCCTGGACCCGGGGCACGCCCACGTTGACATAGAGGGCGCTGATGGCGGCGAGCACCACGATCACGAGGAGGGGAGCGGGGGAGAACCGGCTCGAGTCGGCTGGGTCGGCCAGGCCGGTGGCCAGGCCGAAGACCGAGAAGATGATCGTCCCGGCGATGGCCAGCCCGCGCCCGCCCCGCAGGCGGAACGGCCGGTCGCGCTGCTCCTTGCGGCGCAGGATCAGCAGCGACGCCGAGGCCAGCGCGTAGATGCCGGCCTCGAGGGTGGCGCCGACGGCGACGAGCAGGAGCCACTGGCCTGTGGCGAAGATCACGGCGGCGAGCACGGCCGAGGCCGTGGCCAGGGCGCACACCGCCACCCAGGGCACGGCGTTGAGGTTGAGGCGGGCCAGCGCCGGGGGCAGGTTGCCCTCCCGGGCCGCCGCGTAGATGAAGCGCGAGGCGACGAGGAAGCCGCCGTTGAAGGTGTTGAGCGCGGTCAGCACCGTGATGGCCAGCATCCAGAGCTCGCCGACGGTCCCGAGCGCCGCCTGACCGAGCAGCAGCTGGGGGTAGGGGCTGTGGTGGAGGGCGGCGAAGGGGACGAGGTGCGAGAGGCCCAGCAGGAACAGCGTCGAGGTGGCCCAGATCAGCAGCGGAGCGAGGAACAGCGCCCTGGTGACGACCTTGGGCCCTCGGGCCTCCTCGGCCGTGGTGGTCACCCACTCGAAGGCGGCGAAGAGGAAGAGGGCGAAGGCGATGGCCTGGATGCCCGAGAGCGGCTTGGCCCCGAAGAGGTGGAGCGGGGTCCGGAACGACCCGCCCACGTGGAAGATGGCGATGATCGACACGACGGCGGTCGAGGCGAGGACCACATAGGTCACCACCGTCTGGACCCAGCCGGCGAGGACCACGCCGCGCAGGTTGGCCGCGGTGGCCACGGCCAGCAGGACGGCGATCCACAGGTAGGCGAGGCCGGCGGGCTCGTGGAGCACGTGGCGAAGGGCGGCACCGATCAGGAAGGCGTCGGCAGCGATGACGAGGACCACGGTCGTCATGTAGGTGAACGTGACCGTGAGCGCCGTGCGGTTGCCGAGCGCTCGTCCGAGGTAGAGGCGGATGCCGGCCGCGGTGGGGTAGAGGCCGTTGAGCTCGGAGAAGACCCCGGCCACCAGGAACACCAGGCAGGCCCCGATGCCGATGGCCAGCCATCCGCTGGCGCCCGGGGCGTAGGCCATGATCGACACCACGCCGAGGTAGTCGATGGCCGCGAAGGCGAGGCCGGCCGAGGTGGCCGTGGCGGTGGCCGTCCCCACGCTGCGCCGCAGGTGGATCTCGCCCGTCCCCGGCTGGGTCATGCGTCAGGCCAGATGACGTAGCTGATGGCGTCGAGGCGCATGACGTCCTCCTGGCTGCCCCGCACGGCGATGTCGCCGCGGAGGTACTTGGCCACCGGGTTGAGGTCGCCCCAGAACATGTCGCAGAAGGTCTCCGAGTCGGTGGTCACCACGATGTCGGGCACGCCCTGGTGCCCGGACGGGGTCCCGGTGATCTCGCCGGCCTCGACCACCATGGTGAAGGTGTCATCGGTGTCGGAGCAGATGAAATGGAGCGTCCTCGTCCAGTCCCGCTGCATCTTGCGCAGGCGCTCGTTGGAGTTGCACGAGGTCGTGTAGTCGGCCAAAGCCTCGTCGAGCTCATCCCATCCGGCCATCGCCGCCCCCTCGTCTCACTGCTCCGGCGACCCTATCCGAGGCGGATCTTGGTATCGGGGCTCGGGGCTCAGAGGTCGCGGGTCAGGCCGTGGGCCGAGACCGGTGCTCGTCGAGCAGGCGCGTCGCCTCCTCGACGTCGAGGCCGGCGACCTGCTCGCTGGTGAGTCCGAGCTCGTGGACGAGCTGGTGGGCGAGCCACACAGGGAGGGTGGCCCGGCCGGGCTCCACGTCCGACGGGGTTCTGGGTGGGGGGATCCGGCGGTCGACGCACGCCCAGAACGCCACCTCGTCGACGCAGAGCTGGTCATCGAGGATGTGCGACCACAGCCGGGGTCCGTAGACCTCGGCGTTGGCGGGCCGGGAGATCCGGGTGCGCAGGATGATCCCGTCAGCCACCGCGAGCTCGAAGGTCAGGTGGTGTCCGGTCCGCCCGCCCCGGGCGTTGCGCACCTCGCTCCACCCCTCGATGAGGCAGAAGCGCTGGTGGTCCCTCCGGCTCCCCGGTCGCGAGCTCACCGTGGGTCGTCGGGCCCACCGCTGAGCAGCCACGCTCGGAGCTGGTCGTCGTCGCTCAGCTCGACCAAGGCGACGAGCGCCCAGCTCGCCTGGTGGTTCGGGGCCGTGCGGAGGTGATCGTTCCAGTCCTCGGCGTAGTCGCGTAGGGCCTCGAGGAGGTCGTCGAGCGCGCCGTCGAGGTCCTCGCCTTCGCCGGAGACGGGGAGGCCGGGGAGGAACGCCACCCAGCCGCCGCCCTCGGCGGCGACCACCGCACCCGACGGCAGGAGCCTGCTGAGCTGTGCCTGCAGGGTCACCGCGTCGACTACGGCGAACCGCTCGCGATCACGGTCGATCGTGGTGATGCAGCCGTCCTGGGCGGCGTCGAGGACCGATCGCAGGTTGCTGCGAGCCGAGGTGTAGGAGTCGAAGTGCCGGGCCTGCATCACCCCATGGTACTCATCAGAAGTACGTGACGTACGTCACGTACGTATGACGGGTGAACGGTCCTTGGACGTGGGTGGTCAGGCGCCTCGCGGAGGCCGGCGCCTCGGGCGGACCGGAGCGGTCTCCTCGGGCAGGCCGCGACCGTGGAGCAGGTCGTCGAGCGCCGCATCGAGCCCGCCGAGCAGGTGGTCGATGTCGGCCTCGGTGGCGACGAGCGACGGCATGAGGCGCATGACCGAGGGCTGGTTGCCCGAGTAGACGGCGAGGACCCCGTGCTGGGCGAGGTGGAAGCTCATGCGCGGGCCCATGGAGTCCTCGGCGTACTGGATCCCGGCCATCAGGCCGAGGCCTCTGACGTCGGCCACCTGGTCAGGGTGGGCGGCGGCGATGGCGGCGAGGCCGGCGTGGAGCTGCGCGCCCCGTGCCGTGGCGTTGGCGAGGAGGCCCTCGTCCTCGATGACGTCGATGACCTCGAGGGCCACCGAGCACGCCACGTCGGAGCCGCCGAAGGTCGACAGGTGGATGAAGGGGTTGGGGATGAGGAACTCGCGCAGGTCCTCGGAGAACATCGTGGCCGAGATCGCCACCAGCGATCCGCCGAGCGACTTGGCCACCGTCATGATGTCGGGCTCGACGTCGAAGTGCTCAGACGCCCACCACCGGCCGGTCCGGCCCATGCCGGTCTGGATCTCGTCGAGGATCAGGAGGGCACCGGCGTCGTCGCAGATCTGACGGGCGGAAGCGAGGTAGCCGTCGGGGGCCACGATGATGCCGCCCTCGCCCTGGATGGGCTCGAGCAGCACCGCCGCCACCGTCGCGTCGACGGCGGCCCGCAGCGCGTCGACGTCGCCGAAGGGCACGAGGCCGAACTCGGGCATGAGGGGCTCGAAGGGCTCCCGGAAGGCGGCGCGGCCGCCGGCCGAGAGGGCGAAGCCGGTGTGGCCGTGGTAGCCGTTGACCGTCGAGACGATGCGAGGCCGTCCGGTGGCCCCCCGGGCGAGCTTGAGGGCGAAGTCGATGGCCTCGCCGCCGCCACAGCCGAACATGGTGCAGTCGAGGTTCCCCGGCGCGATCCCCGCCAGCCGGGTGGCGAGGGCGGCGGTCTGCTCGGAGACGAGGAGGAAGTTGCCGTGGTCGAGCGTGTCCACGGCTCGCTTGGCGGCGGCCACCACCCTCGGGTGCCGCCGACCCACGTTGAAGGAGCCGGCCGAGGTGAAGCAGTCGAGGAACCGACGGCCGTCGATGTCCTCGACCCAGGCCCCCGAGCGCTCGGCCTCGATGAGGTCGAGGCCGGCGGCCCGCATCACCCGGACCTTCTGGGGGTTGATGGTGGCCGCGAACTCTGCGAGCACCCTGGCGCGGTGCTCGGCCGGGTCCTCGGTGGTGGGGTCGGTGCTCATGGCCAGAGCGTAGGCCCGCGCCGCCGGGAGACAGAGGTGCTCGGCCCCGGTGTCAGCGACCTGATGGTCGTGGCGCGGCGCCGTGGAGGGCGATGGTGGAGATCCCGGCTGGCGGGCGGTGCTCGAGGCGGAGGGTGAGGCCCTCGTCGCCCTGTTGCCAATCGACGGGGTGACCGTTGCTGTCGCTGGCACCTCCGTCGTCGGCGAGGGTGACCTCGGGTAGCGTGATCTCGGTGTCGGTCCCGAGGACGGTGGCCCACACGGTCTCGCCGACGACGGTGAAGCGCACCGGGTCTCCGGCCCGCGTCGAGGTGCCCGGGATCGACCAGGGCCGGCTGGCGAACACCGCCGGCTCGAGGACGGCTCGTGCCTCGGACAGCCATCCGAGCCGATCGAGCTGCTCGGAGGGGATGGAACCGTCGACGCCACGGGGCCCCACGTTGAGCAGCAGGTTGCCCCCCTTGGCCACGATGTCGACGAGCATCCCGAGCAGCTCGTCGCGGCCGAGGAAGTCCTCAGGCCCGGAGGCGGCGTTGTAGGCGAAGCTGTGGTCCATCCCGCGCACGCACTCCCACGGCGTGGACTCGATCCCGTCGAAGGTCGTGTACTCCGGGGTCCGCACGTCGAAGTGCGGCGGCCTCGGCGGGATCAGGCCGCCGTCGGCGATGGCCTGCCGACGAGCGGCGCTGTCGATCATGCGACGGCCGACCGAGGTCCGGGCGGCCAGCATCAGCGGACTGAAGGGCAGCCACCGGTCGTTCACCACGCCCTCCGGCACGGCGGCGTAGTAGGTGGTGAAGAGGTCGAGGAGCTGCTCGGCGCTGCCGGGCCAGGCCACGTCGTTCCAGAGCACGTCGGGGGCGTAGCGCTCGATGAGCTCGCGGACCTGGGCGTCGGCGTAGGCCGGATAGTCCCCACGGGGGATGGCGTCGATCACGCTGCCCATCGATCCCATCGGACGATCGCGGAAGGTCCAGTCGAGGCCCCCGCAGTAGTAGAGGCCGAAGCGCATCCCGGCCGCCCGGACGGCCTCGCCGAGCTCCCCGACGAGGTCGCGCGACGAGTGCCATCCGGCCCGGTTGGGGTTGGCCACCGAGGTGGGCCAGAGGCACCAGCCGTCGCAGTGCTTGGCCACCAGCACCACGTAGCGCGCCCCCGCCTCGGCGAAGGAGGCTGCCCAGGCCTCGGGATCCCAGCGGTCGAGGCCCGCCACGAAGTCGTCGGCGAAGGCCGCATAGGGGCGATCCCCCCAGACCGAGCGGTGGTGCCGGGCGGCGCTGCTGTCGGGGAACCGAAGGGAGTTCTCGTACCACTCGGCATAGGGGCTCTCGGCGAAGGCGTCCGGCCGGCCGGAGGTGAGCAGGTCGCCGTAGGTGCCCTGCGTGGGGGCGAAGGCGGGGACCGAGGCCGGGGTCCAGTGGATGAAGACGCCGAGCTTGGCGTCGGCCCACCACTCGGGGATCCCGCGGTCGCGGAGGCGACCGAGGGTGGCTCGGGCGTTGGCCATCGGCTGACCATACCGAACGATGCAGGCCGGCGCCGGGTGGCCTTCTCGGCAGTCGACGACTCGGTTGGCTAGGTTCGCTTCGACGATGCGGCTGTCCAGCAGGCCGTTTCGGGGCAGGGGGAGAAGATGTTCGATCTGGTGTTCCGCTCGGCGGACCTGGTGGACGGCACCGGGGCGCCGATGCGGATGGCTGACGTAGCGGTGGCCGACGGCGTCATCGCCGCGATCGGCGACGACCTCGGCCCGGCGGTGCTCGAGGTCGACGCCAAGGGTCTCGTGCTCAGCCCCGGATGGGTCGACATCCACACCCACTACGACGGCCAGGTCTCCTGGGACGAGCAGCTGAGCCCGTCCGGGTGGCACGGGGTGACCACCGTGGTCATGGGCAACTGCGGGGTGGGCTTCGCCCCGGCCCGGCACGACGGCCACGAGTTCCTGATCGAGGTGATGGAGGGCGTCGAGGACATCCCCGGCACAGCCCTCCACGAGGGGATCGCCTGGGAGTGGGAGACCTTCCCCGAGTACCTCGATGCCATCGAGGCGCGACCCCTGGCCCTCGACGTCGTGGCCCAGGTGCCGCACGCCGCGCTGCGTGCCTATGTCATGGGCACCCGGGCCCACGAGGACGCGACGCCCGACGAGGTGGCCGAGATGGCGCGGATCGTCGAGGAGGCGCTGTTCCATGGCGCCGCCGGGTTCACCACCTCGCGCACGATCCTGCACCGCTCGACCCACGGCCTCGTCCCCGGCACCACGGCCCCTGACGACGAGCTGCTGGCCATCGCCGAAGCCATGGGTCGCGCCGGCCACGGGGTGTTCCAGCTGATCTCGGACAACCAGGGCCTCGCCGAGGACCGCGAGCTGATGCGGGCCATCGCCGAGCGCACCGGAGGCACGGTCACCTACTCCCTGGCCCAGTCGCCGCTCGACCCCGGAGCGTTCCGAGACGGCCTCGCCGACGCGGTGGTGGCGCAGTCGGAGGGCCTCGACGTCCGGCCCCAGGTGGCGGTTCGGCCCACCGGGATGCTCTTCGGCCTCCAGGCCTCGCTCCACCCCTTCATCTCGCACCCGACCATGCGCCGCCTCGAGCCGCTGCCGCTGTCAGAGCGGGTCGCCGCACTGCGCCAGCCGGAGGTCCGGGCCCAGCTGTTGAGCGAGGAGCCGACGATCACCAATCCCGTCTCCAGGATCCTCATGAGCCGGTGGGCGGAGATCTTCCCCCTCGGCGACGACGTCGACTACGAGCCCGAGCCGTCGAGGTCGGTGGCGGCGATGGCCGAGCGAGAGGGCCGGACGCCCGAGGAGGTCGCCCTCGACCTCATGCTCGCCGACGACGGCCGGGCCCTGCTCTTCGCCCCGCTGGCCGGCTACTGCGACCAGGACCACGAGGCGCTGCGCGAGATGATGGAGCACCCGGTGTCCGTGCTCGGCCTGTCCGACGGCGGGGCGCACTGCGGGCTCATCTGCGACGTCAGCTTCCCGACCTACCTGGTCACGCACTGGGTCAAGGGCCGCACCCGCGGCCCCCGGCTCGGCCTCGAGCAGGCGGTCCACCTGCAGACCCAGCGGACGGCCGAGGCCTATGGCCTCGACGACCGGGGCACGATCGAGGTGGGGAAGCGGGCCGACCTCAACCTGATCGACCTCGAGTCGATGGCCCTCGACCTGCCCGAGATGATCTTCGACCTCCCCGGCGGCGGTCGCCGGCTGGTCCAGCGGGCGACCGGATACGTGATGACGGTCCAGGCCGGACAGGTGACCTATGAGGAGGGCGTCGACACGGGCCGCCGGCCGGGTCGCCTCGTGAGGTGCGCGGCGACCGAGGGCTCGGCTTTCGCCAGTAGCTGAGCAGGCGAGGCGCTCGGATCGCCGCAGGGCTCAGGTGGCCGAGGGCTGTCTGGGGCCGAGGCCGGTGGCCTCGTAGACGGCGTCGATGATCGACATCGTGGCGATCGCGTCGCGCGGCGTGGTCGGGAACGGCGCGCCATCGATGACTGCGTCGCGGAACGCCGCCATCTGGAAGGTGTAGGTCGGGATCCGCACCGCGTGCTCGACGCGGCTGCCCGAGCGGGTCCTGATCCTGGTCCGGTTGTAGGCCTGGGGGCCGAGGGGGTTGAAGAGCGACATGGTGCCCTCGGTCCCGGTGACCTTGGCGCTCAGGCGAAGCAGCGACGAGGAGAGCAGCGCGCAGGTCATGGTGCCCTCGACCTCACCGGCGGCGAACCTCGCCGAGGTCCACCGGTCGATGCCGGCCGAGAGCGTCTTGGCCTCGGCCGAGACCACCGACGGCTCTGCCCCGGCCAGGGTGCGCCAGAGGTGCACGGCGTAGCAGCCGATGTCCATCAGCGACCCGCCGGCGAGGTCGAGCTGGTAGCGGATGTCGTTGCGCAGCGGGAGCGGGATGCACATCGTCGTGTCGACCCGGGTGATCTGCCCAAGCTCCCCCCGGGCGATCACCTCGAGTGCAGAGCGCATCATCGGGTGGTAGCGGTAGTGGAAGGCCTCCATGACGACCCTGTCCTGGGCCTCGATCTGCTCGGTGACCATGGTGGCCTCGGCGGCGTTGGCCGTGAACGGCTTCTCGCACAGCACGTGCTTGCCGGCGTCGATGGAGCGGAGGGTCCAGGCGCCGTGGAGGCCATTGGGCAGCGGGTTGTAGACGGCGTCGATCTCCGGATCGGCGAGGAGGTCCGCGTAGGAGGCGTGCACCCGGTCGATGCCGTGCTTGGTGGCGAAGGCACGGGCCTTGGCCTGGTCGCGCGCAGCGATGGCGACGACCTCGACGCCGTCGGTGTGGCGGGCGGGCTTGATGCAGGCGGCGGGCGCGATGCGCGCCGCCCCGAGGATGCCGATGCGCAGGGTCATGGTCGCAGGCTACCGACGAGGCTCAGCAGTCGCCCACCATGAGGAGAGCCTTCTCGGCGCCGAGCTGGATCTGCGTCTGGATCGAGCGGATGGTCCTCGTGATCGACGCGACCGCCACGTCACCGATGACCGAGATGGCCTCGTGGATCGATGCAGGCCCTTGTCGAGCTGGTTGGTCGGAATGACGCAGGGTTGACCGAGATGAGCGCACCCGCCCACCTCTGAGCGGACTCGAGGAGTGCCCCCACCTTCCTCATGTTCCGCACGTCGGCGGCGGCGGCCTGGTCACCATGTATTCTTACCTATACCAATTGTGTAAGGAACATCCATGGAAGCATCGGCGAAGGTGACCTCGAAGGGTCAGGTGACAGTGCCGAAGGTTGTCCGAGACGCGCTTGGCGTCGAGCAGGGTGACACGGTGCTCTTCCGCGTCGAGGATGGTCGAGCGGTCATGGAGCGAACCCCTGACTTCCTGAGCCTCGCTGGCTCGCTGAAGGTACCGGCCAACAAGCGCAACGTCGCATGGGATGAGGTGCTCCGAAGGTCTCGGGCCGCACGGCAGACCAAGCTCCGTTGAGCGCCTTCGTCGACACCAACGTCCTCGTTCGCCATCTGGTCGGCGACCCGCCTGCCATGGCAGCACGCGCAACGGAGTATCTCCGCCAAGAAGACGATCTGCTCGTCGCCGACCTTGTCATCGCAGAGTCGATCTACGTCCTCGAATCCTTCTACGAAGTGGATCGCCGAGACATTGCCAACGCCATGCGTTCGCTCCTCTCGCTCGAAACCGTGATCGTTGTTGACCGTTCGCTCCTGCTGCGCTCTCTCGAGGTCTACGAACACGATCGCCTGGACTATGCCGAGGCGTACCTCGTCTCCTGTGCGGAGACGACAGGCGTGGCAAGGATCGCGTCCTTTGACCGGGCCATCGATCGAGTTGCTTCCGTCGAACGGATCGAGCCATAGCTCGCTCCAGGGGCGACCACTGGTGGATCGATGGCTGTTCTCCGCGTCCTGGGGCACCCCCAACGGGATTGGCGAACCGAGATTGGCGGTCGGTTCGTTCCGCCCTCTGACCCCATTCCTGCGGACGGTCGATCATCTCGTTGCGCGTCTGCAGGGCGAGCATTCGATGATCTTTCACGGACCCGGTCGACATGCGCGAGATGGTCAGACACTGGGCACGATGCGCGCTCCGCCGAGGATGCCCGCGCATGGGGTCATGACCGAAGGCTGCCGACGAGGCCTAGCAGTCGCTCATCATCCGGAGGGCCTCGCACAGCTCGTGGCGTCGCGGCCCGAGCTCGCCGATCCTGCTGGTGAGCGAACCCCGGTGGATCCGCTGGAGGCCGTCGAAGCTGGCCGCGCACTCGACGGGCAGGCCCTCGTCGGCACCGAGCCGGATCTCCGTCGGGATCGAGCGGATGGTCCTCGTGATCGGCGCGACCACCACGCCGGTGAGGACGGCGATGGCCTCGCTGCGGGTGACGACAAGGACAGGACGGCGCGCGGACTCCACCTCTGCCCACCAGATCTCCCCTTGGTGGATCTCGGTCACCAGGGCTCTTCCTCGATCAGCGCCCGGGTCGCCCCGTCGAGCCCGGCCGCCTCGACCGGGGTCTCGGGCGTCCGCCGGTAGGCGGCGATGATCTCGGCTCCAACGGCGCGGCGTCGGTGCTCGTCAATCAGCCGCTCGAGGCCCATCCGCACGACCTCGGATCGGCTCGACGCCACCCCCTCCACGACCAGCGCGTCGATGGCGTCGATCATCGCGTCCTCTACTCGGGTCACCAGCTGTGCCATGCGATAAGCATACCGTTATGCATCACAATCGTCTTCGCGGTGGTGATGGAGGCATCATGGATGCGCCTCGTGGGGAAGCTCGTCGAGCACGCCGGCGAGCAGCTCGACCGCCGCAGCGCTGGTCTCGTCGAGGACTCGGGCGTAGACGCTGGTGACCCGTATGTCGGAGTGGCCGAGCACCTTTGCCACCGCCTCGATCGAGGCGCCCCGGTTGAGCATCAGCGTGGCGGCCGAGTGCCGAAGGCGGTGCGGGGAGACCCGGATGTCGAGTGCCCGACCGATTCCGGTCAGCCATCGGGTGAAGGCGTCGGGGTCGACCGGCCTCCCCTCGTGGAGCGAGATGACGAGGTCGGACGGCCGCCAGGGGTCGGACGACGCCCTGTGGGAGCGGAGCATGGCCACGAGTTCGCCGGCGAGGCGGAGGTCTCGTCTCGAGTCCATGGTCTTGAGCGCGCGTCGCACGAGCATCGTCGAGCCCGGCGTGCTCGGATCAGGCACCCGGCCGATCTGGAACCGGACGTGGAGCATCCGTTCCTCGAGGTCGATGTCGGCCCACGTGAGGCCGAGGGCCTCGTTGCGCCGCAGACCGAGTCGCGCCATGAGATCGACCGCCAGCGCACGGGGGTCTCCACTGGCGTGGACCGCGTCCAAGAGCCGACCGAGCTCGGCGGCTGACAGGTGCTTGGGTCGAGCGGGCGGGACCCTCGGACGTGGCACGCGTGCCATGGGGCTCGAGTCGATGAGCTCGTGGTCCACGGCGTCGCGCAGCGCCGCCGAGAGCAGGGCATGGCAGTGGCGCACGGTGTGGGGCTGGCCGGTCCCGGGCCGCTGGGCATGGCAGCGGTGCTCGACCTTGGCCAGGAAGTCCTTGATGCGGCCTGCCGTCAGCTCGGCGAAGGGGACGTCGGCGAGATCGTCGAAGTAGAGGCAGTACAGGCTCCGGTTCGAAGCGAGGGTGCTGGGAGCCACTGTGTACGCCCGGGTCTCGAACCAGGTGGCGAACCACTCGCCGACGGTCGGTGTTGGCCGTGCCGGGTCCGTCGATGGTGCCATGGTCCCAACGGTCGCACCGTGAGGCCGGCAACCGTCCAAGTCCTGACGATCCACCCCTTCCGGGCCCCGACGCGAGGGAAAGCCTCATCGGGGATGGGGTGCTCGGGGCCGTTGCTGCTGGGAAGTCCTCGCTCAAGACCGCGCGGACGAGGAGATCACACCACGTCACGGTCGCCTTCAGCGGCGTCGGCTCCCACGCGGCGAGCACCAGCGAACCGATCGTCCTCTCCGTGGCGAAGGCCTCGACCACCACCGCGGTCGCCGCACCGGCGGCGAAGAGGTTCGGCAAGCCGGTGAAGCTCTCTATCGTCGGTGTCGACCTTTGCGCCGGCTGTTGGGGTCCCGACCGGCACGGTGACGGTGTTGGACGGAGCGATCCCGATCGCCAACGTGGCGCTCGACGCCACGGGCAGGGCCTCCATCACGACCTCCAGTCTGACGGTGGGGACCCATGATGACCTGCTGCTCACTGATATCAATATGACTTATTGACATCATCCCGAACTCGAAGCAGGATTGAAGGCATGGTTGATGCCACCAGAGGAGCGTTCCCACTCCGATTTAAGGACCTGCGGCTACGAGAGCTCGTGCGCGAGGTTGCTGCACTTGAGGAAGTCAGCCAGACCGACCTGATCGAGGAGGCGGTCGCCCATGAGCTGATCTTCCGTGGTGCTCGCCTGGCCGACGATCTGTCCGCGGCTGCCCGTCGATTGAAGCGGTTGACCGAGGGCCAGCGTGCCGAGCTCATCGACAGGAGCCTCGACGAGTTCGCGCAGGGAGAGGCACTGCCTGAACCACTCCAAGCCAAGGCGGTCCACGTCAACGTCGATGCACCTCCTCGCACCATGCTCGATCCGCTCGGTGTGCTGGCCACCTTCGACGCTGCTCGAGGTTGATCGTTGTCCGGACCCGCTTGGGATGGCGATGACCCTGCAGACGGGGCACGGGTCGCCGCCAACGCGAGATCGCTGGTCGAGTCCTTTCGGCGCACCGCGCCCGACAGGGAGGTGCCGACCCTCGACGGGGTCCTGGACTGGCATCGATCGCTCTATGCCGGGTGCTCGACGCCCTGTGCGGACTATCTGGGCCACCTGAGGGGCGACCCTGCCGTCCCCGAGCTCGCCGACTACGACGTCGGCGTCGGGCCACTCCAGCCTGATGGTCTCCCGGCCAAGAGGGGAGTCTGGTTCGGAAGCGTCCTGGCCGAGGTCGAGGGATTGCTGAGGGGCGTCCGAGCGGCATTGGACCAGCTCGACGCCCTGGTGCCTGTCGGCTCGGCTCCGGTCGATCCCTCTCACCTCCAATCGGTTCTGTCGCTCTGCGCCGTCATCCACGGCGAGTGGGTGCGCATCCACCCCTTCGCCAACGGCAACGGTCGCATGGCGCGCCTGTGGGTGGCCTTCATCTCGCTTCGATACGGCCTCCCGGTCTTCCTCGTCGTCAAGCCTCGCCCGCAGGACTCCGGCTACGCCCTGGCTGCCGCTGCCTCCATGGGACGGCCACCGGACTTCCGAGGCGACCATCAACCAGCGCGCAACCTCTTCGCCAGCATGCTCGAGGACGTGCTGGCTCGAGCGTCCGGCAGCGGGCCCCACGCCTGAGGCGCAGCAGCACGGTCGCTCGGTCGGGGAGCGCTGGCCGGCTGGCTCTGGTGATGGTCGGTCTCGACCAAGTCTGACCCTGACGTCCTTGGGGCTCGGGGGGGCGATCGCTCTCTGATCGTGTGATTCACCAGAGGGCATACTCGGAGCGATGAACCATCGCATCGGGCTCAAGGGGCAGGTCGTGATCCCCAAGGCGCTCCGCAAGCAGCCTGGTCTGCTTCCCGGGACCGAGGTCGAGTTCACGATCCAAGATGGCTCCGTTCGCGTTGTGGCGGTCGAGTCCACCTCCTCGATGCGCGGATCGCTCGCCGGGGCTGGACTCAGCGAGCTGCTCGAGGCTGATCGGCGATCTGAACACAATCGACGACCAAGTGCCTCGATCCCGGGCTGGCCCTGCGATGGCTCGAAGGCCTGGAGCCGGCCGCGTCGAGGCGCCACTCCCCGGGCATTGGCGGTCTTCGGCGGGTGGGGTAGGATGGAGATCCACCTCTTCGGAGGCGCAGCGCACTCGTAGCTCAACGGACTAGAGCATCTGACTACGGATCAGAAGGTTGTGGGTTCGAATCCCGCCGAGTGCACCA
>CANGPS010000041.1 GCA_947456245.1 Acidimicrobiaceae bacterium
CAGCCGTCCTCGCCGGACAGCTCTCCACCGGATGGAGCAATGACTGGTTCGACGCCGATCGTGATCGTCAGGTCGACCGTCAGGACAAGCCGATCGTCGCCGGTCAGGTCTCGGTTGGCACTGTGCGTGCGGCAGCGCTGTGTGCCATCGTGGCGGTCGTCCCGCTCTCGCTGCTCTCCGGATGGCGTGCGACGCTCGTCCATGTGGTGGCCATCGCGTCGGCATGGTCCTACAACGCTGGCCTCAAGGCGACGGCGCTGAGTCCGGCTCCCTACGCCCTCTCGTTCGCCCTGCTTCCTGCCTTCGTTGCCCTGGGGCCGCCGACCTGGGCTTGGCCGCAGCCCGCGATCATGATCGCCACCGGCCTGCTCGGCGTCGGTGCCCACTTCATCAACACCCTCGCCGACCGTCAGGATGACCAGACCACCGGCATCAGGGGCCTCCCCCAGCGCATGAGCGCCTCAGGTGCGCTCCTCGTCGGCGTCGCCCTGCTCGCCGGTTGCGCTGCGGCAATCAGGTCGCTCGGCGGCCGGTGGCCGATGGTCGAGGACCTGCTTCTCGTCGGCTGTCTGCTGATCGATCTCGCCGTTGTGGCCACCACCCTGCGCCAGCGCGCGCGGACCGCCTGGTCGCTGACGCTCGCGTCCGTGGTGTGCTGCCTGGCCCTCTATGCCGTGATCCGGCCACCGCTGACCTAGGCACCGTCACACCCGCCAGGGGTGCTCACCGCCCCATCAACGCAACCAGGTGCGCCAACTCAGGGGCGGCGGCCGGTGAGATCGAGCAGCTGGATCTGGAGATCCACCTCCACCTCAAGGCTTCCGGACGGGCCAGCCCCGAACACACCGACCGAGCCGAGGATGGCCTCCATGGGCTTGAGGTCCGACCAGGCCCGCTCGACGAGCGAGGACGGCAGTGCCTCGTCCATGCCGGTGGCTCGGCTCAGGTCCCAGCTGTGGACTGCGAGGTCGCCGATCCGAAACGCCAGCAGCTGGCTGGCAGGGACGTCGCCGATCGGGTGGTGCACCACCGTGTCGCTCTCGATCGGTCCCTCGAGCGCGGCCACCGCCTCGCTCAGACCGGACCGACAACTCGCGAGGAGATCGCCCTCGACCCGAGATCCCATGATGGCCGCCGCCTCCTGCGTGGAACATCCCGCAACAAGGGCAGCTGCCATCTCGCTGCCCACCGTGACGTGGTTGATCAGGTCGGCGACGCTCCAGCCCTCGCACGGCGTTGGAAGGTCGAACTGCGCCTCGGTGACCCGATGGAGGCGGTCGAGGAAGGTGTCGGTGGCGAGACGGAGGTCTGGGCTCTGATCCATGGGGGCACCCTAACCTCGCGAGTGCGGCGGGTAGGGTCCACAACGTGCGGACACCCCGTGTGACTCGACGATGAGCGATCCTCGGGCGATGCCGGCTGCAGGCGGTGACGCACTCCCCCTCGATCCCGACATCGAGGCCCCCGGCTCCGGCCATCCAATCCGCCCATCGATGGCCCACGCCGCAGCCGTGTTCGCCGGAGGGTGCATCGGGACCCTCGGTCGCCACAGCGTCATGGTGCACCTTCACCCGTCACCGCATGCCTTTCCCTGGGCCATCGTCACCGTCAACATGATCGGGGCGATGTTGCTCGGCGTGCTCGGTGGCTCGCTGTTCGCCAGCAGGCCCGAGGCTGTGACGCTTCGCCTCTTCCTCGGGGCTGGTGTCCTGGGCGGCTGGACCACCTACTCAGCGATCGTCGTCGGTCTCCTGACCTTCGCCCACTTCGGGTCCTGGCTGCTCCTGTCCCTCAACATCGTCGTCGCGAGCGTCCTGCCCTTCATGGCGGCGTCGTTGGGCCTCGTGGTTGGCAACCTCATCGTCCGCACCGGAAGGTCCTGAGATGGTCCTTGCGATGGGCGTGATGCTCCTTGGCGGCCTTGGGGCGATGTCCCGCTACCTCAGCGATCTCGGCTTCTCCTCGGTCTTCGGCCGACGGCTCCCGTGGGGCACGATGGCCGTCAACATCCTCGGATCGGGGCTAGCAGGCCTCATCCTCGGCGTGACGGCCTACCAGCACCGCTCCCCCACGACGGCCGTGCTGCTGCTCTCCGGGTTTCTCGGTGGCTACACCACGGCATCGACGATCGCCTACGAGGCGGCACGTCTGGCGGAGGGCCGACGCATGCTCGCAGCCGTCGGCATCGTCGCCGGCACGATGGCTGGGGCCATCACCGCTGGCGGCATCGGCCTGGCGATTGGCATCGCCGTGCGCTGAGCCTCAGGCGAAGCGCACCTTGGCCAGCTGCGTGCCCTGGGCCACCAGCTGCCCGGTCGAGTCCCAGATCTCGCAGACCTCGTCGACGAACCCAGCGTCGATCACCTGCGCCTTCTGCCTGATGATCACCGCTCCAGGTGCGGGATGCGCTCTTAGGTACGACGTGAGCTGGAGCGTCGGCACCCAGCCTGCGGACTGCAGGGGGAAGGTCGCCGGCGGAAGGCAGTCGATCAGGTAGTGGACCGCCAGGGCGTCGATCGGTCGATCGTCTGCGAAGGTCGCCCAACCCCGCACCTCGGCCACGCCGGTCTCAAACCCCTGGTTGAAGTTCGCCGTGGAGGGATCGAGCAGCACGGCCGTGCCCTCCATGATCATCACGCGATGCTCGAAGGGGCCCTCTCCGGACTCCCCACGGATGCAGGCACTCGGGTCTGCCATGACCGGCGGAGGTGACGTGTCGTAGAGGCGATTGGGGGACTTAAGCCGAGACATCACGAGCTGGCTCTCCACCAACGGCTGCCCATCCTGGAGCAGGGTGGCCCGGACCTGAGTCACCCCTCGACCGGCACGCAGGATGGTCACGTCCACGATGGCGTCGCGCGGATCGGGGGCGCCGAAGTAGGTGGAGGTGATCGCCACGCAGTCAGGGTGGTCCTGGCCTCTCGCCACGAGCTCGGCACCGACCGCGCGGATGATCACCGCCGCGAGGTACCCGCCGTTTGGCTTGCCGACGACGCACCACTCATCGCTGAGGTCTGCATCGTAGACCCCCGGCCGCGAGCCCTGACGGACGTGGGTCGCCGCCTCGAAGCTCGGGATGCCTGTCTGCTCGCTCACGCCTCGAAGCGGTTGGTGAACGCCTGCAGCGCTCGAGTCGAGAACACGCGTCGCTCCTCGAACACCCTGGTGTACCCCGTGGCGGCGATCCGCCAGCGGCCGTCGACCCGGCGGTAGCGGTCCTCGTAGAACGCGGTGCCCCCGATCTCAAGGTCGGCCGCAGGGATGATCACCCGGTCCTCGAGGTACCAGACACCAATCGCCTCATCGTCTGACACCCAGGTGATCTCCGGGTGGTGCCCGTGGTGCTCGGAGATGATGCCGGGGTCACTGAGCGAGCCGCTCAGGAACTCGACGATCGCCGCACGGCCGGTGAACGAGAGGTTCCCCCCGTCGTACCCCGCCTGGCAGTCCTCGGTCAGCAGCTCGCCGAGGGCGGCGAACTCCTTGAGATCGAGCGTCCTGAAGTAGGCGTGCTTGAGCGCCAAGATCTGTTCGTGATCGTCGTGCCTCACGGTCCCTCCCTTTGGTGAGGACCCGAGTGTAGCGAGGCGCCCTCACCCGACCTCGGGAGTAACCTCATCGATGCCCACGGCAGGTGCCGATCGGGACACACGAGGAGAGCGATAGCGGTGCGCAAGATCACACACTGGATCGGAGGTGCCCCGTCAGAGTCGTCCTCGGAGCGATGGGGCGACGTGTTCGACCCGGCGACCGGAGCCGTGCAAGCCACGGTGCCGTTTGCCTCGGCGGCGGAGATCGAGGCCGCAGTGGCGTCGGCCCGCACGGCCGCCGCCACCTGGGGTGCCTCGTCGATGTCGACCCGCACCGAGGTGCTCTTCTCCTTCCGACACCTGGTCAACGCCCATCGCCACGAGCTGGCCGAGATCATCACCGCCGAGCACGGCAAGGTCCACGGTGACGCCCTCGGGGAGATCTCCAGAGGTCTCGAGAACATCGAGTTCGCCTGCGGGCTCGGAAGCCACCTTCGAGGGGGGTTCTCGAGCCAGGTGTCCGGCGGCGTGGACGTGAGCTCGTTGCGCCAGGCCGTGGGCGTGGTTGCCGGGATCACCCCGTTCAACTTCCCCGTCATGGTCCCGCTGTGGATGGCCGCCAATGCGCTGGCCTGCGGCAACGCCATGATCCTCAAGCCCTCCGAGAAGGACCCCTCCCCCGCCATCCGTCTCGCCGAGCTCCTCTCCGAGGCTGGCCTCCCCGAGGGCGTCTTCACGGTCCTGCAGGGCGATGGCGACGTGGTGGGCGCACTGCTCGAGCATCCGGACATCGATGCCGTCAGCTTCGTCGGCTCGACCCCGATCGCCAAGTCGATCTACTCACGAGGCACAGCCACCGGCAAGCGCGTGCAGGCGCTCGGTGGCGCCAAGAACCACATGGTGGTCCTGCCTGACGCCGACCTCGGTGTGGCCGCTGACTCCGCCGTGTCGGCCGCCTACGGGTCGGCCGGCGAGCGCTGCATGGCGGTCTCGGTCGTCGTCGCCGTCGGCGACATCGCCGACCCGCTGATCGAGGCCATCGCCGACCGCATGGACAAGCTGGTCATCGGTCCTGGCAGCGACCCCACCAGCGAGATGGGGCCGTTGATCACCGGCGAGCACCGCGACAAGGTCGCCGGCTACGTTGCCGGCGCCGAGGCCGATGGGGCAACCGTGGTCGTCGACGGCCGGACCCTGTCCCTTGCCGGTGAGGCCAAGGACGGGTTCTTCATCGGTGCGTCGCTCGTCGACCATGTCCGCCCGGGCATGGCGGTCTACGACGACGAGATCTTCGGGCCAGTCCTCAGTGTCGTGCGCGTCGGGACCTATGCCGAAGCGATCGACCTGGTGAATGCCAACCAGTACGGCAACGGTGTCGCCATCTTCACGCGCGACGGAGGAGTCGCTCGACAGTTCACCGCCGAGGTGACCTGTGGCATGGTCGGGGTCAACGTCCCGATCCCGGTGCCCGTGGCGACCTACAGCTTCGGTGGCTGGAAGGACTCCCTGTTCGGCGACGCCCACATGTACGGACCTGCTGGCATCGACTTCTACACACGGACCAAGGTGGTCACGACCCGTTGGCCGGACCCTGCGACCTCGTCGGTCGACCTCGGGTTCCCCAAGACGCGCTGAGCGCACGATGGTCGTCCGGCGCCGTCGCGCCATCCAGCGGGTGTCGGTCTACGGCATCCACGTCGTCGCCGACGAGATCCTGCTGGTGCGCGCCTCGAGTCTGACCGAGGTCCCCGGACGGTGGTTCCTTCCGGGCGGTGGCGTCGAGCACGGCGAGCATCCGACCGAGGCACTGGTGCGCGAGATGAAAGAGGAGACCGGCCTCGACGCAGTCGTGGGACCGCACCTCGGCATCGTCAGCGACGTGCGGACCAGGCGAAACGGCGTCGAGGTCCACACGGTGAGGATCATCCACGCGATCGCGTCCGCCACCGGGGACCTCCTCGCCGAGACCCAGGGCAGCTCAGACCTCGCGCGCTTCATCCCCCTCGCCGAAGCCCGGACCCTCCCCCTCGCCCACTATGTGATCGAGGGTTCGGCGATGGCAGGCCACAACCTCGCTAGTCGGTGAAGAACGACTCGCGGAGATCCCGCTTGAGGATCTTGCCCGAGGGGTTCCGCGGCAGCCGGTCGTCGCTGAAGGCGATCTGACTCGGGATCTTGAACGCGGCCAGCTTGTCGCCCAGGAAATCACGGAGCTCGTCGGCGCTGAGGTCAGACTCGGCCTTGCGATGGATGACCACCGCCACCTCCTCACCCAGGCGCTCGTGGGGAACGCCGAAGACGGCGGCCTCATAGATGCCCGGGTGCTCGTAGATGGCGCTCTCGACCTCGGCGGAGTACACGTTCTCTCCTGCCCGCAGCACCATGTCCTTCGCCCTGTCCTCGATGTACAAGAAGCCCTCGTCGTCGATCCGACCAAGGTCGCCGGAAGCGAGCCATCCGTCGACGATGGACTCGGCCGTGGCCTCAGGCTTGTTCCAGTAGCCCCTGATGAGGTTCGGACCCTTCATCCAGATCTCGCCACGCTCGCCGGTCGGGACGGGCGCTCCGGCCTCGTCTCGGATCTCGACGTCCATGATCGTGGTGCGGGCGCGCCCGGTCGAGGTCGGGTGCGCGACGTAGTCGTCGCCGTTGTTGTTGGGGCCGAAGGCGTTCGTCTCGGTCATCCCGTAGCCGATGTTCGGGCGTCCCCGCTTGAAGCCGCCCTCGACCCGCTCGACGAGCTTGGCCGGGGCCGGAGCGCCACCGCCGCCCACGCTGGCCAGCGAGCTGGTGTCGTATTTGGCGAAGTTCGGGCTCTCGAGCATGTCCCAGGACTGCGTCGGGACGCCGACGAAGGTCGTCACCTGCTCAGACTCGATCAGCCGAAGGGCGTGCTCAGGATCCCAGCGGTGCATCATCACCAGCTTGAAGTGCATGCCGAAGCAGCTCATCATCACCGGCACGCACCCGGTGACGTGGAACAGCGGCACGATCAGGATGAAGCAGGGCGCGAATCCTCCCCCGCCGAGCGGGTCCTCCCCCTTGCGCGCCGTCGCCACCGTGGTGTTCGCCCAGAACGCCATGAGGCCCTGGAGCACCGAGCGATGCGTCGACACCGCCCCCTTCGGGAAGCCGGTGGTTCCCGACGTGTAGAGGATCGTGGCGTCATCGTCCGGGCCCACCTCGACCACGGGGAGCGGGTCGCCGATGGTGATGACGTCCTCGTATCGACGCACGCCGGTCGCCGTCGGCTCGAGAGAGTCGGAGCGGACGGCGAGGATCGAGCAGTTGTGCTTGGCGGCCGGACGATGTGCCCGCTCGACTCGCTCAGGGTCGGCGATCAGCAGGCTCAGGCCCGAGTCGCCGATGGCGTAGTCGAGCTCCTCCTCGGTCCACCAGGCATTGAGCGACACCGACACGCCACCCACCGAGAGGATCGCGGCGAACGCCACGATCCACTCGGGAAGGTTCCGCATGGCGATGCCCACTCGGTCGCCCTTCTTGATCCCGAAGGTGTTCACGAGGGCAGACCCGAGGGCGTCGACGTGGGTCATGACCGTGTCGAAGCTCCACCGCTCGTCTTCGTAGACGAGGAAGGTGGCGTCGTTCCCTCGGGCGTTGGCGAAGACGGCTCCGAGGTTCGGCGGTGCGTTCTTGAACACGCGCTGGGTGACGCCGGCCACCTCCTCCTCGACGATCTCGAAGATCTGACCCGGTCCCGTGACCTGCTCGACCGCCTCGTCATAGCTGAGCGCCATGTCTCTCCCCTTGGTTGTCCACGAGCACGGTTACCGGTCGGTCACCGTGCGCAGACCGTGATCTTACGCAGGTCACGGGAGGTGCACACAGGTCAATCCTTGCTAGGAATGGACCATGCCGATCACTGTGACCCCCATCGACAGCGTGGACGACTTCACCAATGACGTCCGCATGCGCACCGCCGCGCTCATCAACGAGCACGTCCTCCCCCATGAGGCCGAGCTGTGGCCCCAGCGCCAGGGCGTTGCGCTGTCCGACGAGACCCGTGCGGCAGCCCGAGCCGCCCGAGAGGGCGTCAAGGAGCGAGTGAAGGAGGCGGGCCTCTGGGCGCCGCACCTCCCCCAGGAGTACGGCGGCATGGGCCTCGACTTCCTCCCCCACGCCTACATGAACGAGATCCTCGCCTATGCCGTCGGGGCGGCCAGCATGTTCGGGGTCGTCGCCCCGAACAGCGGCAACCAGAAGATCCTGGCCAAGTACGGCACCGAGGAGCAGAAGCAGAAGTGGCTCCTCCCCCTGATCGAAGGGACCATGGAGTCTGGGTTCTCGATGACGGAGCCGGAGAACGCGGGGTCCGACCCGCGCTCGCTCAAGACCACCGCACGGCGCGAGGGCGATGAGTGGGTCATCAACGGCCACAAGTGGTTCACGTCCAATGGCATCGAGGCCGACTTCTTCATCGTGATGTGCCGGGCAGAGGACCCGTCTGGGACCGAGGGCCGTTCGGGGTCGATGGTGCAGATCATCGTGCCGACCGACACCCCCGGCGTGGACATCGTCCGCGGCATCGGGATCTGGGGCAGCCCGACCTCCGACCACTGCGAGGTCATCTACGACGACGTCCGAGTCCCCGTCGACAACGCCCTAGGCCGCGTCGGCCAGGGCCATCAGGCAGCCCAGGACCGCCTGGGTGCTGGTCGGATCTACCACTGCATGAACTCCGTCGGACAGATGTGGCGGGCCTTCGACCTCATGGTCGAGCGCGCCCTCACCCGAGAGGTGCACGGCGGCCTGCTCAAGGACAAGCAGTTCATCCAGGGCTTCATCGCCGACAGCTACATCGACCTCCAGACCTCGAGGATGATGACGATCAAGGCCGCCGAGAAGGTCGACGCCGGCGATCCGGAGGCCCGGACCGACATCTCAGCGCTCAAGATCTATGTCCCCGCCGCCTACTCGCGCGTCGTGGATCGAGCCATCCAGGTCTGGGGGGCAGCCGGAGTCTCCAACGACCTGCCGCTGAGCCGGATGTACCTCGGCGCCCGGACCCTCCGACTCGCCGACGGTCCGGATGAGGTGCACAAGATCCTCATCGCCAAGAACGTGATCCGGCACTATGAGAAGGGCATCGGCTCCTGGGACTTCGCCCACTAGCCCTGCCCGGCCCCCTCCGGCCTGCGCCTCGAGGTCACGCGACGCGCCTTCCCTTCTAGGATCACGGCTTGTTCCTCAGCCGAGGTCGAAGATGCACCTTTGAGGACAGCACGTCCCATGCTGACGCAAGGAGATACCCATGAACGTCCGGCATCTGCTGGCGACGACAGCTGTGTCGACTGTTGCGGCGACCATCATGCTGAGCGGCACCCCCGCCGGCGCCGCAAGCCCGGGGCCATCGCAGGCCATCGAGCACCTGACCAAGGTCCCGGGAGCCACCTCGGGCTTCCTTGTCGAGACCTCCGTGAGCTGGACCGCCGTTCCTGACCCCGGTTCCGGGGTGTCGACGACCGGATACGCCGTGGCCCTCCAGCAGGGGGACATCCAGCAGGTCGGGACTCCGCTGGCGGACGCCACAGGCACCTCGGGCAGCCTCCCCTTCGCTGTCGGGAACAGCTTCTTCGGTTTGGCCTCGATCGGGGTGGCAGCACTGTTCAGCGACGGGTCGGCCTCCACGACGACGCCATTCAGAGTTCGTCCGATCACAAAGCCCATGGGGATCTTCCGATTCAGGTTCCCCGATGACTCGGCTGACCTCGCCCTGTCACCCGAATTCGCCGATGAGTCGCAGTTCATGGTCGGCGTGGGCACCTTCCTCCCGCAGTGCGGCCTGTCCAAGCCGACGACCATCGGAGCAGTGACGGTCGTGGGGCACCAATCGACCTCTGAGCGCACCAGTGGACTCGCCCTGGCACGTGCCAGGGCGGTCGCCGACGACATCAACGCGTGGTTCGACGGAGCACCCTCACCGCCAACGGTCACGATCCGGGCGGATCGGACTCCGGCACGCCAGCTCCGAATCCCGGCCCGATCGGCCACGGTCTTCCTCACGGTGTCATCCACGCCAAGCCCCAGCTGCTCCTAGGGCATCGGCCCGACGAACGGCGCTCCACGAGCATCCCTGTGCCAGCGGGCGCTTGACCGTGGTCGACCGAACGACGCCACCGCGATCACCGGGTTCGAGAGGGACGCCACTCCCCTGCCGACCACCAGCGGCCACCGAGGTGGTCCGTCAGCACCTGCCCGGTGGGGAGTTGTCTGCGTCTCAGCAGGGATCCCGGTCTGGAGCTCATGTGTGCGCCGGCGCTAGACACTGTCTCGTGCGCTTCTCCGTCCACGTCCAACCCGGAGCCCGCGTTCCGAAGGTGGGTGGGAGCAAGGCCGGCAGCCTCTCGGTGCGGGTCTCCGAACGCGCCGTGGAGGGTGCGGCCAACGAGGCCGTCATCGTCGCCGTCGCCAGGGCGCTTGGCGTGAAACCCCGAGAGATCCGTCTCGTCCATGGTCGCCAGAGCAGGCGCAAGCTGCTCGAGGTGGCCGGTCATGACGACGACGAACTCGCCGGCGCCCTCCATGAACTGCGGAACGCACCGTGACGACAGGTCATGGCTCTCCTGAGGGCATCACCCGACTCCCGACATCACCTCTGTTAGGTTGACGCAGTCAACACCCTTCGAAAGGACCCCGACAATGCACGGACTTCTTGGTTCCGACTACCCGCTCCTGAACATGTTCTGGACGATCTTCATCTTCTTCATCATCTTCCTGTGGATCTTCATCGCCATCCAGTGCGTGATCGACATCTTCCGCAGCCACGACATGGGTGGCGTGGCCAAGGCGATCTGGCTGATCTTCATCTTCTTCCTGCCGATGCTCGGCGTGCTGATCTACCTGCTCGCCCGTGGCGGCAAGATGCAGCAGCACCAGATCGAGGCCGCCAAGGCGCAGCAGGAGGCGTTCAACAGCTACGTCAAGCAGGCCGCCGGCACCGAGAACACCTCGGCCGACGAGCTCTCCAAGCTGGCCGACCTCAAGTCGAAGGGCGTCATCACCGACGCCGAGTTCGAGGCCCAGAAGGCCAAGATCCTCGGCTGAGCCCACCGCTCACAAGACCCGACGATGCCGGCCCTCGTGGCCGGCATCGTCGCGTCCGGAGCCAAGTCAGCGTGGCGGGCGGGTGGCCAGCAGCGAGTACTCGAACGGGACGTGCGGCCTTCCCTTCGGTGCTCGCCAGAGCGCAGCCTCGCCGGGCACGCGCTCGAGCGACTCCCAGGGGTTGAAGGCCACGACGTCGTGCTCCTTGAGCATCCTGATCTCGAGTCCGGCGTCGATGAGAGCGGTGACCACGTCGCCCAGGGTGTGCGCCCACTCGACGGTGCTCGCCTCGACGAGGCGAGCTGAGGGGTCGGCGTAGTCCCGGTCATCCTCGATGCTGACGCCGGCCGGGTCGTGGAAGTAGCTGTAGGCAGGATCAAGCGCGATGTCATCGTCGGCGAGGACGAACAACAGCGGGTGGAACTCGAGCAGGTAGAAGCGGCCGCCCGGAGCGACGAGCTGGGCGATGACCTCCGCCCAGCGCTGGACGTCGTTGAGCCAGTTGAGCGCCCCGAGGCCCGTGTAGACCACGTCATAGGTCTCACCGAGGACGTCGGCCGCCTCGTAGACGTCGGACTGGATGAAGGTCGCCGGGAGGCCGCAGCGCTCGGCGAGCTCCTTGGCGGCCTCGATCGACGCCCCAGAGAAGTCGAGGCCGGTCACCGCCGCCCCGAGGCGCGCCCACGACAGGGTGTCGGTGCCGATGTGGCACTGGAGGTGCAGGAGCGTGCAGCCCTCGACCGGACCGAGCTCGTCAGGCTCGAAGGGGTGGAGGGTCGAGCGACCGGCCACGAACGAGTCGAGGTCGTAGAGCGGGCTGCGGACGTGGAGCGGTGTGCGCTCGTCCCAGGAGCGGCGGTTGATCTCGAGGTGACCCTGATCCATGGGCGACGACATGGCGATCAGCGTACTCAAGCCCCACGTCGAGGGGCATGGCGTGGCTGTGGGAGGATTGATGCTCCCCGCTCATGATCACTGGAACAGACCTCACCATCGAAATCGGCCAGCGCGTGCTGGCCCGCCAGGCCTCCTTCCTCGTGGCCACCGGCGAGAAGGTCGGCATCGTCGGCCGAAACGGCACGGGGAAGTCGACGCTGATCTCCGTGCTCGTCGGTGCCCCGGACCCTGAGGTGCACTCGACCGGTGACATCAAGATCGTCGGGGAGATGGGCTTCCTTCCGCAGGTCCCCGACCCCAAGGGACTCGGTATCGACCCGAGCGGTTTCTCTCACATTCTGAGCTCACGTGGCCTCGACTCGCTTGACGAGCAGCTCAACGCGGCGCGCAACGCCATGGCCGCAGATCCGAGCTCGGAGAACATCGAGACCTTCAGCGAGATCGAGCAGCGCTACGGCGAGCTCGGCGGCTACGAGGCGGAGGCCACGATGGCGCGGCTCGCCGACGGCATCGGCCTGCGCCAAGACCTGCTGTTCGAGGACATCGAGTCGCTCTCGGGAGGCCAGCGCCGTCGGGTCGACATCATCCGGCTGCTGTTCCAGGCGCCCGAGATCATGATCCTCGACGAGCCCACGAACCACCTCGACCTGTCGGCCAAGCGCTGGCTCATGGACGAGCTGATCTCCTTCAACGGCACCCTCCTCGTGATCAGCCACGACCTCGACCTGCTCGACAAGGCCATCACCAAGGTGCTCCACCTCGCCGACGCACGGCTCACCGAGTACAAGGGCAACTACACGACCTTCATGAGCTCACTCGCTGAAGACCAGGCCCAACGGGAGAAGTCCGCAGCCCAGGAGGCCAAGGAGATCAAGCGGCTCTCCGAGCTCGCCAACTCCATGCGCGGGCAGACCGAGAAGCGAGCGAAGACGGCCAAGGCACTCGATCGGCGCGTCGACCGCATCAAGGACAACCGCACCGAGGTCCTGCGGCGCGACAAGAAGGTGAACCTCAAGCTCCCGACTCCGACACGATCGGGCGACATCCCGCTCGACGTCTACAACCTCAGCGTGTCGTACGGGCCGAAGAAGGTCCTCAACAAGGTCCGCATCCAGGCAGGCCGTGGTGACCGGATCGCCGTGGTCGGCAAGAACGGCGCGGGCAAGTCCAGCCTGCTCCGCTGCCTCGCCGGCGTCCAGGAGCCGACCGTCGGGACCATCGAGATCGGCCACAACGTGAGCCTCGGCTACTTCGCCCAGGAGCACGAGCAGATCGACCTCGACGCGTCGTCGCTCTCGAACGTGGACGACTCCGTGCTCGACACGGAGGCCGAGCGCAGAGCCCTCCTCGGTTCGTTCGGACTCAGCGGCGCCGCCATGGAGCAGGATGCCGGCTCACTGTCCGGCGGCGAGCGCGCCAAGCTCGGGCTCGCCATGCTTGCGGCGGGCGGCTGCAACCTGCTCATCCTCGACGAGCCGACGAACAACCTCGACCCCGCTTCGGTCGAGGCCGTCGGCCACATGTTCTCCCGCTGGGAGGGCACGATCGTCGTCGTGAGCCATGAGCCGGACTTCGTCACCGCCCTCAATCCCACGCACTGCCTGCGGCTGCCAGACGAGCGCTTCGACCTCTGGCGCGACGAGGACATCGACGTCGTGGCCATGCGCTAGAACCGGGCCATGGCCACCGAGATCATCGACGAACGACTCATCGGCGCCGTCCACCTTCGAGCCCTCACCCGACGAGGCCTCGACCACGACCCGACGGCGGAGCACCAGGCGGTCCAGGCCGGCACGCTCGACGCATTGATGGCCGGCGGGTACGACGGCGACGTCACATTGGCCGAGGTCCTGCGGCTCGGCGACACCGGCATCGGCACCATCCAGCACCTCGCAGGCGAGATGATCGTCGTCGACGGGACGCCATGGCTCATCGACGCAGACGGCATCGTGACCGAGATCCCGACGAGCACCAAGACCCCCTTCGCCGTGGTGTGCCAGTTCTCCGCCACCGTCACGAGCCAACTGGATCATGGCCTCGACTACGGCTCGTTCCTTGCCGCCCTCGATGTGCTCGCACCCGAGTCCGTGCCGATCCTCGCGGTCCGCGCCCACGGCACCTTCTCCGATCTCTCCCTGCGCAGCGTGCGGCGCCAGCACCACCCCTATCCGCCGCTGTCCGAGGTCGTCCAGAGCCAGACCAGCTTCTCGGTCCCGAAGTCCACCGGGACCATCGTCGGCTTTCGGTTCCCCGACGCCACGGCGGGGCTCGAGGTGCCCGGCTACCACCTCCACTTCCTCGACGACGACCGCACGATCGGCGGACACGTCATGAGCCTCACCGCCGACCAGGTCGTGGTCGAGCTTGACCACTGCGACGACCTCCACGTCGAGCTCCCACCGGGGGTCAGCCTCGGAAGCCCCGGTGCAGCCGATACCGAGGCCATCGCCGCGGTGGAGGGTCGGGGCGGCCGCAGCCCGAGCTGACCCACGCCGGTTCGGATCTCGGCCAAGATGGACCGTCACCGGGTTCGAACGAAGGATGGGCACATGGCAGCGCGCAGGGCGACCGAGACCACCAGGGCGATCCTCGCCGAGGCAGCGGCGACGCTGCCGCTCTCCGATACCGCCGACTTCGACGATGCCGAGCGTGGCTTCATCGGTCGATCAGACGTCCGACAGATCGTCGCCGACGACGGCCACCTCGTCTGGGACCTCGATGCCTATGGGTTCTTGTGCGAGGCGGTGCCCGACACCGCCAGCGCGAGCCTCTGGCGACAGGGACAGCTGCTGACCAAGGACGGTCTGTTCGAGGTCATCCCCGGCATCTACCAGCTGCGCGGCTTCGACATCTCGGTGATGAGCGTGATCGAAGGCGACTCCGGCATCATCGTGATCGACCCGCTCGTCTGCCGGGAGACAGCCGCGGCAGCCTTCGCCCTCTACCGAACGCACCGGGGCGACCGGCCGGTCGTGGCGGTCATCTACACGCACAGCCACATCGACCACTTCGGCGGCGTCAAGGGCATCGTCACGCAGGAGGACGTCGACGCTTGTCGCACCCAGATCATCGCCCCGGAGGGCTTCATGGAGGCTGCCATCTCCGAGAACGTCTACGCCGGACCGGCGATGGCGAGACGGGCCGTCTACATGTACGGCGCCGCCCTGCCCAAGGCCCCCGACGGTCAGATCGGCTCGGGGCTCGGCCAGACGAACTCCCTCGGTCAGACGACCCTGATCGCCCCGACCTACGAGGTCCGTGCGACCGGCGAGGAGCTGGTGATCGACGGCATCACGATGGTGTTCCAGGTCACCCCAGGCACCGAGGCGCCTGCGGAGATGAACTTCTACTTCCCAGACCTCAAGGCGCTGTGCACGGCGGAGAACACGTCGCACACGATGCACAACATCCTGACGATCCGCGGTGCCCAGGTCAGAGACGCCCACGGATGGGCCCGCTACCTGACCGAGACCATCGACCTCTTCGGGGCAGATCTCGACCTGGTCTTCGCCTCGCACCACTGGCCGACATGGGGTCGGGACCGAGCCGTCGAGTTCCTGTCCATGCAGCGAGACATGTACCTCTACCTCCATGATCAGACCCTCCGGCTCATGAACTCCGGCCTCACGGGGATCGAGATCGCCGAGGTCATGGAGATGCCACCGGCTCTCGCCGAGCAGTGGCACACCCACGGCTACTACGGCTCGGTCTCCCACAACGTCAAGGCCATCTATCAGCGCTACATGGGCTTCTACGATGCCAACCCCGCCAATCTCTGGGCCCACCCTCCGGTCGAGGCCGGTCGTCGGTACGTGGCAGCCATGGGAGGAGCCGCCTCCGCCCTCGAGATCGCTCGCACAGCGTTCGACCAGGGCGACTACCGCTGGTCGATGGAGGTCGCCAAGCACGTGGTGTTCTCTGACGATGCCAACGAGGCCGCCAAGGCGATCCTGGCCGACGCCATGGAGCAGGTCGCCTTTGGGACGGAGAACGCCACCTGGCGGAATGCGTTCCTGACCGGTGCGCACGAGCTGCGCAACGGGGTCTTCGTCTCGCCCATCTCCATCGGTTCGTTCGAGATGGTCTCAGCCCTCACGGTCACCCAGCTCTTCAACGCCCTCGGTGCCCGCATCGACGGGCCGGCAGCCTGGGA
>CANGPS010000042.1 GCA_947456245.1 Acidimicrobiaceae bacterium
CAAGGCAGCGTGCCGGGCGGTGTCACGTGCGCAGGCCACGACGACGGCACCGATGGCCCGGCCGAGCTGGACGGCGGCCGTGCCGACCCCTCCGGCGGCGCCGGTGACGAGCAGCCGGTCGCCGGCCGAGAGGCGACCCTGGGTCACCATGGCGTCGAAGGCGGTGGAGAACGCCTCCGGGAACGCACCGGCTTCAACGGGGTCCATGGTGGCGGGCACGCGAAGCAGGTGGCTCTCGTCCACGACGCAGAGCTCCGCCTGCGCCCCGCCGGCCACGACGGCCATCACGCGATCCCCAACGCTCCAGCGGGTGACCCCCTCGCCGATGCCCACGACCTCGCCCGCCAGCTCGAGGCCCGGGATGTCCTGGGGGCTCCCAGCGGGGGCGGGGTAGAGGCCTCGGCGTTGGAGCAGGTCGGCGGCGTTCAGCCCAGCAGCAGCGACAGCCACGAGCACCTCTGTGGTGCCGGTGATCGGATCGGCATGCTGCTCCACGACGAGCTTGCCATCTCGGATCGTCAGTGCGCGCATCGGTTCACCTCCGTGAGTCCCGACGTCCTCGCCGAGGCTGCCGACGATAGTGGCGACTCTTCGTGACGTCCGCCGCTAGCGTGACGCTCATGAGCATCTTCGACGCACCCATCCACACCCTGTCGGGCGAGGAGACCACCCTTGCTGAGCACGAGGGCAAGGCCCTGCTGATCGTGAACGTGGCCTCGAAGTGTGGCCTCACCCCACAGTACGCCGGACTTGAGGAGCTCCAGAAGCGCTACGAGGACCGAGGCTTCGTCGTCCTCGGGTTCCCCTGCAACCAGTTCCTGGGCCAGGAGCCCGGGTCCTCTGAGGAGATCCAGACCTTCTGCTCGACCACCTACGGGGTGACCTTCCCGATGTACGAGAAGATCGACGTGAACGGAGAGTCCCAGCACCCGATCTACGCCGAGCTCACCGCTGTGGCCGATGCCGAGGGCAACGCGGGAGACGTGGCCTGGAACTTCGAGAAGTTCCTCGTCTCTCCCATCGGCCAGATCACCCGCTACCGTCCGCAGGTCGAGCCGGAGGACCCGGGCCTCGTCGCCGCCATCGAGGCCACGCTCCCCATCTGACCTGATGGCCACATCCACTCGGGCCGCCATCTTCGACATGGACGGCCTGCTCGTCGACACCGAGCCGCTCTGGCACGTGGCCGAGCTCGAGATCCTCGGTGACCTCGGCGTGGAGCTCGACCGAGACGGCACGCGGCAGACCAAGGGCATGTTCGTCGCCGAGGTGGTCGCCCACTGGCATGAGCAGTACCCTTGGGGAGGGCCTTCGCGACCTGAGGTCGTCGAGCAGATCCTCGACCGGGTGGGGGAGTTGACGCTTGAGCGAGGACAGGTCCTTCCCGGCGCGATCGAGACCGTGGCGGCGATGGCCGACCGTGGTCCGGTGGCCCTCGCCTCATCGACCCCTCGTCGTCTCATCGAGATCGTCCTCGGTCACATCGGGCTCGGCGATGCGTTCGTGGCGATCTGCTCGGCCGAGGATGAGGCCTGGGGAAAGCCCCATCCAGCGGTGTTCCTCACAGCGGCCGCCGCCGTCGAGGTGGCACCGCAGCGGTGCGTCGTCTTTGAGGACTCCCCAGCAGGGGTCCTGGCCGCCAAGGCCGGGCGCATGGTCTGCGTGGCCGTTCCTGAGGCCTCCGAGCGCCACGTTCCCGCGATGGGCATCGCCGACATCGTGCTCGACTCGCTCGTCGATCTCGACCACGCGTTCCTCGACACCTTGCTCGAGGCATAGCGGTCTGACGCCCCCGGCAGGGTCCTCTGTCCTCGGTCCGCTGGCCAGCTCAAGCGGACATCCCGCTCGCGTGATGGCGAGGTGCGCGTCGAGCGCCGATCAGGAACATGATGGGCGTCGATCATGTGGGTGAAGGGCGGAGCGCACCGAGGAGCCTCGGACGCATCTGAGGGTCACGCCCCCTCCAGGTCGACGAGATCCGGTCGACAGCCGATCGTCATCGGTCCCCAAACACGCATGAAACGTCCATCATGCCGACCAAGCCGGACGGCGGGGGAACGGGGTGACGTTGGCCTGGTCGAGGGGGGGAACTGGACGGCACCGGCGCAGTCCCGTCCGATCGGTGTGGCGAGGAGCGAGAACGGCGATGACGTCGAGACGTGGATCTGGCGACCCCACCGAGCCAACACGTGGTCGTGGTCGGGGAGGAGGCCTCAGAGCCAGGGTGTGATGACCGAGTCAGGGTGTGAGCGGAACTGAGTCGGCATCGAGAGGGAGAGCGGCGTCGCTCCAGCGTCGTTGCGGTAGTCGTCGGAGTAGTCGAATCGAAGCCTCCCGCCGCTGAGGCGAACGACGGTCCCGATGATGGTCCGGTCCATGACCACGGCCAGGGTGTCCATCAGCGGTCTCGCAGCGCACCGAGCAGGGCGTCGAGATTGACCCGTGGCTCGACCGTTGCCGGGTCGTCCGTCACCAGGTCGAGCACCAGCCCGAGAGCAGCGAGGAGGCGGATGACCAGGCCGACCTCGACGGTGGCCTTTCCGGACTCGACGCCGCTGACCCACTCCCGGGACACCTTCGCCATGGCGGCCAGCTCCGCCTGGCTTAGGCCGAGGTCTTGCCGTCGGCCGCGGACCGTGGCCGAGAGGTCCCGCATCGAGGTGATTTTCATGAGGCATCCTTCCCAGTCGGTGGCCACGGCCACGGTATGTGACCGTTCGTGCACAATGTCATTGTGTGAATGTTCGTTCTCATCCGAGACCTGTGGACGTACATGCCCAGCGCGTCTGCCCCTTGGGGTGCCCTGAGGTCGTCGCCTCCCTGACCGCTCCGGAACCCGGAGGTCCTGGGTCTGTGGCGACCAGCGTGCGCGGGCGGTCGTGCCCTCAGCTGGTCGGGTCGAGCTCGAGGATGAAGCGGATGCTCTCGGGGTGGCCATGCTCGCCCACGGGCAGGCGGTCGACCCGTCGCCACCCTTGGCTGACATAGAGGGCGACCGCCTCGGGCTGGAGGGGGCCGGTCTCGAGCATCACGAGTCGGGCGCCGAGGGCACGTGCGTCGGCGACGGCACGGGTCATGAGGGAGGCCCCGATGCCGGTGCGCCGCAGGTCGGGTCGCACCCAGAGCCGCTTGATCTCGGTGATGTCAGGGGCGACGGTCCGCAGTCCCACACCGCCGGCGAGGTGGTCGTCGACCCGCGCCAGGAGGAACTCGCCGACCGGTGGGGTGAAGTCCGCGGCCGTGAGCGAGGTCGGGTCGGTGGCTGGACCGTAGCGACGGTCGAGCTCATCCTTGGCAGCCAGGACGATCGACTGGACGCCGGCGCTCGAGAAGTCGGCCGGGTCGATGCGAAGGGCAGTCACGGCCTCGAAGGCTAGGGCGATCGCGGAGGTGGGCCGTCGCGTGTCAGTAGGATCGAGGGTCACCCCGGCCAAGGAGTCTGCGTTGTTCCGCCCTGTCAGCCCGAAGATCGACTTCGTCGCCATCGAGGCCGACGAGCAAGCCCGCTGGTCCGAGCACCAGGTCTTCGAGCGATCGGTGGCCAACCGAGCCGACGCCACCCCGTGGATCTTCTACGAGGGGCCGCCCACAGCCAATGGCAAGCCCGGCCTCCACCACGTCTGGGCTCGGGCCTACAAGGACCTCTTCTGCCGCTTCCAGACCATGCGCGGCCACCTCGTCGAGCGCCGCGCCGGATGGGACACCCACGGTCTCCCCGTCGAGGTCGAGGTGGAGAAGCGCCTCGGGATCTCCGGCAAGAAGCAGATCGAGGATGAGGTCGGCATCGCCGAGTTCACCCGGCTCTGCAAGGAGTCCGTGCTCGGCTACGTCGACGACTGGCGGACCCTCACCGAGCGCATCGGCTACTGGACGGACCTCGACGCCGCCTATTGGACCTTCGCCCCCGAGTACGTCGAGAGCGTCTGGTGGCAGCTCAAGCAGATCTTCGACCGAGGCCTGCTCTACGAGGACCTCAAGGTCATCCCCTACTGCCCGCGCTGTGGCACCGCACTGTCGAGCCACGAGCTGGCCCAGCCCGGCGTCTACGAGGACGAGCTCGACGAGTCGGCCTTCGTGCGCTTCGCCCTGGTCGACCCTGACCCGGCCATCGTCGGTGACGCCACGTCGCTCGCCGTCTGGACGACGACGCCCTGGACGCTGCTGTCCAACACCGGGGTGGCCGCCAACCCGGTGCTGACCTACTGCGTCGTCGACGGCTCGATCATGGCCGAGGACCTCGTCGAGTCGGTGATGGGGGAGGACGCCGTCATCACCCACCGGATCCCGGGCAGCGCGCTCGTCGGGTTGTCCTATGTCCGTCCCTTCGATGACGTGGCGCTGCCAGCCGGAGCCACCGCCAACGTCGTGGTGGGCGCCGACTTCGTCACCACCGAGGACGGCACCGGCCTGGTGCACCTCGCTCCCGCCTTCGGCGAGATCGACCGCCAGGTGGGCCGCGAGCACGGGCTCGTCACGCTCAACCCGGTGGGACCTGACGGCAAGTTCACCGACGACGTGGCCTGGCTGGCCGGCCGGCCGGTGCGCGAGTGCAACACGGAGATCAACGACGCCCTCGAGGCCAAGGACGCCCTGCTCAAGCGCATGGACTACACGCACGCCCTGCCGCACTGCTGGCGCTGCAAGACCGTGCTCATCTACTGGGGCAAGCCCTCGTGGTACATCGCCACCTCGCAGGTCGCCCCTCGGATGATCGAGGAGAACCAGGGGATCGACTGGCACCCGGGGCACATCCGCGACGGCCGCTTCGGCGAGTGGCTGGAGAACAACGTCGACTGGGCTCTGTCGCGCGACCGCTTCTGGGGCACGCCCCTGCCGGTCTGGCGCTGCGAGGCGAACCACCTGACCTGCATCGGGTCCCGCCACGAGCTCAGCGAGCTGTGCGGCCGTGACGTCGACGACATCGACCCCCACCGCCCGGCCATCGACGAGGTCACCTTCGCCTGCCCGGAGTGCGCCGACGGCTCGCTGGCCCACCGCGTCGAGCCGGTGATCGACGCCTGGTTCGACTCGGGCGCCATGCCGGCGGCCCAGGTGGGCTACCCGCACGTGGCGGGCTCGGCCGAGGCGCTCAGCTTCCCGGCCGACTTCATCACCGAGGCCATCGACCAGACCCGCGGCTGGTTCTACTCCCTGCTGGCGGTCAACACCCTGATTTTCGACTCCGCCCCGTACAAGCACGTCATGTGCCTCGGCCACATCGTCGACGCCGAGGGTCGCAAGATGAGCAAGTCCCAGGGCAACATCATCGACCCCTACGAGATCCTCGACACGCTCGGGGCCGACGCGCTGCGCTGGTGGATGTACGCCCAGGGCTCCCCGTGGACGCCCACCCGCGTGGCCCTGCCCTCGATCCAGGCGGCGATGAGCGACGTGCTCGGCACGCTGTGGAACACCTACAGCTTCTTCACCACCTACGCCTCGCTCAACGGCTTCGACCCGTCCGACCCGGGGATCCCGGCTCCGGCTGACCGAGGGGACCTCGACCGCTGGATCGCCTCGCGCACCCACGCCACGCTGGCCACGGTCACTGCGCAGCTCGAAGGCTACGAGCCGCTGAGCGCGGCCACGCCGATCGCCGAGCTCATCGACGACCTGTCGAACTGGTACGTGCGCCGCTCCCGCCGCCGCTTCTGGAGGACGGACCCCTCCGCTCCGGCCTCGGACTCGCTGGCCGCCCAGGCCACGCTCCACGAGGTCCTCGTCACGATCGCCACCATGCTGGCCCCGTTCTGCCCGTTCCTCGCCGACTCGATGTGGCGTGGCCTGACGGGGGCCGGCGACGACGACTCGGTCCACCTGGCCGACTGGCCGACCGCGGACGCCTCACTGGTGGACGCCGACCTCGAGGCCTCCATGGCCGTGGCTCGGCGGCTGACCTCGCTCGGCCGGGCGGCGCGTGCCGAGGCCGGCGTCAAGGTTCGCCAGCCGCTGGCCCGGGCACTGGTGTTCCTGCCCCCCGGCTCGCCCGCCCCGCCCGCCGGCGTGGTGGAGGATGAACTCAACGTTGACTGCCTCGATGACGCGGGCGACCTTTCCCAGGTCCTGCGCTTCGAGCTCGTGCCCAACTTCAAGCTGGTCGGCCCTCGGCTCGGCGAGTCGGTCAAGCACCTCAAGCCCGCCCTGGCCAAGCTCGACGGGGCCGAAGCGGCGCGTGAGCTCGAGGCGGGCCGGACGGTCACCGTGGTGCTGCCCGACGGTCCCGTCGAGCTCGGCGCCGACGAGCTCGAGCTGCGCGTCAAGGGCCACGAGGGCTTCGCCGTCTCGCGCGAGGGAGGTGAGGTGGTCGCCCTCGACCTCGCCCTCGACGAGGATCTGATCCGCCGAGGCGTCGTGCGCGACGTGATCCGCCAGATCCAGGAGCTCCGCAAGTCCACGGGCCTCGAGCTCGCCGACCGGATCACCCTGACGCTGGCCAACCTCGACGAGCTGAGCGACGACGACCTCTCGCTGATCGCGGCCGAGGTCCTCGCCGAGTCGGTCAGCCGGGGAACTGGAGTCGGCGAGGGTCACGAGCTCGAGCTCGAGGGCCGCCCCTCCGCCACCGCCTGGCTGTCGAAGTCCTAGCCCGCCACCGCGCGCAGGGTGGTCTGACGGGCCCGGTCGATGACGGTCGGCACGTGACCAAGCCCGGCCATGGCTAGGGGAGCATCTTCGAAGTTCTGCGGGTCGGGGGAGAGAGCCTCGAGCAGTGCTCGCGGCGAGAGCACGAGCGCCGTGGCGGCCAGCCGCTGAAGGGCCCGATCGCCGGAGACGAGGATCGCGGCGCTGTTGACGGCGAGATCGAGCAGGTAGACGTCGTCGGGGTCCGTGGGGAGCGAAGGGTGGCGTGCGGCTTGATCGACGACGATCGTCGCCTCGCTCCGGAGGTGACCGAGGATCAGGTCTCGCTCGTGGAGGAGCATGACGTGCGGACGCTCGAGGACGTCGGAGAGCTCCTCAAGCAGCAGCGGGGAGACGATCAGCTCGAATACACCTTCGGCGTGGAGCCGGAGGAGCTGGCCCGGTGCTCCCTGGGGGGTCAGGAGACCGGAGACGATCACGTTGGTGTCGAGGACGACCCTCAACCCTGAGACCGCTTCTGCGCGCGCACCTCACGCTGGGCCTCGAGGGCGATCGACATCGCCTGTTCCTCGGTGAGGTGACCGGTGATCGCCCACTGGCCCTCGAGGAAGCCGATGCCGAGGGACTGACGGATCGCCTCCTCCATGACCTCGCTTTCCCCCTTGCCAGTGCGGGCAGCTCGGATCTTCACCGCTCGCAACGTCTCCTCATCGAGGGTGACGGTCGTCCTCGTCTTTGCCATCTCTGCATCATAACGTCAAGATGTGAACCGGTGAAGGCCGAGACAGGCGACAAGCGACGACGAAGCGAGCTCTCGCTTGGCTTCGGCCAACAGGGCGGCAGTCCGACGAGGCCGAACACCGAGGACGGGGCCCAGGACCGACCTCGCGCGTCTCCTCTCGCCGGCGCTCAAGTTCAGCGTGCCTGGTGTCATGGGTCGTCAGCCGATGCCCGCTCGAGCAGCCGCTCATGGCATGCGCCGACCTGGGCGACTTGTGTGCGGCCGTGGTCTTGGTCGGCTGTCAGGCCAAGCGCCGATGGCAATATCGAAAGTAAAGTGTCATTTAGGGAATCAAATGACATTTAACCTTCGCTTCTTGGAGGGATGCATGCGCAATCCGCACACCTATCACCCACAGAGCCACGATGCGGCCAAGGTCCTCGGGAACCAGATCGCCGCGGCGCGGCGGGAACGACGTTGGACGGCCGCCAACCTGGCTCAGCGCGCCGGAATGTCGGTGGTCACCCTCCGCAAGATCGAGCGAGGTGACCTCTCGGTGGCCATCGGCTCGGTCTTCGAGGTGGCCACCCTGCTCGGGGTGCCGCTCTTCACGCCAGATCGTCGCGAGCTCCGTTGGGCCCTCACCCATACGGAGCAGCGGCTCGCCCTCATCCCCTCTCGGGTCCGGGCACGGAGCAGGGTGGTCAACGATGCGTTCTGATCCAACGCCAGACATCGTCGCCTGGGTGTAGGTCCCCGGCCACGGCGTTGGGGTTCGCCAGCGTCCGCACTACTGAGGGTGCCATCACGTCATCCACGTTGAGTGGGGGGTGACGCCGACGACGCTCACCTCACCGAGGGTCAATTCGGCCAGCTGGGGATCGGCAGATACTCGACGAAGCCGTGCGCAAGACCTCGGACTGCTCACCCGGACGAAGCGACGACTCGTACTCAGGCGAGCGATCAGAGCGGCTTCGAGCCCGTGGGAAACTGCGGATGAGGCCGCAGGCTCAGGCGGTGCAGCTCGCAGGGCCCTCGTTGATGCGAGTGAGCAGGTCGATCAGGGTTGCACGCTCTGCCTCGTCGAGGTGGACCATCACCTCCGCGTCGATGTGCGAGAGGTGGACCTCGGTGGCCGCAGCGAGTGCGGTCGCCCCCGCCTCGGTGATCTCGACGTACACGGTCCGCCGGTCGTTCGGGCACTTGGCGCGCTGGAGCAGGCCCGCCTCCTCGATGCGGTCGACCAGCCGGGTGGTCCCGCCTGAGGTGTAGACCGTCTTGTCGGCGACCTCGGACATGGTCATGTGTCCCTCGGGGGAGCGCACGATGCGGACGAGGACCTCGTACCAGGCGAGCGGCAGGCCGCACTCGGACTCGAGCGACCCGCCGAGCGTGCGCTGGAGGCGCGCCGCGGTCTCCGCCAGGAGGCCGACGAGCATGATCCGCTCATCCTTCGCCACCGAGGGGCACAGGGCGGCGACCGTGGCCTTGGCGTCGGTGGCGGTGGTGGAGGTCATGTCACGAGGGTACCAGAAACCTAGATTTGAAAATACTGTTTGACAAGTATCTGACGAGACAGATAAATTGACGGCACGCACACAGCGATCAACCAAGGAGAACACCTCATGAGCCAGCTGCCCGCCCCCGGCACCTACAACGTCGACCCGATGCACTCGCAGGTCGGCTTCGTCGCCCGCCACCTCGTCGCCTCGAAGGTCCGTGGCAACTTCACCGAGTTCGAGGGCGCCGTCGTCATCGGCGACACCCCGGAGACCTCGTCGGTGACCGCCACCGTCCAGGCCGCCTCGATCACCACCAACAACGAGCAGCGTGACGGCCACCTCAAGTCGCCCGACTTCCTCGACCTCGAGAACCACCCGACCCTGACCTTCGTGTCGACCTCGGTGACGCCGTCGGGCAAGGAGGACCACTTCGACCTCACCGGTGACCTCACCATCCGTGGCGTCACCAAGCAGGTCACCTTCGACCTCGAGTACCTCGGCACCGGCCCCCACATGATGGAGGGGATGACCGTCGCCGGCTTCGAGGCCAGCGTCGAGATCGACCGTCGTGACTTCAACGTCAACTTCGACGGGGCCCTCGAGAACGGCAGCCTCGTGGTGTCGAACAAGATCACCCTGACCCTCGAGATCGAGGCCGCCAAGTAGCCCCCTCGATCCTTCGGGATTCGCGACGACGCCCCGCCACCCGGTCAGAGACGGCCGAGGGCGGGGCGTCGCCGCGTCCCCCGGGTGGATCAGATCCGCTCGAAGTTCCGAGCGAGCTCCCAGTCGGTCACGACCTGGTTGGCCAGCGCCCACTCCCGGCGTGCGGTGTTGGTGAGGTGGTGGTGGACGTCGGGTCCGAAGGCCTCGGCCGCCACCTCGGAGCCTTCGAGGGCGACGAGCGCGTCCGCCAGCGTCGAGGGCAGGCGCTCGACGTCGGTGGCCGTGTAGGCGTTGCCCTTGTAGGCCGCGGGCAGCTCGAGGCCGTGGTCGATGCCGTAGAGGCCGGCCGCGATGGCGGCGGCCAGGGCGATGTAGGGGTTGACGTCGGCCCCGGGGACCCGGCTCTCGACCCGCCGGCCGGCGCCGTGGCCCACGATGCGGAAGCCGCAGGTCCGGTTGTCCTCGCCCCAGGCCACCGCAGTGGGCGCCCAGGAGTCGGGCACGTAGCGACGGTACGAGTTGAGGTAGGGCGCGGCGCACCAGGCGAGCTGCTTGGCGGCGTGGATCTGGCCGGCGAGGAACTGGCGGCCGATCTCGGAGAGGCCGGTCTCGTGGGTGGCGTCGGCCATGAGTGGCGTGTCGTCCTCGGCGCTCCACAGGCTGGTGTGGATGTGGCAGGACGAGCCGGCCTCGGCCATCGTCCACTTGGCCATGAACGTGGCGGCCCGGCCCTCCTGGGCCGCGATCTCCTTGATCCCGTTCTTGAACACCAGGTGCCGATCGGCGGTGAGCAGCGGGGTGTCGTAGACGAGGTTGACCTCGTGCTGCCCGCGCCCGGCCTCGCCCTTGGAGCCCTCGACCGGCAGGCCGGCGGCGATCATCTCGTTGCGGATCCGGCGCAGCACGTACTCGTCGCGCGAGGTCTGGAGGATCTGGTAATCCTCGATCGTCGACGAGTGCGGGGTGAGGTGACGCCAGCCGTCGGCTGCCGCCTCGGCGTAGGACTGCTCGAACAGGTAGAACTCGAGCTCCGTGGCGCACCGGATCACGAGGCCCCGGTCGGCCGCCCGCTCGACCTGGCGCCGCAGCATCTGGCGGGGCGAGACCTCGACGGGGGTGCCGTCGGCGTCGGTGAGGTCGCACAGCACCATCGCCGTGCCCGGCATCCAGGGCAGCTCCATGAGGGTCGAGAGATCGAGGTGGCAGACGACGTCGCCGTAGCCGAGGTCCCAGTTGGCGAAGGTGTACCCGGGCTGGGGGTCCATGTCGATGTCCACGCCGAGCAGGTAGTCGCAGGCCTCCATCCCGTGGTCGACCACGTGATCGAGGAAGAAGGCCCCGGTCATGCGCTTGCCCACCGGCCGTCCCTGCAGGTCGGGGAAGGCGACGACCACGGTGTCGATTCGACCGCTGGCGATGTCCTGGCTGAGCTGCGTGAGGTCCATGCCCCACTATTGCCCCCGTCTGCGGGGGGAGTCCACAGGGCCGCTCGCTATCCTTCCTCCACAGATGCCCTCGACCAGGAAGGCCCCCATGGCCCGGATGCCGCTCATCGGACTGACCACCTACGCGGAGCAGGCGAGCTGGGGCTCGTTCCAAGACGTGCCCGTGTCGCTCGCTCAGGACACCTACCACCGGCTGGTGGCCCGAGCCGGGGCGCGTCCGGTCCTGATCCCGCAGGTCGACGGCGACCCGGAGGCCGGGGTCGACGAGCTCATCGCCGCGCTCGATGGCCTGGTGGTCATCGGCGGCCTCGACGTGAACCCCGAGCGTTACGGCCATGATCGCCATGAGCTCACCGGTCGCTCGGACGATGTGCGCGACGCCTCAGACCTCGCCCTCGTGCGTCGGGCGCTCGAGGTGGACCTGCCGCTCCTGGCGATCTGCCGGGGGCACCAGATCCTCAACGTGGCACTCGGGGGCACGCTGCTCCAGCACGTCCCCGAGGTCGTGGACCACGACGACCACCAGATCGCGGCGGGGACCTTCGTCGACCGGGAGGTCCGCTGCGAGCCGGGCACGCTGACGGCAGCCACCTTCGGCGAGCACCCCACCGTGTCGTGCTCGCACCACCAGGCCATCGACGAGCTGGGCGAGGGCCTGGTGGCGACCGCCTGGTCGGTGGAGTCGACGGGCGTCCCGAGCGTGATCGAGGCGGTGGAGCGGCCGGACTCGAGGTTCCTGCTCAGCGTGCAGTGGCACCCGGAGGAGTCCGGAGACCTGCGCCCGTTCGCGGCGCTCGTCGAGGCGGCCACCGCAGGACGGTGACCACCTCGACGAGGCCCTCAGCGCTGTGAGCGGTAGTAGTCGCGCCAGATGACCTTGTAGACCCGGCTCCATCGGGGGATCGAGCGGACCCCGGGGATGAAGGGCACCAGGAGGAAGCCGGCGGTGATGACCATCATCAGAATCCACACCAGGGCGTCGGCGTTGGCCCCGAAGGTGTTGTCCCCGTTGAACGGAGGGATCTGGTACCAGACGGTGTAGAGCCACAGCCACGGCTGGCCGGGGTAGCTGCCCGTCTCGTTCATCATCCCCCACTGCTCGCCCGACAGGTGGTTGGCGTCGCCGAGCGAGGAGAAGTAGCCGCCGTCGGCCACGAACAGCAGCGACTTGGTGTAGTCGGTCGAGTAGAAGCCGGCGTGGTTGATCAGCGAGGCGTCGAGGCCGCCGGACGTGGCGAGTTGCGTCAGGTTGCCGATCAGGGTTCCGACCGGGCCGTAGTCGCCGGGCGGGACGACCAGCGTGCCGGCCGTGACCGTGGCCGTCTTCACGGCCTCCTCGTAGGCGGCGCTCCATGCCTGCTGCTGCTCGGGGGTGGCCGCCTTGTACTCGGCCAGCGCCTTGGAGAGCTTGGGGTTGCCGGTCACGGTGGAGAGCGGGCCGAGGACGAAGTCCTGGGCCGGGTTCACCGGGATGTGCACGCCCAGGGCCGACTCGATCGAGAACGGCCCGATCATCTGGCTGACGTCCTTGACGTCGTTGTAGGGCGGGCCGTACTGGGCGGTGGCGCTGGTGCCGTCGAGCTCGGTGATCGCCGTGGTGGCGAAGTCCACCTGATCCGCGGTCGACCACGACTTCACCGTCACCGACTTCTCGTCGGGCGAGCCGAACACCACGGCGAGGACCACAGCGATGACCGCCACCGCCAGGAAGGTGACGATGATCTCCTTGGCGAGGTCGTAGGGCCGGTACGGACCGGTCCAGACGTTGATGTCGCGGTCGGGGTTGAACCTCTTCGTGCGAGCCATCAGCCCTCACCTCCTGCCACAGCGGTGGCCGGGTCGGCCGGTTCGAGCTCGATCGGTGGCACGATGCCCCGCGCCCGGACCAGCAGGACGTGGAGCACGGTGATGGCCACGACGGCCAGCGGGAGGATCATGATGTGCCACATCAGCATCTGGCCGAAGTTGAGGACGTTGAAGTAGGCCCCGATCCCCACGGCGTTGATGCCGTCCTTGGCCTGGGTCGAGATCCACTGCGCGTCGAAGTTCGTCTGCGACAGGTAGCCCGTCAGGCCCGCCCCGATCGAGGCGAGGAACGTGATGACGCCGGTCATCCAGGTCAGCGCTCGCTTGCCACGCCAGGCGGCCATGAAGAACTTCCCCCACAGGTGGACCACCATGAAGAAGAAGAAGAGCTCCACGCTCCACAGGTGCAGCGAGTTCACGAAGAGCCCGACCGACGAGGTGTGCCACCACGTCGGGCCCTCGAGCGAGAGGATGCCGCCCGAGAGGATGACCATGGCGAGGGCGCCCATGGTGAGCGCGCCGAAGATGTAGATCCACGACGCCATGTAGCTCGGCTGGCGGTCGGGGATCAGGCGACCTGGTGGCAGGGTGCGCATCAGGAAGCCGCGGATCTTGGCCGTCCACTGGTCGGCGTCCTCGGGCAGGCCGATCCCCGCCTCGACGTCGTTGCGATCGATGGTGGTCATGACTGGCCTCCCTTGCGGTGGTAGGGGATCAGGATGGCGGCGATGAAGGTGACGACCATCAGGCCGATGACCACCAGGTTCCCCACCGAGATCTGGATGAAGCCCCAGTGGATGTAGTGGCCCGGCCCTGTCAGGTTGATCAGGGCCCCCACCACGAGGGCGAGTGCAGCGGTCATGTGTTCCTCCCCGGAAGCGTCCGTCTGCTGCCGAGTCTCTGCGTCGGGGGCCGGGCTCGATAGGGCCGAAGGTCACAGCCTCCACCGCAGGTTCCTGCGTCCAGGTCGGTGGCCGGCGGCGGTAGGTTGGCGACGTGGGAGACACGAACAGCAACAAGTCCGTCGCCAAGCCCGTGGCCGGGGTGGTCGGGGTCCTGGCCACCATGGCCAGCATCTGGTGGTTCGCCCTGCGCCCGAGGCGCAGCAAGAAGGACTCCTAGGCCAGCGAGGGCAGCTCGTCCACCAGCGCCCGCAGGGTGCTGGTGATGTCGGCTCGGATCACCACGTCGGCGAGCGAGTCCATCGCCGTATCCTCCCCGTTGATGATGACGACGTCGGCCCCCGCCCCCTTGGCCAGCGGCACCACGTTGGCGGCGGGGTAGACGGCCAGGGTCGAGCCGACCGCCAGCAGCAGGTCGCAGGTGACCGCCGCGGCCTCGGATCGGCTCAGGTCCTCGGGCACCAGCGACTGTCCGAAGCTGATCGTGGCCGACTTGAGGATGCCGCCGCAGGTCCCGCCAGCCTCGGTCTCGAGGCACGAGGGATCGGGCTCGCCGGCCCGGACGCGCTCGAGGACCTCGCCGATGGGCTGGCGGTGCTCGCAGCTGAGGCACACGGCCTCCTGGGTGTTGCCGTGGATCTCGACCACGCGCGACGGGTCGCTCCCGGCTGCCAGGTGGAGGCCGTCGATGTTCTGGGTGACGAGCAGCGCGAGCCGTCCGCCCCGCTCGAGCTCGACGATGGCCCGGTGGCCGTCGTTGGGTCCCGCCGACCACAGCGGAGAGTCGAGGCGGCTCCTCCACGCGGCGGCCCGGACCGCTGGATCGCGGCACCAGACCTCATAGTTCGACATCATCTCCGCACTCGGGTCCTTGGTCCAGAGGCCGTCAGGGCCCCGGAAGTCCGGGATCCCCGAATCGGTCGAGATCCCAGCCCCGGTGAGCACCACGATGCGCTGCGCCTGGGCGATGCGCCGGCGGGCCTGTCGGATGGCGGTGGCGGTCTCGGCGTCCATGGCCACCAAGCATCGCGCCTCGCTGTCGCAGCGAGAGGTGCGGGGACCACGCGTTGGTAGCCTCAGCCCCCATGGCCGCTCAGGATCCTCATGTCGAGCTGCTGACCGCCGAGGCCGCCGAGCCGAGGATGGCCGCCGCTGCCGGGAGTCTCCTCGCCGCCGGCGTCGAGCCCGGCGAGCGAGTGGCCTTCTGGATGGGGTCGTCGGCCGACCTGCTCTGCGCCGTCCTCGGCGCGGCGCGGGTGGGGATCATCCCGGTGATGCTCAACGCCGGCCTGCTGCCAGCCGAGCGGGACGCCCTGATCGCCGACGCCGCCCCGTCGGCCAGCTTCCTCGACCCTGCCGCCCTGACGCCGCTGTTCGACGGACCCAAGGCCGAGCTGTCGCCGTGGCCGCTGACGCGACCGATGCACTACACCTCCGGCACCACGGGACGGGCCAAGGGGGTGACCACCGGTGTGCTCGACGAGGCGACGGCCAAGGCCGTCTTCGACGACGAGGCCCACGTCTGGGGGTTCTCGTCGGATGACACCCACATGGTGTGCTCGCCGATGTACCACACGGTCGCCATCCGCTTCTCGGCCGGCACCCTGCTCAGCGGCGGGTCGCTGGCGATCCTGTCCCGCTTCGACGCGGCCACAGCCCTCAGGACGCTGCGCAACGTCCGGCCGACCACGACCTTCCTCGTGCCCACCCACCTCCAGCGACTGCTGGCCCTCGACGACCTCGGCGCCGAGGAGCGGTTCACCTCGCTCCGC
>CANGPS010000043.1 GCA_947456245.1 Acidimicrobiaceae bacterium
TGACGTCGCCGCCAGCGCCCCGGCGGCGAGGGTCTCGTTGAACTCGGCCATCGTCCGGCGGTACATCTCGGCCAGCGCCGCCTCGATCAGGCCCTCGCGGTTGCCGTAGAAGTGGTAGAGCGAGATCACCGAGACGCCCGCATCCTCGGCGATGGTGGCCACCTTGACGGCACCCTCCCCGCCGGTCTCGATCGCGGCGATGGTTCGCTCGAGCAGTGCGGCGGCGGTCTTCTCACCGGCCTTCGTCATGTACCGATGCTAGGAGCCATCGCGCCCGAGAGGGAGGGATCCCCACAGTGGGCCAGCTGCTCCCCCATGAGAGAGGATGGGGTCCATGAGTGCACAGTTCATCTTCACCATGCGCGACCTGCGTCGCTTCTACCCGCCGGATCGGGAGGTGCTCAAGGGGATCAACCTCTCGTTCTACCCGGGCGCCAAGATCGGCATCATCGGCAACAACGGGTCGGGCAAGTCCTCCCTGCTCAAGATCATGGCCGGCCTCGACGACGGGTTCTCCGGCGAGGCCAGGCTCACGCCCGGGTTCACCGTGGGCTTCCTCTCACAGGAGCCCGAGCTCGACCCGAGCAAGGACGTCCTCGGCAACGTGAGCGACGGCGTCGCCGAGGCTCGGGACCTCCTCGCCCGCTTCGATGAGGTCAATGCCAGCTTCGCCGACCCAGACGCCGACTTCGACGCCCTGCTCGCCGAGCAGGCCCAGCTCCAGGACCGGATCGACGCGCTTGGTGCCTGGGAGCTCCAGCGCACGCTCGACGTGGCCATGGATGCCCTCCGGCTCCCCGCTCCCGATGCCGACGTGACCAATCTCTCCGGAGGCGAGCGTCGGCGGGTGGCGCTGTGCCGCCTGCTGCTGTCGAAGCCCGACCTGCTGCTGCTCGACGAGCCCACCAACCACCTCGATGCCGAGACCGTGGCCTGGCTCGAACGCGCGCTCAAGGACTATGCCGGCACCGTCGTGGCCGTCACCCACGACCGCTACTTCCTCGACAACGTGGCCGGCTGGATCCTCGAGCTCGACCGAGGGGCCGGGATCCCCTGGGAGGGCAACTACTCGTCGTGGCTCGAGCAGAAGCAGGCACGGCTCGCCGCCGAGGAGAAGGCTGACAAGGCCCGGCAGTCAGCGCTCGAACGCGAGCTCGAGTGGATCCGGATGTCTCCTCGAGCCCGGCAGTCCAAGGGCAAGGCCCGCCTCAACGCCTTCAACGAGCTCGTCGCCGAGGCCGAGGCCGTCGAGCAGCGTGCCGATCGCCTCGAGATCGCCATCCCGCCGGGACCCCGCCTCGGCGACCTCGTCGTCGACGCCCGGGGCATCGTGAAGGGCTTCGGCGACCGCCTCCTCGTCGACGGACTCTCCTTCCTGCTCCCCCCCGGCGGCATCGTCGGCGTGATCGGCCCCAACGGGGCCGGCAAGTCCACGCTCTTCAAGATGATCGCCGGAATCGAGCAGCCCGACGGCGGCGAGCTCATCGTCGGCCCCACGGTCGAGCTGGCCTATGTCGACCAGGACCGGGAGAACCTCTCGCCTGGGTCCACCGTCTACGAGGAGATCAGCGGCGGGTCCGACCTGATCCAGGTGGGCCACCGCGAGCTCAACGCCCGGGCCTATGTGGCCGGGTTCGGGTTCAAGGGCTCCGACCAGCAGAAGCTGGTGGGCCAGCTCTCGGGAGGTGAGCGCAACCGGGTCCAGCTGGCCAAGGTCCTCACCACGGGCGGCAACGTGCTGCTGCTCGACGAGCCCACCAACGACCTCGACGTCGACACGCTCCGCGCCCTCGAGGACGGCCTGCTGAGCTTCCCGGGCTGCGCCGTCGTGATCAGCCACGACCGCTGGTTCCTCGACCGGATCGCCACCCACGTCCTCGCCTTCGAGGACGAGGCCGAGGTCGTCTGGTTCGAGGGCAACTTCTCGGACTACGAGGCCGACCGCCGCAAGCGGCTCGGTGCCAGCGCGGATCAGCCCCACCGCCTGCGCTACAAGCCGCTGGTGCGCTAGCGGACCAGACCGTCGGCGGCCCAGCCTTCCCCTCGTCGGCACCGGGCCCTGGACTCCAACATCATGCGTGTCACATCTACGCAGCACGCTACGTGGATGGGTCTCCTCGCCATCCCCGTCCTCTTCGTCCTCGTCTGGGCCATCTTCGACTCCCTGTTGGGATCGCCCTGGGGTCTGATCTTGGCCATCTTCGCCGGTGTCATCCTCCCGGCCCTCATCTTCGTGGTCCTTGCCCTCGAGGCGAGGGACGAGCGCAGAGAGCTTGACGAGCTCAGCCGTGGGTATCGACCGACCCGATCGTCAACCACCCGCCCGGCGGCCACACGAGCCCACCAGGCCGGCACGTGCCCGGCCGGCGCCGACTGCCCGCACCAGCTCGACGCTGACGCATAGCGACCCACCGGGCGACCTCTGATCTGACGCACCGTCAGATCAGAGGTCGTAGGATCCTCTCGAGCTCAAGACGAGGGGGACTGCGATGTTGATGGATGGGAAGACCGCGATCGTGACCGGCGTGGGCGTCGGCCTGGGACGCGAGGTCGCCGCCGCCCTGCTCGAGCAGGGGGCCAACGTGGTCATCGCCGCTCGCAGCGCCGAGCGCCTCGAGGAGGCCGCCAAGGAGCTCGACCCGAGCGGGGCTCGCGTGCTCGCCAAGGTGGCTGACATCTCCGAGCAGGGCTCGTGCGACGAGCTCGCCGCTGCCGCCGTCGACCGCTTCGGCGCCGTCCACGGCCTCGTCCAGGTGGCCGCCCGCGAGGACGCCTTCGGTGGTGTGCTCGACGCCGACCTCGAGCGGTGGAGCCAGGCCTTCGAGACCAACGTCGTCGGTGCCATGCACGCCATCCGGGCCTGCGTCCCGGCCATGAAGGCCGCCGGAGGCGGGTCGATCGTGCTCGTTGGCAGCCAGTCGATGTTCAAGCCGTCGCTCCCCCAGGCCGGCTACGGCGCGTCGAAGGGCGCCCTGCTCACGACCATGTACTACCTCGCCGACGAGCTGGGTCCCGAGGGCATCCGGGTCAACACCGTCGTGCCGAGCTGGATGTGGGGGCCGAACGTCGAGATGTTCGTGGACTTCCGTGCCAAGAACGAGGGCAAGACCCGCGAGGAGATCCTCGGCGAGATCACCGGGTCGTTCGCGCTCCGCCGCATGACCGAGGACCGCGAGGTCGCCGACGCCGCCACCTTCTTCTGCTCGGACCTCTCGCGCGGGATCACCGGCCAGAACCTGCTCGTCAACTGCGGCGAGATGATGCGATGAGCCTCGAGCCGCTGTTCGACGGCATGGAGGTCGGCATCGTCACGACCCGGCCCGAGGTGCTCGCCGAGTTCTACGGCGGCTTCCTCGGCCTCGAGGCCAAGGGCGAGCTCGAGTTCACCGGTGGCCGCCAGGTGCGCTTCGGCTTCGGGCCCAACACCATCAAGATCGTCACCTACGACGAGGATCCGGCCACCGGACCGGTCCCCGGGGGCGGACCCGCCCAGGCCGGGATCCGCTACCTCTCGCTCGGTGCCGCCAACCTGCGCCAGGTCGCAGACGAGGCCGCCGAGGCAGGCATCGAGGTCATGGTGCCGCCGACGGACTTCCCCGCATTCCCGGGGTTCGGCTTCTGCTTCCTCGCCGACCCGGACGGCAACGCGGTGGAGCTCTTCGGCCCGATCTGATCCAGCCCTCGAGCCCGGAGCCGGCGCTCGACGGTCACACCCGATTGGGAGGATGGTCCTCGACGCGAGGAGGACCACCATGAACGAACGCCCGCTCGAGGGACGCCTGCTGGACTGGAGGCGCACCATCTCGGCCCAGACCGCCGTCGGTTGGCTGCTGGCCGAGGGACTGGTCGCGTCACTGCTCCAGCTGGGCTGGGTGCCAGGCGGCGACGAGGTTCGAGCCCCTGGGCTCACCGAGCTTCTCGGCGAGCTGAGCTTCCTCGCCTCGGCATCGACTACGGCCCTCGAGGACGCCGTCGACGCAGCGTGGGCCGTCCAGGTCGAGCACGGCAGCGACCTCGCCGGGCTGCTCGCCGAGGCCGAGGCGGTCCTCGGATCACCGTCCGACGGCGAGGTGGAGGCCCGATTGATCATCGTGGCCGGTGTGGCGGTCCGCCGCGCCGCCCAGGCCGTGCTCGGGGCAACCTCCCACATGGGCGCTTCGACCGAGGTCATCCGGCTGGAGCGGGCTGCTGTCGAGCTCCTGGGCTTCGGTGGGTCGGGGCGCGGCCCGGTTCCCCTCCACCGAGACGGACTTCGCCTCTACAGCCTCGATCCCGGCGGCCTCCGATCAGAGATCGCCGGAATCAGCGCTCGACTCCTGTGCGATTGGGGCGGATCGGTGGTGTTCGGTGCACCCGACGGGAGGTCGCTCGAGCTTCGCGTCACCGGCGACCGCCTGGTGGCGACGCCCTCGTGGGCGGCTGACGGACCGATCATCTGGGACTCCCCCATCCGCCTCGCGGATCTCGGCTCGGAGGTCGGTCGCCTGCTCGAGGGCGAGCTCGGCGTGACGAGTGCCCGGGAGCTCACGGTCGTCACCTCGCCCTGAGGGCCCCACCCGCCGGCCGCCTAAGGTCACGACGATCACGTCGAGGAGAGGTGGGGGACCATGTGCAGTCGAGTGCTCTACCGGGGCGGCCACGAGCTCGTGATCACCGGGCGGACCATGGATTGGTACACGCCGACCGAGACCGACCTGTGGGCCATGCCCCGTGGCATCGACCACGAGGGTCGTTCCCTCGATCACCCGTTCAGGTGGACGTCGACCCGCGGGAGCGTCGTCGCCAGCGGGTTCGACGCCGCTACCGTCGAGGGCCTCAACGAGTCCGGCCTCGCCGCTCACCTCCTCTACCTGTCCGCATCGACCTTCCCGGTCCGCAACCCGACGATGCCCGGCATGTGCATCTCGATCTTCGCCCAGTGGGTCCTCGACTGCTTCGACACCGTGGCTGAGGTCGTCGACGCCATGGCGTCCGAGCCCTTCCAGCTGACCAACGCCACCATCCCCGGCGGCAAGCCGGCCACCGCGCACCTGGCCGTCTCCGACGCCACCGGCGACTCAGCCGTCTTCGAGCTCCTCGACGGCGAGCTCGTCATCCACCACGGTCCGCGCTACGTCGTGATGACCAACGACCCGCCCTACGACCAGCAGCTCGCGCTCTGTGCCTACTTCGACGAGGTCGGCACCGAGGCGTTCCTGCCGGGCACCGAGCGGCCAGCGGACCGCTTCGTGCGCGCCAGCCACTACCTCGATCGGTGCCCGTCGACCGACGACGGGGACCTCGGCGCCGCCTATGTCTTCGCCATCGTGCGGAACGTCTCGGTGCCCTTCGAGGCATCCGATCCGCAGCTGCCGAACGTGGCACCGACCAACTGGCGCACGGCGATCGACCACCGGTCGCTCCGCTACTTCTTCGAGTCCACCCTGCACCCCAACGTGTTCTGGGTCGACCTCCTCGAGCTCGACCTGTCCGAGGGGGCACCCGCACGCCGCCTCGTCGCCGAGTCAGGACCCATCCGAGCCGGAGAGGTGTCCTCGTCGTTCGCACCGACTCCGATGCTCACCTTCCTCCCGGAGGCCCCAGACGGCGAGCCGGCCTGAGCTCAGCCGGGCTCGACCTCGACGATGAGGACGTCGACCTCGTTGCCGAAGGTCGCCTTGAGCCGCTCGGAGTCCGCCCCGAGCGCTGCACCCTCAGGAGAGCCGAGGCCGGCACCGAGCGCCTCGAGGTCGTCGAAGGCCAGCTGGGCCACCCGGAGGTACTTGCCGTCGAGGCTCGTCGAGGCCTCGAAGCTGGCGAGGCCCGGGATCGACCGAGCCAGCAGGGCGTGGGTGGCCTCGTAGTCAGCGAGGAAGCCCTCACGATCGGCCGGGGCCGTCCACAGGGCGATGAGCTTGGTGGTCATGATTCCTCCTGAGTTGGTGACGCTGCGTCGTCAGGACCCTAGCCATGCGCGGCACCCATGGTCGCCCGCCGTCTCGACCCGCGCGACCGGCGTTGGGTGCGGTCCGGGGCCCTGCCGGCCTCGAGGGCCTGCGGATCGGGTCAGGTGCGTGGGCGCCGGACCCTGGCGGCCAGGAGCGAGACGGTGAGCAGCAGTCCGAGGACCCCGACGAGGAGCATCGAGCCGCCCGACGACGAGGACGCGACCCGGTCGGCCACGTGCGACGACGCCAGCGCCACTCGCGCCGTCGAAGGCCCTGGCTCAGACGATGCCGCGGGTTCGACCGCGGCCGCCGCTGGGACCGGGAACGCCGGCACGTCGCTGGCCGGGGCGAAGGCAAGGGGGGCCGCCGAGGTCCCCGTGGGCGTGGCATCTGCCGGGGTCGGGCCTCCACGGAGCGATCGCTCGCCCGAGGCGGATCCGGTCGGTGGGACACCTTCGTCGTAGGCGATGGGGAAGATCCGCAGCGGGAGGACGGTGAGTCCAGTGGGCTCGTCAGCCTCGGGGTCGGCGATCTGGCACGAGCCGGAGAGGTCCCCCTCTGCGAGCGTCACCACGCAGGCATCCCCCTGGTCGTCGACGACCTCGAGCGAGGTCGACGTCGCCATGGGCTCGTCGAGGGTCAGCGTCGTCCACCACGCCCCGGTCGCCGGGTCTTGGGCCACCGTGACATCGGCGATGCGGACGTCCGTCGGATCGACGGGGATGGTGATCGACGACGGGTCGCTTGGCGCCGAGGTCCCAGCACCGTTGGTCGCCGTCGCCGTCACGACATAGGTTTCGCCCGGCCGGACGCCGCCGAGGGTGCAGCTCGAGGCCGACGGGATCGTGGAGCACGACAGCTGCTCACCAGTGTCGATGTCGGTGGCAGTCACGTCGACCGATCGCACGGGAGACCCTCCGTCAGAGGCCGGCGCGTCGAACATGGCGGTCAGGTCCGCCCAGCCCGACCATGACACCGGTCGCGGGCTGTCCAGACGCGGCTCGATGACCCCCACATCGACAGGGATCACTCCGCCCCATCCGTCGCTCGACAGATCGGTGAGGGTCGGCGGCGACGGAGCGACAGCTCCCTCGTTGACCTCAGGGGTCACCGAGCCGAGGTCCGTGGAGTCGCTCAAGATCCAGCCGTCGGCGTTCATCGTGATGACCCACACATCGTGCGCGAACCCGTCGACCAGACCGGTGATCTCGCAGGTCCCGGTCGAGGCATCCGCCCAACACCAGCCCCACGAGGCCCCATCGTCGCTGGCGGCCGAGCCATAGACCTGGCCGGGGGCCGATGTGGGCGTCCACGTGATCACCACGCCACCGTCCTCGGCCGTCGCCGTCAGCCCATCGATCTCGAGGGGAGGACCGGGCACCGGATCGACGATCGGATCGACGATCGGATCAGGAGCGGGAGCCGGAAGCGGGCTCGGATCCACCGTGACAAGGGCCTCCGTCGGACCGAGGTCCACCACCGCAGAGGTCGTGACCCCGTCGGGGCCCATGACCTGGATGAAGACCTCGTGCGGCACCGTGGCCTCGGACAGCTCGATGGTGCAGGTGGTGGCGCTGGCGTCTGCCGTGCACGAGTCAGCCGCCGGGTCGTCGATCCATGCCGTGACCGTCGACCCGGCGGCGTCGGAGGACGAGGCCCCCCAGGTCACCACGACCGACGACCCGGACTGCTCCAGGTGTGCGTCGGTGGGCGCTGCCACCACGGCCGCGGGATCCGCCGCACCGGCCGATGCCGTCGCCGCACCCGTGATCGGCACGGCGAGGAGCGCCGCACCGATCAATCGCCACCTCGAGATCACATGGCCATCGTAGCGATCAGACCCCTCCTTGACGAGCCCTCGGTGCAGTGATGCTTCCCCGAGCGACCAGCTCAGCCGGTCAGGCCGACTCCGACCGATCTCGCAGGAGCTGCCTCCGGTCGGCGGCGAGGAGGTGTGCAGGCTCCGTCGAGTCGATGAAGTCGAGCAGGACGGCGAGGAACCGGCTCGGCGCCTCGATCTGCGGGAAGTGCCCTGCTCCCGGGATGATGGCGAGCCGGCTCCCTGGGATCGCCGCGTGGGCGGCATGGGCGTGGGACACAGGGATGATGTCGTCGGCGTCGCCCCAGATGATGAGGGTGGGCAGCTGCTCGGTGAGGTAGAGGCGGTCGAAGGCGCTGACCGACTGGCCACCAGGATCGATGACGGATCGCAGCGTCCGTGCGAAGGCCTGACGGTTGTCGGCCTCGGCCAGCGAGGCGTATGCGCTCCACATCTCGGTCGCTCGGCCGAGGTTAAGGCCCCGGTCGCTGGCGGCACGGAAGAGCCTGTCGCCGAGGTCGCGCACGAACCCGGGGAAGATCGCCGGCATCACGTACTCGCTGCCCGGCAGCGTCATGGCCCGCAGCATCCAGCTCACCTCGCGACCCAGGCCACCGCTGTCGACGAGGACCAGGCGCTCGCAGCGCTCCGGGTGCTGGTAGGCGAGCTGCATGGCCACGCCGCCGCCGAACGACTGGCCCACCACGGTGGCCGACTCGACGTCGAGCACCTCGAGGAGGTCTCGGATGCCGCTGGCGAAGGCGCCGAGCGAGTAGTCGCCGCGGGGCTTGCCCGAGCTGCCGTGGCCCATGAGGTCGGGGGCGATCACCGTGAACCGCTCGGCCAGCGCGGGCATGACATCCCGCCACGTCCGCGAGCTGCCGGCGATCCCATGGAGCAGCAGGACGGCCGGACCGCTGCCCTCCATCCGGAAGGCCATGTTCTGGCCGTGAATCGTCAGGTGGCGCAGATCGTGGTCCATGGGCCCAACCTATCGGTGCCCCTCCGGCCGCAGGGGGCGCCCACCTGGCCTTTTCGGAGCCGGCCGACGGTTCCCCCGGTGCTCCCGATGGCGGTGGCATGGTGGGGCGGTGCCGAGCACCCCCTGCATCCCGCTTCCCCGGACGGTCCTGCCCGGCCCACCCCAGGTCATGTCGATCCGTCAGGGCACCACCGTCTCCCACGCCTCCGATGCGCTGGCGGCGATCGTCGCTCGGTTCACGCAGGACGTCGCCGCCGATGCCGGCCTCCTGCTCGAGCTGGCAGCCGCTGGGGAGACCGGCACCATCGACGTCACGCTCGATCCGGCCTTGCTGTCCGACCTCGATGCACCGAGAGGCATCAGCCCGACCGGGTCCAATCCAACCTCGAGCGCGTATCGCCTCGTGGTCGACGGCGACGGGGTTCGGCTGACCGCCCCCTCCGCCGAGGGGGTGTTCCGGGGTCTCACGACGCTGCGGCAGCTCATCGCCGCTGGCGTGAGGGCCGACAGTGAGGCTCACCTCGATGCCGTGCGCATCGAGGATGCCCCCCGCTTCGCCTGGCGTGGCCTCTCCCTCGACGTCGTGCGGACCTTCTTCAGCGTGGCCGAGGTCGAGCGGGTCATCGACCTCATGGCCCTGCACAAGCTCAACGTGCTCCACCTCCACCTCACCGATGACCAGGGGTGGCGCATCGAGATCCCCGGCTGGCCGGCGCTGACCGGGACCGGTGCCTCCGGTGCGGTGGGCGACCGGCCCGGCGGGCACTACTCCCGCCACGAGTTCGGACAGCTGGTCGCCTATGCCGCCGAGCGCTTCATCACGATCGTCCCCGAGGTCGACATGCCGGGGCACAGCGCTGCCGCCATCCGGTCCTACCCGGAGCTGGCGGCGGAGCCCGGCGGAAGCCTGCTCGACCCCGATCACCCGGGCGTGCTCGCCTTCGCCGCCGACGTCGTCAGCGCCATGGCCGAGCTCGCACCGGGCCCGTACCTCCACCTCGGTGGCGACGAGGCCTTCGGCATGGACCCCGAGGCCTACCGCCGCTTCATCGACGCCGCCCGGGCGATGGCCATCGAGGCTGGCATGACGCCGATCTTCTGGCAGGAGGCCACCCGGAGCGCCATCGGACCGAGCGACGTCTCGCAGTACTGGCTCGCCCTCGACCCCTCCATCGAGGCCCTGCTGGCCGACGAGGAGCTCGTGCTCCACGGCACCGGGCTCCCCCGTGACCTCGGGATCCCGCCCGAGATGCTCCCCGTCGTGGCCGAGATGGTCCGGTCGAGCAAGGGCGACCTCGAACGAGCCGTCGAGGCCGGAGCGAGGATCCTTCTCTCCCCGGCCTCCCACCTCTATCTCGACCGGCCCTATGCCGAGGATCCGACCGACGCTGACCAGAACCTGTGGCAGCAGCACCTGGGCCTCAAGGTCTACCCCCGTCGCAGCGTCGAGGAGACCTTCGACTGGGAGCCCGATGAGATCCTGCCCGGCCAGGAGGACCTCATCGGAGGCATCGAGGCCGCCATCTGGTGCGAGACGATCAGCTCGATCGAGCAGCTCGAGTTCATGCTGCTGCCCCGGCTCGCAGGGGTGGCCGAGCGGGCCTGGTCGCAACCGCCGAGGTCGACCTGGGACGACTATCTCCCCCGTCTTGCCGCCCAGGCTCCGCTGTGGCGCCGTCGAGGCTGGAGCTTCTTCACGTCGTCGCTCGTCAGCTGGGAACCCTCTCGGTGACGGGACCATCGTTCGCCCCCTGATCCCCGACGAGCCGGCGCACGATCCAGCCGAGGCACCCACCAACGTCTCGACGAGTGCGGACCCGCCCCGCCGTGGCTCCGCCCTCCAGCCTCACTAGTCTGAGGTCCAGATCCAGAGAGGTGGCTTGCTGATGCAGGGACTGCTCATCACCCTCGCCGTCCTCGTCCTCATCGGGATCGGCTTCGCCGCACTGATCCGCAAGATCCGGTCGGCCGAGAGCCGCCGGTCTCGGCGTTGGTGGTTGACGGGGACGATCAGCCTGGGCGTGATCCTCATCGTCCTCATCGGTACCGTCCTCGTCGGTGCCATTACCGAGCAGCGGGGCGCATCTCGACCGATCCCTGACTTCAGCTCTCTGACAAGCGATACCGATGATGCTCTGGTCGGCAAGGTGGCCTACGTCAGCCAGCGCAAGGATGTCACCGCCAAGACCTTCGACGCCTGCGCCACGGTCTCCGCCACATCTGGTGCCACGACGACCGACCTGACCTGCTGGCCATTCGACCCGCAGGTGCCTGTCACGGTCCGATGGGTGGACCCGGGCACCCTCGAGGTCACCGCATGGGATCGCTCCGCGAAGCCCGCGCCCAAGGCGATCTGGTCGAAGCGGGTCACGACCGATGGCAAGGTCACCAGCTCCCCCGCCGAACGCGCCGTGATGCCGAGTTCCGCTGGATCGCCAGCCCCCAACGGGGAGTCGCTGACGTCGAACGACCACGACGGCAACGTCACGGTGACGCTGACCACGCCGTCGGGCTCGAGGACGCTCCTCGACGTGCGCGATGCCCAGATCTGGTGGCACCTGATCGGCTCCTCCGGATGGTCACCGGACGGCCGGTGGATCGCCAACGTCGACTCGAGCGATCGACTCCTGATCACGACCACGTCCGGTTCCCCACAGACCCGCATCCTCGCCACCGAGGTGGTCACCATGGCGGGCGAGCTCGGCACGCCCGCCTTCGCCGTCGCTCCCGCTCCCTAGCGATCGCCTCGAGGAGGGCGGGAGCCGAGGGGAGACCACCCGGGATGACCAGGCCGCGCCGGGTGGCAGCCATGGTCGGTCGCCGTATCCGGCGCCTCCCGCCGAGGCCAGGTCACGATGCCCCGACGGGGTGCGACCGGACGAGGTGGAGGACCTCGACGTTTCCGAACGCCGTCAGGTCGGCCTGGTGGTAGCCGGCGGCGGCGAGACGGGCGAGGAACGCATCGATCCCCGCCGCACTCCCGTCATCGACCAGCCAGACGTCCGCCGGCGCCCGTCGAAGGGTCTGTCCACTCGCATCGAGGGCGATGCCCTCGATCAGCAGCTGGTGCCGCTGCGGCCAGCGCTGCGGCCGCCGACGTACCTCGTCCCAGTAGGGCGTGATCGCTGCGGCATCAGCGTGGTTCGGGAGCGCCACCCAGCTGTCGGCGCCTGCGTGCTGCACGAGGAACCCTGCGATCCCCCTCGTGTCCTCCTCAGACCTCGCCGCCATCGAGGCGGCACCCGGCAGGGTCACGACGATGATGGTGAGGATCACGAGGACACCGGCGACGATGCCCGCACGGGTGCCCGCTCGCACCGTCAGCCGACCGACGCCAGCACTGACGAGCATCGCCAGGCTCAGGGCGAGTCCGGGTGCCGAGGCGATCACATAGCGCTGCAGATAGAGGGGGGACCACAGCGAGGCCATCACCAGGATGAGGGCAGGTCCGAAGGCCCAGCTCGTCACCACCACCCAGGATCCGGTGTTGAGACGTCGAGTGCCGGACACTGGAGCGGACCGTCCTGACGCGAGCAGCCCTCCGGCCAGAAGCGCGATGACCACCAGGCAGAGCCCGTAGGCGGGAGGCCCACTACTGACGGGGCCGAGGACGTGGGTCAGCGCTGAGACCGGGGTCTCTCGCTTGATCCAGGACACCTGCCCGACCTGACCGGACGCCGCCACGAGGAGCGAAGCGCCCACCAGCCCCATTGCCGCCAACGGAGCCACGGCCGAGCGCCAGCGCTCCCGCCAGTTGACTCGCCACGCCAGGATGCTGCCGCCGAGAGCGCACAGTAGCGCCAGGACGGCAAAGAGGTGGAAGAGGGCCGTCAGGATCGTGAGCACGGCGAACGCCCAGAGCCAGCGAGCCCTCGTGTCGCCACGCCAGCGCAGCAGGGCAGCCACGGCACAGGTCGCCACAAGGGCGCTGAGCGCGGTCGGCCTCGCCGAGAGGGCGGCACCGACCATCAGCGGGTTGGTGGCCACCACGAGCGAGGCGACCACCGCCCCGGCGAAACCAGACAGCCGGCCTGCGAGCACGGCGACGAGCAGGACGGTGAGGCCGTAGGCCAGCAGTGACAGGGAGCGAGCCCACTCGATGCTCGATGAGACCTGCACCCAGAGGTGCAGGAGCGCGTAGTACGGGAGCATCACGACGTCGACGAGACGCGACTGCTGCCAGAGGTCCGACCACGGGAGGTGGGCGGAGTACAGAGAGGACCCTTCGTCGCGGAAGATCGGCTTGCTCACGTCTCGTGCGACGAGCAGCGACGACGTGACTCCGACCACGACGCCGACGAGCAGTCCAGGGTGCCGCCCGAGGTACCCACGGGTGCCAGCCACGATCGCACCCTACCGTCATCGTGCTCAACATCAGACCCGCCCGTCCACCATCGATCACGAGATCTCGCTCAAGGCGAGAGTCACAGGTAAAGGCGTTCGGGAATGGGGACGTCAGGCTCTAGACCCCTGCAAGACCGCGGCTTCCCGCTGACCTACGGGTTCGCCTCGACGTGTTCCGTCAGATCAGTGCTCCAGATGGTGTGCCGCAGACGTTCCCCCTTGCGCAGGTCGACGACACCGTCTCCTGCGAAGCAGTGGATCCCGAACCTCGTCTCGGTGGCCTGCACTATCCCGACGTCGATCCAGAGTGCGTTCTGTGATGTGGTCATGCCGAAGAAGGGGGTGGCATACGGATCCTCCCCGTTGTCGTCGAAGTCAGGTTCCCCACCGGTGGTGGTCAACCAGATGCCCAAGTCTCGGGTGACCGAGCAGAGCTCATCGTCGCCGCGCACGAGGCTGAAGCGCTCGCTCGCCACCCGCACCTCCATGATCCGCTCTCCGACGATCGCCCGCGGCCCTGAGCTGCGGAACAGGCCCTTGTGGTCGAGCAGCGGCCACGGAACATCACTGGGGCTGTCGAAGATCTCGAGGTGACCGATGTCTCCCCGCAGCCGCTCGTCCTCAGGGGTCACGCTCAGGATCCGCATCCCAATGCCACCCGATTCGGTGAGCAGATCGCACCGACGTGAGCCTTCCCAGCCGATCTGGCTGAACCGGGGATGACAGGTCTCGACCCCCGTCACGGTTGAGCCGACGAGCCCGCGAACGAGCGTCAGCTGATCATCCGAGAAGGTGAACGAGCTCATCGAGTTCCCGCCTCTTCGATCTCGAGGAGCTGCCGAGAGTGCTCCATCAGATCCACCCAGGCAAGGTCCCTCGCCGCCGGCTGCGTGATGACGCCGATGCGGTCCGGGTCAGCGGGCTCGTGCGACAGGACGAGGCGTGCGTCGTCGTGGACGTCGGTCAACGCCACCACGATGGTCTTGGTCTCGGTGACGAGCACGACCCCTCGGTCGACGACGAGGTAGCCAGACTCCCCCGCAGCCTCGTAGCGGTAATCGTCGCGGACCACCAGCACTCTGTCGATCGCCTGTCCTCGCCACCAGGGGTAGCGTGGAAAGCTCGGTCGGCCCTTCCCTTCGGACTTCGACCAGCGAACCTCGATCGAGGGGATGATCATGGCGACCGACTCCAGATCAGAGTGCGACGCCCCCACCGAAACAAGCAGGTCACCACCCCCGACCTCAATCACGATGGGATTCCAGCGCGAGATCCACGAATCGCGGAAACCTTCTGACGGAGAGCCCACGAAGCCGATCGTCTGACCCTCAACGTCCGCAAGAGCGGCCAGCGATGCCGGATCAAGCAAGTAGGTCTCGGTCGTCACCCCCAGACCCTCTCCATCCGGTGTGACACGAAGCCACCCCACCCGCTGAGTTCGAGTGATCGGCTCTGATCGCTGTTGCGTTTGTCGACGCCGCTCGAAAACTGAACAGATTCGCCGCCGAAAAGTGAACACCCGAACATGGAAGGGTGATCACATTGGAAGACTGGGCATACATCCGACGGCTGGCTGCGGAGGGGGTCCCGAAGACCGCCATCGCTGAGGAGCTCGGCA
>CANGPS010000044.1 GCA_947456245.1 Acidimicrobiaceae bacterium
CACAGGGCCGTTCTCGGCGAGCTCCGCCTTGGCCAGGACGTCCTGGTACCAGCGGGGGAAGTCGGTCTCCTGGGGGGTGAGGACGCTCTGCTTGGCCACGGTGGGTGCTGCCTTCTCGGTTGGGGCGGACTCGCCCACGCTACCGAACCCTGCGGTGCCGGCGATCCGGGCGTGGTCAGATCAGCGATCCCGACGAGCGACCGGCGAGCTCGATCAGCGGTCGCCAGCCGATCACCGTCGCACCGGCGCTGCGCAGCGCTGAGGGGAGCGAGGCCTCGCGGGTCAGGACCCTGAGGTCGTCGACGCGCACCTCGGCGTCCTGGGCGAAGGCACGCAGCTCGTCGGTGTCCGTCGCCGGATGGGCCACGATCTCGGTGACGCCGTCGGCGAGGTTGGCGAGGATCTCAGGGAGGGCGGAGCGCAGCCCGACCCCGGAGGTGTCGATGACCGCGTCGGGGACCACCACACCCGCCTCGGCGGCGAGGGCGCGGGCCGGGAACCCGAGGCCGTCGGCAGCGGGGCCGGAGAGCAGGCGCAACGGGCGGTGGTACTCCTCAGCGAGCTCGAGCACCACGTCGAAGAACTCCGGCCGGGTCACGAGCGCCGACTGGTGCGAGGCGATGTGGGTCACGTCGAAGCCCATGAGGATGGCCCGCTCGAGCTGGGCACGGCACTCGCGGCGGACCTCGTCGAGGTCGGCGTGGTCGAGGGCATCGTCCACGCTGCCGGCGAATCCGCCGTCTCCTCCGTGGAGCGAGGGCGCCTGGGTCACGGGCCCGAAGCGGAGCAGCTCGTGCTCGGCGGTGATGGCGAGGGAGACGCCGACATCGCCACCACGGTGCCGGGCGGCGGCCTCTCGGGCCCACGGACCGGCGACGAGCAGCGAGGCGCTCGACGTGAGGCCGACCTCGAGCGCCTCCTCGACGCCCCGGTTTGCCGCGTGGCAGAGGCCGAGATCATCGGCGGTGATGATCACCGCCTTGGCGCTCTCGCCGAGGCCGAGCCTCCAGGTCAGCTCAGACATCGGGGCCCCCGAGGTCCAGCGAGGCGTCCTGCTCAGCGGCGGCTGCCGCCAGGTCGGCTCGATGGTCGTCGAGGGCGGCGGTCAGCTCGGGAGAGCCCGTGGCCAGGATCCGCAGCGCCAGTAGGGCTGCGTTCTCCGCGCCGTTGATCGCCACGGTGGCCACGGGGACGCCGCGGGGCATCTGGACGATGGAGAGGAGCGAATCCATGCCGTCGAGGCGGGCCAGCGCCACGGGGACGCCGATCACCGGCAGCGAGGTCACCGCGGCCAGCATGCCGGGCAGGTGGGCGGCACCGCCCGCTCCGGCGATGATCACCTTGAGGCCGCGTCGCTGTGCGTCGAGCCCGTAGCGGAGCATGGTCTCCGGTGTCCGGTGGGCCGAGACGACGTGGACCTCGTGGGTGACGCCGAAGCGCTCGAGCGTCGCTGCGGCAGGGGACATCGTGTCGAGGTCGGAGCTCGAGCCCATCACGATCCCGACCAAGGGTGCCTCGCTCATCGGATCTCCACCTCCATCTCAGCCGGGACCGGGGTCCCGAGCGCCACCGCCGCGGTCCACGCAGCCGCACGGACCTCAGCCCCATTGTCGCCCACCACGGTCACGTGGCCGAGCTTCCTCCCAGGACGAGGGGTCTTGCCGTAGAGGTGGACGTGCGCCCGGGGCTCGGCGAGGGCCCGATGGAGCGCCTCGTCGAGGTCGACGGCATCATCGCCGCCGAAGACGTTGATCGACGCCACGGCGGCAGCGGTGACCTCAGTGGCGCCGAGCGGGAGTCCGAGGACGGCGCGCAGGTGGTTCTCGAACTGGCTGGTCACCGACCCGTCCTGGGTCCAGTGCCCTGAGTTGTGGGGGCGCATGGCGAGCTCATTGATCACGAGGCCGTCGTGGGTGGCGAAGAGCTCGACGGCCATCACCCCGACGACCCCCACGAGCTCGGCGACCTCACGGGCGATCTGCTCGGCGTGGGCGGCGACCTCGGGACTGAGCACGCCGGGGATGACGACCTCTCGGCACACGCCGCCAACCTGGGCGGTCTCGACCACCGGCCACGCCACGATCTGCCCGTCCGCCCGCCGGGCGACGAGGGCGGCGAGCTCGTGGTCGATGGCCACCGCCTCCTCGACGAGTGCGGTGATGCCAGCCCGGTGGAGGTCGTCGATGGTCGCCGCTGCGGCCTCGGGGTCCTCGACCACGAAGACCCCCTTGCCGTCGTAGCCGCCGCGGGCGGCCTTGATCACGAGCGGCCACCCCAGCTGTGTACCGAGGGCTGCCAGATCGCTGGCCTCTCCGGGCTCGAGGATCGCGTGATTGGGCATGGGGAGCCCGGCGGCACCGAGGTGGCGACGCATCTCGGCCTTGTCGACGGCGAAGCGCAGGGCCTCGGTGGGCGGGTGCACGACCACGCCCTCGGACTCGAGCCGGCTCAGCAGCGCGAGGTCGACGAGCTCGTGATCGAGGGTGAGCACGTCGCAGCGCGACGCCAGCATCCGGACTCCAGCCTCGTCTGCGGCCGCCCCGATGATGACGTCAGCACAGGTCTGCGCCGCACCGTCGTCTGGGGCGTCGGCGAGCACGGTGGCAGCGATCCCGAGCGCGCTGGCGTCCTCGAGCATCATCCGGGCCAGCTGGCCGGCCCCGATGATCCCGACCCTCATCGGGGTTCCCGGCTGGAAGGGTGCGCAGTCGCGATGTCGCTCACCACATGGAAGTTACCGGGGTCGCGGCGCCGTCGGCGACAGCGACCCGCGCAGACCTCCGGCGGCGCCTGAGGCGTGAGGGGTAGCGTGAGGCGGTTCGAGCCGTCCGGCGAACCGTCTCGCCGAACCACCAGGAGGACCCCATGATCAGGATCGGAACGCTCATCGACGTCGAGAAGCCGGTGGCCGAGGGCGTCGCCCAGGCTGCCGCCATCAGGGAGGCCGGCTACGACAGCGCGTGGGCCAACCAGATCTTCGGGCAGGACGCGCTCACGCTGCTCGCCGTGGTCGGCTCCCAGGTGCCGGAGATCGAGCTCGGCACCGCCGTGGTCCCGATCCACCCCCGCCACCCCCAGATGCTCGCCCAGCAGGCGCTCACCGTGCAGTCGGCCAGCGGCGACCGCCTGTGCCTCGGCATCGGGGTGTCGCACCAGATGGTGGTCGAGGGCCTGTGGGGCTACTCCTACGAGCGGCCGGGCCGCTACATGCGCGAGTACCTCGAGGCGGTGATGCCGATGCTGCGCGGCGAGACGGCGATGGTGGCCGGCGAGGTCATCCAGGCCATCACCGTGGCACCGCTCGACATCCCCGGCACGACGCCCCCGCCGGTACTGGTGGCGGCGCTCGCCCCCTACATGCTCAAGATCACCGGTGAGATCGCCGACGGCACCGTGACTTGGATGACGGGGATTGGGACGGTCGGTTCCCACGTGGCACCCCGCATCAACGAGGCCGCCGCCAACGCCGGTCGGCCCGCCCCTCGGGTCGTCGTGTCGCTCCCGGTCTGCGTCACCGACGACCCGCAGCGGGCCAAGGACGACATCGACAGCGCCTTCTCGATCTACCCGACGCTGCCCTCCTACGCGGCCATGCTCGAGAAGGAGGGTGTCGAGCGCCCGGCCGACATCTCGCTCGTCGGCACCGAGGAGCAGGTGCGCGACGCCATCGGCCGCCTCGAGGAGGCCGGCGGCACCGAGCTCGTGGCCGCCATCTCCGGCACGCCCGCCGAGCGCGAGGCCACGTTCGGCTTCCTCGGGTCGCTCGCCGGCTGACCCTCGGCGGTCAGCGGCTGAGCCGGGTGTGCTTGAGCTCGTTGATCTCGGTCCTCGAGATCACCAGGTCGAGCAGGCGCGAGACGACCTCGACCGAGGCGGTGGGGTCGGCGGGATCCGGGCCGTCCATGAGCCTCACGAACGTGGCGTCGACGTCGTCGACGACGAAGGTGGGGACGCCGAACACCTCGAGGTCGTCGTGGAAGTGCGTCCATGCCTCGGCGATCGCCGCCTTCGGGCGCCCCGTGGCCACCTCGTCCCAGATCGGTGCAGGGTCGATGCCGACCTCGTCGAGGACAGCATCGATCTGCCCGGACGTCATCAGCGAGATGCTTCGCTCGTGCCGGGCGGCGAAGAGGGCTTCATGGAGGTCGAGGAACCGCTCTGGGGCGACCTGCTGGGCGGCCAGGGACGCCTCAAGGGCCAGCAGGCCCGCAGCCTGGGAAGGGTCATCCCAGACCGCTGGGCTCCCCGGCTCCACGTGCCCCTGGGACAGCGTGTACGGCGTGAAGGTCACGTCGAGGGCGAGGCCCGAGCGCAGGGCGGCGATGACGTGGTCGTGCACGTTCTTGGCGAAGGGGCAGCGGTAGTCGTAGAGGAGGACGAACGGGGTGGCGGTAGCGGAGGTCACGTCCTCAGTCTGCCAGCCCATCCCTGAGCTGTGACCGGAATGCCGACCGACCGAGATCGTGCGGCGGCGGTGTCCTAGCGTCGAGCCGTGAGGCGACGGAGGGCTGGTCGATGGCGACGGTGATCATGGAGGTCCTCCCACTGGCGCTGGTGGTCACCCTCTCGCCGCTCAACATCATCCCGAGCATCCTGCTGCTGTTCTCGAGGCGACCGCTGCGGACGGCGACGCTGTTCCTGATCGGCTTCCTCCTCGGCGTCGGGCTCGTCCTCGTCGCCATGGTGGTGCTCGCCGGCGCCATCGAGGTCGGGCCAGCCTCCGGACACACGACCACCGTAGCGATCGTCAAGGTCCTCCTCGGAGCCGCCCTCCTGGTGGCATCCGTGGCCAAGCTCCGCGCTCGGCCGAAGGGAGACGACGAGGGTCGGCTCCCCGGATGGATGGACGGGCTCACCGGCTTCTCTCCCGCGCGGTCGTTCCTCACAGGCGCCGGGCTGGGAGCGGGCAACCCGAAGAACATCGCGGTCGGCGTCGCTGCGGCCCTGGCCATCTCGGCGGGCGGGCTGTCGTCCGCCCAGGCGAGCGTCGTGGTCGCCAGCTACATCGTGCTCGCCGGCGTGGGCGTGGCACTCCCGATCGTGGTGGTCCTGCTCCTCGGCGAGCGCTCGGGGGGCGTCCTCGAGCGCTGGAAGGCCTGGCTCCGGAGGAACAACCCGACGGTCATGGGAGTGCTCTTCGCCGTCTTCGGGGCGGTCCTGATCGGTCAGGGTGTCGCTGGGGTCTGAGCCGCAGCGCTGGCGCGCCGACGCTGCATCGCCGCCCGCACCAGCCGGACGTCGTGGACCCCGACGACCCCGACGACCACCACGCCGATCACGACGATGGCCCACGGGCCGGCAACGTCAGAGATGCCCATCATGATGAAGACGTACGCGTTGAGCGCCGCCGCCGAGGCGAGGACGAAGGCGGCGAGGATCCAGGGTCGGCGGGTGGTCAGCTGCCGGGTCATCGACTGGCTCCCGATCGGCGGACCATTGCCTGAGCGGGCGTCCGGAGGGCCCAGCCGAGCAGGGATCCGATGAGGACGCCGCCAACCACGTCGCCCGGGTGGTGGGCGCCGACGCGCAGGCGGCTCCATCCGACCGCACCGGCCCCGACGAGCCCAGCGACCTGGCCGACGGGGGAGGAGGGCAGTGCTACGGCGGCCGTCGTCACCGCAAGCGTGTGCCCGCTCGGGAAGCTCGATGAGCTCGGACGCCGCAGGACCGGCGAGCCCGGCTCGGCGGCGTGATCGGGGCGCTGACGGCCGACGAGGCGCTTGATCGCGGCATTGACCGCCACCACGGGGATCCCGACGAGCGCCAGGAGCTCTGCGGCTCGCCACAGCGAGCGTCGTCGCATCACGGTGTCGGCCAGGACGACGGCGGCGACGATGGCGCCGTGGTCGGCGATGGCCGAGAGCCCGACGGCCACGGCGTCGACGCGCCGGGCCGTGCTCGTTCGCTCGTCGCTCATGGTGCGATCTTGTCAGCCATGGCGCAACGATGCGGTAAGAACTGACCCGTGACGACACAGGACCACACCGGACCGCGGCTCCGGCGGACCGCGTCCTGGTCGGGGCTCAAGGCCGGTGATGCAGTCGAGGTCGACGACCCCCGGGTCCAGCGGGCCACGTTCGAGTTCGTCGCCCTCGTCGAGAACCTCGCAACGGGGGACTCGTGGGTCGAGGTCGTCGGCGGCAAGCGCGGCGATCGCAAGCTCCGGAGCTTCCGCCCTGATCAGATCTTCGCCCCCGGAGCCAAGGGCCGCGGGCCCTCGCTCGAGCTGGCGCCGCGGCTCGACCTCGGTTGAGGGATCTCCCATCCCGAACTAGGTAGGGTGGGCCGACGGCACCCGGAGCGATCCAGGGTGATGAGCGATGGGGCGGACCATGGCAGATGCAACGGCGACCAGCGGGGGCCTTCGCAGGTTCCTCTTCCACCACGAGATCGCGGAGTACCCGACCGGCCGCCGCAGGATCTTCTACCTCGCCCTGGCGGTGCTGGCGACCATCACGCTGTACTACACGTACTACACGCAGACCGGCGTGACGCCCGAGATCCTCGGCTACTTCCACATGTCGTTCGCGTACTACGTGGGCATCGTGGTGGTGTCGAACGCCCTCGGGGCGTTCGCCTCGCTGCCGGCGTCGAAGACCGATGCCCTCGGACGCTCGAACGTGGTGATCTACGGCATCTTGATCATCGGCCTGATCGTCACCTTCGGGGTCACGAACTGCCATACCCAGCTCGAGTTCGCCATCGCCATCTCGGCCATCGGCATCGTCGAGGGTGCGGTCCTCGTGGCGACACCCGCCCTGATCCGAGACTTCAGCCCGCAGATGGGCCGAGCCAGCGCCATGGGCTTCTGGACGGTCGGACCGGTGGCGGGAAGCCTGCTGACCTCGATCATCGCCTCCCGCACGCTCGGCCACCTGCACACCTGGCAGAGCCAGTTCTGGATCTCGGGGATCTTCTCGCTCGCCGTGTTCGTGATCTCCCTGCTCTTCTTGAAGGACCTCTCGCCGTCGGTGCGCGATCAGCTCATGGTCTCCGAGCGCGACAAGGCACTCGTCGAGGCAAAGGCCCGTGGCGTCAGTGCTGAGGAGCTGGCCAAGGCCTCAGCGAGCCCCTGGAAGCAGATCCTGTCGTGGGAGCTGATCGGCTCGTCGCTCGGCATCTCGCTCTTCCTGCTGATCTACTTCGTCGCCTCCGCCTTCTTCACGATCTACTACGTGGTCACCTTCGTCCACCCGAGCGGGGTGCCCTACTCGACGGCCGACGCCAACAGCCTGAACCAGTGGTTCTGGGGAGCGGACATCGTCGCCCTGATCGTGGTGGGGTGGCTCTCGGACAAGATCCGGGTGCGCAAGCCCTTCATGCTGGCGGGGACCCTGCTGGCCATCGTGTTCACGATCATCTTCCTGACGCGCGCCTCCCACCCGACGACCCCGTACTCGACCCTCGTGATCCTGGGCGTGCTCATGGCCACCGCCATCTCGATCGTCTACGCCCCGTGGATGGCGGGGTACACCGAGACGGTCGAGGCTCGGAACCCGGCGCTCGTGGCCACCGGGCTCGCCCTGTGGGGCTGGATCCTCCGCCTCGTGGTGGCGGTCTCGTTCATCTTCATGCCCATCGTGATCTCCTCGGTGAACCCGGTGGTCAACAACCAGGCCGTGGCCACCGCCGCCATCCCGAACTGCGACCTCGCCCCGGCCACCAGGCTCCTGCCGACCATCCCCGGACCCAAGGTGCCCGACGGCCAGAGCGCCGCGACCTTCCAGGCGCTCCACCCCGAGTCGGTGGCCTTCGCCCAGAAGAACGCCGGGCTGCTCAAGAAGATCGTCGCCCACTACCGCATCATCGATGCGGCCAACAGCCCGAACCCGTCGCTGGCCGCCTTGGGCGCCGCCACCGCCGTGCTCGGCCCGGTCGACGCCGCCAAGCTGCTCGCGCTCAAGCCGCAGTTCAACTCCCTGGTGGCTCCCTATGCCTGCCAGCTGAACTACCTGTCCGACCATGAGTCGGCGCTGCTCGCCGCCTCGAAGGGCCTCAAGGACTCGCCTGGCCAGTGGCAGACCTGGTTCTGGATCGACATCGCGGGCATGGTCGTCTTCCTGCCCTTCATCTTCCTGACCAAGGGTCGCTGGAGTCCGAAGCGGGCCAAGCAGGACCTCGACGAGCGCGAGGAGGCCGTGGCGAGGGAGCTCGCGGCCATGGCGAACACGGCACCCGGCGACATCTCCTAACATCACCACGCACCCAAGAGGAGGAGCCCCACCATGGATCACGTCGAGACGAACATCGACAAGTCGAGGTCACCGCTGCTGATCCCGTTCGCCATCTTGCTGCTGGTGGCCACCGTCGGCGGCGTCGCCACGCTCCTCGCCCTGCTCCACCACGGGGGCAACGGCACCAACGGCACCGGCGACAACGTCCCGGAGGTCTCGAGCGTGGGGCCGACCACCTTCTCGAAGATCGGCCCGATGCCGGTGGGGCAGACCACGCTGCACCTCAAGGGAGGGTCGGCGGTCGAGGTCTGGTACCCGGCGTCGCCCGACGGCTACCACGGCACCGAGGCCACCTACAACGTCCTCGACTACCTGCCGGCCTCGATCCTCAAGGCGTTCCCCGCCCTCAAGGCCGACAACGAGCCCTACCGTGACGGCGGGATCCGCAACGTGGAGGTGGCCGACGGCCGTCACCCGCTCGTGCTCTTCAGCCACGGCTTCACGGGCTTCGACACGCAGTCCTCGTTCCTGACCTCCCACCTGGCCTCGTGGGGCTTCGTGGTGGCCGCCCCTGAGCACGGCGACCGTGATCTGACGGGCGTGCTGGCCAAGTTCCTCAACGGCACGGCCATCGGCGGCAAGATGGTCAGCCAGGACGTCTCGCAGCTCAGCCAGACGATCGACCTCATGGGTCAGCAGAGCGATGACTCCTCGTCGCTCTTCAACGGCCACATCGACCTGACCCGCATCGGCGCCGTCGGCCACTCAGCCGGTGGGTCGGCCGTCGAGAAGCTCGCCGTGGTCGACAAGCGCGTCGACTCGTTCATCGGCCTCGCCGGCGCCTCCTACGGCGCCTTCGGTCAGACCGACAGCGGTGCGGGAGCCAGCGTGCCGAACGTGCCCGGCCTCATCGAGTACGGCACGCTCGACGGTGTGGTCAAGCCCTCGGGCATGGTCAGCGCCTACAACGCCCTCAAGCAGCCCAAGCGGCTCATCGCCCTGTCGAGCTCGGGCCACTTGGTCTTCGCTGACATCTGCAAGCTCGCCCCGAAGCACGGCGGCCTCATCGGCGCGGCCGAAGGTGCCGGCCTTCCGGTGCCCGACACCCTCAAGAGCCTCGGGTCCGATGGTTGCTCGGCCCCGGCGATGTCGGTGACGGAGGCCTGGCCGGCCATCCGCCAGAGTGTGACGGCCCAGCTGCGCTGGACCCTCGGCTTCGACGAGTCCCAGGCGGGCCTCGAGGGCCTGCAGGCGGCGTTCAACGGGATCGTTGCCCAGAACACCACCGAGCCGACGGTGAGCGGTCCGGTCCGCTGATCAGCGGGTCGGGTCCAGCAGGACCTTGAACACGCCGTCGGCTCGACGGTCGAACATCTCATAGGCGGCGGCGGCCTCGGAGAGACCCATGCGGTGGGTCACCACGTCGCCGAGGTCGAGGATGCCTGAGTCGACCAGGGGTACCAGGTTGGCCCAGGTCGACGGGATGGCGGCGAAGGCGGCCCGGAACGACAGGGCCTTGAAGAACGCCGAGGCCATGGGGAACGGGAAGTCCATCTCGAGGTTCACCCCGACCATGGCGATCCTGCCCCGCGGTCCGACGGAGCTGATGGCGTCGGTGACGGTCTCTCGGAGACCGACCGCCTCGATGGCGGCATCGACCCCACGGCCCTTGGTCGCCTCGAGCACGCCGAGGGCTCCGAGGCCGCCGGTGGCGTCGATGGGTTCGGCTCCCATCGCCGCTGCCCGAGCGAGGCGCTCAGGGACCATGTCGACGGCGAGGATCCGGCTCGGTCCATAGAGCCTGGCAGCGGCGAGGGCCATGATCCCGACCGGTCCCATCCCGAAGATGGCCACGGTCTCGCCGGGCTCGATGGCTGCCATCTGAGCTCCAAGGAACCCGGTGGGCAGGATGTCGGTGAGCAGCACCGCGCTCTCGACGCCGATCCCCTCGGGAACGGGCATCGTGAACAGGTCGGCGGCCGGCACGCTGAGGAACTCCGCCTGACCACCGTCGATCTGACCGGTCGTGCCGAAGGCGACCGGGCCGCCGTTGGGGCAGGCGATGGGATCACCCCGGCGGCACGACGGACACGTGCCGCAACCGACGACGGCGGAGACGAGGACGCGCTCTCCGACCTGTCGCTCCCGCACCGCGGGCCCGACCTCGACGATGGTCCCGACGACCTCGTGACCTGGATGGAGTCCTCCCGGGGGGAGGGCCCCGTAGTACAGGTGGAGGTCGGAGCCACAGATGCCGGTCGCCTCAACCCGCACGATGGCCCCAGCGGGGCCGAGCAGGACGGGATCAGGGACCTCGAGGATCTCGACGGAGCGTTCGGCGGTGATCACGCATGCCTTCATCTCGTGACCCTACCGCCGACATGACGGACCAGCGTGGGAGGTTCAGCGCTGCGTGAGGACCGACCGCTAGGGTCAGATCGGCCGCCAACGAGCGGTTCGACTGCGAAGGCGGATGCGATGAAGGCAGCGGTGTACTACGACAACGGCGGACCCGAGGTCCTCGTCCTCGAGGAGGTCCCCGACCCCGTCCCTGGGCCTGGAGAGGTTCGCATCGCTGTGGAGGCCGTCAGCATCGAGGGCGGTGACACGCTCAACCGCCTCGGAGGTGAGCTCACCTCGGTGCCGCACATCGTGGGCTACCAGGCGGCTGGGACCATCCTCGAGGTCGGCGACGGTGTCACGGGCCTCGTCGTCGGAGATCGCGTCGTGAGCACCTCGACCCACGGCTCGCATGCCGAGCAGCGGGTGGCGGGCGAGCCGTTCTGCTGGAAGATCCCCGAGGGCCTCGCCACCGAGGTCGCTGCCGCCATCCCGGTCGCCTTCGGCACCGCCCACGACTGCCTCTTCGAGTTCGGCCGGCTCCAGGCCGGCGAGACCGTGCTCGTCCACGCCGGCGCCAGCGGCGTGGGGATCGCCGCGATCCAGATGGCCAAGCGTGCCGGGGCGACGGTGCTGGCGACGGCCTCGAGCGACGAGCGTCTCGAGCGCCTCGAGGCATTCGGCCTCGACCACGGCATCAACTACGTCGTCGATGACTTCGCCGAGGCGGTCCGGGACCTGACCCAGGGGCGAGGCGCCGACGTCATCGTCGACTCGGTCGGGGGTCCGACGCTGCAGAAGAGCCTCCAGGTGCTCGCATACCGAGGGCGTTGCCTGACCTTCGGCGACGCTGGTCGAGCCGGGGGCATGCCGCTCGACATCTCGATGCTGCGAGGGAACAACCAGTCGCTGATCGGCTACTTCCTCGGTGCCGAGCTGTTCCTCGGCACACGCGCCCATGCCATCGTGGCCGGCCTGATCGAGGATGTCGCTGCGGGCTCGCTCGAGGTGGTGATCGACCGGCGCTTCCCGCTCGCCGAGGCGGCCGAGGCCCACGCCTACATCGAAGACCGCATGGCCTTCGGTCGAGTCCTCCTGGTCCCCTAGGCATGGGCTCGTTCGATCTCCGGAACCGGATCACCCAGAGGGCGAGGCAGAGCCACCTGGCGGTGAAGCGACGACAGCGCCGCACTGGGGTGTCGGCTCAGGGGAGCGGCCCACCGCTGCCCGGCTTCGTGATCCTGGGCGCGCAGAAGGCGGGGACGACCTCCCTTGTGAGCGCCCTGCAGGTCAACCCACAGATCTTCATTCCCCGGGCCAAGGAAGCGCACTACTTCGACAAGGTGCCCGATGATGCGCTGGAGGCTTCGGCCTATCGGCGTTTCTTCGAGGGTTGGGCGGGGGAGCAGATGGTGGGGGAGGCCACCCCTGCCTACCTCGCTGATCCCGACGTGCCGCGACGCCTGCACCGACTGGTGCCCGACGTCCTGTGCCTGGCGGTGCTGCGCAACCCGGTCGATCGGGCCTTCTCGCACTATCGGCACATCGCCCGACTCGGCGGCCTGACGACGACCTTCGAGGACACGATCGCCGCCGACGAAGCAGATCGTGGGGACGGTCCCCACAATCCAGTCGGCTACCTCGGGCGAGGCTTCTACGCCGAGCAGATCACGCGGTACCTCGACAGCGGGTTCGCCCCCGAGCAGATGCTCTTCGTTCGCTTCGAAGACCTTGTGGATCGACCCGGACCCGAGCTCGAGCGGATCCAGCGGTTCCTCGGGGTGCGGCCGGTTGAGGTCTCGCTCGGTCATCGCAACCGATCCGACCGTCGGGCTGGGGGCATCCTGCCGGGAGTGCTCCGTCGCAGGAGCACGCCGATGTTCGCCCCACCCGAGCTCGCGCTCGGTGGAATCGCCCAACCGCGGGGCATCGCCACGCCCTCGAAGGTCACCACCGACACGCGTGCTCGTCTTGAGGAGCTCTATCGCGATGCCAACCGTGAGCTCGAGGTGCTCCTCGGGTGGGACCTGTCCGCCTGGGGCACCTGACCTCTGCGGTGCTCAGGGGGCGGCGACGTTGCCCGCCAGCGTCCAGGCCACGAGGGCGTTGGCGTGCCCGTGACCGAGTCCGTGCTCATCCTTGAGGAAGGAGACGATCTGCATGTGCTTCTCGAGGCCGCAGCTCGCGATGACGGTCTGCCACTCGGCGATCGATCGTCCATACGTCTTCTCGATGGACGGGAAGTAGGACGACGGGCCCTTCGTGGACCACGGTGGGGACTGCTCGGACACGGTGGCGCTCCTTGTGCTGTTGGGTCGAAGGGAACCTAGTGCCGCCTCGGAGGCAGCGCTCCTGCGCCCTCAGCCGAAGAGGGGACCCGCCTCGCTCACCTCGTAGCGCGTGAAGGTGGCGTCGCCGTCGAGGACGTCGAGGATGACGGCGCCGAAGCTGGCGAAGTGCTCGGTGGCGAAGTGAGCCTCGAGTGCCTCAGGGGATGCCCACTGCTCGAAGATCCGCACGACCGATCCGTCCTCAACGTCGATGCCGAAGTCATAGGCATCGCACCCCGTCTCGCCCCGGCTCGTCGCCGCCATGGTGGCGGCCGCCTCGACCGCGGCGGGGAGCTTGTCCGCGTGCACGCGCACACGACCAGAGATGATGATCATGGATCCTCCTCGGGCGGCCTGAGCCGCCGTCGACGTGGCGACACCCGCCGCCCTTGGATCGTAGGTCGCCAGCCCTCCGGTGGCGAACGAGCGGGCGACGCCCCCGTCGGCGAGACCGAGGGTCGTCAAAGGGCCTGGATCGGAGCGGGTGACGGGGATCGAACCCGCATAGCCAGCTTGGAAGGCTGGAGCTCTGCCATTGAGCTACACCCGCGAGGGCCGGAGGCCGCGCGCCTCCGTGCGAAGAGTGTACGGGATCTCGGGGGCCACCCATGGCGTCGGTGACCCGGTACGGTCGAGGGCATGGATGCAGCTCCCGAGGAGACCCTCTACGACCGAGTCGGAGGCCAGCCATTCTTCACCGAGCTCGTCACCCGCTTCTATGCGGGGGTGCCCGACGACGAGCTCCTGGCGCCGATGTACCCCGAGGAGGACCACGGCCCGGCCATCGAGCGCCTGGCGCTGTTCCTCGCCCAGTACTGGGGCGGTCCACCCACCTATATGGAGCTCAGGGGCCACCCCCGCCTGCGGATGCGGCACGACCCGTACACGATCACCAAGCGGGCACGTGATGCGTGGCTGCGCCTGATGCTCGCCGCCGTGGACGAGATGGAGATGGAGGCAGAGGATCGCGCTGATCTCGTGGCCTACCTCGACCTCGCGGCTCACCAGCTGCGCAACCGCTGATCGCCGGGGCCTCGAGCCCAGCCGTTCAGGCCTCGAAGACCGGCGGCCGCTTGTCCCGACGAGCCCTGATGGCCTCTTCGAAGTTCTGCGTCGTGAGTCGGATGAAGAGCTGCCCGAGACCCTCGGCCTCCATGTGGCCCTCGAGGCTCGACGCGTTCAGGCTCGCCCACAGCGACCGCTTCGTCATCTCGACGCCGGCGTGGGAGAAGCCCTTGATGCGCGTGGCCATCTCGATGCAGGTGGGCATGAGCTCGTCCGGGGTCGTCACGCTCGACACGAGGCCGATCCGCTCGGCTTCCGGGGCGTCGACGTCGCGGCCCGTGAGCATGATGTCGGCGGCCCGGCTCTGGCCGATGGCCCGTGGGAGCAGGTAGCTCAGACCGAGCTCTGATGCGGTGAGGCCGTTGTTGATGCCCGCGGCGCGGAAGTAGGCCTCGGTCGACGCCACCCGGATGTCGGCCGAGAGCGACAGGCAGAAGCCGCCCCCGATCGCGGCTCCGTTGATGGCGGCGATGACGGGCTGGTTCATGCGGCGCAGCGCGTGGGTCACCTCCTCGAGGAGGCCCATCGACCGTCGGGCGATGGAGGGGAGTCCCAGGCCATCGATGTGCGGGATGGTGCCCGGGTCCTCGAGGTCGGCGCCCGAGCAGAAGCCGGTCCCGGTCCCGGTCAGGATGACCACCCGCACCGAGTTGTCGATGCTGAGCTCCTCGATCAGCTCTCGCAGCGGGATCATCACGTCGAACGCCATGGCGTTCATCCGCTCTGGTCGGTTGAGCCGGA
>CANGPS010000045.1 GCA_947456245.1 Acidimicrobiaceae bacterium
ATCAAGCAGCTCGAGCACCTGGCGCTCTCTAAGGCCCCAGCGCCCCTCAAGCCACCCGTCAACCGCTCCTTCAATCAGTCCCGCCAGCCGGAGGTTTTAGGTGAGGCAATGAATCGGGCTTCCCGGAGGATTTGACGTGAGGCAACAGGGGCGCCCCCGGTAGCATCGACCCATGAGCGCCGCCTTCGATCCCGATGAGATGATCGCCCGCTTCGCCGAGCGCGCGGCGGCCGTCAAGGAGCGCGGCATGCCGCCGGTCGAGGGACCCGAGCGGGCCGCCTGGATCGCACGGGCGAAGCTCGACTTCATGGACTACGCCATGCTCGCTGACGCCGATGCCAGCCTCGTCGACGGGATCCTCACGCTGACCGTCGACCTCAGGCCGCCGACACAGGACTGAGCCCGGGTCAGCCGCCGTAGCTCATCTTGGTGTCCTCCATGCGGAGGACCGCGAAGGACCGTTCGGAGGCCCGGCCCGCGACGAAGTCCTCCGTAGCCGACGCTCCGGTCACCTCCGCCTGAAACAGGACGTGGCTGGCCCACCTGGTCACCGAGCGCACGGACAGGTCCAGCCAGGCAGCCGCCTGCGCCAGCACCGGAGCCCCCGTCGGCGTCAGCGACACCCGGTGCCCGGACATCTCCCCCTCACCCGAGCCCACGTCGATTGACACGTCGCTTGCCGGCCTCACGAAACGCCGGGCGACGGTGCGGTCCTCTCGAGCCAGCACCGACAGCGCGGCGACGCCGCCGAGCTCGAGCAGCCCCTCGGTGACCGAGCCCGCCTCGACGCTGAACGCGAGGATCCGGGGCTCCGTGGCGACCTGCGTGACGAGGTTGATCGTCATCAGGTTCCAGGGGCCGACCCCGGGCTCACCCACCGATCCGAGGAGGTAGAGACCGGTCGGCAGCGACCAGAGGACCCGGCGCGTGACCTCGTCGCCCTCGATCACGATGCCGAGCCCGGATCCGAGGGGAAGGTCGTCGACGTCGAGAGCGGCGCCCCCATGACCACCTCGGCCCTTGCGGACGCCTCGCTCAGCGCCTCGAGCCCCTGATGGCGCGAGCGCTCGAAGGCGGCGAGCTGGGCCGATCCGAACCCTGAGGTCCCGCAGGCCGTCGCCGCGGCACCGAGATCGCTGTACGCCGCCGCCAGCAGCGCCGACAGCTGGTGGTCCGATGGTGCCGGCAGGTCGCCGTTGGCCTGCTGGACGCCGAGGAGCAGGACGCTGCACACGGTCTGGAGGTCATTGGGGTCGTGCGTCGGATCCGACACCAGGCGCTCGGCCGTGGCCGTCGTGCGCTGCAGCGTGGCGATGGTCCCGCCGAGCCCGGTGGAGGTGATCCAGTGCCGGGTGTCAGCGTGCGCGTCCCTAGAGGCCGAGGGTCCCGAGCAGGCGGACACGAGCAGGCCCGCCGCGACGAGTCCGACGAGCCCTCGGCGCCTCACGCCACCGTGACGAGGTGGTAGCTGCGCTTGCCTCGCCGCAGGACGACGTAGCGGCCGTGGAGCAGGTCGTCGCCGGTGACCAGCGCGTCGAGGCCGGGACGGACCTCGTCGTTGACGAACGCACCGTTCTGCTCGATCGCCCGTCGGGCCTCGCCCTTCGACGCCACGAGCCCCGTCTCGGCCAGCAGGTCGACGAGCAGCACGCCGTCGGCCACCCGGGCCGCGGCCAGGGTCGAGGCCGGCACCTCCGAGGCGACGTCGAGCAGCGTCGCCTCGTCGAGGGTGGCCACCCGACCGCTGAACAGCGCGGCCGAGGCCTCTTGGGCTCTGGCGCACTCGGACTCGCCGTGGACCAGGCTGACGACCGCAGCGGCCAGCGCTCGCTGGGCGGCCCGCTCGTGGGGGCGCTGCTCGGTGGCCTGGTCGAGCTCGGTGATCTCGTCGAGGTCGAGGTAGGTGAAGTAGCGGAGGTAGGTGCCGACCATGGCGTCCTCCACGCCGAGGAAGAACTGGTAGAGCCGATAGGGGCTCGTCCGTCCGGCGTCGAGCCAGACGCGGTCGTTCCCGGACTCCGACTTCCCGAACTTGGTGCCGTCGGCCTTCGTGACGAGGGGCGACGTGAGCCCGTAGGCCTTGTCGCCGGAGCGCCGATGGACCAGCTCGATGCCCATGGTGATGTTCCCCCACTGGTCCGAGCCACCGATCTGCAGGGTGCAGCCGTGGTCCTCGTTGAGCCGGGCGAAGTCATAGGCCTGCAGGAGCATGTAGGAGAACTCCGTGTAGGTGATGCCCTGGTCGGGTCGCTCGAGCCGCGATCGCACGGACTCCTTCGCCACCATCTGGTTCACCGTGAAGTTCTTGCCCACGTCGCGCAGGAACTCGAGCACCGTGAGCGGGCTCAGCCAGTCGGCGTTGTCGAGGAGCAGCGCCCTCGTCGGTCCGGCGGCATCGTCGAAGTCGAGGAACCTCGCCAGCTGGCCCCTGATCGACTCCACGTTCGACCGGATCTCCTCGACGCTGAGCAGCGGCCGCTCGGCCGACTTGCCGCCGGGATCTCCGATCATCCCTGTCCCGCCGCCGGCGAGCGCGATCGGCCGGTGGCCGGCGAGCTGGAGGCGGCGCAGCGTGCACAGCTGCAGCAGGTGACCGATGTGGAGGCTGTCGGCCGTGGGGTCGAAGCCCGCATAGACGGTCAGGCCGCCTGCATCGAGGCGCTCGAACAGCGCCTCGTCGGTGACCTGGTGGACCAGGCCGCGCGCTCTGAGGTCTTCGGTGGTCGTCGGCACGGCCCAAGTCTGCCAGAGCCAGCACCGGGACCCGATCGCCGCACGGTAGCGTTCGAGGGTGGCCGCCGCAGAGAACCTGATCGAGCTCCCATCGCTCCCGCCGACGGGTTCGCCCCTCCTGAGCGAGGGTCGAGCACCGCTCCGCTCAGAGGCGGCGGAAGATGGTCCGTTCGAGATCACCGGCATCGTCCCACCTGTGCTTGACGGCCTCCTGCTGCTGCTCGGCCCGAACCCCGTCGTCGTCGGCGACCCCGATCGCTACCGCACCGACGACGGCGAAGGCATGCTCCACCGCCTCGCCATCGACGGTGGCCGGCCGGTGGCCATGAGCGCCCGCTTCGTCCGCTCTCGAGAGCTCGTCACCCGGTGGAGGGCGGCGGCTCCCGCCGGGCCGCTTCAGATGGCGGGACCACTGGCCAACCGTGCGCTCGTCCACGTCGCAGGCCGCCTGCTCGCCCTCGACGGCGCGGGCTACGGCTATCGGATCACCCCGCACCTCGGCACGGCGGCCGTCGAGGACTTCGAGACCATGCTCACGACGACGATGGGATCGAGCGTGGTGGTCGACCCGTCATCGGGGGCCGGCACGTTCCTCGGCTCGGACCGCCACGGTGACTTCGGACTGTCCCTCTACGAGCTCAGCGCCGACGGCATCATCACCCACACCACCACGCTTCCGCTCCCCTTCCTGCCCGACGATCCGCCGCTCGAGGTCCTCGAGGACCTCGTGGCCATCGGCCTGTCGAGCCTCGATCTGCGCTGGGACTCCGACGAGCGGCTCGGCGACCCGGTGCTCACCTTCGACCCAGAGCGCCCTGCCGCCATCGGGCTCCTCCCTCGCGGGGGAGCTCCTCGCGATGTGCGCTGGTGCGCCGGCCAGCCCGGTGCGTTCACAGGGTTCATCGCGATGATCGCCAGCGGAACCGGCGCCGACGGCGTGGTGCTCCACCAGGAGCCCCCGGGTGGTACCGGCCCGTCGTGGCTCCCGGATCGGACCAGCGGCACGATGACCGCCTTCTCCGCTGACGCCCGCACCCAGACGCTCCGCCTCGACCCGCTCGACGACGTGGCCGTGCTCGGCGCCGCCGTGGACCCAGCGGCTCCGCCCGACGGCCGTCGCCATGCCTATGGGGTGACGACCGACCATCGCACGCTGATCAAGTACAACGTGCGCAACTCGACCGCCATGCGGACGACCCTCCCCTCCCACCTCGACGCAGGGTGCCCGCTGTTCTGGCGCGACCCGGAGGGACGGAGCGACGAGGAGGGATGGCTCCTGGTGCCCTGCTTCGACCGCACGACGCAGCGCTCGACGCTCGTGATCTTCGACGCCACCCGGACCACCGCGGAGCCCGAGGCGGTGATCGGGCTCCCGGGTCGGATCCCGCTCGATGCCCGGGGCCTCTTCCTCGCCGGCCGAGCCGTTCGCTGATCCGGAGGGACTAGACCCCGACTGCGGCGCGAGCGGCAGCCACAGCATCCGCCACGAGCCGTGCGTGGACCTCCACGTTCGAGTCGTGGTCCGGGAGCTGGCAGACGATCACCGAGATCCCGGCGGAACCGACCGACTCAGCGAGCCTCGTGCGCAGGCTCCCCGCGTCGGCCACGACGTGGGATCGCAGGCCGAACCCAGCGGCCACCGCCTCGGGCCGAGGTGACCGCTGCGTGGTGAAGAGCCGCGCGAACGCCTCGGCCGGGACCGAGCTGCGCTGTGGCAGGAACGAGAAGATCCCTCCTCCGCCGTTGTCGAGCACCACGATGGTGAGCGACCCTTGGTCCCCCTCGCCGAGGCCCTCGACCAGGGACGAGACGTCATGGAGGAAGGCGAGATCGCCGACGATCGCCACCACCGGACCTGGCGATCCGAGGGCCACGCCCATCGCTGTGGACACCACGCCGTCGATGCCGTTGGCCCCCCGGTTGGCATGGATGACCGGTGGACGCGGTCGGGTGCCACCGAACCACTCGAGGTCCCGGATGGGCATGGACGACGACGCCACGATCGTCGAGGCCGCGTCTAGCTGGGCGATGGTCCGGACCACGGCGGGCTCGTTCCAGGCCGGATCATCGAGCGCCTGGGCGAAGGTCGAGTCGATCGCCCCCTGGAGCGCCGACCATCGACCGAGCCACGAAGGGTCGTCGGGCACCCCGCCGGGCCGAAGCCGTGGCCAGAGGTGATCCGCAGGTCCCGGGACGACGAGGGCGGCGAGCTGCGAGGGATGCCGGTGGAGGCCGTCGCCGCCGAGGAGCACGAGCTCGGCCCCAGCCGCCGCGGCATCGTCGATCCAGCCGGCCAGCACCTTGGAGGCCGGTGGCGCACCGGCGATCAGGATCGTCTCTGGTCGCATCGTCGCGGCCAGGCGATCGTCGCGCACGATGGTGTCAGCGACCGTCACCACGCATCGATCCGACGACGACAGCCCTGATCTCGGGTCAGCCAGCACCGGCCAGCCCAGTCGTCGAGCGGCACCCAGCACGAGGTCGCTCGAGCCCGCGCCCTGCCCCGCCACGATCACCCCTCGGCCGCCCACCGCGAGCTCGACGGCGGAGGTCTTGGCTCCCGGAGCCGTGGAGTACCACGGCCGACCCCCGGAGCGCCCCGGTGGGACCGGACCGGGCTCCGCCACCAGCGGTTCGACGAAGGGGAGGTTGATCGCCACCGGACCCGCGCAGGGTCCTGTGAGGGCGTCGTGGACGAGCCGGCTGGCGATGGGTCGCCACGAGCTCGGCGGCAGCGCGTGCACCGGGCCTGGGTCGATCGCCGAGAGCACGTGCGGGCCGAAGATGCCGCGCTGCTCGATCGTCTGGGCTGCGCCGATGCCATGGAGCTCCGGCGGCCGATCTGCGGTGGCGACGATCAGCGGGACTCGATCGAGCTGCGCCTCCACCACGCCGGCGAGCAGCTCGGCGGCGGCGGTGCCGGACGTAACCAGGACGAGGACCGGGCGCTGCGTGGTCCGAGCCAGGCCCACGGCCACGAAGCAGGCAGACCGCTCGTCGAGCCGCACGTGCATCCTCAGGCTGCTCCCTGCGATGGCCAGGGCCAGCGGCGTCGACCGAGAGCCCGGCGAGACCACGGCATCGGTGACCCCGGCCCGCTCGAGCTCGTCGATGAGGGTGGCGCAGAACGCCGCCTGGATCGACCCCGTGGCTACGCTCACCTGTCGTGCCTCCTCTTGCCACCCAGACGTGGGGCGACGGCCCCGTGCTGGTCCTGCTCCATGGTTTCACCCAGAACGCCTCGTGCTGGGGTCCCCTCGGGTCGCACCTCGGCCGATCCCACACGGTCGTGGCCGTCGATCTGCCCGGTCATGGAGGCTCGGCCACGGTCGACGCCGACCTCGACGAGACCGCCGCGCTCGTCCTCGAGGTCGTCGGCTCCGATCGCTTCGACCTCTTCGGCTACTCGCTTGGCGGAAGGGTGGCGCTGACGACGGCGCTCGCAGCGCCCGAGCGCATCGACCACCTGGTGCTCCTCGGCGCCACGGCGGGCATCGATGATCCCGAGGCCGCAGCCGAGCGGCGGCGGAGCGACGAGGCGTTGGCCACGGCGATCGAGCGGGAGGACGACCTGCCGGCGTTCCTCCGCCGCTGGCTCGACCAGGACCTCTTCCGCGATCTCGACGACGACCAGGCACAGCTTGCGGCCCGCTGCCGGAACACGGTCGGTGGCCTCGCCCGGAGCCTGCGCAGAGCGGGGGCCGGAACCCAGGACCCTTCGTGGGAGCGCCTGGCGCGCCTCGACATCCCGACGCTGGTCATCGCCGGCCAGGAGGACGCCAAGTTCAGGGCCATCGCCGAGCGCATGGTCGAGCTGCTCCCGGACGGCGAGCTGGCGGTCGTCGAGGGAGCCGGACACGCCTGCCACCTGACGAGACCAGACGCGGTGGGCCGCCTGGTAGACGGCTGGCTCGGCTGAGCCCAGCCTCACGCGTTCCCCAGCCCGACAGCCAGCAGCGCTCCGACCAGGAGCTGCGCCCGTGCGGCTGACGGAAGCATCGGGAGCAGGTCCGCCCCCTCGGCCGACGAGAGGGACAGCCGACACAGCGGCACCAGTGGCGGAAGGCCGAGCAGCGCGATCAGGGCCCAGGGGCGCTGCAGCCCGGCGAGCACGATGGCGACCGCCACCCCGACGCAGAGCACGACGACGAAGCGCCCCGCCGAGGTCCGGCCCAGCCGCACGGCGATCGTGCGCTTGCCAGCCGCCGTGTCGCCGGTGATGTCGCGCAGGTTGTTTGCCTCGAGCAGGATGGTGGCGAGCAGCCCCACGGCCACCGCAGCCGGCCAGACCACCGATGGGACGCGGAGCAGCTGGATGTAGGCCGACCCGGCCGTGGCCATCAGTCCGAAGAAGAGGAAGACGAAGACCTCGCCGAGGCCGAGGTAGCCGTAGGGCCGCGGGCCGCCGGTGTAGAGCCACCCGGCCAGCACGGCGGCGATGCCGAACGGGAGCAGCCAGAACGAGGTCATGAAGCAGATGGCCACCCCAGCCGCGGCAGCCACCGCGTACGAGCCAAGCGCCGCCGAGCGCACCGCTCCCGGTGAAGCGAGACCCTGGCCCACGAGCCGGATCGGCCCGACACGTCGCTCGTCGGTGCCGCGGATACCGTCGGAGTAGTCGTTGGCGAAGTTGGTCCCCACCTGCAGCGCCAGCGCCACGATCAGGGCCAGCACGACCCGGGTCTCATGCACCTCGTAGGGGCGCACGGCCAGGGTCCCCACGGCCACCGGGACGATCGCTGCGGGCAGGGTGCGCGGCCGGGCCCCGGCCACCCACTGCTTGACGGTGGCCCGAGGCGCGGACATCACGGACGCCGCGGGAACCGGCTGAAGTCTGGGCGACGGTGCTCCACGAAGGCGTTGCGCCCCTCCTGCCCCTCCTCGGACATGTAGAAGAGCATGGTGGCGTCCCCGGCGAGCTGCTGGACGCCCGCGAGGCCATCGTCGGCCGCGTTGAACCCGGCCTTGAGCATCCTCAGGGCCAGAGGAGAGAGGCTCAGGATCTGACGGCACCAGGCGACGGTCTCCGCCTCGAGGTCACCGAGCGGCACGACCGTGTTCACGAGACCCCAGTCGAGGGCGGTGGCGGCGTCGTACTGCCGACAGAGGAACCACACCTCCTTGGCGCGCTTGAGGCCGATGGTCCGAGCCAGGAGGCTCGATCCGTACCCGCCGTCGAAGCTCCCCACCATGGGTCCCGTCTGCCCGAAGCGCGCGTTGTCGGCGGCGATCGACAGGTCGCACACGAGGTGCAGGATGTGCCCACCGCCGATGGCGTATCCCGCCACCATGGCGATCACGGGCTTGGGGATCCTCCGGATGAGGATCTGCAGGTCGAGGACGTTCAGCCGGCCCACGCCCTGCTGTGCCACCTCGTCGTCGCCGATGTAGCCGTCCTCTCCTCGGATCTTCTGGTCGCCCCCCGAGCAGAAGGCGTCGGGGCCGTGGCCGGTGAGGACGATCACCCCGACGGAGATGTCGTCCCTGGCCCGCCCGAAGGCATCGGTGAGCTCGAAGAGCGTCTGAGGCCGGAAGGCGTTGCGACGCTCGGGTCGGCAGATGGTGATCTTGGCGATGCCCTCGGCCACCTCGTAGGTGATGTCGCCGTACTCGCCGGACCGCTCCCAATCCGGGAGCGGGAGCTGGCGGAAGTCATCGACGGGGTCGTGGGGTGCTCCGGTGATCACGGTGGCGGGGGTCTCTTCAGTCACGGCCACCACGCTACCGGGGTCGCGCCGGCGGTCCCACAGTCTCTGCGGAACCTAGGCTCGGATCCCGTGAGCGAGCTCGTGGCGATCGACCTGCCGCTCGGCGACCAGCTCGTGGCCGCCATCGCAGACAGCCTCTCCGCCGGCGACGCCGTCACAGTGCTCGACCCCCGATGGGGATCGGTGGCACGGACCAACGCCCTCGCGGCACTGCGTCCCACCAGGGTCATCGACCGCTCGGGGATGACGGTGCTGCGCGACGGCGTGCCCGCCGAGGATGGCGACGCCCTCGTGGTCCTCAGCTCGGGCTCCGTGGCAAGCCCCAAGGCCGCGGTCCTGACCATGGACGCCGTCGTCGCCTCCGCCCAGATCACGACGAGGGCCCTCGGCGTCGACCCGACCCGCCACCGCTGGCTCGCCTGCCTCCCTCCGTCACACATCGGCGGGCTCTCGGTGATCACGAGGGCCCTGCTCTCCTCGACCCCGCTCAGCGTGATCCCAGAGCCGTCAACCGAGCACCTCGCCGGGGCGGCTGCGGCCGGGTCGACCCATGTCTCGCTCGTGGGCCGTCTGCTCGGTCGGATCGACCCGTCGCAGTTCGAGCGCATCGTGCTCGGAGGGTCCGCTCCGCCCGTCGACCGACCGGCGAACGCAATCGCCACCTACGGGATGACCGAGACCGGTTCCGGCGTCGTCTACGACGGCTGCGCCCTGCCTGGGATCGAGGTCGCCATCGAGGCGGCGGACGACAGCGGCGTCGGCGAGATCCTGGTCTCGTCCCCCACGGTCCTCCGCTCCTACCGCGACCGCCCGGCTCCCTTCGTCACCGGCCCCGACGGCTCTGACAGGTGGCTGGCCACCGGAGACCTGGGGAGCCTCGACGCACGCGGGCTGCTCGAGGTCAGGGGGCGCGCCACCGACGTGATCGTCACCGGGGCGGAGAAGGTCTACCCCCAGGATGTCGAGGACGTCCTCGTCAGACTCGACGCCGTGGCCGAGGTGGCCGTGGTCGGGCGAGAGGACCCGGAGTGGGGTCAGCGGGTCGTCGCCCTCATCGTGCCGGTCGGCACTGGGCCCACGCTCGATGAGGTGCGGTCGACCGTGGGCGCCGCGCTCGGCCGCTACGCAGCACCACGACAGATCGAGCTCGTCGCCTCGCTGCCCAGGACTGCCATCGGGAAGCTCAGGCGATCAGCCCTCAGCTGACCCCGCCGGTCGGCTGGTTGGTCGTCCCGCCGTCGACCACCAGGGTCTGGCCCGTCATCCACGAAGCGGCGTCGCTGACGAGGAACAAGGCGGCGGTGGCGATGTCGTCGGGTTCGCCGAGCCGTCGCAACGGGAGGCTCGCGGCGATCCGATCCTCGTTCGGCTCCCAGAGCGCCCTTGCCAGGTCGGTCTTGACCAGGCCTGGGGCGATCCCGTTGACCCGGACGCCGGGGGCGAGCTCGAAGGCAAGCTGGCTCGTCGTGTGGATCACCGCCGCCTTCGTCACGTTGTACCAGCCGATGCTGGGCTCCGGGCCGAGGCCGCCGATCGACGAGATGTTCAAGATGGTCCCGCCGTGGGCCTCCATCCAGGCACGCCACGCGGCCTGGCACCAGTAGAGGATGGAGACCTGGTTGATCTCGAAGGTCTTCTGGGCACGCGTGGCGTCGATGTCCACCATCGGGCCGAAGTAAGGGTTCGTGCCCGCGTTGTTCACCAGGATGTCGAGGCGGCCGAAGCGCTCGATCGTGGCCGCCACTGCCCGTGCGGCATCCTCCTCGCGCCCCACGTGGGCCGCCTCCCAGGCCACCTGGCCGTCGAGGCCGTCGAGCGTGGCGGCGGCGGCTTCGAGGCCCTCGGGCTTGCGCGACACGAGCATCACGTCGGCCCCCGCCTCCGCCAGTCGATGCGCGATCGCCAGTCCGATCCCCCGGCTTCCTCCGGTGACCAGCGCCACCTTCCCGTCCAACCTGATGTCCATGGCCGCAGCGTACCGAGCCACCTCTTGTCCGTCCTAATCTCGGCACATGGGCATGGGCGATCAGGTACGCAGCGCCCTCGGCCTGGTTGAGTCCACCCAGACCGAGCTCGTCGACGACCTCAAGGCTCGGGTGCTCGATCCCGCAGCCCCGAGCGCACTGCCCGGGTGGACACAGGGACACCTCCTCACCCACCTGGCTCGAAACGCGGACAGCGTCGTCCGTCGCCTCGAGGCCTCGGCTGCCGGCGTGGTGATCTCGCAGTACGAGGGTGGTGTCGAGGGTCGCGCCGCCGAGATCGAGGAGGGACGGCTGCGCGGCTACGCGGCCCTCGTCGCCGACGTCGAGGAGAGCGGCGCACGGGTGCTGGCGGTGGCGGGGACGCTCGACGAGGCTGCGTGGTCCTTCGAGACGCTCTCGGTGTCCGGACAGCCCCAGCGAGCCATCGAGGTGCTCGAGCGGCGAGCCCGGGAGGTCACGATCCACCACAGCGACCTCGGCATCGGGTTCGATCACGACCGGTGGCCCGGACCAGTCGTCGATGACCTCCTCGTCGAATGCCTGCCCCAGCTCGAGGGGCGCGCCCGGCGCGCCGCGCTCGCCGCGTGGCTGGTCGATCGATCAGGCGCCCCAGACCTGGCGCCGTGGGGATAGCTAGGCCCCGTAGAGCCTGAAGAGCCGCTCGAAGCGCTCGTCGGGCACATCGGCCGGTGGTCGCTCGATCACCCACTGGGCCACGTCCATGCCCACCGCCCTGACCAGCACCGCACCGTCGAGCCCTGCCACCCATTCACGATCGATGGCCTCTGCTCCGAGATGGGCGCCGAGCAGGTTGCCGCAGATCGAGCCGGTCGAGTCGGTGTCGCCAGAGTGGTTCACAGACGCCAAGAGCCCCGTGCTCATGTCCGGAGCGGCGACGCTGCAGGCCAGGGCGATGGCGAGTGCCTCCTCGCCCACCCATCCACCACCGAGCTCCCGCTCGATGGCCTCCGGGCTCGGTGGGCCGGCCGCGCCGAGCTCCACCGCCGCGTCGGTGATCTCATGGAGGTCGGCAGGCGCCAACGTCCGGACCTCCCCGTAGGCCTCGATCGGTGAGGCGCCGGCCGCGATCAGGTGCACGAGGGCGGCGAGCAGGCCCGCCGGGTGGAAGCCGAAGGGGTGGCCGTGGGTCACGGCCCCCACCTCGCAGCCGAGGTGGTAGGCCTCCGCCGGCGCCGCCCCGAGCTCGGCACCCGGCACGAGCAGCCCGGCCGGCGCAGCCCGCATGACCCCGCCGCAGCCCTTGGAGTCGTTGATCGGCTCCGACATGGTGCCCGCAACGCCGCTGCGCAGCGCGCTCAGGCAGGTCATCCCGGGTGCCTCGACACGATGAAGGAGCGCCTCGCTGATCAGCCCGCCGCCGGTTGCGGCCTGCGGGTCGCCATCGGGCCAGAGCGCACCGACCTCATGGCCCTGGGTCAGCAGCCAGCGCAGGTAGGACCGGTGGAGGAGGTGCACGGGGTTGCAGGAACCCGTGGCCTCGAGCTCCATCCCGGCTCGGATCAGCGCCTCGGCGGTGAACAGGGTCATCTGGGTGTCGTCGGTGAAGTGGCCGGGAGGCAGCATCGTCGTCACCCCGGCCGGCCCGCAGCGCTGGCGGATCTCATCGATCGAGCGGAACTCGACCGGCGCCCCGAGCGCATCGCCCACCGCCCCGGCGAGCAGACATCCCACCACACGTCCCAAGGTCTCCGGCGCCATGGGCTCACCCTACCGAGAAGGCTCGTGATCGCAGATCGAGTGACGCTGCCGGTAGGTTTGGGGCCACCTCGAGAGGCGGTGTGGTCGACATGGCGAGCGTCCTGCGCATGAGTGCGGTCACGAAGCGCTTCGGCAGCACCCTCGCCCTCGACGCCTTCGACCTCGAGGTGGTCACCGGCGAGATCCATGGCTTCCTCGGCCCGAACGGGGCGGGGAAGTCGACGGCGCTGCGCATGGCCCTCGGCCTGCTGCGCGCCGACGGCGGAGAGGTCGAGCTCCTCGGCGGAGACCCCTGGCGGGACGCACCGACGCTCCACCGTCGCCTCGCCTATGTGCCAGGCGAGGTCAGCCTCTGGCCGCAGCTCAGCGGAGGCGAGATCATCGATCTGCTGGGCCGCCTGCGCGGCGGGCTCGACGCGGCCCGACGCGACGAGCTCATCGAGGAGTTCGAGCTCGACCCCACCCGCAAGGCCCGGGGCTACTCCAAGGGGAACCGCCAGAAGGTCGCGCTCATCGCCGCGCTCGCCTCCGACGTCGAGCTGCTGCTGCTCGACGAGCCGACCGGGGGCCTCGATCCGCTGATGGAGGCGCTGTTCCAGCGACATATGGTCGCCGAGCGGGAACGAGGGCGCACGGTGCTGCTCTCGAGCCACATGCTCTCCGAGGTCGAGGCGCTGTGCGACTCGGTCACCATCATCCGATCAGGCCGACGGGTCGAGCACGGCAGCCTCGCCGACCTCCGCCACCTCACGGCCACGAGGATCTCGGCCACCGTGACCTCGCCGCCGGTCGACCTCGACGAATGGGACGGCGTGTCCGAGGTGGAGCTCGATGAGGGGAGGGTGGCCTTCGTCGTGTCGGCCGCAGACCTGCCGGCCACGATGACCCGCCTCGCCACCTTCGGCATCACCGCCATCACGTCGCATCCGCCGACGCTCGAGGAGCTCTTCCTTCGGCAGTACGAGCGGTGACCGTACCAGCATCCGGACGGCTCGCCACGATCGTCCGGCTCGACCTCCGCCTCGAGCGGTGGCGGATGCTGGCCTGGGTCTTCGGCCTCTCGATCATGCCCGCCGTCGTCTACCGATCCTACACCAGCCTCTTCTCGAGTAGCCGCCAGCGAGCGGGCCTGTCGAAGGCGTTCGGGTCGAGCACCAGCCTGACCGTGATCGCCGGACCTGCTCACGACCTCTCGACGGTGGGTGGCCTCACGGCGTGGAAGTGCCTGGTCTTCTGCGCGACCCTGGCGGGCGTCATGTCCATCACCACGGTGATCCGACGGACCCGAGCCGATGAGGAGGCAGGCCGGACCGAGCTGCTCGGATCCACCCCCCTCTCCCCCGGTGCCACCCTGTCCGCGGGCGTCCTCGTCGGCCTCGGCGCCTCCGTCCTGACCGCCGCGCTGATGGCGTCAGGGCTGATCGCGGTCGGATCCCCCCTCGTCGGCGCCCTGTCGCTCGCAGGCGCCGTCGGTGCCAGCGGGATCGCCTTCGTCGCCATCGCCGCCATCGCCGCCCAGGTGACCACGACCGCTCGGGCGGCCGGAGCGCTGGGCTTCGGCTGCCTCGGCGTGGCGTTCATCCTGCGCGCCGTGGGCGACACCACCGCGCTGCACTGGCTCAACTGGTGCACGCCGCTCGGCTGGGCCGAGCAGGTCGGCCCCTATGGCGACGACCGCCTGTGGGTCCTCAGCCTGTCGGCGCTGCTGTTCCTCGTCGGCAGGGTTGTCGCCGCCGCGCTGCTCTCCCGCAGAGACATCGGCAGCGGACTCCTCTCCGAGCGACGAGGTCCGGCGGTCGCCCGGCCATCGCTCTCGGGCGCCTTTGGACTCTCCTGGCGCCTCGACGCACGCTGGCTCATGGCCTGGGTGGTCGCCCTCGGCACCTTCGGCATCGTGGTCGGCTCCGTGACGCAGGCGCTGGCCGACCTCGCCGCCGGCAACCACCTGTTCGCC
>CANGPS010000046.1 GCA_947456245.1 Acidimicrobiaceae bacterium
CCTCGGATCGTCGCCGGTCACGACGAGCGGCCGCCCCCAGACCTCGGGGGCATCGGCGGTCCGATCGAGTCCGGCCACGATGGCCCGGGCGGCATCGTCGAGGAAGGTGGTCGCCACCAGCGCCCGACCATGGTCGGGGAGCACGAGTCGGCCCTGACGCGCCCGATCGACGATCCGACCGACGAGCTGCGTGTCGCCCGGTCCCCAGACCAGGTGCGGGCGCACGATCACGGTCTGGGCGCAGGCTCCCTTGAGCACGAGCTGCTCGGCCAGCGCCTTCGTGGCGGCATAGGCATCGGAGCCCGCATAGGACGGTGCCTCGGCGACCGCACCGACGCTGGCGGTGTCGTGGAAGGCGACCGATGGCGAGGACACGTGCAGGAGCCGACCGCACGACGAGGCGGCCTCGAGGATGTGGCGCGTGCCGTCGACGTTGACGGCGACCGCGTCCTGCCATCGGGGCCGGGGCGCCACGAGGGCGGCGAGGTGGACGATGGCCTCGTGGCCACGGGCGGCGTCGAGGACGGCTGGGCGGTCCCTGACGTCGGCGAGGACCTCGGCCAGCCCCAGCCCGCTCGGCCGGCGCTGCAGGCAGGTCACCTCGTCGCCGCGGGCGGCCAGCAGGGTGGCCACGCGTCCACCGAGGAGGCTGGTCGCGCCGGTGACGAGGACTCGCATCAGCGCCCGGCGAGGAAGGCGCCGACGAGCTCGGCGAGCCGGCGACGGTCGATCTTGGATCGGTGGCGGCTGTCCGTGGGCAGCTCGCCGGTCAGCACGGCGGCGACGGACCGGGTGCACGCCGAACGTGCCATGGCGGCCAGGGGGGCGTCAGAGATCCGAAGTGGTCCCTCGCCGGACAGGACGAGGGCGATGACCTGCGCGCCGCGAGGGCCGACGCCGACGGCCGCCACGTCCGTGCCGAGCAGGTCGGCGACGGGCTGCTCGAGCTCCACGCTGGCCAATGAGCCGGCCGCCGTCTCGAGGACGTGCTGGCGTCGTCCGAGGTGGAACAGCCGGCCGTCCTCGAGGTAGCCCACGTCACCGGTGACGTGGAATCGCTGGCCGCCTCGGAGGACCTCGGCGTCGGCGTTGGCCACGAAGGACTGGTCGTAGCCGTCGAACATCCACGGTGCGCTCACCAGGATGTCTCCCCACGCCGGGGCGTCCCCTCCGCTCGCCGGCGGGCGCGGCTCGATCAGGACGGCGCAGCCGCTGACCGGTCGACCCACGCAGGTCCCGCCCAGGTGGCCGGAGCGCCCGGGGTCCTCGCCGTCGGTGACGGGCAGGCACTCGGTCATGCCGTAGGGGGCGGCGACGTCGCCGAGCGTGATCTTGGCGATGGCGGACGCCAATCGGCGGCTGATCGGCGCACCGGCCAGCATCACGTGGTCGATCGGCGCCGTGCGCCCACGTGCCGTCTCCACGATCGCCCGTGCCGAGGCCGGCGACAGCCAGGCGGTGCTGACCCTGCCGAGGTCGAGGGCGGCCGAGAGCTGATCGAAGCCGAGGCGGCTGGCATCGTCGACGGGGAAGTCCGGCCGGATGCAGGCCATGCCGAGCGAGGGGGCCAGCAGCATGAATGGTCCGAACGAGGTGGTGAACGACCGGTCGTCGGAGAGGTCGATCAGCGTGGCCATGGCTCCTCGCTGGGCCACGAGCGCGCCGTGGGTGTAGCGCACGGGCTTGGCGGGACCGGTGGCGCCGGAGGTGTGGACGATGGCGGCCACGTCGTCGGCGTGGAGGGCTGCAGGGGGGAGCGTGGCTCCGGGCGCCATCTGACGGAGGTCGGTGACACCGGGCAGGTGGGCGAAGGCCGCCCGGCGAGCACCCGGGGCGAGCCTCAGGGTGCTGGCGAGGGCCAACGTGGCCGGCGTCCCGACCACCAGGCTGCACGCGGCGGCGCGCACCAGGCGACGCAGGGAGCGCATGCCTCCGCTGGCGTCGGCAACCACCGGGACGCCCCCAGCGCGCCAGATCGCCGCCGTGGCGACCAGCAGGTCGGTCGATGGCGGGATGAGCAGCGACACCCGGCTGCCCGGTCGCATGCCCGCTCCGTGGACCAGGGCGGCGGCGGCGACCTCTGAGCGGTCGGCGAGCTCTGCCCAGGTCAGGATCCCGTCTGGTCCCACGTAGACGGGGCGGGGGTCGTCGCGGCGGGCCTCGATGCCGGCGAGGACCGACGAGAAGGCCGGGTCGATGCCGAGCGGGTCGCCGGGTGTGTGGGTCTCGGGTCGGGACTCGAGCCAGCGGCGAACGATGGGGCCGATGGGCTCGTCGAGTGCCACGAGGTGGCCGGCGTCGGCGAAGCGCTGCACCTCGGCGTCAGGCCGGCGGCGCCGGAGGTCGCGCAGGAACCGATCATGGAACACCGGATCGCGTCCACCCCAGAGGAGCAGAATCGGGCAGTCGAGGTTCTCGAAGGTGTCGGCCACCGTGGCGAGCACGGCATGCGAGGGGTCGGTGGCGAAGACGGGGATGTCGGCGACGAAGTCGCGAACCGCATCACGTCGATCGGCGGTCCGATACGGGGCCTGGAGCGCATCGCGATGCACTGGGTCGGTCATCCGCGCCGTGCCGGCCACGAAGGCCGGGGTGCGGCGACAGCTGAGGTCGACGAACCGTCGGGCGGCGGCGATGAGCGGAGGGACGGCGACGTCGTCGGGCTTGGCCACGGCGGTGTTGCACAGGACGAGGGCGTCGACCTCGAGCGAGGCTGCAGCGCCGACCGCCACTGGACCTCCCCAGTCGTGGGCGGCGAGGACCAGAGGGCCGTCGACCTCGCTCCGGCAGAGGGTGACGAGCTCGGCGATCCGGTCGGCCAGCCGGCGGGGACGGCCGCGCTCGGAGTAGCCCATGCCGACCTGATCGACGGCGATGACGCGCCAGTCCTCACCGAGCTCGGTGAGCAGCCCACGCCAGGCGTAGGCCCAGGTCGGGTTGCCGTGGACGCAGACGATGGTGCCCTTGGGTCCGGGACCGGTGTCGAGCAGGTGGAGGTCGACGGGTCGACCGTCAGCGCCGTCGATGATGATGCGTCGCGACCAGCTCGGGTCGAGGCCCCATGTGGTCAGCTGGGCGACGGTGGGGGAGAGCGGCGATGGCGAGACCACGGCCCTACCAGAGCAGCTCGACGCCGGCGCAGTTGAGGCCCGAGCCGATGCCCATGAGCAGGACCCGCTCGCCAGCCGAGATCTCGGGCGCGATGGTCGAGAGCGTGTACGGGACCGCCGCGGGCCCCATGTTGCCGAACAGCGGGTAGGTCAGCGGCACCTTGGCTGGATCGACGCCGAGCAGCTCGCAGAGCCTGGTCGTGTGCACGGCGGAGACCTGGTGCATCACGTAGCGGTCGAGGTCCGACCACTCCCAGCCGGCCGCCAGGGCCTCGTCGAAGGCGTCGCGGGCCAGTGACAGGCCTCCCTCGAGGAGCCCGGCGGTGTCGGTGCGCATCGTGTCGAGATCGCCCACGCACAGGTCGTGGTGGACGGTGGCCGCCCGTGAGATCCCCCCGAGGAACCGATGGGCGCCGTCGCGATGGGCTCCCATGACCATGGCGGCCGCCCCGGAGCCGAGGGTGAGCGAGGCGAACTGCTCGAAGACGTCGGTCACGGTGGCCTCAGGCTGGCGCAGCCGTGCGATGGTCGACTCCTGGGGCTGGCGGCTTCCTTCGCCGTCGACGATCAGCACGCACGAGGCCTGGCCGGTCTCGATCGCCATGGCGGCGATGTTCATGGCGTTGACGAAGCCCAGGCAGGCGTTGCCGAGGTCGAAGTTCACGGCGTGGCTCCCGAGGCCGAGGCGGTGGTGGACGGCGCAGGCCACGCTGGGCTCGAGATGGTGCTTGCTCACCGAGGTCGAGATCAGCAGGTCGACGTCGCCTGCCTCGATGCCGGCGTCCGCCATCGCCTCGGTGCCGGCCATGGCGGCTGCCTCATCGAAGGACACGTCCCTGGGCCACCAGCGTCGCTCGATGATCCCAGCCAGCGACTCGAGGAGCCCCGGCCTGACGCCGACGCGGGCATAGGTCTCGGCGAGCTGCTCGTCGATCCAGGCCGACGTGACGACCTCGGGGGCGGCGGTGTGGCCCAGTCCCCAGATCGAGGCGCGGGAGAACTGGGTGGGCGACGTCACCCGTTCAGGCTAGGGGATCGGAGCATGGTGCGGCGCTGCGCCGGTCCCCACGGGTCGGGTGCCTGGCGTCAGGTGGCCGGCGGTGGGGTGCAGCAGGCCCGGTGATGGGGCGTCTGCGGCCCGCGCCGGCGCCCCTACGCTCGGAACATGACCCCTGCTCGTGTGCTCGTGACCGGAGCGACTGGCTACGTGGGTGGACGGGTCGTTCCGGCGCTGCTCGAGCGCGAGGTCGTCGTGCGGTGCCTGGTGCGGACCCCGGCGAAGCTCGACGTGGCCTCGTGGCATGACCGGGTGGAGGTCGTCGAGGGGTCGGTCGAGGGCGACCTCTCGGGCGCCATGGATGGGGTCACGACGGCGATCTACCTGGTGCACGCCATCGGGGAGGGTGAGGACTGGGCCGAGCGTGAGCTTCGTCAGGCCCGGAACTTCGCCGCCGCCGCCGCTGAGGCCGGGGTGAGGCGGATCGTCTACCTCGGAGGGCTCGGCGACGAGGCCGACGCGCTCAGCAAGCACCTCTCGAGCCGCCAAGACGTCGGTGCAGCGCTCGCTGCAACCGGCGTCGACGTGGTCGAGCTCCGGGCGGGGGTGATCATCGGCTCGGGCTCGGCGAGCTTCGAGATGCTCCGCTACCTCGTCGACGTGCTTCCGGTCATGGTCACGCCCAAGTGGGTGTCCACCCAGTGCCAGCCCATCGCTGTGGCCGACGCAGTGGAGCTCGTCGTGGCGGCCGTGCTCGACGAGCGGCCGCTCTCCGGCGTCCTCGAGGTGGGCGGGGCCGACGTCGTGACCTACGCCGAGATGATGGAGACCTACGCCCGCTGCGCGGGGCTGCGCACCAGGGTGCTGCTCCCGGTGCCTGTGCTGTCGCCTCGGCTGTCATCGCACTGGATCGGCCTGGTGACCCCGGTGCCCGTCCCGTTGGCCAAGGAGCTCGTGCAGTCGCTGGTCAACGAGGTGGTCGTCACCAAGCGGTCTGCGTGCGAGGAGCTCGGCGTGACCCCGCTGAGCCTCGAGGAGTCGATCTCCCGAGCCCTCGATGTGACCCGGGGCGAGGGTCCGCCCACGACGTTCTCCGACACCGATCTCGTCTACTTCCATCCCAACGAGCTCGATCCTGAGTGGGCCGGAGGGACGGTGTTCGCCGACCGGCGCACCAGCACCTCGAGCGTCCCGGCCGACAGCCTCTTCGCCGAGCTGAGCACCATCGGTGGGGAGAAGGGCTGGTACGGCGGCAAGCTGCTCTGGCAGGTGCGCGGCGTGATGGACCAGCTCATCGGCGGACCCGGCTTGCGGCGCGGCCGTCGGCCGACCTTGCGGGTCGGAGACGCGCTCGACTTCTGGCGGATTGAGGAGGTCGTCGCCCCACAGCGCCTGAGGCTGCGCGCCGAGATGCGGCTGCCGGGCATGGCCTGGCTCACCTGGACGATCTCGCCTGATGGCCAGGGGTCGGCGATCGAGCAGGTGGCGACCTTCCGCCCGAAGGGGCTGCTCGGGCGCCTGTACTGGTACGCCGTGCTGCCCTTCCACCACTTCATCTTCCCGACGATGCTCCAGCGCATCGTCGAGGCAGCCGAGCAGATCGAGCTCGAGCCGTCAGGTCGCTGAGCGATCCTCGCTCCAAGGCCTCCGCTCCGGCAGGGATCAGGACCTCGGGACGTCAGCCCAGGGGATGTCCTTGTCCATCCGGGGCTCGCCCGGGAGTCCGAGGACCTGCTCGCCGAGGATGTTCTTCATCACCTCGGTGGTCCCACCCTCGATCGTGTTGGCCCGGGCGCGCATGAAGGCGTAGCCGATGCCGCCGCTGGTCATGTCGGACGTCCCTGGTCGGCGGAAGGTGTAGTCGAAGTCGACCTGGCCATCCATGCCCTTGAGGTCGACCGCCGCCTCGAAGATGTCCTGGTTGAGGATGGCCCCCACCGCCTTGCCGACCGACCCCTCGGGTCCCGGGTTGCCGCTCTTGGCCAGCTGGGCGGCGCGCATGTTGGTCAGGCGCAGGACCTCGGAGCGGATCCACAGCTGCGTGACACGGTCGCGCTCGACGCTGGTCCGGGCGTCGCCGTCGCCATAGGTGTCCATGAGGAAGGAGATGGGTCCGCTGCCCTGCTTGGGGGCTCCCCCGGAGCCGCTGCCTCCGATGGCGGTGCGCTCGTTCATCAGCGTGGTGAGCGCCACGCGCCATCCCTCGCCCTCGGCGCCGATGCGATGGGCGTCAGGCACGCGGACCTCGGTCATGTAGACCTCGTTGAACTCGGCCTCGCCCGTGATCTGGCGGAGCGGCCTCACCTCGACCCCGGGGGCACGCATGTCGAGGGCGAAGTAGGTCATGCCCTTGTGCTTGGGCGCCGAGGGGTCGCTGCGGGTCACGAGCATGCCGAAGTCGGCGATGTGGGCAAGGGTGTTCCACACCTTCTGGCCGTTGATGACCCACTCGTCGCCGTCCCTGACCGCACGGGTGCCGAGGCCGGCGAAGTCCGAGCCGGAGCCGGGCTCCGAGAAGAGCTGGCACCACTTCTCCTCGCCGGTGAACATCGGACGCAAGAAGCGCTCCTTGACGGCGGCGTCGCCGTGGGTGGCGATGGTGGGTCCGGCGAGGGCCATGAAGAACTGCGCCATGTCCATGGGCTGGGCGCCGGCCTCGGCGAGCCGTCGGTTGACCGTGCGCTGCAGCTGCGGCGAGACCCCCAGGCCCCCGTTGCCCTCCGGGAGGTACACCCAGGCGAGGCCAGCGTCGAACTGATGCCCGCGGAACTCCACATAGGACTCGGTGGTGGGGTCGTGCTCGGAGAGCAGAGCCTCGAGGGCGGTCTCAACGCGTGCGGCTTCGGTGTCGATCATGACGTGATCATGTCACAGCGCGCCGATTCCAACCCATGTCGAGGGCCATCCCTGGGCACGCACGAACGAGCCGGCGGGCTCCAGATGTCGCGGCATATCGTCGGGGGATGACGCGGGGACACCGATCGGAGCGCACCGCCTCCTACGAGCGGAGCCAGGGAGCCGATGCCCGCGTCCGCTTCGACGCCCGAGGGGTGCTCGATGCCTTCCCGCTGATCTCCGCCGCCGAGTGCGACGCCGTCGTGCGCGACGCGCTGGCATGCGGCCCAGTCCTGTCCTGGCACAAGGGACTCCACGAGTTCGACTCCGCCTGCAGTCGAGTGGCTCGGCTGCCGCGGCTCGTGGAGATCGTCACGGGGCTCCTCGGCGAGGACGTCATCCTCTGGGCGGCGCAGAACGTCTCCCAGCAGCCAGGCGGGCAGCACCGCTGGCACGCGGACGCGGAGGCCATGGCCTGGCCCACGGTGAACGTGTGGATCGGTCTGCGCAACGTCGGAGCCAACTCCTTCCTCAGCATCCTCGAGGGGTCGCACAGCTCCGGCGTCGCGCCCCAAGACCTCGACCCGGCCATCGATCTCCTCGACGACGAGCAGGTGGTCATGGCGGCGCTCGGACGTCGATCAGGAGTGGAGCGGCGTGACCTCGAGATGGAGGTCGGCGAGGCCCTGGTCTTCGACGGTCGGCTCTGGCACGCGTCCCGGACGCCGGGGTCGCTGCGTCGTTCCGCCCTGCTGCTGCAGTACTCGCCGGCGAGTGCGGTCCCGAAGATCCTCGCGGGCACGCCGACCTCGCCGACATGGGAGGAGCGACCACCGGCCTGCCTGCTGGTCGCCGGAGCCCGATCCCGGGTCGACGCCGCCAATGTGATCATCGATCGTCAGCGGCGGGTGCCCGGCGCGCTGATGACCTCGACGAGGAGGGTCGCCGCTCGTCTGGGCTCGGCTCGTCGGCGGATGGGCGGGGCGTAGCGGCATCGTGTGCGTCGAGGCCTGCGAGATGGACGTGTCCGTCGATGGTGCGACCGAGCGGCGCAGCGAGGTCAGATCATCGGGTCGAGGCACCACTCGAAGGGGGTGCCGGTGAGCGCTGTGGCGACCTCGTCGTAGTTCGAGATCGAGTGGCGCAGATCGTCGGTGGTGACCTTCTCGAGGTCCGAGTCGAGGGACGCCAGGTCCTCGAGGCCGAGGGCTCTGCTGAGGGCCTGGCGCTTGGCGGCCTCGCTGTCCTCGTAGACGAGATCGACGATCCGGCAGCCGGCGAGGGCGCGGCGGGCAGCCTGCTGGCGCCTCGAGGTGCGGTCGAGCACCTTGACGATGGTCGTCGGGTCGACCCAGACGCTGGTTGTGGACCTCGGACCGTCGGTCGAGTGGAAGACCCGGGTCTGCCATGCCAGCAGCTCGGACACCCGCAGCTTGAGGACGTTGCGCCGCTCGACGGCGATCACGGTGACCTCGTGGTCGATCAGCCACCGTCGCATCGAGCGCATCAGCAGCCATGGCCCGAGCTGGGGCCACCGACGGGTGATCCGTCCGATGGGGCCAGACGGCCAACCGAGGTGCGAGTACATGATCTTGACGCCCACGATGTCGAGCCCTGGATCGGGAGCGAGGGCATCGGCGAGGAAGTCGACGTGGCACCGCACCGGCCGCAGCGCCCGTCGGACCGGGGAGAATCGTCGTCGTGCCAGGGCGTGGTAGGTGTCGGGCCAGGAGGGATCCTCGTGGAAGATCTCGCCCGTGCAGCGTGCTCGATCGAGGTGGTCGATGACGTGGGCGATCCAGGTGGTCCCCGAGCGCTGGAGGCCGTAGACGACGACACGTCGTGACGAGGGCGACCCTTCAGCCATGGCGAGACTGTACCGAGGTGGTGATCGGACCGTAGAACGACGAACGACCCACGCTCGAGGAGCGGTGGGTCGTTCGTCGTGGATCCATCGAAGTGGGGTCGTCTGCGACGACACCGCCTCTTGTGGAGGTAAGGGGATTCGAACCCCTGACCTCTTGACTGCCAGTCAAGCGCTCTACCAACTGAGCTATACCCCCGAAGGAGTGACACTATAGCAGCAGCCCGAACCCGCTCGAGGCGAGGCCCGCGCCGTCGACCGGCGCCCGCCGACGGGTGACGCGACCCATCGCCGCGCCGCCGGCGACGGGGCCGCGCTCGCAGGGACCCCCGGCCCCGGGATCGCCTGGAGGTCCCGATTAGGGTTGCGGCGTGGTCTCGCCCTCCGACCAGCCGATCGCCCCACGAGCGGCGCCCAAGCGCTTCGCCCTCGTGGGCCTGCCGCGCACCGGAACCAACTGGACGATGAACCTCATCAACTCGATGGGGGGCATCACCTGCTTCTCGGAGATCTACGGCCAGAACCCGCCAGCGATGAAGGATTGGGCGAAGTGTGGTCCGGAGATGTTCACGCGGTGGCAGCGCACCGTCCATCCGGTGCGGTCGCGCGTGGAGTTCTTCGATCGCTTGACGTCTGAGGTGGTGGACAACGATGTGGTCGGGGTCAAGCTGCTCTACAACCACCTCTGCTGGCCCACGCGAGGGGCGCTGAACCACCCGAGGATCCACGCGGTGACGAGGATGCGAGCGCTCGAGCGATGGATGGCCGAGCAGGACGTGCTTGTCATCGCCCTTGTCCGCGAGAACCTGCTCAAGCTCTATGTCTCGTTCCAGCTCGCCCGGCGCGATGGCACCTGGCACGCCCTGAGCGGCGATCGTCGGTCCGGCACCATCTCGCTCGACCGGTCGAGGGTGCTGCGCGACCTGACCGTGCTCGAGACACAGCAGGCGGGGGTGGTGGCGTTCGCCGAGCCGTTCCGCCACCTCGTCGTGCGCTACGAGGCGGAGCCCGCTGAGCGCTATGCCGCCCTGGCCGTGGCCCTCGATCGTGACCCATCGGCCTTCGTGCCGCCGCTGAGGAGCGTCAAGCAGACCAGCGACGACCTCGCCGAGGTGATCGAGAACTTCGACGAGGTCGCCGCCGCTCTGGCCGGCACGCGGTTCGAAGGCCTCCTCGCCGTCACTCGTTGAGCGACGTCCCGCTTCCTCGGCTCGGTGCGTCGGGTCCATGGATCTGCCCCACCACGCGGTCGGTCCGACCGCTGGAGCCGTTCCCGTAGGATCGACACCCATGGCACGCAAGTACCCCGTGGAGCAGATCGAGGCGAAGTGGCAGGAGCGCTGGGCGGACTCCGGCCTCTATGAGATCGACAACGACGACCCTCGGCCACCCTTCTACGCCCTGTGCATGTACCCGTACCCCTCCGGCTCGGCGCACCAGGGGCACGTGCGCAACTACACCTTCGGGGATCTGATCACGCGCTACAAGACCATGCAGGGCTTCGGGGTCCTGTCGCCCTTCGGCTTCGACTCCTTCGGCCTGCCGGCCGAGAACGCGGCGATCAAGACCGGGACCCATCCGAGGATCTTCACCGACGAGCGGATCGTCGAGCTGCGCTCGAGCGTGCGCAAGCTCGGCGCCGTCTTCGACTGGCGTCGAGAGGTGCGGAGCCACGACCCCTCCTACATCCGATGGACCCAGGCGATCTTCCTCCGGCTGATGGAGGCCGGCCTGGTCTACCGTCGCAACGCCCCGGTCAACTGGTGCCCCGGCTGCAACACCGTGCTCGCCAACGAGCAGGTCCAGGGCGACGGGACGTGCGAGCGCTCGGGCGATCTCGTGCTCAAGCGCGATCTCGAGCAGTGGTTCTTCAAGATCACCGACTATGCCGACGAGCTGCTCGAGGGCCTCGACGACCTCGAGTGGCCTGAGCGAGTCAAGACCATGCAGCGCAACTGGATCGGCCGCTCGGAGGGGGCCGAGATGGACCTCGTCGTCGATGGCCGCCCCGATCTCGCCATCCGGGTGTTCACGACCCGTCCCGACACGAGCTTCGGCATGACCTATGCCGTGCTCGCCCCCGAGCACCCTCTGGTCGACGAGCTGACGACCGACGAGCAGCGTGCGACGGTCGAGGAGCTCAAGGCCAAGGTGGCCGGTGCGACCGAGATCGAGCGGACCTCCTCGGAGGGAGGGGCGCTCGACAAGAGGGGCGCCTTCACCGGCAGCCATGTGATCAACCCCTTCACCGGAGATCCGGTGCCGCTCTACATCGCCGACTACGTGCTCATGGGGTACGGGACCGGGGCCATCATGGCTGTGCCGGCCGAGGATGAGCGGGACTTCGCCTTCGCCACGACCCACGGGCTGCCCATCGTGCGCACCACAGAGCCGGCCGACGGCCTCCCGGACGACTTCTCTGGTCCCTTCACCGGCGACGGGATCAAGGTCAACTCCGGGTTCCTCGACGGCCTGGCGGTGCCCGAGGCCAAGGCGGCGGCCATCGCCTGGCTCGATCAGCAGGGCAAGGGCGTCGGGACCGTGAACTACCGCCTGCGCGACTGGCTGGTGTCCCGCCAGCGCTTCTGGGGCTGCCCGATCCCGGTGATCCACTGCGAGGTCTGCGGCGTCGTCCCGGTCCCCGACGACCAGCTCCCGGTGCTCGCCCCTGACGACGTCGAGTTCACACCGTCGGGGGAGTCCCCCCTGGCCAGCCACACCGGATTCGTCGAGGTGGACTGCCCGTCGTGCGGCCGGCCGGCCCGGCGCGAGACCGACACCATGGACACCTTCGTCGACTCGTCGTGGTACTTCCTGCGCTACACGGACCCCTTCGACGCCTCGGTGCCGTTCTCTCCGGAGGCAGCGGCGCGGTGGATGCCGGTGGACCAGTACATCGGTGGCATCGAGCATGCGATCCTGCACCTGCTCTACGCCCGGTTCTTCACCAAGGCCCTCATCGACACCGGCTTCGCCGCCGGCGTGGACCGGGAGCCGTTCAAGCGGCTGTTCACCCAGGGCATGATCCGCATGGACGGATCGAAGATGTCGAAGTCCAAGGGCAACCTCGTGGCACCGACGAAGTACTACGAGACCGTCGGCGCCGATGGCCTGCGCCTGTTCCACCTCTTCGTGGGCCCACCGGCGGACGACTTCGACTGGACCGACCAGACCGACTCGGTGATCGAGGGCTGCGGTCGGTTCCTCGACCGGCTGTGGCGCCTCGCGACGGAGGACCACGAGCACCGGGCTCCGGGGGTGACCTCGCCGCTCGACGACGAGGTCCGCCGGGCCACGCACAAGACGATCAAGAAGGTCACCGAGGACCTCGAGCGCTGGAGCTACAACACGGCGGTGGCGCAGATGATGGAGCTGGTGAACCTGCTCGGGCGCTATGTGCGCGATGCGGCCGGCGTGGTCCCAGCGGTGCTCGACGAGGCCGTCGACTCGCTCCTCCTGCTCCTCGCCCCGCTCGCCCCGCACCTGCCGGCCGAGCTCTATGAGCGTCGCCACGGCCTGCACGTCCACGAGCAGGCCTGGCCATCCTTCGACCCTGCGCTCGTGACCTCCGACACCGTCACGATGGTGGTGCAGGTCAAGGGCAAGGTCCGCGATCGCATCGAGGTCGATGCGACCATCGGCGAGGACGAGGCCGTCGCACTCGCCCTGGCCTCGGAGAAGGTGGCGGCCGAGCTGGCCGGGGTGACCCCGGCTCGGGTCATCGCCCGGCCGCCCAACCTGATCAACGTGGTCCCCTAGGGGAGATGGCTGCCCGCCGTCGTCCTGCGGCGTCCACCACGATCGAGCGCCGGCCTGCCGAGGGTCGTCGTCCTGAGCTCGAGATCCGGGCCAGCGCGAGGCGCACCAAGACCGCCACCGCCTGGTGGGAGGGGCAGGTGCTCGTCGTCGCCGTGCCCGCCCGCGTCAAGGGCACCGCCCGCGAGGAGCTCATCGACTGGCTCATCGAGCGATCCCGACGGCGACGACCGGCGACGTTCTCGTCGGACCCGGAGCTGCTCGAGCGGGCGGTATCGCTGATCGCCACCTACGACCTCGGGGTCGAGGTCGAGTCCGTCCGCTTCGTGTCGAACCAGAACCGGCGCTGGGGATCGTGCTCGCCCGAGACCAGGGTGATCCGGCTGTCGGACCGCCTTCGGGTGGCCCCGACGTGGGTCCTCGACGCGGTCCTGGTCCACGAGCTCGCCCACCTCGCCGTGGCCGACCACTCCGCCGCCTTCCATGCCCTGGCCAACCGGCATCCGCGCCAGCGCGACGCCGGGATCTACCTCGATGGCCTCCAGGCCGGACTCGAGGGCCGCGCCCGGTCCGAGGAGGGATCCCAGCCCGAGCAGGATCCTGTCGAGGCCGGACCGGAGGCGCCGAGGCCTCGCCGCCGGCCTTCGACCCCGGAGGGCCAGGAGCGCTTCGACCTCTAGCGCAGACCCCTCGGGTACCTCAGGTCTCCTCGGTGCCGCGCAGGAACTGCTCGAGCTCGGCGGCGAGCTCGTCGCCGGTCGGGAGATGGTCGACGCCGAGCGGATTGCCCTCTGAGGCGTCGAGCGAGACCTCGAGGGCCTTGACCATGGCGATGTGCTCCGGGTTCGACGCGATCAGGTCGTCGACCTGGCGGCGTGACGAGTCGGCCGCGGCGATCAGGTCACCGGCGCTGAGCGACAGCCCGCCGACGTTGGCGACGCCCTCGATGAGGGCGGCCGAGGCCTGCGGGAAGGGCATGGCCGCCACATAGTGGGGGACCCGCGCCCAGAGCGTGATCATGTCGATGCCCG
>CANGPS010000047.1 GCA_947456245.1 Acidimicrobiaceae bacterium
CCAACCCCAACCCCAACCCCAACCCCAACTCCGGCGCCGAGCACCTGCACCGTGCTGCCCGGGATCGCCGGCCCCATCCCGTTCGCCCCCTACGCCGACGTGTCGCTCTACCCGCAGGTGAACCTGGCAAACACGGCCTGTGCCACCGGGATCAGGACGTTCACGTTGGCCTTCTTCACGGGCTCCTCCTGCACGCCGACGATGGCGGGCGTGTCCTTCAAGAACCCCACCGTGCTCGCCGACATCACACGGCTCCGCTCGCTCGGCGGTGACGTGATCGGCTCATTCGGAGGGGCCAGCGGCCTCGAGCTCGCTCAGACGTGCTCGACCGCGGCCCAGGCCCAGGCGGCCTATCAGTCAGTGATCGACTACTACGGCCTGACCCAGGTCGACTTCGACATCGAGGGCTCTGCCGTCGCCGACTCGACCGCCAACACCATCCGCTCGACGGCCTTGGCGGCGATCCAGCGCTCGGCCGCCGCTGCTGGCCGCACGCTCAGCGTGTCGCTCACCCTGCCGGTCCTGCCCCAGGGCCTGCCCACCGCCGAGCTCTCGGTCATCCGGTCGGCCAAGAGCGCCGGCCTCGCCATCTCGGTGGTCAACGTGATGGCCATGGATTACGGCGACGGTGCCGCTCCCAACCCGAGCGGCCAGATGGGGAAGTACGCCATCGACTCCGCCAAGGCCACCGAGGCCCAGCTGGCCACGATCTACACCACCGCCACCAGCGCACAGCTCTGGGCCATGGTGGGGGTGACGCCGATGATCGGGCAGAACGACACCTCCACCGAGGTGTTCACCACCACCGATGCCAGCACGCTGGCTGCCTGGGCCAAGACCCAGGGGATCGGTCGGCTGTCGATGTGGTCCATCGCCCGGGACGTCCAGTGCCCGAGTCCGACGAGCTGGGCCAGCGCCACGTGCAGCGGTCAGACCCAGGCGCCCTGGGCCTTCTCGAGCATCCTGCGAGGAGGTTGAGTCCATCGCCGGCTCGAGCCCCACTCGCGCTGATCCGTGATGGGTGAGGAAGTGCGCCTGGCTCTCGAGGTCGATGCCTGAATGGCTGACCGGCAGGTCCGGCACGATGCCGCCGGACGTCAGGAGCATTACCGACCTGATCAACGCGATGACATTTCGTGCCACTACGATGAGCAGGTCCACCGACCCGGAAGGTGCCTGCCATGAAGAAGCCTCTGCTCTCCGCTCTCTCGTTCTCCGTAGCCCTGAGCGGTCTCGCCATGTTCTCCGGCGTGGCGCCTGCTGGTGCGGTCAAGGAGTCCGACTGCGGTGGCTACATGGATCGCAACCGCACGGCCTGCTTCGAGGTCTACAACGCCACCGAGGGCTTCTACGCCCCGGGCGAGGTCGACCGCGAGCACGGCATCAAGTTCGAGAAGGGCGAGTGGATCCACGAGTCGGGCTGGGTCGTCAAGGGCCCCGGTGGCCACGTGAAGGACATCCGAACCATCCCGGCCGCCGCCGGGTTCGACACGGCCCGAGGGCCGGTCGACTCGGTGGTGATGTCGCAGACCAAGTACGCCGACACCGCCACCGGCGCGTGGGGGACCTATGACTTCACGCCGGTGGACAAGACCCTGGCCAGCCACGGGCCGCTTCGGTTCCTCGTCGGGATCGGCTACAGCGCCTCCGATGAGCTCAACTGCAATGGCACGAACCCCTACATCGACTGCGGCCTCCCCACCAGCAACTACGGGGGCAACGCGGCGCGCTTCGACATGCGCATCACCAACCGACCGGTGATCGTCCGCGTCGTGAACCACCTCGAGAACCACCTGGTCTTCCGCGGCCCTCTCGGCAGCTCGGGCTTCCTGCAGAGCCACGTCGGCAGCTCGAGCGTCCTCGACGTGGCCGCCGCCTACAACCGCGACCCAGGAGAGACGACTATCGGTGGCTACGCCAAGGCTCACAGTGAGATGACGCTAACGATCGACTACCGCGTCGGCGACCTCGCCCCCCACTCGCAACTCACCGACGAGTACAAGGGCACAACCCTCCAGGTCCGCATCCACCACAAGGCGGATGGGTCATTGCAGTCCAAGTGCGACATCGGGGCCCGGACCTCGTCGACCACGCTCAAGTGCGAGGTCCTCGGTGAGACGAACGCCGAGAGCGGCATCATTCTCGCCACGGTCAACATCGGCTAGCTCGTCATGGACCCCATCCGGCGGCCCCGCCGGCATCGCTGATGCGACTCCGCAGGCCGCCCCGCCGCCTGATCGGCGGGCTCTTGGCCTGCACCCTCGCCGGCTCCATCCTGCCGATCCTGTCAGAGGGTCCGGCCGCCGCGGCCAGCGGCGCACCTGAAGATGTGGCGGCCCTGGGGTCTAGCCCCGCCACGGGTCCCCGAGGTCCGCAGGTCACCAACGACACCCTCAACGGGAGCCTCGGCCTTGCGGTGTCGACCCAGCCCCACTTGACGTGGGCCACCGTGCCGACAGGGGCGAGCCAGGTGCACTTCAGCGTGCTCTCCCTCGACGACAGGAGTCCCACGACCATCTGGGAGCAGACGGTGGCGGTCTCGGCCGGCACGGCGACGGTCGTCCCGGCCGCTGGCCGCCTCCAGCAGGGCTCGTCCTACCGCTGGAAGGCTGAGGTGGTCACCGGGGCCGTGGCCCCTGATGCGAAGCGGACCTTCGGGCCGTTCCTCTTCGAGGTCGACACCCAGCGCACGGGCGAGCAGCCGACCTTCAGCTTCGGTGGGATCACCGTGGCCGAGGGCACCGGGGCGGCCATCGTCAACTGGCAGTCGCCGTCGCTCAGCAGCGTGGCCGGCGCCGCCGGCTTCTCGCTCGAGTGGCAGGCCTCCAACCCAAGTCAGGCGGGCCTGCCGGCAGGCTGGGCGATCAGCCCCTCGGGTCAGAGCACCCAGTGGCGCTCCCTCGAACGGCACCAGGACGGGACGGTGACGGTGGTCAGCCGATCCGGGGGGTCGGTGACCTTCGAGGAGGTCGCACCCGGCAACTACCAGCCGCTCTTCGGTGCCGAGCTGACCTGGCCGCAGGGGTCGATGACCACGCTGATGAAGAACCCGGACGGGAGCTTCAGCACGCTCGACGCCAATCGGGTCGTCACCGACTTCAGCATCCCGAATGGCGCTGGCGCCTCGTGGCCGACCTTGGCCTGGTCGAACTCGACCGCCATGCTCCAGTCGGCCTACGACGCCTCCGGCCGACTGGTTGCCATCACGGACCCGGCCTCGAAGCGGTCCATCACCCTGCGCTACGCGCCCGACGGCTGCCGTGCACCCGCCTCGGGCTTCGTGGCCGCTCCCGAGGGCCAGCTCTGCTCGGCGCTGGCCTGGGATGGCAGCCGGGTCGACGTGTCCTATGTCTCGACGCCGTCGGGCACCCAGGTCGGCCGCATCACCAGCGAGGCCGGGACCGGCATGCTCTCGAGCCCCATGGACGTCGGGTGGGACGCTGCCGGTCGCCCCTCGAGCCTTCGGTCTCCGCTGGCCAACCAGGCCATCGCCGCCGGGGTGATCTCGGGCCTCGGTGCGTCGAGCCCCGAGGCGACGACCGAGATCACCTATGACCGGACCGGACGCGTCGAGCGGATCGTGGCACCGGCCGGCCTCGTCCCCGGAGCCACCCAGACCGCGGCCCAGCGGACCCGGGCCGAGCGCACGCTCAGCTACGAGCCCTTCGGGGTCAAGGCTCCCGGCGTGACGACGCCGACGGGCTACCTCGAGCGCGACGACGTCTCGCCGCGGACCCTGCTGGCTCGCAGCACGATCGACGCCGGTGGGCACCAGACCTCCTATGAGTGGGACAAGGGCGCCTCGGCCATCCTCAAGACCACCGAGCTCCAGAGCGGGCTCGTGTCCGAGACCCACTACGACGCCTCCGGCCAGCCCGTCGAGGAGATCGGGCCGACCACGCAGCCCACCGCCCTCTCGGCTCCGAAGACCACGATCGGCTACGACGTCGACTACTCGAAGAACACCATCACCGGCACCCCCTACAAGGGCCTCGCCACCTTCTACTTCCGCGGCGGGTCCTTCGCAGGCGAGCCGGCCGGCTCGTCGATCGGCCCGGTCCTCGGCCTCGGCCTCCCAGCGAACCTGGCCTTCAACTGGCCGACCAACCCGGTCGGCTCGGGAACCTTCAGCGCCCGGATGGTCGGCAGCTACCGGTCGCCCGCCGCCGGGTCCTTCACCTTCACGCGCAGCGGTGCCTCCACCCTGTTCATGGGCACCAGGCGGTGCGATCCGAGCTGCACCTTCACGCTGGCCAAGGACGAGAAGGTGCCGATGCGCATCGACGTGGCGTCCACCGGCTCGATCACCGGCATCAAGGTCGAGGTGCTGGTCCCCGGGGCCACCCAGCCGGTGCCGGTCCCCCTGGACGCGATCAGCCCCGACCTCGAGTTCCCCACCTCCCAGGTCAGGTCGGACCTGCTGAGCCCGAACAGCTCGACGAGCACGGGGACCTCGACGATGAAGGAGGTCTACGCCGAGCAGTCGGGCGAGGTGCTCGCCACCATCGACGCCTCGGGGGCCACCCTCAAGACGAAGTACGCCCCCTATGACCCGGCCCACGACACCTATGGCGCGGCCACGCAGCTGACCGCCCCGGACGGGACGAGGACCGACCTGTCGGCCTATGGGGGCAGCCAGGCCGTTGCCGCGCCGTGCCCCGGTGCGTCGAGCACCGTCCAGGCGGGCCTTGCCCGCTCGATGACCGACCCCGGGGCGAGCCTCACCGCCACGCAGGTCTACACGGCCTCCGGCTCGCTGGCGTCGTCCCAGAACGGTCCGGCCACCACCTGCGCCGCCTACGACCCGGCTGGCTCGCTTGCGGGCCTGACCACGACCGCACCCGGCCTGAGTGCCGTCACGGCCAGCTTCTCGTCCCAGGTCGGCGGCAACCCGCTCGTCTCGAGCGACACGACCACGACCACGGATCCCATCTCCGGCAGCCCGGTGACCCTGACCACCACCACCACGAGGAACCTCAACGGCCTCGAGGTGCAGCAGACCGATGCCTTCGGGACGGTCACCACCACCCGCTACGACCCGCAGACCGACCGCATCCTCGAGATCAGCGATCTGACGGCGGCCGGGCATAGGTCGACGACGACCTACGCCTACACCCCGGCGGGCGACCTGGCCTCGATGAACCTCGACGCCATCGTGCTCGCCCGCTACAGCTACCTCTCCGACGGTCGGCTGAGCAGGGTCTCCTACGCCGACGGCTCGACGGCCACCCTCACCTACGACGCCAACGACAACGTCAAGCTCCTGCAGTACGCCCTCGTCGGTGGGGTCGCCGCCGCCGAGTCCGACTCCTACTCGCCGGCCGGTCGGGTGCTCAGTCGGGCGGTCACCGGTCCCGACGGCCGAGTCCAGTTCGACTACACCTACGACAAGAACGGCCGGCTGACCGGGGCCACCGCGGCGAGCACCATCCCGGTGCCGACCAACCGCTGGACCTACGACTACGGGGACCCGGCCACGAGCTCGGGCAACCGCCTGGCCACGACCTCGAGCGGGCTCTCGACCTCCCAGCGCACCACCGCCACCTACGACGCCAGCCACCAGCTCGTCTCGCTCGACGGGCCGACCGGGCCCACCACCGTCAAGGCGAACGCCTTGGGGGGCGTCACCGACATCCAGAGCACGACCCTGGGCTACGACGCCACCGGCCAGGTCACCACCGTGACCGGCCAGGGCGCCTCGGTGGCCCTGCTGCGCGACGCCGGGGGCGTCGTGGCCCAGAAGGTCGACACGCCGTCGGTCAAGGCCACGTGGCGCAGCTCGGGGACGGACCTCATCCTCGCTGCCGACAACGCCTATGCCGGCCGCATGGTCACGTTGGCCCCGGGGACGACCGCCCTGGTGGCGGCAAACGGCACGGTGAGCTTCCGATTCGGCGACCTGCTCGGCAACGCCGCGTGGAGCTCGACTGGGGGAGTGGCGTCGAGGGTCACCCAGCTCTACGAGCCCTTCGGGTCCCCACTCAACCAGACGCCCCTCAGCCACCCCAAGACCGCCACCCCAGCTGTGGCCACCACGCCGTCGACCGCTCGCCGTCCGTCCGGGCCGACGACGACCACCGCCAGCACCACCACGACCACGTCGCCCCAGCCGACTCCGACGACCGCGGCCGAGGACGGGGTCCCCTCGGACGCCTTGGCCCCGGCGGTCGCTCCGACGACGACGACCACGGCGCCCTCGGAGACGGCCGCTGCCCCTGTCACGTCCGACTCCTCTTCGAGCCCGTCGACGACGAGCACCACCGCCCCGGTCTCCGGCCAAGGCACCCGGACGACGGTCGGGCCCCGCGTCGCTGGCGTGGTGACCGACCCCGCTCTGGTCGCCTTCAGCGAGGTCGGCTTCACCGGCGGGCTCACGCTCCCGAGCTCGCTGTCGCTCGTGCTGATGGGAGCGCGAACCTATGCCCCGACGCTGGGTCGCTTCCTGCAGCCCGACCCCGAGCTCGCCTCGCTCAACCCCTATGAGTTCGTCGACTCCAACCCGATCACCGGCCTCGACCCGAACGGGAACTCGATGTGGAAGACGATCGCCTCGATCGGAGCCAGCATCCTGCTCTCGATGGCGGCCATGGCCATCACCACCGCCACCGCCGGGGCCGGGGCCCCGCTGGCGGTGGTGATGCTGGTGGGCGCCGCCACCGGTGCGGCGGCCGAGGCGGTCGCCCACGTCGCGGTCGAGGCCACGTTCGAGGGGTTCGACGCGCTCACCTGGGATGGGGTGGGCGATGCGGCGAAGATGGGGGCGATGTTCGGGGCCTCGCAGGGACTGACCTCCTTCCGCAAGGCGGCCAAGGTGGCCAAGGCGGCCAGGCAGGCCGCGGAGGAGTCGAGCCGGATGCAGGCCTCGCTGCTGCTCAACGGGATCGAGTCGACCGGCCAGCAGGCCAGCCGCTCAGCCTCGGTCGTGGTGCGCGGCGCCGCACAGCTCATCGAGCAGGCGGTCCCGCGTGCGAGGGCGCTCTCGGTTGGGGCACAGAGCACGGTGGCGCTCAGCGCCTCGAGCTCACGATCGGTGTCGGCCAGGCTCTCCGCCCGGTCGAGCGGGGTGCTGGCGGACTTCGCCCGGTTGACCGGCCTCTGATCACACGGACATCGTCGGGTCGGATCAGGGGCCGCTGTCCGGTGCCACGGCTCGCTGTGGTTCACGGGGAGGGACCGGTGCAGCGTCGATCCCTCCTCGCGCTCTCGGCGCTCGGCTGACCCAGCAGCTTCCTTTTCGGCTGACAGGATCCTTGGTGGATGGCTGTTGCGGTGTGCCGGCGCGGTGCTCAGTCCACCTTGGGCGCAATGCTCACGGTGGACTGAGCAGGTCGAACGCCGTGCTGCGAATCTGCAGCGTCACGCCGTCGGTTCATTTGGTTCCCGCAGGCAGAAGTCAGTGGAGGCCGTTCAATTCGTTGAAGAGGAACTGCTTAATAACGTTGTCCTGGTAGGTACTGCCATGGCTGGTGAGCTCATCGGCGCTCTCGGAGAAGGAGGCATGCTTGTTCGGCAGCTTCTCAGAGATCCGGTTGGTGGCCGGCCTGTACTGAATCTTGAAGACGGTGACCTTGTCGCCGGCGTTACTCAGGTTGTCGCTTATCGCCTTAATGCTCTGCTTGTTGCTCGTGATGGCCTCGACCACATCCTTCGGAGCGGTCAGAGGTCTGGAACCTCGCAGAATGCCCTTCAGGTCGGCGACGCTGAAGTCGTCGGCGTATCCGCCGACGCTGCCGGTCTGGCTCAACTTCAGCGACCGTGTCACCTTGCTCGCTGCTCGAGGGCCGTATTTCGCCCCTGCGTATGCCGGGAACAATCCGGCCAGGGTGTACTTGAACGCAAACCACCCCCCACTATCTGGCTTCTTGAACTTCGAAATGCTCTTCTGGTTCTTTACGTTGAAAAAGTATTTTCCAGGATTCCAGACCATCTTGTTCTTAGCGAACTCCTCCGCGGTTGCTGCCCTGAGTTTCGCCGCTACGTTGCCGGCTGCCCACAACCATCGGCCCGTGCCGAGACCGAGGATGCCGACCCCAAGGCCAGAGAATCCTGCGATCTTTGCCCGGCTCCAGTCGATGGTGCCAGTGTCAAGCAGCTGTCCGGCCACGTCGCCGGCCAAGGTGAGCCCTCCTCCGAGGGCCGCCCCCACGGCCAGCATGCCCACATCGAAGCCGAAGGCTAGGGCCTTGCTTCCGATCTTGAGGACGCCGCCACTGCCCAGCGAGTATCGGCCCAGGGTGGCCGTGGCGAGGAATCCAACGGCACCACCGATGAGGTCACCGATGATGGCGTAGTTGCCGGTGGGGTCCTCCCCGTTGATCGGGTTGCCTCCGACATAGGCGTATGCGTTCACCGATTCCTGGATGCTCGGGTCCTGCTGCAGGAACGTTCCGGTGATGGGTGAGTACTCCCGACTGGAGAGTTTGACCACGGGCGTGGGCAGCGGAAGAGTCAGTGCTCCCTGGTCCATGCCCCACTGCAGCGTGGCGACGACGAGCTCGAGTGGGGTCGTCGGCGCCACTTGGGGGGTGTTGGAGCTGATCACCTGACCGTAGGGGTCATAGAGCTCGGTCGGGCTCAGGTTCCCTGCGGCATCGACCTTCCAGGTGGCGTTCCCCTGGAGGTCGGCGAAGATCCATGTGTGGGGGGTGCCGGTGGCATCGAGGACGAGCTGGGTCCCCGGCTCGAGGCTGAGCTGCTGGCCCACGATCGCTCCCTTGTCGTTGAGCAGAAGGCTGTTGCCGGAGGCCCGGACCACGATCGCCTGTCGGGCGGGGGTGGTGTGTCCGGTTGCGGTGCGCTTGCGGCCTGGGGCGGTCGTGGTGGTGGTCAGGGGAGCGGTGGTGCTCGTCGTCGGCGACGAGGTCGATGTGCTGGTGCTCGATCCTGGTGACCTGGTCGACGTGGTCGGAGCGACTGTCGTCGAAGTGGTGCTCGACGTGGTCGGAGCGACTGTCGTCGAGGTGGTGCTCGACGTGGTCGGTGCGGGGGCCCTCGTCGATGGCCCCGCCACCGGCGGAGCATCGAAGGAGTAGGCCATCTCGATCGTGCCGCTTCCGGACGTGTAGAAGCTGAACGCCTTGTCGCCCTCGGTGACCGTCTTGAGCTCACCGTTTGGGTCGTAGCTCAGGTGCTGTGGGCCGACGTCCGTTGCCGAGCCCTGGGCGTTGTACGTGATCGGCAGGCTCTGGTCTCCGTGCTGGGCAGTGACGATCTGGTCGGCGGTGTTGTAGGTCGCGGTGTCTGTCGTCGTGCCCCCGGGTGTCGTGGTCACCAGACGTTGCCGGTCGCCGTTGGCACCCTGGGGTCCGCTGAAGTCCGCCGTCCAGCCGGTCGCCTTGACCGGGATGGTGCCGGTCTCGGTGGTGGCGACGAGCTGGCCGTCGCGGTTGGAGGTGAACGTCTCCGACGCTGTCCCGTCAGGAGCCACGGTCCGCTTCGACAGCACGCCGCCAGAGACGGCGAAGGACTCGGCGTCCGACGCCTGCTTCCCGTTGGGGAACGCATAGGACACGCTCGTGGTGTGGCCGTTGAGGTCTGTCGTCAGGTCGGCGACGGTCCCGTTGGCGTAGGTGACCCGGCTCAGAGCACCCGTCGTTGACGAGTAGGAGTAGGTGGCCAAGGTCTTGCCGCCGACTGCGGTGGTCAGGATGTTGCCGTCGGACCGGTAGGTCATGGTCGTCACCCGGGTCTCGCCAAGGGCCGTGGTCTCGGTCACCTTGATGGTCTCCCCGGTGAGGGGGTCATTGTCGACGGTCGTGGTCGTCCCCCATTCGTCCTCGGTGGAGAACACAATGCCGTTGAGGTCTCTGGTGACGGTCACGGAGGTCTGCACCCCACGGGAGAAGGAGGTCTCGTTGGAGATCATCGGGTTGTTCCCGACATAGGGCAGCGAGACGCTCATGGCGCTTTCTGCACCTGTGGTGGTCACGGACCCTGAGGCGAGCGGGAAGCTGGTGGCCTCTCCAGCGCACGTCGTGCTCCCGGGTCCCGACGTCGTGCTGACCTGACCGGCCGAGCCGTGCACGCTGGTGTACGTCCCCGCCACCGTGGCGACGTTCTTGAGGAGTCCGGCCTGGTTGGTCACCGAGTCGGCAGCGCACCCGGCTTGGGCATTCTCGGTCGCGCCGTAGTAGTTCATGGTGGTTGCCACGCCGGCAGCGTTGACCTGAGAGGCCATCTGCCCGTACTGCCCGTTCTTCGGGTCGTAGGGGAGATAGGTCTCGCTGGTCGTGACGCCACCCGACGAGGTGCTGGACAGAAGGTGCCCTGTCTGGACGTCATAGGTGTACTTCGAGGTGAACTCCTGGAGTGGGGCATTGGGGCTGAGCTGACCGCGGACGGTCTCAGAGCTGACGAACGGAAGGTCAGGCCGCAGGGCGCTCAGAGGGATGGGACTCGGGCCGGAGCTCGGCGGCGCAACGGAGAGGCTCACTCCCGCCGGACCACCATCCGCCGAAGCGACGTCGAGGCGCAGCTTTGCCTTGGCACCGGCCGCGATCCCGACCGTGCAGGTCGGCTGGCAGGGGATGGAGTTCACCCAGACCTTGGCGTTGGTGGCCGAGGTGAACTGGTGCACCCCGGTGGTGCTGGCCACATAGGAGCCGGTCAGCCGCACGCTCCATGGTCCGGTGCCGCCCGATGGCCGGCTCGGCCAGTTGTAGGCGAGGGTGCCGGGAGGTCCAGAGGCGGTGCCGATGATGGGTCCGGTGCTGGTCTTCTTCGGGGCCCCTTCGAACAGCGCGTTGTTCCACTCGGTAGCAAGCAGGCCCGTGATCGGGGTCCCATCGGCCTTGAGCCCGTAGGAGACCGTGGTCTTCGGGGCTGCGGTGCTGTTGAGCGGGTAGCGCGTCGGACCGACCTCCTCGACAGGCTGGCCGTCGGTGTTGTAGGTCGTCTTCGCCTCGAGTCCGATGGATGGCGTCTTCCAGCCCATGGGTGAGCCGGTGGCCGGGTCGATGGTGTAGATCGTCTCGACCCCGCTCTCGTCGCTGGTCGCCGTCGTCTCGAAGGTCTGGTGAGAGATCGTGTCCCGCTTGGCGAAGCCACTCGGCGTGACGAGGCCAGTGACACGGGCGGTGAATGAGGTGGGGGTGTAGGCGAAGGTGTTGACCACCCGGGTGCTCTGGTGGGCTGTCTGCTGATCGCCGGGCACGAGGCCGGCTGGCTGGGTGACTGAGGTGACCCGGCCGGTGCTGTCGTAGCCGATGGAGGTCATAGCGCGGGCGTCCTGGTCGCTGAGGCCGCCGACTGCCCGCGACGCGACGACCGCCGAGGCGAAGGGTGCACGCAGGTTGGTAAGTCGCCCCGAGGTGTCCCAGCCGTAGTCGCTCGAGTCCGAGGCCTCGCTGGCCCCGAGCCCGCTGACGATGCGACCGATCTGGACGTGGGGTCCGGCGTTGACGTAGAGGACGCCGATCACGTTGCCGGTCCAGAGCCTGGCCCGGCAGAGCTTGCCATCGGGGGCCGGGATGAAGCCTGGCGGCGGCGTTGGGCAGTCAGGAGACGGGGCATAGGTGAAGTCGATCGCCTGGCGTGAGACCGGGTCGGTGAGCCCGGCGAGTCGGCCGTCGGTCCAGACCTGCTGGGCGGAGGGCGAGGTGCTGCTCCAAACGGAGGTCGGCCTCGATGGGGTCTGGCCGACGGGTGCGGCGAAGACGGTGACCGAGGAGGACTCGTCGTTCACGGTGAAGGTGCCGTCGGCGTTCTTGACCAGGGTGGCCGTGGCTCCAGAGGGCCAGGTCTGGTTCTGCCCGAACACCGGCTCGTAGGTGCCACCGGAAGAGAGCCTGAAGGTGACGGACCAGCCGGTCACCTCGGTCAGCGTGACGGAGCCGTCAGAGTTGTTGACCAGCTCATCGAAGCGCGCGCTCGGGCCATCGACGACCAGCTTCCAGCCGGTCGGGACGCCGGGCTGGGCGGGGTTCGACGGACGGTACGCCAACTGCCATCCGAGGTCGCCCGCCACGGTGGTGAGGGAAGGGGCGGACCAGGTGGTCATGACTTCTCCGGTCGCCTCGGCGATGGCCACCGGCCCGATCGAGGAGATCTCCTGGGTGTTGGCCCCCTGGGCGTCCACGCGCATGGGAAAAGGTCCATCAGTGACCTGGGCATTCGAGGTCGACACCGCCCGCCACTGGTACGTCCGGTGGTCCTTGAGGATGCCTGCGCCGACCTTGGCCTCGGCCTTGCCGGTCCTGACCGCGGCGGAGGCTGACCAGAGGAGCTTGGGCTGGCCGGTCGCCAGGTTCTCGATCTCGAAGCGGACCTGAGCCGTGCCCGCCGGCACCGCGTTCCAGGTGAGGATGGGCTGGAGCGAGGTGGCGGTGCCGTAGGTGCCGTCGACCACGTCATCGGTGATCGTCGGCGTGCTCGGCCCGGTGGCTGGGCTGGTGGCGATGGCCGGGAGCTTCGAGGCATCCCAGGTCGGCAGCGCAGCCGCTCCGGCGGGCGTCACCGCGACCATGGCGCTGGCGACGAGGGATGCGGAGACCAGGAGGCTGCCACCGATCAGGGGCAGGCCACGACGTCGGCTGGGGGTCATGGGGTTCCTTTCGAGGGCTGGCGCCTTCGGAGCCGCCAGGTCGATGGTCGAAGAAGGTGATCGTGGTTGTCGTCCCGCGTCGCCTGAGCGAGTTGGAGGTCACGTCGGCCGCGCCAACTCGGCCCGATCAACATGGTGACACTCTATGGTCCGGCTCGGACTCCTCCAAGTCGCCCGGCGAGGTCTCGACGGGCGACGACGAGGTCAGACCGACTCGAGCGAGCAGGTCGAGACCACGACGTAGGGGACCGAGCTCCAGGGCCAGATCA
>CANGPS010000048.1 GCA_947456245.1 Acidimicrobiaceae bacterium
CGATCGAGAACCCGCCGACCTCTCGGGCCAGCGCCACGAGCTCGCTGGCATAGGTGAGCTCGCCCGGCGCGGCATCGGGATCGGTGGGCGGATCACCACCGAGGGCCATCAGGTTCTCCACCCCAGCCGAGCGGTACTGCTTGAGGATCTCGATCAGCTCAGCGCGCGAGTGGGCCACGCAGATCAGGTGCGCCATGGGCGTGAGCGTCGTCTCCGCCTGCATCATCGCCACCAGGTCGTAGGTGCGCTGGCGGGACTCCGCCCCGCCGCGATAGGTGACCGAGACGAACGACGGGTCGAGGGGCTCGAGGTCCCTCAGCGTCGAGGTCAGGGTGGCGGCCTCGGCGTCGGACTTTGGCGGGAAGAACTCGAACGAGACGGTCCGGCCGGCCTCGAGCAGGTCAGCGATCTTGGTCATGGGTGGAGACGATCCCGTGGTTCAGGACCCGGCGCGGCCGAAGTCGTCCTCGTATCGGACGATGTCGTCCTCGCCGAAGTAGGTGCCGTACTGGACCTCGATGAACACGAGCGGGATCGACCCGCGGTTCTCGACCCGGTGCTTGGTACCGAGCGGGATGTCGATGGCCGTGCCCGGGGAGACCTCGTGCTCGGCGTCGTCGAGCGTCACGGTGGCCGTGCCCGAGACGACGAACCAGTGCTCGGCCCGCTTGGCGTGGCTCTGGTAGCTCAGGCGCTTGCCGGGGGTCACCGTGATGCGCTTGACCTTGTGGTCGTCGGCGGAGTCGTCGAGGACGAGGTACTCGCCCCAGGGACGCACGTCGTGCTCCCGGCCCATGGCGTCGAGGGTGGGGCTCATGCCATCTTCTCCGCAGCGATCACGGCGTTGCGCAGCAGCATGGCCCTGGTCATCGGACCCACGCCACCGATCCTCGGGGTGATCCACGAGGCCACCTCGGCCACCGACTCGTCGACATCGCTCATCAGGCGCTTGCCCTCCCAGCTCGTTCCGGCACCGACCACGGCGGCTCCGGGCTTGATCATGTCCGCGGTGACGAGGCCGGCCACGCCGGCCGCCGCCACCACCACATCAGCCTGCCGGACCAGGCCCGCCATGTCATCGACCCCGGTGTGCACGACCGTCACCGCCGCGTTGCAGCCGGGTCGGCGCATGGCCAGCAGGAGCGCCAGGGGACGGCCGATGGTGAGGCCACGGCCGATCACGACCACGTGCTTGCCCTCCACCGCCACATCGTGGGCGTGGAGCAGCTCGACGATCCCCGCCGGGGTGCACGGCAGCGGCCCTGGGGCTCCCATCACGAGCTTGCCGAGGTTCACCGGGTGGAGGCCATCGACGTCCTTGGCCGGGTCGACGGCGAGCAGCACGCGCTCCTCGTTCATCCCACCGGGCAGCGGCAGCTGGACGAGGATGGAGGCCACCTCCGGGTCGCCGTTCATCTCCGCCACCGCCTCGAGGACGTCCTCCTCCGTGGCATCGGTGCCGAGGCCGACGTGCCGTGACTCGATGCCCACCTCCTCGCAGTCGGCGTGCTTCATGGCCACGTACTTGGCGCTGGGTCCGTCATCGCCGACGAGGATGGTGCCGAGCGCCACGGTGCGACCCATGGCCTTGAGGCGGGCGACCCGGTCGCCGACCTCCATCTTGAAGCGGCCGGCGACCTTCTCGCCGTCGAGGAGCTGTGCTGTCATCTGGTCGATCCCTCTCTCAGGGGTAGTCGTGCGCTCGGTCTGGCCTAGTGGCGGAAGTGCCGCTCGCCGGTGTGGACCATCGTGATCCCCGCCGCGTCGGCCACGGCGGTCACAACCTCGTCCTTGACCGACCCTCCCGGCTGGACGACGGCGGTGATCCCCGCGTTGATGAGGACCTCCATGCCGTCGGGGAACGGGAAGAAGGCATCAGAGGCGCCGGCCGAGCCCGTGGCCTCGTCACCGGCCTTCGCCACGGCGAGCTCGGCGGCGACCACGCGCGACTGCTGGCCGGCCCCGATGCCCACGGCCTTGCCGCCGCGGGCGAGGGCGATCGCGTTGCTCGTCGTCCGAGCGCACACGCGCCAGGCGATGGCCATGTCCTCCCACTCCTGCGTGGTCGGCTGGCGCTCGGTCACCACCGTCCAGCCCGAGGGCGGGTTGAGGATCTCGTCGTGGCCCTGGACGAGCACGCTGGTGCCGATGGTCCGGATCTGACGACGGGGCACCTCGGGCAGCGGAGCGGCGAGCAGGCGGGTGGCCTTGCGGCGGGTGCGCAGGATCTCGACCGAGGCCTCGTCGATGGCCGGGGCGATGATCACGTCCGCCTGCGGACCCTCCGCGATGAGGTTGGCGAGGTCGGCGTCGATGGCGACCGAGATCGCCACGATCCCACCGAAGGCGCTCAGCGGGTCGGCCGCCAGCGCGGCGGAGTAGGCGTCGGCCATGGTCTCGGACACGGCGGCCCCGCAGGCATTGGCGTGCTTGATGATGGCGGCGGCTGGCAGGCCACCGGCGTCGTTCGACAGCTCGTGGACCAGGCGCCACGCCGCGTCGGCGTCGAAGAGGTTTAGGTACGACAGGGCGGTGCCGGAGAGCTGGACCTTCTCGTCCCACCAGGTGCGCTCGCCGACGATGCGGTAGCGCGCACCACGCTGGTGCGGGTTCTCGCCGTACTTGACGACCTCGGCCTGCTCGAGGACGAGGGGCAGGGTCGGCGGGAGCAGCGGGTCCTCGACGGCGGTGGAGCCGTCGGGCCCACCATCTTCGAGCCAGGACACGATGGCCGCGTCATAGGCCGCGGTGTGGGCGAAGGCCTTGGTGGCGAGCGACCCGCGGGTCGCCTGCGAGAGCGCACCGCCGCTCGTGATCTCCGCCAGCACGGCGTCGTAGTCGTCCGGGCTGACCACGATGCCCACGTGGGCGAAGTTCTTGGCCGCGGCCCGGACCATGGTCGGGCCACCGACGTCGATCAGCTCGATCGAGGGGTCGGACGAGAACGGGTAGAGGTTGCACACGACGAGGTCGATCGGCTCGATGTCGTTGGCCTCGAGGTCGGCGAGGTGCTCGGGCTTCGAGCGGTCGGCCAGGATCCCGCCGTGGATCTTCGGGTGCAGGGTCTTGACCCGGCCGCCGAGCATCTCGGGGCTCTTGGTGACCGAGGCCACGTCCTGGTGGGCGATCCCGGCCTCCGTGAGGGCGGCCGAGGTCTGCCCGGAGGCGATCAGCTCGACCCCCGCCGCGGCGAGTCCGCGGGCGAAGTCGATCAGTCCGGTCTTGTCGTAGACGCTGAGCAGGGCTCTCACGGCGTCGTCTCCTTCTTCTCTGGTGTGGCGATCTTCTCTGGCGTGGCGATCGATTCGACGCTCTCCCCCGCCGCGATGGCGGCGACGGCGGCGGCGATGGTGTCCGGGTAGAGGGTCCGCTCGACGGACTTGATCCTCTCGTGCAGCGTATCGACCGTGTCCCCGCTGAGCACCGGGACCGAGGCCTGGGCCAGGATCGGTCCGGCGTCCATCTCGAGGGTGGCGATGTGGACGGTGCAGCCGGTCACCTCGGCGCCGGCGCTCAGGGCGTCGGCCACCCCGTGCCAGCCGGGGAAGGCGGGCAGCAGGGCGGGATGGGTGTTGAGGATCCGGCCGGGGAAGGCGTCATGGATCGGCTGGTCGAGCACCGTGCCGAAGCCCGCCATCGCCACGAGGTCCACGCCGCGCTCCACGAGCAGCTCGGTGAGCGCCGAGGTGTAGCCGGTCCGGTCGAAGGCGTCCGAGAACCCTCCGTGGTCCGCACGGTCGACGAGGACCGCCTCAGCACCGGCAGCCCTGGCCACCTCGAGTCCCCGGCAGGGCCGGTCGGACACGACGAGGTCGACGGCGATGCCCGCCTCGAGGATGGCCTCGAGGATGGTCCCGCTCCCAGAGACGAGGACCGCCAGGGTCACCCGGCCGGTGCTGGGTCGCTCGGCGATCTCAGAGGCCCTTGACGATCTCGACCATCTTGGAGCCAGCCTCGGTCGGGTTGAGGCAGACCGAGACGCCGGCGGCCGAGAGGGCCTCCATCTTGGCCTGTGCCGTTCCCTGCGAGCCCGAGATGATGGCGCCGGCATGGCCCATCTTCTTCCCGGGAGGAGCGGTGACGCCCGCCACGTAGGAGACGACCGGCTTGGTCATGTGCGCCTTGATGTACTCAGCCGCACGCTCCTCCTCGGAGCCGCCGATCTCACCGATCATCATGACGGCCTTGGTCTCAGGGTCGGCCTCGAAGGCCTCGAGGCAGTCGATGAAGTTGGTGCCGGGGACCGGGTCGCCGCCGATGCCGACGCAGGTGGTCTGGCCGATGCCCGCCTGGGTCAGCTCGTGGAGCGCCTGGTAGGTCAGCGTGCCCGAGCGCGAGACGATGCCCACCGGGCCGCCCGGCAGGGCGATGTCGCCCGAGGTGATGCCGATGTTGCACTTGCCTGGGCTGATGATGCCGGGGCAGTTCGGGCCGAGCAGGCGGGTGTTGGGGAAGTGCTTCTTGAGGGTGTTGAAGCACTTGGCCTCGTCGTGCGCCGGGATGCCCTCGGTGATGCAGACGATGAACTCGATGCCGGCCTCAGCCGCCTCGAGGATGGCCGCCGTGGCGCCCGCCGGGGGCACGACCACGAACGAGGCCGTGGCCCCCGTCTCGGTGACGGCGTCGGCCACGGAGGCGAACACGGGGATGCCCTCGACGTCCGTGCCGGCCTTCTTGGGGCTGACGCCACCGACCACCTTGGTGCCGTAGTCGCGGTTGCGCACGCCGTGGAACCGTCCCTGGCCTCCGGTGAGGCCCTGGACGATGACCTTGGTGTTCTCGTCGACGAAGATGCTCATGTTGTGCTCCCTATCGGCCGTTGGCGAGGGCCACGGCGGTACGTGCGGCGTCGAGCATGGTGGGCTCGGCGACCAGGTTCTCGTTCAGGTGATCCACGAGGAGGGCACGGCCCTCCTCGGCGTTGGTGCCGTCGAGCCGGAGCACGATCGGGCTCTTGAGGTCGACGCGCTTGAGGGCCTCGATGACGCCCTTCGCCACCTCGTCCACCCGGGTGATGCCACCGAAGATGTTGACGAAGATCGACTTGACCGCGGGGTCGGCGTTGATGACCTCGAGGGCTGCGGTCATCACGTCGGCGTTGGCGCCGCCGCCGATGTCGAGGAAGTTCGCCGCCTCGCCGCCGACCTGGTTGACGACGTCGAGCGTCGACATGGCCAGACCGGCACCGTTGGCGATGATGCCGACGTCGCCGGTGAGGCCGATGTAGGTCAGGCCCTTCTCCTTGGCCATGGCCTCACGGGGGTCCTCGGTGTCGGTGCCCGACCAGGCCTCCCACTCAGGGTGGCGGTAGGCGGCGTTCGAGTCGAGCGTCACCTTGGCGTCGAGGGCACGCACGATGCCGTCAGTCGTCAGGATCAGCGGGTTGATCTCGGCGAGGTCGCAGTCGCCGTCGACGTAGCAGGTGTAGAGCTGCACGATCAGGGCGGCTGCCTGCTCGCGGGCCTCCTCGTCGAGGTTGGCGTCAGCCACCCACTTCGTGGCGGTGGCGAGGTCGAGGCCGACGGTCGGGTCGATGGCCAACTTGATGATGGCGTCCGGGTTGGTGACGGCCACCTCCTCGATCTCCACACCGCCCTCGGCGGAGAGCATGCCGAGGTAGACCTTGTTCGGACGGTCGAGCGTGAAGCTGACGTAGTACTCCTTGGCGATGTCGCTCGAGAGCTCGATCCACACCCGGCGCACGACGTGCCCCTTGATGTCCATGCCCAGGATGTTGCCGGCGTGCTCGCGGACCTCGTCGGCGTTGTTGGCGAGCTTGATGCCGCCTGCCTTGCCTCGGCCGCCGACGCGCACCTGCGCCTTGACGACCACCGGGTACCCGATCTTCTCGGCCTGCGCCACCGCCTCGTCCACCGTGTCGGCCTCGCCGCCTGGCGAGACCGGGATGCCGAACTGGGCGAAGTACTGCTTGCCCTGATACTCGAACAGATCCACTGTCTGTGTCCCTTCTGTTGTCTCGCTGGATGATCAGGCCCCGCCGTCGACCCAGGGGCCGTCGAGCAGGGTCGGCCCGGTCAGCGACCCGGGCCAAGGAGATGCGTCAGACCTCGACCGACCCCTCGCGGGCATCGAGCGCCTCGCCGAGCCACTGGCCGATGGCCGGGAGCGACGAGGATCCGGGGGTGAAGACCTTGGCGACGCCGGCGGCCTCGAGGGCCGGGATGTCGTCGTCGGGGATGATCCCGCCGACCATGACGAGCACGTCGGAGCGTCCGGCGTCAGCCAGGAGCTCGACGACCTTGGGGACGAGGGTGAGGTGGGCGCCTGAGAGCAGCGACAGGCCGAGGGCGTCGGCATCCTCCTGGATGACGGCCTGGACGACCTGCTCGGGGGTCTGGTGGAGGCCGGTGTAGACGACCTCGAACCCCTCATCTCGGAGCGCTCGGGCGATGACCTTCGCCCCGCGATCGTGCCCATCGAGTCCGGGCTTGGCGACGACGACGCGATACTGCCTGTTCACGGAGGCGATGATAGGCGCATCTGGGAGGGTGAGGCCTAATCAGCCCCGGAGGCGGCTGGTAGATTCATCTCATCGGCGACGAGATCTCCCCCACCGTCCCGCCCTCCGAGCGGCTTCCCGGCGGACCTGCCACCCGGCGGTCCGCCGCTCCGGCGACGGTCGTGGTCGCCATGGTGATGGCGCTGCGGCCGAAGCAGTGGCTCAAGAACGTGCTCGTCTTCGTGGCACCGGCCGCCGCCGGAACCCTTCACGAGGGCTCCGTGCTGACCAAGGCGCTGGTGGCCTTCGCCGCCTTCTGCATGGTGGCCAGCGGCCTCTACCTCATCAACGACGTGCGCGACGTCGAGGCCGACCGCCAGCACCCGCGCAAGTCCCGGCGCCCCATCGCCGCTGGCCTGGTCCCTGTGCCGGTGGCCCTCGTCATGTCCGCCGTGCTGCTCGTGGCCGGCCTGCTCGTCGGCACCCTGGCGGCCCACTGGGAGCTCGGCGTGACCCTCGGCATCTACATCGCCATCACGCTGGCCTACACCTTCATGCTCAAGACCGAGCCGGTGATCGAGCTCGCCTGCGTGGCCTCCGGCTTCGTGCTGCGGGCCACCGGTGGCGGTGCGGCCACGGGCACGCGCCTGAGCGTCTGGTTCGTCGTGGTGATCTCGTTCGGTGCGCTCTTCATCGTCACGGGCAAGCGCCTCGCCGAGATGCCGACGGCCACGAGCCCGGGCGAGCAGCGCGTGGTGCTGGCCCGCTACACCACCGGCTTCCTGCAGTCGACGCTGACGCTGGCCGCCACCATCTCGATCTCCGCCTACTGCCTGTGGGCCTTCGAGACCACCGGCCTCGCCTCTCGGGCCCACCTCAGCCCGGTGTGGATCCAGCTCACCGTGGTCCCCGTCGTCCTCGGCGCCCTCCACGTGCTGCTGCTGCTCTACCGGGGCGAGGGCAGCGCCCCCGAGGAGCTCGCCTACCGTGACCGCACGCTCCAGGCCATGGGCGTCGCCTGGCTGGCCCTGATGCTGATCGGCCTGTACGGATGACCGACCACCTCGAGCTCCTCAGCGGATGGGGCAACACCGCCCCGTCGCTGGCCGAGGTCACCCGGCCGCGCACCGAGGCCGAGGTCGATGCCACCCTCGGGCACGGTCCGGTGATCGCCCGTGGCCTCGGTCGCAGCTATGGGGACGCCGCGCAGTGCGCCGGGGGGACGGTCGTGTCGAACAGGGGCCTCTGGCACCTCTCCCCCATCGACCCGGCCAGCGCCACCATCACCGTCGGCGCTGGCGTGAGCCTCGACGAGATCCTCCGGGTGGCCGTCCCAGCAGGCTTCTTCGTCGCCGTGACCCCGGGGACCCGCCAGGTCACCGTCGGCGGTGCCATCGCGGCGGACATCCACGGCAAGAACCACCACCTCGACGGCAGCTTCATGAACCACGTGGAGTCGTTCCGGCTCGCCACGCCCACCGGCGAGCTGACCGTGACCGAGGCCGGCGACCCTGACCTGTTCTGGGCCACGGCCGGCGGCATGGGGCTGACCGGCGTGGTGCTCGAGGCGACGCTTCGGCTCCTGCCCATCGAGACCTCCTGGGTCAGCGTCGACACGGAGCGCTTCGAGAACCTCGACGGGGTGATGGCCGCCATGGCCTCGGGCGACGACGACTACCGCTACTCGGTGGCCTGGGTGGACTGCATGACCCAGGGCCCCCGGATGGGTCGTGCCGTGCTCACCCGGGGCGATCACGCCCCTGCCGCGGCCCTCTCGGGCAAGGCCGCCCGACGACCCCTCGAGCCGCCGACGGCGCCTCGGCTGGCCGTCCCGCTCACCCCGCCCTCGGGCCTGCTCAACCGGCTGAGCATCAGCGCCTTCAACGAGGCCTGGTTCCGCAAGGCCCCCAAGAAGGCCGACGCCGAGCTCCACTCGCTGAGCGCCTTCTTCCACCCACTCGACGGCGTCGACCTGTGGAACCGCATGCATGGCACCCGAGGCTTCCTCCAGTACCAGTTCGCCGTCGACGACGCCCATGGCGAGGTGGTCCGCACCGCCATCGAGACGCTCTCGTCGAACAAGGTGCCGAGCTTCCTCGCCGTGCTGAAGCGCTTCGGACCCGGCAACCCCGGGCCGCTCTCGTTCCCGGTCCAGGGCTGGACCCTCGCCCTCGACGTGCCCGTCGGCCCCTCGCAGCTGCCCGGGGTCCTCGACCGCCTCGACGAGATCGTGGCCGAGGCCGGTGGCCGGCTCTACCTCGCCAAGGACAGCCGGCTCTCGCCCGAGATGTTCGCCACCATGTACCCCCGCTCGGGCGAGCTCATGGCGGTGGCCCGGCGCGTCGACCCTGATGGGCGGCTCTCCTCTGACCTGTCGCGCCGACTCGGCCTGACCCACTGACCCTCGACCTCATCCACCCAAGGAGCCCTCATGCGCAACGCCTTCGGCCAGCCCCAGTCCGTCCTCGTCCTCGGCGGGACCTCCGACATCGCCCTCGCCGTCCTCGACCGCCTCTGTGCGGCCCGCACGCGGACGGTGGTCCTCGCCGGCCGTGACGAGCAGCGCCTCGCCGCCGCCGCCGACCGCCTCCGGGCGGCGGGTGCCACGACCGTCGAGACCGTCCCCATGGAGGCGAGCCAGCCGTCGAGCGCGGCGGCCACCATCGAGGCCGGCCTCTCGGCCGCCGGAGGGCGCGTCGACCTGGTCATCCTCGCCGCCGGCATCCTGAGCGACCAGGAGGCGATCGAGGACGACGCGACGGCGACCGCCCAGCTCTTCGAGATCAACCTGACGTGGCCGGCGGCCGCCCTGGCGGCCCTCCGGCCGCGGCTGCTGGCGCAGGGCAGCGGACAGGTGGCCATCATCAGCTCCGTCGGCGGCGTGCTGGCCCGCCGGGACAACTACTCCTATGGCGCCACCAAGGCCGGCCTCGACTTCCTCGGCATCGGCTACGGCGACTCCCTGCGCGACGCCGGCGTGAAGGTCCAGGTCTTCCGACCGGGCTTCATCCGCACCAAGATGACCACCGGCCTCGAGGAGGCGCCGATGACCATCGGCGTCGACGAGTGCGCCGAGGCCATCGTGGCCGGGCTCAGCTCGAGCGCACAGGTCATCTGGGTGCCGGCGAAGCTCCGACTCGTCTTCGGCGTCATGCGGCACCTGCCGCGCCCGGTCTTCCGCTTCGTCGCCAGCCGGCGGTAGCGATCAGCCCTTCGTGGGGCGGGTGGTCGAGGTCGTCGACCCTGAGGTGGTCGAGGTCGTGGTCGTGGCGTCCGCCGCGTAGCGGGCCGACATGGTGAAGAAGTCCCGGGTCCACCAGGTCTGGAAGTAGCGCGAGGTCCCGCCGCTCATCGAGCCGATGAGCATCGAGCCGTTGGCCGCCGAGGCTGGCTGGCCGACCGGCGGGTTGAAGGTCACGTAGTTCACCCAGTCGGTGTTGATGTCGAGCTCCATGGCCCGGAGGCACCCGGCCTTGGCCAGCAGGTCGGCCAGGGCGGTGATGGTCATGGCCGGACCGCCGACGTACACGATCGAGCCGTTCTTGCGGATGCCCATCCCCGAGCGCCACACCAGTGCCGCGCCGCCGAGCGTGGCGCCCCAACGGGTGTTGTCGGCGGCGTTAAGGCCCGCCACCGGCTTGCCCCCGTCGACGATCAGGTCGAGGTTCTGGCGGACCGAGACGACGTCCGGGGTCATGGTGACCTGGCTGCCCCAGGCACCGATGTCCATGTTGCCGTCCTTGTAGATGACCGCCGAGGCCTTGCCGGCCACCAGCGGGATCACCGTCTTGGCATCGGTGAAGTAGCCGCCCTGGGCGTCCTGCATTCGGAACCCGGCGTTGAAGGCGGCCACCAGGGTCGAGGCGGCGTCGGGCTTGATGGGGGCGGTGCGCGAGTAGGGACCGCCACCGGGGACCTGGCTGCCGGAGTACAGCGCGGCCGAGAGCAGCTTGGGGTCCATCCAGGCGAGGCCCACCACGTAGCTGGTGTGGACGGCGTCCGGTCGCACATAGGTCTCGTAGACGGCGGCGCAGTTGGCCACGAGCCGGCCCACGGGCTGCCAGACGCCCTCGCTCGGCTGCGGCGGCTGGGCCGGGGTGGGCATGGTGTTGGGCTTGGGCAGGGCGTCCGGGCAGGTGGAGGCGACGGCCTTGGCGCCGTTGCCCTTCTTCTTGAAGGCGTCCGCCGGGGGCTTGCCGCCCTGCTTGGGCGGGTTGAGCGCGTACCACTGCTGCTCGGCCCAGGTCACCGCACCGCCGATGCCATGGTCCCGGCCCCACTCGGCGAAGCGCGCCGAGAGGCTCGAGCCGTAGGACTGGTTGGTCAGCGCCAGGCCGAGCGAGATGGCCAGCCACACGAGGAAGATGGCCAGCACGCCGAGCACCCCCACGAGGATGCGGCGGCGGCGGAAGTTCGGCTTCCTCGTCGACCCGCGGCGCGACGCGCGCGTCCTGGCGTGGCGGGGGCCCGTGGAATCAGCCATCCTCAGAGTCTCCCATCCCTCAGCACCGAGCGGTTGGAGCCCTCAGCCCTTGGTCAGCGGGGCCATGGACAGCATCAGGGTCTTCTCCCCCACCCCGGCGAAGCGGACCTTGGCCGTCCGACGATCCCCGGAGCCGCTCAGGGCGTTGACCCGGCCGGCACCCCAGCGCTCGTGGATCACGGTGTCGCCGACCTCGAGGTCGAGCAGGTGGGCCCCGGTGGTGGTCGGCTCGGCCCGCTTGGCCGCACCAGACCCGAACACCCGTCCCCCGTCATCGTCCGATCGGCTGCGCTGCGGCAGCGACCAGCCCGAGCTGTCACGGCGACGTGGCGAGTCTGCCGGGCCGATGTCCTCGACGAGCTCCGACGGGATCTCCGAGAGGAAGCGGCTGGGCAGGGCATCGGTGGTCTGGCCCCACTGGCTGCGCGTCCAGGCGTGGCTGACGGCGAGGTGCTCCCTCGCCCGGGTGATCCCGACATAGGCGAGGCGGCGCTCCTCCTCGATGTCATCGGGATCCCCGCTGTCGAGCGACCGCGAGTGCGGGAAGATCCCCTCCTCGAGGCCGACGAGGAACACCGCCGGGTACTCGAGGCCCTTGGCGATGTGGAGCGTCATCAGCGAGACCCGCTCCGCGGCCTCGCCGAGCTCGTCGGCGTCGGACACGAGCGCCACCATCGAGAGGAACTCCTCGAGGGTCTCGTACGAGGAGGCCACCGTCACGAGCTGGGTGATGTTCTCGATGCGGCTCTCGGCCTCGTGGGTCCCCTCGGCCGTGAGCTCGGCGAGGTACCCGGTCTGCTCGACCACGGCCCGAACGAGCGCCCCTGGGTCGAGGTAGCGCTCGTCGGCGTCGCCGGGCCTGGCGACGGCGGCGCCGGCCTCCTCGTCGAGATCGTCGTCGACGAGGAAGAGCGGGTCGGCCGCCGTGGCCACGGAGGGATCAGCCGGGGGCATCTGGCCCCGGATCGAGGCGAGCAGCTCGGCCAGGGCGATGACGGCCTTCGACGCCTTGGGGGTGAGGCTCGAGATGGCCTCGGCCTCCTCGATGGCCTCGCCGAAGCTGATCTGGCGCTCCCTGGCGTACTGGCCGATGGCCGCCACCGAGGTCGCCCCCACGCCCCGCTTGGGCACGTTGACGATGCGACGCGCCGAGATCTCGTCCTGGGGGTTGGCCAGGAGACGGACATAGGCGAGGACGTCCTTGATCTCCTTGCGGTCGTAGTAGCGGATGCCGCCGATGACCTTGTAGTGGACCCCGGATCGGACGAGCTCCTCCTCGATCACCCGGCTCTGGGCGTTGGTCCGGTAGATGATGGCGATGTCGCCGTGGCCGATGCCCTCGTGGACCCGCAGCCTCGTGATCTCCGAGGCCACCCAGATCGCCTCGTCACGCTCGTCCTGGGCGCGGAAGCGGCGGATGGGCGGACCGGCACCGTCCTCGGTGAACAGCCGCTTCTCGGGCCGGCCCGGGTTGTTCTTGATCACGGCATTGGCCGCGTCGAGGATGTTCTGAGTGGAGCGGAAGTTCTGCTCGAGGACCACCGTGGTGGCG
>CANGPS010000049.1 GCA_947456245.1 Acidimicrobiaceae bacterium
GACCGTGTGTCCCGTCGAACCCCAAGAAGGAAGGACGCGGACAAGTGAACCGACGTCATCTCATCCCTGTATCCCTGGGCGCTGGCGGCCTGTTGACCCTGACCACGGCGGTCGGGGTGGCCACCCAGACGGGAGCTGCCGCAGGGCAGCCCTCGGACTCGACCACCACGAGCATCAGCACCACCGTCCCGGCCCAGGAGGCCGCGACGACCGGCGCTGCGGTCTCGGCGGCCTACATGGCCCGGACGGCGAGCGCCCAGCGCGCCCACGACGCCCGTGCGCTCCAGGTCCTCGACCAGGCCAACAAGGCCGTGCTCTACGGCGCCCTGATCGAGGCCCACAACGGCGTCCAGGGCGCCATGTGGAGCTGCATCCGGACGGCGGAGTCTGGGAACCGCTACGGCATCACCTCCGGTGCCTACGGGATCCTGATCTCCTCGTGGCAGGCCTACTCCTATGTCTGGGCGCCTTATGGCAACTGGTCGGTGCCCGGAGAGGCCCCGGAGGCCATCCAGGACCTCGTGGCCTGGTCGCTCTACAAGGTGGGCGGCGGCTTCGGCGGCTGGAACGACAGCTGCACCGGCCGCTGAGCCAACCTCAGCACCGAAGCGTCCGCAGCCGCCCCTCGGGGCGGCTGCGTCGCGCCCGGCCTCAGCGTCGAGCGCTGGCGGCGGCCTCGTCGAGGAGCCAGACCACCTCGGGTGCCTGGTCCATCGCCTGGGCTGGGAGCACGACCATGTCCCTCGGTCCGTCGAGGACGGAGGCCACCGCTTCGGCCTTCGCCTCGCCCTCGACGAGGAAGAGGACCTGCCGGGCCGAGCAGAGCACCAGCGGCGTCAGCGTGAGCCGCCAGGAGCCGACCACCTCCACGTAGTCCGCCACCACCCAGTCCTCGAGGCGCCAGGCCCAGGAGAGCCCCGGGAACAGCGAGGCCGTGTGGCCGTTGGCGCCCAAGCCGAGCAGCACGAGGTCGATGGGCACCTCCGGCGGGTCGCCATCGCCGGGGATCCCGCCGAGCAGGCCCGCCAGGGCATCCTCGGCGGCCTCCTCCTCCTCGCGGGGGTCGCCGCCCGCCGAGAGCCCGAGCACCGACCCGGGATCGATGCCACGAGGTCCGAGCAGGATCGACCGGCACATGCCGAGGTTGCTGTCCGGGTGGTCGGGGGCCACGCACCGCTCGTCGCCGAGGATGAATGTGACCGCCGTCCAGTCGAGGGCGTCGTCGAGGTCCGGCTGGGCGAGCCGGCGGTAGAGGGCGGCGGGGGTCGAGCCGCCGGCCAGGGCGACCAGGAACCGCCCGCGCTCGGCGATGGCGTCCCGACCGTGGGTCACGAAGATCTCGGCGGCCGTGTCCACCCAGTCGTCATGGCTAGGGGCGACGAGGACCTGCCGGAAGTTCATGCCCACCGTGCCCGGGCGGCCCGATAGCGGGCGATGGCGGCAGCCGTCGAGGCGTCATGGGGGCCCCGGGGGCCACCGACGAGCTCGTCGGCCACCGCGGTGGCCAGGGCCTTGCCCAGCTCGACGCCCCACTGGTCGAACGAGTCGATGCCCCACACCGCCCCCTGGGTGAAGACCTCGTGCTCGTAGAGCGCCACCAGGGCGCCGAGGCTGAAGGGGGTCAGCTCGTCGAGCAGCAGCAGGGTCGAGGGTCGGTTGCCCGGGAAGGTCCGGAAGGCGACCTGGTGGGACGGCACCCCGGCGGCGGCCACCTCCTCAGCCGACCGGCCGAAGGCCAGCGCCTCGGCCTGGGCGATGAGGTTGGCCATCAGCTGGTCGTGGCTGGCGTGGTGCTCGCTCAGCGGGGCCAGGACGCCGATCAGGTCGAGCGGGACGAGCCTGGTCCCCTGGTGGAGCAGCTGGTAGAAGGAGTGCTGGCCGTCGGTGCCGGGCTCGCCCCACACGATCGGGCCGGTGTCGGCCGACACCGGTCGGCCGTCTCGGGTGACGCCCTTGCCGTTCGACTCCATCTCGAGCTGCTGGAGGTAGGCAGGGAGCTCGCCGAGGTCGGAGGAGTAGGGCATCACGCCGAGGCTCTGGGCCCCGAGGAACCCTGAGTACCAGATCCGGAGCAGGCCCAGCAGGATCGGGAGGTTCTCCTCGAGCGGTGCCGTGGCGAAGTGCCGGTCCATGGCGTGGAAGCCGGCGAGCATGTCGGCAAAGCCCTCCCGGCCGATGAGCAGCATGGTGGAGAGGCCGATGGCCGAGTCCATCGAGTACCGACCGCCGACGAAGTCCCAGAAGCCGAACATCGAGCCGGCGTCGATCCCGAAGGCGGCCACCGCCTCGGCATTGGTCGAGACCGCCACCATGTGGCGTGCCACCGCACCCTCCCCGAGGGCGTCGGTCAGCCAGTCGCGCACCACGTGGGCGTTGGCCATGGTCTCGAGGGTGGTGAAGGTCTTGGACGACACCACGACGAGGGTGGTCGCCGGGTCGAGGCCGGAGAGGGCTCGCTCGGCATCGGCGCCATCGACGTTGGCGATGAACCGGGCCGAGAGTCCTGCCGCCGTCGACCGGCGCAGCGCCTCGGCGGCCATCTTCGGGCCGAGGAACGACCCGCCGATCCCGATATTCACGATCGTGGTGAGCCGCTCGCCAGTCACCCCCCGCCACGCGCCCGAGCGCACGGCGTCGGTGAAGTCCCCCATCGACTCGAGCACGGCGGCGACGTCGGCGGCGACGTCGTGGCCATCGACGACGAGCGACCCGCCCGGCGGGATCCGCAGGGCGATGTGCAGGACCCGACGGTCCTCGGACGTGTTGATCCGGTCGCCCCGGAACATGGCATCACGTCGGGCCTCGACGCCCGTGGCCCGGGCGAGGTCGAGCAGGTGCTCGATCACCCCGTCGTCCACCAGGTTCTTCGACAGGTCTGCGCAGATCCCCGCCACCTCGTAGGTCATCGCCTCCGCCCTGCCCGGGTCGTTGGCGAACAGCGCGCGGAGCGTCGTGGCGCGGATGCGCTCGGCGTCGGCGCCGAGCGCCGCCCAGGCAGAGGTGGTGGTCGGATCGACCGCCGGATCCATCAGGAGGCAGCCTTGGCGGCGATCGAGGCGATCATGGCGTCCCAGGCGGCCACGAAGGCCGCTGCGCCGTCTCGCTGCAGCTTCTCGGCGAGCTGGGCGAGGTCGGCGCCAGCCTCGCCGGCACGGCGGAGGACCGCAGCTGCGGCGATCCCATCGCCCGACAGGGCCGACGGCGTGGACCCGTGGTCGGCCACCGCCAGCAGGGTGGCGTCAGGCATGGTGTTGACCGTGTCCGGGGCCGCCAGTGAGCTGACGTAGAGGGTGTCGGGGGCTGCCGGGTCCTTGACGCCGGTGGAGGCGAACAGCAGCTTCTGGACAGGCGCTCCGGCCGCCACGAGGTCGGCCACGCGCTCGGAGGCCAGCAGCCGGCGGAAGGCCGCATAGGCCTCGGCGCCGATGGCCACCCCCACGGTGTTGCGCATCTCGTCGGGCAGGACCTCGTTGAGGGCCACGTCCCATCGGCTGATGAACAGCGAGGCCACGGAGGCCACGTCGAGGCTGAGGCCGGCATCGCGGCGTCGCTCGAGGCCGGCGAGGTGGGCCTCGGCCGCCGCGAGGTACTGCTCGGTGGAGAACAGGAGGGTCACGTTGACCGGCACCCCGTGGAAGACCGCCTCCTCGATGGCGGGAAGGCCGGCCGGCGTCCCGGGGATCTTGATGAACAGGTTCGGGCGGTCGGCCTCGGCGTGGAGCAGGCGGGCGGCGGTGACCGTGCCCTCGGTGTCGTCGGCCAGCGTGGGTGAGACCTCGAGGGAGACCCAGCCGTCGACCCCGTCGGTGGCGGCCGCAACCGGGGCGAACAGGTCGGCGGCCCGACGCAGGTCGGCGATGGCCAGGCGGAAGAAGATCTCCTCGGCGCTGAGTCCCTCCGCCGCCAGGGCGGCCACGTCGGCGTCGTAGGCCGACGATCCGGAGATCGCCTTGTCGAAGATCGACGGGTTCGAGGTCAGCCCCGTGACGCCAAGGTCGGCGACGAAGCCGGCGATCGTCCCCTCGTCGAGCATGTCTCGGGTGATGTTGTCGAGCCAGATGCTCTGGCCGATCTCGATCAGGTCGGTGACGCCTGCCATGGTGGTCCTCTCCTCGTGTTCCGGTTCAGGGTGCGGTCGTGCGCGGGTCGTTCCACGGACCGAACGCGCCGATCATGCCGATGGTCTCGTCGGGGCCCCAGGACCCCGGACGGTAGCGGTAGATCGGGGTGACGTCGCCCAGGATGGGCTCGATGATCCTCCACTGGGCGTCGACGAGGTCCTCGCGGGTGAACAGCTCGGTGGCGCCCCGCAGCGCATCGCCGAGCAGGCGGGCATAGGGCGGCAGCACCGAGCCGGGCTGCTCGGACAGGCGCAGCTCGACCTCGTCGCCGACCATCCGGTCGCCGGGCTGCTTCATCCGCATCCCGAGGCCGATCGAGATGTCCGGGCTCACCCGGATGCGCAGGTGCGACGAGGTGGGCGGGACGATCTCGCGGAACACGTCGGCCGGCGGCCGATGGAACTGCACCATGATCTCCGTGGCTGTCTCGGGGAGGTGCTTGCCCGACCGGATGAAGATCGGCACGCCCGACCACCGCCAGGTGTCGATGGCGAGCCGGATGGCGGCGAAGGTCTCGGTGGTCGAGCCGGCGGCCACCCCCGGGGTGTCGCGGTAGCCCTCGTACTGCCCCCGCACGACGTCGGCAGGGGTCAGTGGCCGGACCGCCTTGAGGAGCATGGCGCGCGCGTCCCGGATGGCGTCGCTGTCGGGGCCCGCTGGTGGCTCCATGCAGAGGTTGGCCACGACGGCGAGGAGGTGGTTCTGCACCACGTCGCGGATGGTGCCGACCGAGTCGTAGAAGGAACCCCTCGCCTCCACCCCGAACTCCTCGGCCATGGTGATCTGGATGGCCCGGATGTAGCTGCGGTTCCAGATCGGCTCGAAGATCGGGTTGGCGAAGCGGGTGTAGATGATGTTCTGCACCGGGTCCTTGCCGAGGTAGTGGTCGATCCGGTAGATCCGGTCCTCGCTGAAGTACCGGTGGAGCAGGGCGTTGAGCTCGGCGGCGGACCCGGCGTCCCGGCCGAACGGCTTCTCCACCACGATCCGAGCCCCGTCGGTGCACCCCGATGCCGCCAGGCCCGAGGCGACCACCTCGAAGAGGGAGGGCGGGATGGCCAGGTAGTGGACCGGCCGCTCGGCGGCGCCGAGCTCCGTGCGCAGGGTGGTGAAGGTCTCGGTGTCGGCGTAGTCGCCGGACACGTAGCGCAGCAGGCCCGAGAGGGTGGCGAAGGCAGCCTCGTCGAGGGTGGCGTGCTCCTCGATGGCTCGTCGGGCGTGGGCCGTGAACTCCTCGAGCGACCAGGGTGCGTCGGCGACCCCGATCACCGGGACGTCGAGCTCCCCGTTGGCCACGAGGATCTGGAGCGCTGGGAAGATCTGCTTGGCCGCGAGGTCGCCGGTGGCGCCGAAGAAGACGAAGGCGTCGGCGTCCTCAGCCACCGGCGGAGCCCTCCTTCTCGAGGTGGCCGCCGAAGCCGAAGCGCATCGCCGAGAGCACCTTGTCGGCGTAGGCGGCGTTGCCCTGCGAGGAGAACCGGCTGCTCAGCGCAGCCGACAGGACCGGGGCCGGCACGCCCTCCTCGATGGCGGCGAGCATGGTCCAGCGCCCCTCACCGGAGTCCGAGACCCGACCGGAGAAGCCGGTGAGATCCGGGTTGGCATCGAGAGCCTGGGCCGTCAGGTCGAGGAGCCACGAGCTCACGACGCTGCCGCGCCGCCAGAGCTCGGTGACCTCGGCGACGTCCACGTCGTACTGATAGTGCTCCGGGTGCTCGAGCGGGGCGGTCTCGGCGTCCGCCTGGACCGTCGTCCGGCCGATGCCGGCTGACTCGAGGATGCTCAGGCCCTCGGCATAGGCGGCCATCAGGCCGTACTCGATCCCGTTGTGGACCATCTTGACGAAGTGGCCCGCCCCCGACGGCCCGCAGTGCAGCCACCCCTGCTCGGCCGGCGATGCAGGGCCCGAGCGCCCTGGAGTGCGCGGGGCGGCGTCGACCCCAGGTGCCAGCGCCCGCAGCACGGGCTCGAGGAGGTCGACCGCCGCGTCGGGCCCGCCCGCCATCAGGCAGTAGCCCCGCTCCTCGCCCCAGACCCCTCCGCTCGTCCCGCAGTCGACATAGGAGATCCCGGTGCCCTCGAGCTCGGTCGATCGGCGGATGTCGTCGTGGTAGTGCGAGTTGCCCCCGTCCACGATCACATCCCCGGCCGAGAGCAGGGGAACCAGCTCGGACAGGACGGTGTCGACGACCCCTGCCGGCACCATCAGCCAGATGGCACGGGGCGCCGCCATCCGTCCGACCAGCTGCGCGAGGTCCGGGGCGCCCACGGCTCCGGCCGCCTCGAGGGCCGCCACCGCCGCGGGGTCGTGGTCGGTCACCACCAGGTGGTGGCCAGCGGCCATCAGGCGCCGAGACATGGCCGCACCCATCCGCCCCAGGCCGATCATCCCGAGCTGCATCTCAGTGCTCCTGTCCTTGCCGCGACGGTCCGTGCTCGAGCCTACGGTCCTCTCGCCGGGGCGGAGGGCCGACCTCAGCGAGGCTGTGGGTGGGTGACGGCGTTGAGCTGGGACAGTGCGGTGTCGAGCTCTGCCCCCCGTCGACGGCGGGCCACGTCGGCGTCGGCGAGCTGCTCCGCCGTCGGCGCCGTGGGGCCGGTGCGCAGGAGGTTCTCCGCCTCGAGGGTGAACATGACCCCCCGCAGCCCCTCGGCCACCGACGCGGCGGCGAGCCGGCCGGACTCGTCCGGAGCCCCGGCGGCCACCCGGTCGAGGGCTCGGGCGGCGTCCTCGGCCTGGGCCCGGACCCGCGGCAGGGCCTCGTCGCCGCCGGTGGGCTGCGCCACCAGCATCTGGCGGGCCAGGATCGCTGACTCGTAGCCCGCGCGGGCCGAGGGGATCCAGGCGTCCCCGGCCTCCTTGCGGCGCCGGGAGCCGAGCAGGCCGGCGATGGCGGCGGCGATGAGCGCGACCACGGCGACGCCGCCGAGGATCCAGGCCCAGATCGCAGCCGACGAGCCCGAGGACGCCTTCGTGGTGGTGGTCGCCGCCGTGGTGCTCGTGGTCCGCTTCGTGGTGGTGGTCGGGTGCGCCGTGGTCGTCGTCACCGGAGCGGTGGTGGTGGTCACGGGCGCCGTCGTGGTGGTCACGGGCGCCGTGGTCGTGGTCGTCGTCGGGTCGGTGCTCGTCGTGGTGTCGGCGGCGGCCAGCTGGGCCGGACCGGCGATGACGAGGGCCCCGGCAAGGGCGACGATGCGGATGCGAGGGCTGAGGTTCACGACGGTCTCCTTCTCAGGGTGCTCGCCTCACGGTAGTGGACGCAGGCCGGCCGACGAGGGCTCGTGGAGGCCCCGCAGTCAGCGGGGCTACCCTCGCAGCATGGCACCCGAGGGAGGTCCCGCACCCAAGAGCCGGACGCACCCGTTCGCCGCCTACCTCCTCGGCCTCGGGGTGACTCTCCTGGTGATCATCGGCGCGGTGGTGACCTACTTCGGGGTCACCCACTCGATCACGACGATCGAGGGCGACGCTCGTCAGCATGCCCTCGCCCCCTTCTACCGGGCACCCGCCGGCTGGTCCTCCGCACCCGTCGGAGCACTGCTGCGCTCCGAGCACGTCGCCGGCGTCCCATCGGGCGGCGTCGGGTGGCGGGTCCTCTACGTCAGCCAGGACGCAGCAGGGGCGAAGGTGCTCTCCTCTGGCCTCGTCTTCGCCCCCCGGGGCACACCGGTGCCGGCTGGCGGCCGGCCGGTCGTGGCCTGGGCCCACCCCACCGTCGGGATGGGCGACCAGTGCGCGCCGTCGCGCACCGTCGACGTCGAGTCCGACGTCCCCGGCCTCGCCAACTTCCTCTCGGCGGGATGGGTGGTCGCCGCCACGGACTACGCCGGCCTTGGCACTGCGGGGACCGAGCAGTACCTCATCGGCCTCGCCGAGGCCCACGACGTGCTCAACTCGGTCCGGGCCGCCCGAGGCCTCCCGGCCGCCCAGGCAGGCACGCGCGTGGCGATCTTCGGGCACTCCCAGGGTGGTCAGGCAGCGCTGTGGGCCGCCGACCAGGCGCCCTATGCCCCTGAGCTCTCGGTCATCGCCGTGGCCGCGGCGGCGCCCGCCACCGAGCTCGTCCCGCTCATCGACCACCAGTGGAGCACGATCTACGGCTCGCTGATCGGCGCCGAGGTGCTCGTCTCGTTCCCCCACACCTATCCCGACCTGCGACTCTCCGCCGTCACCAGTCGGTCGAAGGCCAAGATCGACGCCCTGGCCGGCCGCTGCATCATGAGCGCCGCCATCGACATCGCGGCCGCCAAGGTCGTCGGCGCCGGACCCCTCCTCGACCGCAACCCGCTCGACGACCCGGCATGGCGAGCCGCGCTGTCGAGCAACACGCCGCCGACCCCGACCATCCCGACCCTCATCGTCCAGGGCACCGACGACCCGGTCGTCCTGCCCGGAACCACCTCGCTCTACGTCCGAGGCGCCTGCGATGCGCAGGCTCCCGTCGCCGCCGACTTCATCGGCAAGCTCGGGCACATGAAGGCGGGCTTCGCCGCGGCGCCGTTCGTCTTCACCTGGCTCCAGCAGCGCCTCGACTCGGTGCCGGCACCGACGACGTGCGGAACCCGGCTCCCGGTGCCGGTGCTGGGCTGACCACCTAGTCCTGCCCGGCCTCCCGGGCGGCCATGAACAGCGCGTAGTCGGCGGCATTGCGCTCGGCATAGGCCACCGACCAGTCGGCGATCGCATCCTCGAAGGCACTCGACTGGCCCAGGTAGGCCGCCAGGGCGGCGCGGTTCCCCGACCGGGCGTGGGCACGGGCCAGGACCCAGGCGCAGGTCTGGACGTAGCGCGTGAAGATCGCCGTCGACTCGATCGTGGTCAGGTCGGCCGAGGCCTTGCCGTCGTGGAACTGCCGCACGTAGAAGTCGTGGGTCTCCGTGTCCGAGTAGTTCGCCCGGAACGCGCCGAGGAACAGGTCGGGAGCCGTCTGGAGCAGCCGCTGACCGGCGATGACCCGATCGCCATGGGTGGCGTGGTGGTCCGGGCCGAGGTGCGCCTCGAGCACGGACGGGACCGCCTCCTTGATCTGGAGGATCAGCGGATCGTCGAGGTCCCGGCCGAGGAGGAGGAGGACGAAGCACCGGGTCCCCACCGAGCCGACGCCGACCACCTTGCGGGCGATGTCGACCCGCTCGAAGGTCTCGAGCAGCTGGCGGGGCGCCTCGCCGATCGAGGCGAGATAGCCGTCGAAGACGGTGTCGAGGACGGCCTCGGTCGTCGATCCGGTCCGCCCCTGTGCCAGCAGATCGGCCATGGGGACGATCAGGGGCGGGTCGGAGAGGAACCCGAGCTTGGACCCGACCATCCCGACGAGCTTGGTGTACGCATGACGCGAGTCCTTCCGCCGGGCCTGCGCGACGAGGTCGTCCACCCGGGACCCGTGCTCGTCGGTGAAGGCACCGCGCAGGGCGTCCATGTTCGCCTCGACGTCGAGCTTCGTGTACCAGACGTCCATGTGGCCTTGGGCGGCGAGCTCGACCACGGTCTTGCGGTAGACGGCCACGGCCTTGCGCACCGACTTGAGGATCGCTGCCTCGTCACGGCCCTGGCTCCGCAGCGCCACGGCCGCGGAGGCCGCCATCCGCTTGACGTCCCAGTCGAAGGGTCCAGGGAGCGTCTCGTCGAAGTCGTTGAGGCCGAAGATCAGGCGACGCTCCGGCGAGGCGTAGACCCCGAAGTTCGAGATGTGGGCATCGCCGCAGAGCTGCACGTCGATCTGCGTCGAGGGCGTCATGGCCAGGTCGTAGGACATGATCGCCGCCGCCCCGCGCAGGAAGGCGAACTCGTTGGCCGCCATGCGCTCGTCGCGCAGCGGCAGCAGGCTCTCGACACGGCCACGCCCCTGGGCCACGAGCGTGGCCAGCGGGTCGAAGTCCGGGTGCCGGTCGCCGAGGACGGCGAGGTCCTTGCGCGGGTGCTCGGCGCGGCGGCGGCGACCCTCGGCCCGACCCTGCACCGTCTCCCTTGTCGGGATCGACTTCTGCTTCTCAGCCATCTGGCACCTCCGTGTGCACCCTACCGAGCACCCGCTCCTGCGGTCCGAGCGGGTCCGGCGCGGGCTCGCGGCGCAGCCGCGGTCCGATCCGTCCCGCCACCAGGGTGAGCAGGAACACGTTGTACGCGAGCACGAAGATCGGGAAGGCCACCTCGGCGGAGGTCCAGACCGTCACTGTGGCCAGGGTCACGAGCGTGCTCAGGGTGCCGCCGAGGAAGGCCGACGGGCTCTCGCTCGACGGGTCGCGCCATGACTTGAGCACCGTGGGCAGGCCGGCCAGGAGGTCCGCCACGATGAAGGAGAAGAGGGCCACGGTGTCGTTGGCCGTCACCAGCCACAAGACGAGCCCGGCGCACGAGGCGATCCCGCACCCGATGTCGAAGGGTCCGAGCCGCCAGGTGCTCCGGGTGTTCACGAATGAGGCGACCAGCACGATGAGCGGGCACAGGGCATAGGCCAGGGTCATCAGCGAGGTCATGCCAACGCCCTGGCGGACCTCGCTGACGAAGGCCAGCAGCGGCGCCACCGTCCACAGCAGCCAGGTCACCCGGTTCGGCTCCGTGAGACCTCGGACGGTGTCGCGGGCGTAGATCGACACACCGACGACGGAGATCACCACGGCGATGAAGACGAAGTTCGGGCTGATCACCCCTCCATGGTCTCACGGCCGGAGTGACCGCCCCATGCTGCGGGGTCGTGCGACGATGGAGGGCCATGGCTGAGCGCGCACCAGAACCACGGACCTCCCGGGCCACCGCTCGCAAGCAGCGGCGCCGGCGCCGGAACCGGATCGTCGGACTCGTCGTCGCGCTCTGCCTGCTCGCCGTCGGCGCGGGCGGAGCGTGGTGGTGGAGCACGAAGCACTCGGCGAGCGTGTCCGCCGGAGCCCCGACCACCGCCCCCGCACCTGCCGGACCGACGAGCTCGACCACCACCACCGCCACCACGCAGCCCCCGGGACCGGGATTCGTGGCCGGGAAGGTCACCGGCGTCGGCGACTCGGTGATGATGGACTACCAGAGCCTGCTCGAGAAGCGCATCCCCGGGATCGTCATCGACGGCAACGTCGGCCGGCAGTGGTCGTCCGGTGAGCAGCTGCTCGCCCAGCAGAAGGCGGCCGGCACGCTCGGGGCCGTGGTCGTGGTCGGGCTCTCGACCAACGGGCCCATCACGGCCTCGATGTTCGACTCGATGATGTCGACGCTGTCCGGGGCCTCCCGGGTGGTCTTCGTCAACGTCCACGTCGGCCAGCCCTGGCAGGACCCGAACAACACGGTGCTCGCCGAGGGCGTGGCCCGCTACAAGAACGCCGTCCTCGCTGACTGGAACGCCGTGGCCTCCGAGCACCCGGAGTGGTTCGGCTCCGACGGCACCCACATCCCGTTCAGCGGACCGGCGCCCGAGGCCCTGAGCAAGCTCGTGGCCGACAAGATCACCAACGGCTGAGCCGGTCGCGCCTCGCCCGCTCCGACGGGCGGCCGATAGGGTCGAGGGCCATGGACGCACGCGAGTTCCTCGGCCTCACCCGCACCGGCGACGATCTGCGATGGACCTTCGATGTGGGCACCCACCTCATCACCCCCGGGCAGTTCCTGTTCGGCGGATGCGGCCTCGGTGCCGCCCTCGTGGCCCTCGAGGAGGCCACCGGCCGCCCCACCGTGTGGGCCACCGCCCAGTACGTCTCCTACGCCAAGACCCACTCGACCGTCGACATCACCGTGGAGATCCAGGCGGTCGGCGGGCATCTCACCCAGGCCCGTGCCGTGGCCCGGGAGGGCGACCGTGAGGTCCTCGGCGTCACCGCAGCCCTCGGGTCCAACACCCTCGACGTCGGTGGCGTCTGGGTGGAGATGCCCGACGTCCCGGCCCCGGACCTCTGCCCGCCCCGCCGGCTGCCCGACGAGGTGCGCAACTCGATCTTCGAGCACGTCGAGACCCGAGTGGCGCTCGGCCGGACCTTCGAGGAGATCGATGGCACGCCGGGCGGACCGAACTCGGCGCTCTGGGCCCGGGTTCCCGGCCACCTCGAGCCCTCGGCGGCCACCTTGGCCATCTTCGGCGACTATGTCTCAGGTGGCGTCGCGCACCC
>CANGPS010000050.1 GCA_947456245.1 Acidimicrobiaceae bacterium
GTGGCGGACAGGGTGGGATTTGAACCCACGGACCCAGTTTCCCAGGTCAAGTCATTAGCAGTGACTCCGATTCGGCCGCTCTCGCACCTGTCCTCAGCATCAGCCCCGGCACGCCGGCGTCGACACGGCTGCCAAGCGTACCGGATCCTCCTCGACCCCGAATCCGGTGCGCCGGCCACCCGGCACGACCGGAACCAGCCCGACGCCTCCTCGATGAGGATCCGTGAGAGCATCGCGCTCAAGGAGTGGCGAGTGTCGAAGAGGTCAGCAGCGAGGTCAGGCCACGTGCGCAGCTCCGTGCACTCCCAGCTCGACCGGCCCCAGACCCAGCGCCGAGTGGTCCACCTCCCGGCGACGAGTCCTCGGTGGTGAGCGCCTCGGTCGAGGGCCTCCCGATCCGATCCGAGGACGTCGCCACAGACGACCTCCCACCGGTGGAGTTGATGTTCCAGGCCATCGCCGAGCACGTCGCCGACGTCGTCCTGCTCACCAGCCCCGACAACACCTATCGGTGGGCGTCGCCCTCGGTCACCCGACTCCTCGGCTGGGACCCAACGGACTTCGTCGGCCGCAAGCTGAGCGACTTCGTGACGCCGGAGACCTTCGCCGTGGTCGACCGGATCCGCAGCAGGGCCGTCGGCGGCAACGTCGAGGTCGGCATCTTCGCCTACCGCAAGGCCGACGGCTCCTACCTCCAGGTGCGCGGCAGCTCCTATGAGATCACCGACGACCAGGGCAGGCTCATCGGCCGGGTGGTGTCGCTGCGCGACGCGTCGAGCGAGGTCGCTGCCCGCACGCTGCTCGAGTCCTCCGAACGGCGCTTCCGGCTGCTGGCCGAGAACTCGCTCGACGTGGTGGTCTTGGGCGACCAGGACGGCGTGCTCGCGTGGGTGGCCCCATCGGTCACCGCCCTGCTCGGCTACCGACCCGACGAGATGGAGGGTCGGGCCTTCGAGGACTTCGTCCACCCTGACGACCTCGAGACGGTCTTCGACGCCCGCCGGCGCCTGGCCCAGGACGAGACGGTCCAGTACACGCTGCGCATGTCCACGGCTCGGGTCACCTACCACTGGATCACGGTGTCGATCCGCACCACGGCCAGCTTCGACGGCGGAGCCGCCCAGCGGATCGCCACCTGGCACGATGCCCAGGCCGAGGTCGAGGACCGACAGCACCTCGTCGACCTCGCCATGAGGGACCCGCTCACCGGCCTCTCGAACCGCACCAGACTCGAGCGCCACCTCTCCGAGGTGGTCGACACCGCCGGCCCCTCGACCCGCATGGTCGGCGTCATGATGGTCGACCTTGACGCCTTCAAGGCGGTGAACGACCGCTTCGGTCACGCCGGCGGCGACGCCTTCTTGGTCGAGGCCTCGCGGCGCCTCACCTCCTGCGTGCGGGAGACCGACCTCGTCGCCCGTGTCGGCGGAGACGAGTTCGCACTCTTGCTGCGCGACCTGTCGGATGCTCGGGAGGCCACGGTCCTCGCCGACCGCATCGTCGCAGCCTTCCGACAGCCGTTCCTCGTCGGGGTGCACTCGGGCACCATCGTCTCGACCGTGAGCGTCGGCGTGGCGGTCGGCCTCATCGATGATCTCGAGACCCTTCAGGTCAAGGCGGACGAGGCCCTCTATGCGGCCAAGTCCCGCGGGCGCGACCAAGCCGCGCTCTTCGTCGAGCCGATCGAGTCCGGGACCTCAGGTCCTGAGGTCTGACGCCGGGGCCGGGCGGCCGAAGAGGAAGCCCTGCCCGTAGTCGAAGCCCAGCTCTCGGAGCACCGACGCCTCTGCTTCCGTCTCGACCCCCTCGGCCAGGATCCTCGTACCGGTCTGGTTCGTGAAGTAGCGGAGACCGGCGGTGAGCGCCTGGCGGGCCGGGTCCTGATCGATGTTGCGAATCAAGGTCAGGTCGAGCTTGACGATGTCGGGGCTGAGCTCGAGGAGGTGGCCGAAGCCGGCGTAGCCCGCCCCGACGTCGTCGACCGCGAGCTGGACCGACTCGAGCCCGTCCATGGTCGACCGGACCGCCGGGTAGCTCTCGATCGGGAGCTGCTCGGTGATCTCGAGCACGACCTGGCGCTCCGAGCCCTCCACCACCTCTGCGACGAACCCGTCGATGAGCGAGGACGGGGAGAAGTTGAGGCTGATCCAGCATCCGGGTCGGAGCGCCCGCGCCGACTCGAGTGCCGCCCGGGCCACCGCCACCTCGAGTGTCGCTCCGAGGCCGACGGCCCGGGCTTCGGCGAAGACGAGCTCGGGCGATCGCCCGGAGTCGAATCGGGTGAGGGCCTCGTAGCCGACGACCTCGGAGGTCGACAGCGACACGATGGGCTGGAACACCGAGCGAAAGGCCCGAGACTCGATGGCCTCGCGGATCTCCCGGCCGACCTCCTCGTGGCGACCGAGGTTCTCCACGAGCAGTCGGAGCCGCTCGAGCGCCACACGCTCATCGGTCACGTCGCGGAGGCTGATGAGGAGGAAGGCGTCGATGCGCTTGGCCTGGACATCGAAGATCCGGGTGGGATCGAGTCGGATGTCGTGCAGGAATGTCCCATCGATCGACAGGTCGTCGACATAGACGTCGATGAGGCGCTCGAGGATGCCGGCCTCAGGAGCCAGCGACAGCGCGGTGCCGATCGAGGCCTCGAGCAGCTCCTCCCTCGGGAGGCCGGCCGCCCGGGCGGCCGGCTGGTTCAGGTAGCGGATCGTGAAGTCGACCACGGCGGCTGCGTCGTCGTGCACCGGCTCGAGGACCACGCAGGGGTCGAGAAGGCTGTCGAGGACCCGGCGCGTGAACCCCGGGGTCTCCCAGATCATGCTCCCCTCCCTTCGCTCACCGAGCGCCGTCCGTGGGCCCGAGCCACGGCATCACGGCTGCCCTGATCCTAAGCACCCATGGCACGAGCGGCGCTCGGATCCCAGATCCGACATGTCGCCGCCGTCCCGCGGGGACGGACCTCCCGACACCGGGCCTCCGCATGGGAGAAGATTGCCGTCACGACGAAGGAGGCAGCCATGGCCGCACGAGCGCAGCGCACGACGGGCACCGTGGTGATCACCGGCGCCTCGGCCGGCATCGGCAGCGCCTGCGCCCGTCGCCTCCACGAGGAGGGCTGGACCGTCGTCGGTGCCAGCCGCCGGACCTCTCCCGTCGACCCTTGGCAGCAGGTCGTCATGGACGTCGACGACGATGCATCGGTGGCCGAGGGCATGGCCCGGATCATCGCCGAGCACGGGGGCATCGACGCCGTGGTGACCTGCGCCGGCTGGGGGCTCGCCGGACCGGTCGAGACGACGCCGCTCGGCGAGGCGGCAGCTCAGATCGAGACCAACTTCTTCGGCACCGTCCGCACCGTCGTCGCCGCCCTCCCCTCGCTCAGGGAGCGCCAGGGCCGGGTCATCGTGCTGAGCTCGATCGGCGGCCTCATCGGCCTGCCGTTCCAGGCGTACTACTCCGCCTCGAAGTTCGCCCTCGAGGGATGGGCCGAGGCCCTGGCGTGGGAGGTCAAGCCCTTTGGTGTCGACGTGACCCTCGTCGAGCCCGGCAACTTCGCCACCGACTTCACGGCCAGCCGTCGCCTGGTCGCCTCGACCGAGGACGACCCCTACCGGGCGGCGCAGGCCAAGGCCATCAGCACCATGGAGGCCGACGAGCTCGGTGGTCGAGGCCCCGAGCAGGTGGCAGAGGTCGTCTCGCGGCTGCTCGTTGCCCGACGGCCCCCTCGGCGCCTCACCGTGGGTCCCGCCGGCGAGCGCCTCGGCTCCTTCGTCAAGCGACTGCTGCCCAATCGGGTCTTCGAGGCTGCCTCGGCCTCGAGCCTCGGAGTGTGAGCGTGGGGCAGGCAGGATGGCGAGCCGGGTGAGCGGCGGCTGGCGCGCGCTGGCGCGCCGCATCGACCCGTTCGTCCTGGTCATCGGGGTCAGCGTCGTCCTGGCCCGACTCGTCCTCTCGTGGTCCGGGGTCCACCTCGACCTTCGGGGCTTCCAGGCCGATGGCTCCGAGCACTACTGGCAGCTGCTCGACCCCTCCTGGCTCCGTCACGACCTTCTGCGGTCGGTGTGGTCGCTCACCATGCAGCCACCCCTCTACAACCTCGGTGCCGGCCTCTGGCTCCACCTGCCGGGGTCTTGGCAGGTCCCCGTGGTGGCGGTCTTCCTCACCGGCTGCTTCCTGACCATCGCCCTCGCCACCTACGCCACCATGGTCCTGCTCGGGGTCCATCGGGTGGTGGCCCTCCTCGCCACGATGGTGCTCGTCGTGGCCGATCCCGGCCAGGCGCTGTTCGCCACGGTGCCCTTCTACGCCGAGCCCACCGCCGCCCTCGTCACGATCACCGCCTGGCTGGCCGTGCGGTGCGTGCGGCGACCCACGACGAGCAGCGCGGCGGCCTTCACCAGCGCGGCGGCGGCCACCGCCCTGTTCAACACCTCGGTCCAGCCCCTGGTGGTCCTGCTCGTCGTCGGGCTGCTCATCGTCGCCCTGCCGGACGCCCGACGAGCCGTCGTGGTGGGCAGCCTGGTGCCCTGCCTCGTCCTGGTCGGGTGGAGCGCCCTCCAGCTCGGCCGGGTCGGGACCCCAGCCACCTCGACCTGGCTCGGGATGAACCTGACCCACGTGACCCTCAACCACGCACCACCCCGCCAGCTCGACCGCCTCATCGCCGAGGGCCGGATCTCCGCCCAGGCGAAGAAGCCACCCTTCGGACCGCTCTCGGCCTACGGCGTCCGACCGATCCCCGTGGGGCCGCCATCGAGCGCCGACGCCCGGCGTCCCGACGGCCAGGACAACTACAACAACCGGGCCTACGCGACCGTCTCGAGCCGGTACCTCGCCGACGAGCTGGCCTATGTGCGCGCCGCCCCGGGCCACTACCTGACCATGGTGAGCCGAGGCCTGCGGATCTGGACCATCCCCGAGGACCAGTACTTCCTCTTCTACACCGTCACCACCGTCAAGCCCTGGGAGACGGCCTACGACCACCTCGTGCTGCTCCAGGGCGTCCGCAACCCCTTCATCGCCCTCGCGGGGATCGCCGGCGAGGCCACGCCGATCGACCAGCTCTCGTTCACCCTCATCACCGCCACCGTGCTCAGCCTCGTTGGGGCACCCGTCGTGATCCTCGGGCGCTGGCGCCGGAGGCGGCGCCTCGCGGTGGCGATGCTCGTGCCGTGGCTGGTCTTCACCCAGGCGTTCGTGCTCACGTCGCTGACCGAGTCCGGCGAGAACAACCGCTTCCGGTTCGAGACCGGCACGACCATGGTCATACTCTCGGTGGTCGTGGCCACCTCCCTGCTCAGCGCCGTCATCTCCCGTCGGCGGCCGTCCGGGCTCGAGGACCGCCTCGACGCCCTCGGGTGGCCGGAGGCGCCGGCCGCACCCGACCGAGCCCACCGGCGACCACCCGACGAGGATGCGGACCCGATGGCGGACCGGACGGTGGTCTCGTGAGCCGGCGGCTCGCGCTGCCGCGCTGGGCCGAGCGCCTCGATCCCTTCGTGGTGATCCTGGTGCTGGCGGCGGCGGCCTCCAGGGTGGTGCTGGCCGCCACGGGAGTGGGGATGGACCTCTCCGCACTGGGCCCCGACCCGGCCGACCACTCGTGGCAGCTCCTCGACCCTGTGTGGCTCCGCCACGACCTCCTGCACTCTGTCGCCTCGCTGACGATGCAGCCGCCGCTGTACAACCTCACCGTCGGCCTCCTGCTCGCCCTCCCCCATGCGCTGCTGTCCCCGGCCGCGGCGCTCCTCCTCTTCCTCGGCTACCTCGTGACCGTGCTCAGTGCGTACGGGTCGATGGTGCTGCTCGGCGTCGACCGCCGGGCCGGCCTCGTGGCGACGCTCGTCCTCGTGGTGCTCGACCCCGCACAGCTGCTCTTCTCGGCCCACCTCTTCTACGCCACCCCCGCCGCCGCCCTGATGGGAGCGACGACCTTCCTGGGGATCTGGATGCTGACTCGGCCGTCCTGGCCGAGGGCGCTCGCCTTCGCCTCCGCTGGTGCAGCACTTGCGCTCTCGAACACGCTGCTGCAGCCCCTGGTGCTCATCGCGGTGCTCGTCGTCCTGGTGGTGGCGCTCCGTCCATGGCGGCGGGCGCTCGTCGCCGGCTTCGTGGTGCCATGCCTGTGCCTCGCCGGATGGATGGGCCTCAGCCTGGCCCGCGTCGGGACGCCGGCGACCTCCACGTGGTTCGGGATGAACCTGGCCCACGGCGTGCTCCGACCCGCCGACCCGGTGCTGGTGGCCTCGATGGTGGCCAAGGGCCAGCTGTCACACCTGGCCCTCGTCAAGCCCTTCAGCTCGCTCGCCGAGAGCGGGGTCACCCCCATCCACACCGGTCCGAGGGCGTCGTCGGCCGCCATCCGGCCGGACGGCCTGCCCAACCTCAACAACCGGGCCTACGCCGAGGTGTCGAGTCGGTACCTCGCCGACTCGGTGGCCTTCATCGAGCACCAGCCCGCCGCGTACCTCTCCACCGTCTGGCTCGGGCTCAGGCTCTGGGCCGTGCCGTCTGACCAGTACTACTTCTTCTATCGGCAGCACCACACCAGCGGTTGGGAGACCGCCTATGACACGGCCGTGATGCTCCAGGCCCGCCACGACCAACGACTCCCCAAGGCGCTCTGGGAGCGCAAGGGGGTGAGCCTGCCCCAGGTCTCGGTGGTGCTCGTGCTCGAGACCCTCCTGGCCCTCGTCGGCGGCGTCGTCGTGATGCTGCGGATGCGAAGAGGGCGAAGGTGGACGCTGGCCGTGGCCCTGCCCTGGTTCCTCGCCGCCCAGGCGTTCCTCGTGTCCACCCTCACCGAGTACGGCGAGAACAACCGGTTCCGGTTCGAGGCCGGGGTCCCGCTGCTCGTGGTCGCCGTCCTCGCCGGGGCGGCGGCGTTCGATCGGGTGCGCCGGCGCCGCGGCGGCGAGGGGGTCGCCGGGCGACTCGACGAGCTCGGATGGTCGACCGACAACACCGAGGACCAGACCGCACGAGAGGGCTGAGCCGCCCTCCACAGACCGGTGAGGGCGATCCTCGCCGGCGATCGATCGCTCAGGCGATGCGATCGGCGGCCTCGCCGAACAGCAGCATGAAGGCCATGTCGAGGAACAGCTGGTTCCACTTCCCCTCGTCGACCGGGTTCGGGCCCATCTCGATCAGGATCCGTCCGAGGAGCGACCCCATCAACCACACGGCCGCCACCTGTGGATCGACCTCAGGGCGGATCCAGCCGCGCTCCTGAGCCTTGGCGATGACCTCGGCGAAGGCAGACGAGGCCACGACCTGGCTCTCGTTGATGGAGGCGAGCAGCCCGGGGTGGGCATAGGCCGAACCGAGCGCGTTGATCCTCGACAGACGACGCTCCGCTCCGTCCGCATCGCAGAAGCCGAGTAGGGCGTTCGTGCACCGGTCTCGGAACTCGGCGGCGTCGGCGCAGTCCTCCACGCCGAGCGAGAACCGGCGGCTCGAGTCGAGCAGGACCCGGGAGTAGCGCTCGGACTGGGCCGCCTCGATCAAGCCCTCCTTCGAGCCGAAGAAGTGGTACACCGACGGCACGGTGACGCCGGCGGCGGCGGCGATGGGGTGCACCTTGACGCCAGGGACCCCCTCGGCGTCGAGGACCTCGATCGTCCGATCGAGCAGGCGCTGGCGCGTCGGGACGTGCTCCACGTCCTCAGTATCCCATGGGACGCGGGGTTCTGTCTGCATGACTGCCACGAGTGCCGCACGCCGGTAGGGTCGTCACCATGACCAAGAACGTCCTCATCACCGGCGCCGGCAGCGGATTCGGGAAGATGGCCAGCCTGGCGCTGGCCGAGCGCGGCCACGCCGTGATCGCCACCACCGAGACCGAGGAGCAGGCGGCAGCCCTCGCCGCAGAGGCCCCGGGCCTCCGGGTGCTCAAGCTCGACATCACCACCGACGACGTGGCGCTCGTCGGCGACCTCGACATCGACGTGCTCATCAACAACGCCGCCATCGGCCAGACCGGCCCGATGGCCGACGTGCCCATGGAGCGGATGCGCCGGATCTTCGACGTCAACGTGTTCGGCTCGCTCGCCGTGACCCAGGCTGCCGTGCCGGCCATGGTGGCCCGGGGCAGCGGTCGGATCATCATCGTGTCGTCCATCGCCGGGATCCTCGTGGCCCCGACCTTCGGTCCCTACTCGATGACCAAGTTCGCCCTCGAAGCCATGGGCAAGGCGCTCCGCTCGGAGCTCGCGGGCTTCGGCGTCGACGTCTGCCTGCTCAACCCCGGCCCCTACGACACCGGCTTCAACGACTCGATGGCCGCCTCGATGTGGGAGTGGTTCGACGACTCGGCGGCCACCAGCGGCGGTGCCGAGATCTTCAAGGCCGTCGGCGACATCGTCACCGGCGACCAGATGGACCCGGCTGAGGTCTGCACCCGCATGGTCGAGCTCGTCGAGGCCGAGGCCACCGAGGAGCACAACTTCGTCCCAGCCGAGCTCGCCGCCTTCGCCGCCGGGGGCTGAGGCCGGAGAGGCGGATCAGCCCGCCGCGGTCGATCCCGACCGGCGACGAGCAGCAAGGGCCACCACCGCCCCGGCGACCAGCAGGACCAGGCCGACCAGCACATAGCGGTTGAGCATCAGCGCGTTGTAGGGGTCGTCGAGGATGAGCGCGTGGTGGCGCTTTGGGCCCATGGCCACCAGTAGCCGGGTGAGCTGACGGACGAAGGGCAGGATCCCGAGGCCCAGCAGCACGGCGAGGACCCGGTGCTCGCGCCAGCACTCGATGGCCGCAAAGGGCAGCAGGAGCACGACCCAGACCCAGTGGTGGTCCCACGCGAACGGTGAGGCCTCGACCGCGCCGATGCTCAGCATCGCCAGCGGCGTGACCCGGAGGCCGAGGCGCCAGAGTCCCCAGGCCACCGCCACGGCCATGGCGACGACGGCCAGGGCGACGATCAGCCACGCGGCCTTGGTGGCCAACGGGCCACCCAGCGGCCAGCGGCACAGCACGCCGTTGAGCGACAGGTTCCACGTGCCCTTGAACCCCTCGACCGGCCATGAGGCCGACGAGTTCACCCCTCGACTCGAGATCTGCCCGCTCGGCACGAGGTAGGTCCAGTAGCGCCACGAGGCCGACAACGAGAAGACGGCACCGGCCGCCAGCACCGCCACCGCCCCGACGATCGAGCGCACGAGCCCCGATCGCCGGGCCCGGGCGACGACGCCGAGGACGAAGATGCCCGGCCAGAGCGACAGGCTGGCCACCGCACCCACCAGGTAGCCGGTCCGGGCGGCGGAGAGCACCAGCAGGTCGACGACCACCAGCGCCATGAACCACAGCTGGTCCTGTCCGGCATCGAGCGCCGAGGCGCCGGGGTAGAGCAGGACCCCGACGGCGGGCGGGGCTAGCGCCGTCATGGCCACGAGCGCCGTCGATCGGCGCACCGGGGCGACCGCCGCCAGCGCCGAGGCGCAGATCACGGCGATGGCCGCGCACGACAGCCACACCGACACGAACCCGGCCCAGGGACGTCCGAGCTCGGCCAGCGGGAGGTGGAGCAGCGAGACCGCCGGCGGGACGTTGTCGCTGATGTGGGCGCCGACGAAGTAGGGGTCGTGGCCATGGAGGATGAGCAGCGACTCGTTCAGCCGCTGGTAGAGGTCGCCGAAGCGGTGGTCCGACCCGGGCCAGGCGTGGAACAGGAACCGGTAGAGCAGCACCGCCCACCCACCGCTGCCCAGCACCCACGCCCCGACGGCCAGCGACCGGCGGAGCGTGGCCTCCCTCGGCGCGACGTCAGACGGCATCGCACCGTGTTAGCACCCCGTCTCGATGACCGTCGGGAACCGGTGGCGGGTAGCACCACGACGACCGCGAGTCAGGTCAGGAGAAGAAATCTTCAGCCCTGACGAGATTTCCCCTTACGGCGTTCTTATGGTCGGAGACACCGGTTCAGTCGTCTGGCACCTGGGAGCTCGCCGAGAGGCGACGGGGGGGTCCCACTCGGAGGAGCTGGTTGGAACACAACCAAGCCCGGGGGCATGAGCTCCCGGAGAAAGAGGTGCCAGATGAAGAAGTACCTGACAGGAGGGGCAGTGGCCGCAGCAGCGGCGCTCATGCTCCCGACAGGTGTCCTCGGCCTCACGGCCGCAGGAGCAGCCAAGGTGATCCCCCAGCCAACGGTGTCAGGGGTCACCGTCACCGCAGCGGTGCCGGGCAACGTGGCCGGTGGCCTCTATCACGGGGACACCATCGGCTACGGGGACTTCGTCTCGTTCAACGTGAGCGGGACGAACCTCGACCAGGTGAAGAAGGCGGACGTGACCATCACGCAGAACCCGGTGGCCGCGGTGGGTACCTGGACCATGAAGAAGGTCCTGTACAACTCGCCGACCTCGATCACCATCCAGGCCTACGCGCCCAACGCCACGCTCTACCTGATCGGCAACCCGTACCCGGCTGCACCCGACGGTGGGCCGCCCAAGCTCCACTTCGCCGGCAAGTACGCCAGCCCGGTGAACTGGACCGTGTCGGGCGTGGGGCTCGGATCGAACTGCGGACCCCAGGATGCGACCCTGGCGCCCGGAGCCGACCCAGTCAACGGCGTCACGGGCGCTCCCTACGTCTCGGGCGACTTCGGCACGGGGGCTGGCCAGCTGCCGACCTCGCTCCAATCGACGCTGACGGGGGCGGACAAGCCGACGCTCTTCACCAACGTCTACGTGGACTCGCTGGTCAAGCCGCTCGCGGCCACCTTCCCTACGGGGACGGTGCTGTGCTCGGGTGACCTGGCGCTGCCGCCGAAGACCGGCATCGACCCGTCGACCACGGCGCTGGCGGCATCGGGCTTCTACAGCTGGGCCACCAACTTCCCGCTCTACTTCTCCGCACCGGCGGTGTCGGGCAGCACGGTCAAGGACCTGTCCTTCTCCATGCCCTACACCTCCAACAACGCGGTGCAGGTGTCGAACACGGTGATCAAGTACAAGTCCGACGCCCCGTCGAACATCACCGGCTGCAAGGTGGCGGCTCCGGCCGGCCAGAAGCAGTTCAAGCTCGACGCCTTCAACGCTGCGGAGGACACGAGCGCCGGGACGTTCAACGCCGACTGGAAGAAGACCACCTGCGTCTACAACCCGGGCAACGGCAACATGACCATCACCGACACCCAGAAGCACAACTACTCCCAGGGCACGTTCCTCCACGCCCCGGGCGTCGTGCTGACGAAGTCGGGATCGGCCAACCTGACCGTCAAGTCCATCACGGCGACCATCAAGGTCGGCCCGGCCCAGCTGAACATCCTGTTCAAC
>CANGPS010000051.1 GCA_947456245.1 Acidimicrobiaceae bacterium
CGAGTCTCGCTACCAGACGCTTCGCGCCGATCTGAGCGCCTGAGGTTCTGTCATCCACGAGCGCAGCATCGAGAGCGGGGCGATCGTCGACGGCTCGCCGGAATGATGCAGCGACGAGGGTCCTGTCGTTAGTCCGTGACCCTCGTGCGTCCGTCCACGGAGAGCTCGCTCCGCTCTCTGCTCGAGATCGGAGCCAAGACGGCTCCGTTTGGTGCGAAGCGGGCCGAGCTCGTCGCCAGGGCTCAGTCGAGCTCGGTGCCGAGCACGGAGACGAAGGAGACCATCTCGCCCGGGTAGCCACCGAGGTTGTGCGTGAGGGCCTTGGTCTTCGACGTCGAGAGCTGTCGCTCAGGGGTGGCCTTGCCGCGCAGCTGGAGCCAGGCCTCGAAGATCATCCGCAGCCCCGAGGCCCCGACCGGGTGGCCGAAGCTCTTGAGGCCTCCATCGGGGTTGATCGGCAGGTCGCCGTCCAGGGCGAAGCGGCCGTCGAGGACCGCCTGCCAGGCGGTGCCGCGCTCGGCGAACCCGAGGTCCTCCATGAGCACCAGCTCGGTCGGGGTGAAGCAGTCGTGCACCTCGGCCATGGCCAGCTCGGCGATGGGGTCGGTGATCCCGGCCTGGGCATAGGCGTCCTGCGCGGCCGTGGCGCACTCGGGGAAGTGGGTGTAGTCGTAGTCAGGGTCGATGAGACCGGATCCTGACCCGGCGGCGAACGAGAGCGCCTTGATGTAGAGCGGCGAGTCCGTGTACCGGTGCGCGTCCTCGGCTCGCACCACGATCGCCGCGGCGGCACCGTCGGCGACGCCGGCGCAGTCGTAGACGCCGAGGCCACCGGCGATCTTCGGGGCCTTCTCGGCGGTCTCGGCCGTGATCTCCCGGCGGAACTGTGCCCGTGGGTTGCGTGCCCCGTTGTAGTGGTTCTTGACGGCGATGGCCGAGAGCACCGAGCGCATGGTGTCCTCGTCCACGCCGTACTTCTGGGCGTAGGCCGGGGCGACCATGGAGAACATGGCCGCGGCAGTCAGGGTCCGCTGGGTGCCGTCCATGGGCGGGTTCTGGGCGTTGAGGCCCTGGTAGCCCGAGTCCTTGACCTTCTCGACCCCCACGGCCATGGCCATGTCGTAGGCGCCCGACGCCACGGCGTAGGCGGCGGCGCGCAGCGCCTCGGAGCCGGTGGTGCAGTAGTTCTCGACCCGGGTCACGGGCTTGCCGTCGATCTGCAGCGGCCGGGCGAGCGTGATGCCGCTCATGCCGCCCTGGGCGGTGCCGAGCCAGTAGGCGTCGACCTCGTCCTTGGTGGCCTTCGAGTCGGCGAAGCACTCGGTGGTGGCGTCGATGATCAGGTCGTCGAGACCCTTGTCCCACTGCTCGGCGAAGGGCGTGCAGCCCATCGCCACGATGGCGACGCGGTCCTTGATGCCGTGGCTGGCCATCAGGCCTCCTTGGTGCTCGTGGCCGTCCGCACGGGGCGGCCCTTCCAGAAGTAGTCGTGGATCCCGTCCGAGGTGAACAGGCGCCGGAAGGTCATGGTGACGCGGTCGCCGATGCCGATCTCGTCGGCGTCGACATCGGTCAGCTCGATGGGGAAGCGGCCGCCGCCGTCGAAGTCGACCACGGCGAAGACGATGGGCGGGCTCGGAGAGTAGGCCACCCGGTCGATGGTGAAGGTCACGATGGTGCCCACGGCGTCGGCCATCGTGACCGGCTCCATGGCGTCGACGTCGCCGGTGGCCTTCGACACTCGGGCCGGCGGCATTGAGATCGCACCAGTGGCCGGGTCCTTGGAGCCGACGAAACCGAACTTCCAGTCCTCGTTGCGCCAGGCGGCGGTCGAGGAGACCCGGTCGGGCGACGGGCGGCGCGGGGGCTCGACGGTGACCGCCCCACGCCAGGACAGGAACTTGGCGTAGGGCAGGGGTGCGCCGGTGGCGATCTGCGAGGCCACCGGGTCGGCCGGGCGGGTGGTCGCGATGGCTTCGGTGGTGCGCAGCACCAGGGCGTCGGCGCCGTCGGCCAGGTTGAGAAGCACGATGACCTCGGCGGGACCGGCCGCCTCGAGGGCGGCGGCCAGCAGGAGCAGGCCGTGGGCGCCGCCGGTCTGGCCGGTGGCGCCGGTCACGTCGTCGGCAAGCACGTCGCGCCCGCCCGAGAGCTTTGCCCCGGCGGCCTTGACGGCCCGGGCGTGCATCCCGCTGATGACCAGCCGGTCGACGGCGTCGGCCTCGATGCCGGCGTCGGTGAGGGCAGCACCATAGGCGGCCCGGGAGAGCTCGGCGTAGCGGGTCTCGCCGAAGCGCTCCTCCCACAGGCGGGGCCGGGTGTCGCCCGGGCTGCGCCACCGGTCGAGGAACTCGTCGGTGGCGGCGCCGCGCCCGATGATCTCGGCGATCACCGGTGCCTCGTCCGTCCCCTCGCCGACGACGACGGCGGCCGCGGCGTCGCCGCAGTTGGCCTCGTCCGCGCTGGTGGGAAGGCCGTCGCGCAGGTCGGCCGCCACCACGAGGCCGCGGCCCGGGCCGTCGAGCGCGCCGAGGAGGGCCCCGGTCCACGAGCGGAGCGACCCGCCGACGTCGTAGGCGCCGACGCTCGAGGGCAGGCGCAGGGCGGCGTGGATGGTCGAGGCGTTGTTCTTGTCCACGTAGGCCGGCGTCGGCGTGGCGAAGCGGAGGCTGTCGACGGAGAGGCCGCCGGCGAGGGCACGGCGTGCCGCCTCGACGCCCATGGTGGTGGTGTCCTCGTCGTGGCTAGCAACGGTCCTCGTGCCCCGGCTCCCGCCGGAGCCGAAGAAGGCGCTGATCTGCTTGCCCTCGAGCCGGCGGTAGGGGACATAGCCCGCTGCTGTGATGATGCCTCGCATGGCGACAAGGGTACCCGTCCGCCGCCTCGACATCTGACGGTCCGTCAGGTCGTCAGGGTGCCGCCGGACTCCGGTCTGCAGCCTGGTCGGCCGTCCCCTGTCCTTCGGAGGTGCAGGGCCGTGCCGGCGGGATCCGCTGGCCGAGGATGGACTCGTTGGGACCTCACCGATGGGCGTTCGACCATGGTCGACCCGAGCAGCTCCGACCGTTGGTGTGGCCTAGGGGGCGTCGAGGCGTGCGAGCTGGCGCTCGATGGCGCTGAGGACCGGGTCTGGGACGCCGTCAGTCTCCTGCCGCGCCATCTCGATCGCCGCTGGTGCGCCAGCGAGCATGGTTGCGGTGAGCTCCACGCACCGCCGGCGCGTCAACCCCCAGCGCACCCCTTCGTTGACCAGACGCTCCGTGGTCACGCGGTCCGTCCGGCGGACGTCGTCGATGTACATCGCCAGCCGGTCGTCCCCGAAGGCGAGCGTGCACATCACGTCGTAGAGCGGCGAGAGGCGCACCGCACCAGCGCGTCCGTGCAGGACTGAGTAGTTCTTGGCGTGCGCGTCACCGTTCCCGCACAGGACGTTGAGCAGCACGGATTGGAACAGGCGCTCGAGCGAGCCGAGATCGGCCACCGAGGCGACGATGGCGGCGATCCTCGAGAGGGAGGGTCCGCCATCCTCCTCGTACTTGTCGACCGGCCGCATGCCGGTCGCCTGGCAGAAGTCCTCCTGATGAATGCGCTCCACGGTGCCGTCCGGCCCAACGAGGCGATCGAAGCGCTCGGCGACGAGGAGCTTGCGCCCTGCCACCTCGATCGTCTCGACCTCGGCCACTTCGAGGCCGAGGTGCTTGGCGATGCGCATGCAGAAGGCCTCGTTCTCGACGGTGTTCGGATAGGCGGCGATCTCCGGCTTGAGGATGTGCGTCGACGGCGTGCCGTCGACCGGACGGCCCCAGCCGCCGTCCGTCATCCGGGTCAGGACCAGCTTCTCCTGCACGCCAGCGAGCGAGACCCGCACTCGACCGCCCACCCCCAGCGGAGCGCTGCGGAGGTTGGCGACCAGGTCCGCCAGCTCCTCGTCGGAGAGGGGCTCCGCGGTGGAGGTGGTCATCCCTGGCGGCCGGTCATCGTCGAGTGGCTGGATGATCAGGGCGCCGGCGCACTCTCGTCCGAGGAGCGCGATCAGCTCGACGGTGTCGTCGGGATCCACCTTGAGATCGCGGGCGATGATCCGACGCGCCTCGCCCTCGGGCAGGAGGCCGTCGAGGAACGGTCGCACGGAGCCTTGGGTGAACCGTTCGGCACGGACGGGCAGCGACAGCGAGAGCAGCGGCGTGCCGAGGCCGTGGAGTCGGATCGCCTCTGGGGTGTAGGTCAGGCGGGGACCACGTCGATCCTGATCGATCGTGGCGACCAACGCGCCGGAGAGCCAGACGCCGAGGTCCTGCTCCCTCACCACTCCGCCTCGTCGATGGTCATCCGAACCCCGAGCTCCCGCAGCACTCGCAGGATCCGACGGACCTGCTCCGTCTCCTTCCCGCTCTCGAGGTTCGACAGATAGGTCCGATGGAGACCGGTCGACTCGGCGAGCTCCGCTTGGGTCATGCCCGCCTGCGTCCGGAAGTGCCGGATGGCCGCGCCGATCGACTCAGGGGTGTAGATCCGGTACGGACCGTGAGGCTCCGGTGCGACGTTCGGTGTCTCCATATCCTGACATTGTACCAGAGTCCTGATTTGCGGATACATGGCAGATGTCTGAAATTCGGGACTCCAATCGCCCCGGCGGTCGATGGTCGACGCCTGCGTGCGCTGCGGCGACGGCTCCTCCACCGTGTCGGTGTCGGATGCCGACATCAGGTGGAGTTCACCCGGTCGCGAAGGTTAAGCGAGGAGTCGGGGTCGGGGACTTGGCTAGGGTGCCGCGATGGTGGATGCGACGGGTTCGAGGATCGAGATCCGCTCACCGATGGTGGGCACGGTGGCTGCGCTCCCCGCGGCGCTCGGTGCGACCCTCGGCGCCGACGGCGTCGTGGCGCTCGTCGAGTCGATGAAGATGGAGCACCCGGTCACAGCACCTGAGCCCATGGAGATCTCCGAGGTCGTCGTGACGGTCGGCGACGCCGTGGCGAAGGGCGACCTCCTCGTGGTCGGGCGTGGGGTGAGCATGGTCGCCGACGTCGAGGCTGAGGCGACGGCGGAGGCTCTGGACCGTCTGGTCGAGCTCCTCGCCCGCGAGGCGACGCTGGCCGACGCCGCCCGGCCCGAGCGCGTGGCCAGGCGCCACGCCCTCGGCCTGCGCACGGCGCGGGAGAACGTGGCGGACCTCGTCGACGAGGGGAGCCTGGTCGAGTACGGCCGCTTCGCCTATGCCGCCCAGCGGGCCCGCCGCTCCGAGGCGGAGCTGATCGCCGAGACCCCGGCCGACGGGCTGATCGGGGGCATCGCCACCGTCAACGCCGAGCGCTTCGGACCTGAGGCGTCGAGCTGCGTGGTGGTGTCGTACGACTACATGGTCCTCGCCGGCACCCAGGGCCAGCGCAACCATGCCAAGAAGGATCGGCTCTTCGAGCTCGCCGAGCGCCTGGGCCTGCCGGTGGTGCTCTTCGCCGAGGGCGGCGGTGGTCGACCGGGCGACACCGACACCGCCGTGGTCACGGGCCTCGACACCGGGGCCTTCGCCCTCTTCGCCCGGCTGTCGGGCCAGGTGCCGCTGATCGGGATCGCCGCGGGCCGCTGCTTCGCCGGCAATGCCGCGCTGCTCGGCTGCTGTGACATCGTGATCGCCGTCGAGGGCGCCTCGATCGGCATGGGCGGCCCGGCCATGATCGAGGGCGGGGGGCTCGGCGTCGTGGCTCCCGACGAGGTGGGACCGGTGGCGGTCCATGCCGCCGCCGGCTCGGTGGACCTCGTCGTTCGAGACGAGGCCGAGGCGGTCGACGTGGCCCGCCGGCTCCTGGCGCTCTTCCAGGGAGCGGAGCTCGGCGTAACCCCGGACGCCGAGGCGCTCCGAGCGGTGGTGCCGGCCGAGCGCAAGCGGGCGTTCGACCCCCGAGCTGCCATCGAGGGGATCGTCGACGTCGGGACGCTGATCGAGCTGCGCCCGGACTTCGCTCCCAACATGGTGACCGGGCTCGCCCGGATCGACGGGCGCACCGTGGCGATCCTGGCCAACGACTCTCGGACCCTGGCCGGGGCGATCGACGCGCCGGCGGCCGACAAGGCCGCCCGCCACCTTCAGATGGCCGAGGCCCGGGGCATCCCGGTGATCAGTCTGATCGATACGCCGGGCTTCATGGTCGGGCCCGAGGCCGAGGCCACGGGGCTCGTCCGCCATGTCAGCCGCATGTTTGTGGCGGCCGGTGCGCTCAGCGTCCCCGTCGTCGCCATCGTGCTGCGCCGGGCCTACGGCCTCGGGGCCCAGGCCATGGCCGCCGGCAGCCTCCGGATCCCGTTGGCCACCGTCGCCTGGCCGTCGGGCGAGCTCGGCGGGATGGGCCTCGAGGGAGCGGTCCGCCTGGGCTTCCGCAGGGAACTCGAGGCCATCGAGGACCCGAGGGCGCGCGAGGAGGCCGAGGCGGCGATGATCGCGGCGGCCTACGAGCACGGCCGGGCGCTCAACGTGGCCGCCCACCTCGAGATCGACGACGTGATCGACCCGGCGCAGACGCGAGCGCGCATCATCCGCCTGCTCGCCGCGGCGCCGGCCCGCCTCGGCGAGCCCCGACGGCGGTTCATCGACACCTTCTGACCGCCGAGGTCAGCGAGGCCGGGGCTGCCCGTTGGGGAAGGGGCAGTGGCGACACCCGCGCTCGCAGCACCAGCCCCGTTCGAGGAGCGTGGCCGAGGTGAAGACCATCAGGCCCGTGGTCGGGTCGCGGTAGAGGGCCTCGCCGGCGGCCACCGCCGCGGCGTGGGCGGCGAGGATCCGCTCGTAGTCGTGGTGTGCGGGGTCGAGGCGCTCGGGCCGGGGGACGAGGGGGGCGCCGTCAGGTGCGGGCACGGGCGGCCAGTCGGGCGTCGAGGTCGGCGATGTCGGCATCGGTCAGGGGTCGGTAGCGATCGGCTCGGGCAGGCCGGACCCAGACGGGGTCGTCGGCGTGCCAGGCCTCCTCGCGCAGGCGGACCTTGGTGATCTTGCCGGTCGCGGTCTCGTCGAGCTTGTCGGTGATCCTCACGAACGTCGGTGCCCACTTGGTGCCGAGGTCGGGCTGGCGGCCCAGCCAGGCGACCAGGTCGTCGGGATCGAAGCCGTGGGTGCCCCGGAGCTCGACGGCGGCCATCACGGCGTCTCCGCCGGCGGTGTCGACGTCGGGCACCGCGTAGACGGCCACGCCGGCGAACCCCGGGTAGCGGGCCAGGACGGACTCGATGGGGGTGGCCGCCATGTTCTCGGAGTCGACCCGGAGCCAGTCACCCGAGCGTCCGGCGAACCAGAAGTAGCCCGCCTCGTCGCGGTAAGCCAGGTCCCCCGTCCAGTACCAGCCGTCGCGCAGTCGGCTCTGCTCGGCCTGGGCGTCGCCGTAGTAGCCCTCGAACTTGCCGCCCCCGCTTCGGTTCACGATCTCCCCGATGGCGGCGGTGCCGTTGAGCAACCCGCCGGCCGCGTCGAAGACCGCCCGGTCTCGCTCGACCCCCGTCTCGGGGTCGACGACGGCGAGGTCGACCCCGGTCGGCGCCGGGCCGAGCGCTCCGGCGGGGGTGTCGGGGCTGGCCACGATGTTCACCCCGCCCTCGCTCGAGCCATAGCCCTCGACGAGCCGGCAGCCGAAGCGCTCGACGAAGCGGAGGCGGTCGGCGGCCGAGGCCTCGGTGCCGAAGGCCCGCTCCAGGGTGGTGTCCCCGTCGTCCGGGCGCTCGTCGGTGGCGAGGAGGTAGGAGATGGCCTTGCCGACATAGGTGAACGTGGTGGCGCCGAATGCGCGCACGTCGTCGAGGAACGCCGAGGCGGAGAATCGCGGGCGCAGGGCGATGGTGGCGCCGACGAGCACCGAGGGCCCCACGAGGGCCATCAGGGCATTGCCGTGGAACAGCGGCATGGGGCAGTAGCAGACGTCCTCGGTGCGGTAGCCGTAGGCCGGACCCGCCGTCTCGGCGATGCCGGCGAGCCGGCCCTGGGTGCAGCGCACCGCCTTGGGCTTCCCCGTCGTCCCCGAGGTGAAGAGCAGCAGCAGCAGGTCCTCCTCGGTCACAGCTCGGCGCGCCTCGATCGGCTCGCCGAGGACGATCGTGTCGATGGAGTGGACCTCCTCGGTGGCCGGGCCGAGGTCGAGGCCCTCGAGCATCGCCCGACCCTCGGCGTCGGCGAGGACGAGCTGGCAGTCAGTGGCCCGGATGTCGGCAGCCAGCGCCTCGCCGCGCCGGGTGGGGTTGATGCCGACGACGGCCCAGCCGGCGCGGGCGGCGCCGAAGAGCCAGAGCAGGTAGTCGACCCCGTTGGGCAGCAGGATCCCGACGTTGGGCGGGGCCTCGGTGCGTCGGGCGTGGAGCCAGGCGGCGCGGCGGTCGGCCTCGTGGACCACCTCGTCCCACGTCAGCGAGCGACCGCGCTCGACGAGTCCAGGGTGGGGATCCCCGCGCCGGGCCTCGAGGAGGTCGGCGAAGGTCGTCATCAGCGCGCCGGCCGGACGAGCGAGGGGTCGAGGTCGGCGATGGTGGGCGCACCGACCAGCGCCATGGTGCGGCGCATCTCGAGGGCGAACCAGCTGAGCAGGCCACCGACCCCGTCAGCCCCGCCGGCGGCGAGGGCGTAGAGCACCGGTCGACCGAGCAGGACCGCTCGGGCGCCGAGCGCCACGGCCTTGACCACGTCGGCGGGACGCCGGATGCCGCCGTCGACGAAGACCTCGCCACGACCTGCCACGGCGTCGACGACCTCGCGGAGCACGTCGGCGGTGGCGGGGGCATCGTCGAGCTGACGGGCGCCGTGGTTCGACACGATCACGCCGGCCGCGCCGGCGTCGATGCAGCGTGCCGCGTCGTCGCCTCGGGCCACGCCCTTGGCCGTCACCGGGAGCCCGGAGATCTCGGCCAGCCAGGCCAGGTCGTCAAAGGTGATCGACGGGTCGAACTCCCGGCTGACGACGGCCATGAAGCCCTCACCGGCAGCGTGCGCCGAGGACTCGTCGGCGAGGTTGGGGAGCGCGAGGTCGTCGGGGAGGCGGACCTCCCCGCGCAGCTCGGAGGTCCGACGGCCGGAGACCGGGGCGTCCACCGTCACCGCCAGCGACCGGTAGCCGGCGGCGACCACGCGCTCGACCATGTCACGCGTGCGGCCCCGGTCGCGCAGGATGTACACCTGCATCCACTGCGGCGCACCGCCACCGGCCGCAGCCACCTCGTCGAGCGGGGTGTTCGAAAGGGACGAGAGGCACATCACGGTCCCGGCCATGGCCGCCCCGCGGGCGGTGGCCAGCTCGCCGTCGGCGTGGGCCAGGCGCTGGATGGCGGTGGGGGCCACCAGGATCGGCATCATCACCTCGTCGCCGAGCACCGAGGTGCGCGTGGTGATCTCCGACACGTCGACGAGGACCCGGGGGTGGAGGCGGAGGCGCTGCCACGCGAGCTGGTTCTCGCCGAGCAGCACCTCCTCGTCGGCCCCGCCGGAGTAGTAGGCGTAGGCCATCGGACCGAGGTTCTGCGCGGCCAGGGCCTCGAGGGCGACGAGGTCGAGGTCCGACGGTGGCGGGACCGGTCCGGCACCGAGGCCGAGTGCGCTGGCAGGATAGGGAGACATCGGCCAAATCGTAGGCCGATCCGACGGGGGGTCAACATGCGCTTCACCTATGCCGAGTCCATGGTGGACCCGCAGTTCTATCCGGTCCTCGCCCAGGCGGCCGAGGAGGCGGGCTACCACTCCATGGTCGTGCCCGACAGCATCTGCTACCCCGAGACGGCCGACTCGGTCTACCCGTTCAACCCCGACGGGACCCGGGAGTTCCTCGAGGACAAGCCCTTCATCGAGCCCTTCAGCCTGATCCCGGCGCTCGGTGCGGTCACCGAGACGCTGCGGTTCGTGACCTTCGTCCTCAAGCTGCCGATGCGCCACCCGGTGATGGTGGCCAAGCAGGCGATGAGCACCGCCGTGCTGACCAACAACCGACTGGGCCTCGGCGTGGGCTCGTCGCCGTGGCGCGAGGACTACGACATCCTGGGCGTCCCTTGGGAGCGGCGCGGCAAGCGGATGGATGAGTCGATGGAGATCCTCCAGGGCCTGATGGCCGGTGGGTTCTTCGAGTACCACGGCGAGATCTTCGACGTGCCGAGCATCAAGATGTCGCCGGTCCCGACCGAGCACGTCCCCCTGCTCGTCGGCGGCCACGGCGAGCCGGCTCTGCGACGGGCCGCGGTGATGGGCGACGGCTGGCTCCACGGCGGCGGGGACCTCTCCGAGCTGCCCGGGATGATCACCCGCCTGCACCAGCTGCGCGAGGAGCACGGCACCCTCGACAAGCCCTTCGAGATCCACGCGATCTCGATCGACGCCTACTCGCCCGACGGCATCGCCCGGCTCGAGGAGGCCGGGGTGACCGACGTCATCGTCGGGTTCCGCTACCCGTATCACGTCGGCCCGGACCCCGAGGAGCTCTCGAGCAAGCTCTCAGGCCTGCGCCGCTATGCCGAGGACGTCATCGCCAACGTCGGCTGACGAGGAGGCGGAGCGGTCAGGCCGCCGTCGGGCGATGTGATTGGCTACCATCTGACGCGGCGTCAGGTGGATGCCGCGCAAGGGGGATCCGATGACCGATGTACTGACCGCTCGTGAGCTCGGCCACATGTCGCGCATGGCTGTGGCCCGCGGCGACAAGGAGGGATGGCTCGAGATCTTCGCCCCCGACGCCGTCGTGCAGGACCCGATCGGCCCGTCGCCCTTCAACCCCGACGGCGAGGGCCACAAGGGCCGTGAGGCCATCGGCAAGTTCTACGACGAGGTGATCTCGCCGAGCGAGAAGATCGAGTTCGAGATCCTGTCGTCGACGCTGTGCGCCAACGAGTGCGCTGACGTCGGCATCATCCGCACCTGGCTGGCCGGCGGGACGCACGTGGCCATCGTGCACTGCGTCTTCACCTACAAGACGAACGGCGACAACCACCTGGCTAGCCTCCGGGCCTACTGGGAGTTCGACAAGACCGAGCTGGTCGAGGCCTCGACGCTGGCGTAGCGCACAGGCCGGGAGCGTTCCCGGAGGCCTGCGTCAGTGCTGGATGTCGAGCGCGTAGCGAAGGGACACGTCGAGCTCTTCGAGTTTTTGTGGCCCGAGCATGCCAACCGGTGGGTCGTCGAGCACTGCCGTGGGAAGTGTGACGAGGTGGTCGCGAGAGATGACACATCGCTCGGGGAGACCCTCGCCGGGACCAACAACAACCTCTGACGCAATCGCGCGAATCGTCCGTGTGAGTGGTGC
>CANGPS010000052.1 GCA_947456245.1 Acidimicrobiaceae bacterium
CCCAGGCCATCGGTGCTCCTCGCAGGTCCGCTCGGGCCCTCTGGCCCGACGTCGTTCCTAATGAGTAGCACCGCCCGACCTCCCTCGGCCACATGGCGCCCGGAGGATCTCCTTGACGCTTAGTAGAACCTGTTCTATTTTTTCAGGCACACCGGTGGCCGCTCGGCGGCCTCGTCACCAGGGAGAACCATGGAGTTCGGAATCTTCATCAACGGCTACCTGCCGGGGCCGGCCTCGAGGGACACCGAGGCGGAGCACCTCATGCTGGAGCGCGAGATCAGCTACGGGGTCACCGCCGACCTCTACAACTGGAAGTACGCCTGGTACGGCGAGCACCATGCCCTGACGGAGTACTCGCACCTGTCGGCCCCTGAGCCCGTGATGGGCATGGTGGCCGCCAAGACCGACCGGATCCACATCGGCACGGGGATCAACAGCCTCTCCCCCCGCAAGGAGCACCCGGTCCGCTACGCCGAGCGCGCGGCGATGATGGACCACATCACCAACCGCCGCTTCGAGTGGGGCACGGGCCGAGGTGCGGGGAGCCACGAGATGGCGAGCTTCAACATCCTCGACAAGGACTCGACCAAGGCCGAGTGGAACGAGGTCGTCCGGCAGATCCCGAGGATGTGGGAGCAGCGGGACTACATGTACGAGGGCGAGAGCTTCACCGTCCCCACGCCCCACAACATCCTCCCCAAGCCCTATGGGCCAGGGCACCCGCCGATCTGGGTGGCCTGCGGCAACCCCACCACCTTCACCCAGGCGGGTGAGATGGGCATCGGTGCCATCGCCTTCAACTTCGAGCCCGTCTTCGGCATCAAGGGCCGCATCGACTCCTACCGCGAGGGCATCGCCAACTGCACCGAGCCCATCGGGCAGTTCGTCAACGACAACGTCATGCTCACCAACGCGGTCATCTGCCTGTCCGACCGCAAGCGGGCCCGCGAGATCGCGCTCCGTCAGTGCCGGGGCTACCTGTACTCCCTCGTGTGCCTCTACCACGACACCATCCCGAAGCCGGACTACGCGCCGGTCTGGCCCGAGACCATCGGCGGTGTGCCTGACGAGGAGACGCTCGACCAGCTGATCGAGGGCGGCTGGCTGCTCTGCGGCGAGCCCGACGAGGTGTCCGAGCAGCTCGCCCGCTACGTCGACGTCGGCTGCGACCAGGTGGTCTTCGGCCTCCCGTCCGACTCCATGGCCCACGAGGAGGTCATCGAGATGCTCGAGGTCTTCGGCACCAAGGTCATCCCCCAGTTCGACACGGACCCGGTGCACCGCACGACCCGCATGCGCGAGAGGGCCGTTCGCAAGTACCCGGACTTCGCCTTCGACGTGCCCGACGTCACGGTGCCCGCACTCCCCACCAACGCACTGATCCAGTAGCGCCGCTGGGCCAGCGTCCTGCGGGGCCACGATCAGAGCGTGACCGGAGATCCGATGACGTCACCGTGCAGCGTTGGTCATACGCTGGAGCAGACCGCCAGCCACCACAGGAGGACCCAGTGACCATCATCGGAGTCGTCGACACGATGTTCGCCCGCTACGACATGGGTGCCGACGCCTTGGAGGAGCTCGCGTCATGCCCCGGCCACGGTGAGAAGTTCACCGTGATCAGAAGGACCGTCCCGGGGTTCAAGGACCTCGCCGTCGCGGCCAAGAACATGATCGAGCGAGACGGGGCCTCGATCGTGGTGGCCTGCGGGATGCCCGGCTCGGCCGACATCGACAAGGTCTGCGCCCACGAGGCGAGCCAGGGCCTCATGCAGGCCCAGCTGATGACCTCCACCCCCATCCTCGAGGTCTTCGTCTACGAGGACGAGGCCGAGGACGACGCCACCCTGGCCATGGTGTTCGAGAACCGGACCAAGGGCCACGCCCGCAACGCCTACTGGCTCCTCTTCGAGCCCGAGCAGCTCACGGCACGCGCCGGGCAGGGCATCCGGCAGGGCTTCGGCAACGCCGGGCCACTCGACGTCGGCTGAGAGGTCAGCCCTCGAGGTCCCGCGGCAGGCCCAAGACCCGCTCGGCGATGATGTTGCGCTGGACCACCGACGTCCCGCCACCGATCGTCAGCGACGGCGAGAAGGTGAAGCACCACGACCACATGAGGTCCTGCGGCTCGAGCACGCCCACCACCGCCGCTAGTCCGAGGAGGTCGACGGCGAGCGTGGCGGCGTCCTGGCCCACCTCGTCGGCAAGGGCCTTGCGGACCGATGCCTCCGGCCCGGGGGTCCGTCCCGCGAGGACGGCCGCGACGAGGCGCAGCTTGAGCATCCGCAGCGCCTCGGAGCGCGCCCAGAGCGCGGTGAGCCGCTCGGCCTGGACGGCGTCGACGCCGACGCGACGAGCGAGGTCCACGAGGTCCCCCATCACCGGCCCCATGCCCCACATCAGTCCGTCACCAGAGAGCGAGACCCGCTCGTTGGCCAGGGTGACCTTGGCCAGGCGCCACCCGTCGTCCACGTCGCCGACCACGTGATCGGCCGGGATCCGAACCTCGTCGAGGAAGACCTCGTTGAAGGTGTGGTTGCCGGTCATGTCGACCAGGGGCCGCACCTCGACGCCCGGGGCGTCCATGGGGCAGATGAAGTAGGTGATGCCATGGTGGCGCTCGGCGTCAGGGTTGGTCCGTGCGAGGAGGATCCCGAACTTCGCCCGGTGGGCGTAGCTCGTCCAGACCTTCTGCCCCGAGACGACCCACTCGTCACCGTCGGCCACCGCCTGGGTCGAGAGCGCGGACAGATCCGAGCCCGCCCCGGGCTCGGAGAAGAGCTGGCACCAGAACTCCTCACCCGAGAGCAGCCCCGGGAGCCAGCGCCGCTGCTGGGCCTCGGTTCCCGCCGCCATCAGTGTCGGTCCGGCCCAACCGATGCCGATCGGGTTATCAGGTCGACGGATGCCCGCCTCCTTGAGCAGGCTGTCGACGACCAGCTGGTCGGCTGGCGCAGCACCGAGGCCCCAGGGTGCAGGCCAGTGCGGCACGACGTAGCCCGCCTCGGCCAGCTCGGCTCCCGTCGGGGTCGGGTGCTCGGCCAACCATGACCTGAGCGCCGCTGCGACCGATGAGCCGACGAGTTCCTGTTCATCCTGCACGTCCGTAGCGTAGGCTCGCCGCCGACCGAGGGGGTTGGGATGACGCAATGGAACTACGCCGACGTGTGGGAGTCGATCGCAGGGATCCAGCCCGACCAGCCGGCCATCATCCAGGGCGACCGGACCGTGTCCTGGGGTCAGTTCGAAGCCCGCTCGGCCGGTGTCGCCGGGTGGCTGTCGTCCTTGGGTGCCGTGCACCAGGACAAGGTGGCGCTCTACCTCTACAACGCACCGGAGTACATGGAATCGGTCTTCGCCAGCCTCCGGATCGGACTCGTGCCGGTGAACACGAACTACCGCTATGGCGACGAGGAGCTCCTCTACCTCTGGGACAACGCCGACGCCATCGCCGTGGTCTTCCATGGGACCTTCGCCGAGCGCATCGAGGGCATCCGTTCGAAGGCCACGAAGGTCAAGGGGTGGCTCTTCGTCGACGATGGCTCTGGTCCTTGCCCCGAGTGGGCCACGCCCTACGAGGAGGTGGCGGCCGAACGGCCCGCAGACCTCCCGCTCGCCGCTGAGCGGACCCCCGACGACCTGATCATGCTCTACACCGGGGGGACCACCGGCATGCCCAAGGGCGTCATGTGGCGCCAGGACGACCTCTTCGCCCGCCTCAACCCGGCCGGGTTCCGACGCTTCGATCCGGCCGAGGGCATCGCCGGGATCACACGGGCGGTGGCTGATGACGGCCCGGGCCTAGCCCTGCTCCCGGCCTGCCCCCTGATGCACGGGACCGGCATGTTCACCGCCCTCGAGGTGCTCGCCGAGGGTGGGCGGCTGGTGCTCCTCCCCACGCGCAAGTACCTTCCCGCCGAGCTCGCCGCCACCATCGACGACAAGGGCGTCAACGTGGCCGTCATCGTCGGCGACCCCTTCGCCCGACCCCTGCTCGAGGTGGTCCAGGCCGACCCTGAGCGCTACACGCTGTCGTCGCTCGTGATCATCATGTCCTCGGGCGCCATGTGGTCGGAGGAGATCAAGCAGGGTCTGCTCGCCCACCACGGGTCGATGATGCTCGTCGACGCCTTCTCCTCGTCCGAGGCCCTCGGCATGGGCAGCTCGGTGTCGACGGCCGACAAGGCGGCATCGACCGGCGAGTTCAGCCTCGGGCCCGAGGTGCGGGTCCTCGACGAGGACGGCAACGACGTGGTCCCGGGGTCCGACACGGTCGGCGTGCTGGCACTCGGCGGCCGCAACCCGCTTGGCTACTACAAGGACCAGGCCAAGTCGGAGGCGACGTTCCGCATCATCGATGGCGCCCGCTACAGCGTGCCTGGCGACCACGCCCGGGTCCGCGCCGACGGCTCGATCCAGCTCCTCGGCCGTGGCAGCCAGTGCATCAACACCGCCGGAGAGAAGGTCTACCCCGAGGAGGTCGAGGAGGTACTCAAGCGCCACCCGCTCGTCGTCGACGCCTGCGTCGTCGGCATCCCCGACGACCGCACGGGCGAGCGGATCGTCGCTGCGGTCGAGACCGTCCCTGGTGCCGAGCTCCCGACCGAGGACGAGATCATCGAGCACGTCAAGGCCACCCTGTCGCACTACAAGGCCCCACGAGGCGTCCGCTTCGTGAGCACCATCGGCCGCGCCGCAAACGGCAAGATGGAGTACGCCCGGCACAAGGCCGAGGCCATCGCCTGGGCGGCCGACGGCTGAGCCACACGCCCGATGGGAACGTGTTCTAGTCTCGATCCCGTGACTTTCAACCTGGCTGATCTGTTCGAAGCGGCGGTCGATGCCTTCGGTGAGCGCGAGTACCTCGTGGCCGACGGCAACCGCCGCACCTACGCCGAGATGGAGGAGCGGGCGAACCGGCTCGCCCACCACCTCCTCGAGGCGGGCGTGGGGCCCGGCGACCACGTGGGCATCTACTCGTACAACTCGGTCGAGTGGGTCGAGACCGCATGGGCCGTGTTCAAGATCCGGGCCGTCTGGATCAACATCAACTACCGCTACGTCGAGGAGGAGCTCCGCTACCTCTTCACCAACGCCAACCTCAAGGCGCTGGTCTTCCAGCGAGAGTTCGCCCCGCACGTCGCCGCCCTGCGCGACAGCCTGCCCACGCTCGAGCACCTGATCATCATCGAGGACGGCACCGACGAGGCCGATCCCGGCGATGACGTGGTGGCCTACGAGGACGCCCTCGCCGCCGGCTCACCGCTGCGCGACTTCGAGCCGCGCTCTGAAGAGGACCTCTACATCCTCTACACGGGCGGGACCACCGGCATGCCCAAGGGGGTGGTCTGGCAGCACAAGGATGTCGTCTTCGCTCTCGGCGGCGGCGTCGACCCGACGACCAACACCCGCCTCGAGCGACCCGAGGAGTTCGTCGAGCGAGGCCAGGGCTTCGTGATCACCCACTTCCCCATCGCCCCGCTCATGCATGGCGCCACGCAGTGGTCGGTCCTCGGCCGCAGCTTCGTCGGGGATCGCATCATCCTGACCGCCCGCTTCGACGCCGAGCGCGTGTGGCGGACCGCCGCCGACGAGAAGGTCAACTCGATGATGGTCACCGGCGATGCCATGGCCAAGCCCCTCGTGGAGGTGCTCGATACCAAGCTCGACGAGTTCGACCTGTCGAACCTCTTCGCGGTCGTGTCGTCCGCGGCGCTGTTCAGCGCACCGGTCAAGGACCGCTACTTCGTCCACCTGCCGAACATCATGATCACCGACGCCATCGGGTCCTCCGAGTCCGGCAACAACGGGATGACCGTGGTGACCAAGGACACCACGGCGATGAAGTCGGGCCCGACGGTCTCGCGGCTCGGCGACACCGTCGTGTTCGACGAGGACATGGTCCAGGTGGAGCCTGGCTCCGGGGTGATCGGCAAGATCGCCCGATCGGGAGACATCCCGGTCGGCTACTACAACGACCCGGTCAAGACCGCCGAGGTCTTCATCACCGTCGACGGCACCCGCTACGTGATGCCGGGGGACTTCGCCACCGTGGAGTCGGACGGTTCGATCACCCTGCTCGGACGAGGCTCCGTGGTGATCAACTCCGGTGGGGAGAAGATCTTCCCAGAGGAGGTCGAGTCCGCCGTCCGCAGCCACCCGGCGGTCACCGACGCCATCGTGTGCGGAGCCCCTGACGAGCGGTGGGGCCAGACGGTTGCCGCCATCATCGCCCCACGGCCCGGCCAGACCGCGACGCTCGCCGAGATCCAGGAGCACTGCCGGAATCACATCGCCGGCTACAAGGTGCCTCGCCTGCTCTTCATCGTCGATGCCATCCAGCGTTCGCCCTCAGGCAAGCCCGACTACCGCTGGGCCACCGACATCGTGGAGACCCAGACCCCGGCAGTCTGAGATGCCCGTCAGCCTCGTCGACGTCCTGGCTGGCTGGCTCCACGGACGCGCCTCGACCGCCACGCCGCCCGTGGCCGTCGTGACCATGGAGCTCCAGCGGGGCGTGATGGGCGATCTGGCCTCGTTCCCTGCGCTCGAGGAGTCCGCTCGAGCGGTCGGACTCCCGGCCAACGCGGGTCGGCTGGTGGCGCGAGCGAGGGAGCTCGCCCTCCCCGTCGTGCACTGCACGGCGGAGTTCCGAGCCGATCGGGCTGGCACCACCGCCAACACCCCCCTGCACTCCGCCGTGCTGCGGCGCCCCGAGCACCTCCTCGAGGGCACGGCCGCCGTCGAGCTGATCGCCGAGCTCGGCCTCGATCCCCGAGATCTGGTCGTCCCGCGTCGCCACGGCGTCTCCCCCTTCTCCGGGACCTCGCTCGATGCCAGCCTGCGCTCCCTGGGCAGCTCGGTGCTCGTGGTGACCGGGGTCAGCGTCAACCTCGGCGTGCTCGGCCTGGCCATCGAGGCGGTGAACCTCGGCTACCAGGTCATCATCGCCACCGACGCCGTCTGTGGGTTCCCGGCGGACTACGCCCAGACCGTCCTCGACCAGACCCTCTCGCTCATCGCCACCATGGCCCCCACCGACGACATCCTCGCGGCGATGACCACCGTCACGGGCCCTCGGGCCGGTAGCGTTGAGCGAAATGCCCTCTGACGATCTCACGCCACCCACCCCACGAGGACCGCGGCATGCCGCACCTCGTCGGCGACCCACATCGAGCACCTCGCGAGCCCGAGCCACCTCCTCCACAGCCCCGCGGTCGAAGCGGAAGCTCTGGCCCTCGAACCGATGGTTCCGCCTCGGGCTCACCCTCTTCATCGTCCTTGCGCTGATCGTCGGCGGCTACGTGGGATACGTGGCGTACGAGGCCAGCAAGATCAACCATGTCTCCGTCGGGAACCTGACCGATGGCACCTCCAACGGCGCGGCCGCCGGCACCGAGAACATCTTGATGGTCGGCTCCACCGACAGGTGCGCGCTCAAGACGCAGAACCCGATCTACGGCCTGTGCTCCCAGGGCGTCACCGGCGTCAACTCCGACGTGGTGATGATCCTGCACCTCGACCCCAACGCCAAGCGGATCTCGATCCTCTCGATCCCCCGGGACACCTTCATCCCCAATGCCCGCAAGGACGGGGCCAACAAGATCGACGCGGCGCTGGCCGAGGGTCCGTCCCAGCTCGTCAACGCCGTCCAGGAGGACTTCGGCATCCCGATCCAGCACTTCGTGGAGCTGAACTTCGACACCTTCGCCGGCGTGGTCGACGCACTCGGCGGAGTGAACATGTACTTCCCCCGCCGCCTCTACGACGCCTACTCGCAGCTCAAGCAGTATCACATCGGCTGCAACCACCTCGATGGCATGGCGGCGCTCACCGTGGTGCGAGCACGCCACCTGCAGTACCAGCCGAACGACTCCTACGGACCGAACGTTGCCAACTGGCCCCAGGAGTCCCAGAGCGACCTCGCTCGGATCCGCCGCAACCACGAGTTCCTGCGCGTCCTCGCCGCCGCCGTATCGGCCAAGGGCGTCGGCAACCCCATCACCGACGCCAAGCTGGTCGCCGCCGTGGCACCGCAGCTGACGGTCGACTCGGGCATGTCGAACTCCCACATGGTCGACCTCATCTCGACCTACCACGGCGTGGACTCCCAGACGGCCCCCCAGTACACGCTGCCCGTGATGTCCTCGAACTCCTACAGCTACCTCTACAAGGGCTATGACTACGGCAACGTCGCCTTCCCCGACCTCACGCCGGACCTCACAACGATCCAGGCCTTCCTCGGAATCAACGGCGACACCAACACGATGAACGGCAAGCCACTGCCCAAGCCGTCTGAGGTCACGGTGTCGGTGATGAACGGTTCCGGGGTCTCCGGCCAGGCCTCAGCGACATCGTCCTCGCTGCAGGCGCTGGGCTACAAGATCGGCGCTGTGGGCGATGTCACCCCGGTCGGGCCCGTGGCCGAGACCCTCGTGGCCTACAACTCGAAGGACCCGGCCACCCTTGCCGCAGCCCAGCGGGTGCTGCGCTCGGTGTCCGGCCAGGCCATCCTCGCCTACCAGCCGACCAACGTGAACCCCGTGACCCTGATCACCGGCACCCACTTCTCGATCGACAGCCCTCCGCCGCCTCCGTCGTCGACCACCACCACGACGAAGCCCAAGGGCACCACCACGACCACCGTGCCACCCAGCACGACCACCACGACGGTCCCGGGCTTCGCTCCCACCACGCAGTCCACCAGCGGCCTCGAGCCCTGGGACCCCCGCTCATGCACCCCGACGGGCGGGATGGGGCCCTAGCCCCCCACTCTCCCCATGTCTGCTTCCGGCGAGCGTCCGCCTGACGATCCGTCCATGCCGAGGGTCATGTCGAGCCGGGGACGCCGTCTCGACCAGCTCGACGCGGTTCGAGGCCTAGCTGCGATGGTGGTCGTCCTCGGGCACATCGCCTCCTTCACGGAGAACGCCATCATCGGATCGCGCGCATTCGAGTTGAGCCCGCTCCACTTGATCGTGGCCGGCAACTCGGCCGTGGTCGTCTTCTTCGTGCTCAGCGGCCTCGTGCTCACCATCCCCATCTTGCGAAGCCGGCCGGATCGGACGACCGCGAGAGACCGATGGGCGCCGTACTACCCCCGACGGCTCGTCCGCCTCTACCTACCCTCATGGGGGGCGCTCGCCGTCGGCTTCGTCCTGGTCACCTGGGCCAGCCACGTGCTCCATGCTCCGCCGGGCAGCAAGATTGCCGATGCCAGCACCGCGCCGAGCCTCCACGACCTCGTCCACGGCATCGTCTTCCTCTTCGGATCTGGCACGATCGACCCTCCGCTGTGGTCGCTGAGCCTCGAGGTCATCGCCTCTCTGGCCCTGCCCCTCGTGATCGTGCTGGTCCTCGCCGCCCGGCCTCGCACCCCCTGGAAGGTCCTCGTCGTGCTGATCCTGTCCCCCCTCGTGTGCGCTGCATCGCTCCAGAGCGGCACGGTCCTCGTCGCCTTCGTCGCCGGATCGCTGCTCGCGCTCCTCGAGCTCCGCCGGTCCCGTGGGCCGGCGACGTGGACCGGCTCGCGTTGGGTGGCCGTCCTCGTGGCCTCGGCGCTCCTGCTCAACACCGCTCCTTGGCTTGAGCTGCTCCCCCTCCCCGCCTCGGCGGCGTCGGGGATCCTCGGCCTGACGCGGATCCTCGGCGCGCTCGGCCTGGTCGCTGTGGCCCTCTTCTGGGAGCCGGCCTGCCGCGTCCTGCTGCTCAGGCCCCTGCAGTGGCTCGGGAGCCGATCCTTCAGCCTCTACCTCGTGCACTACCCGGTGATCGTGCTCATCGGCGCCGCCCTCCTCGCCGGGCACCCTGGTCCCTACATGCTCCTTGCCCTGGTCGGCGCCCTCGTGGCGGCAGAGGGCTTCTACCGCCTCATCGAGCGTCCGTCGCACCGGTTGTCGCGTCGGGTCGGGAAGCTTGTGGCGAACCGGGATGCATCGGGTCGATCCACGTCGTGAGCACGACGTCGGCCACGGCATGACCGTCTAGATTCCTCCCAGACGACGACGCGGGGGCGAGAGATGGCACTGGAGCAGACGATGGCAGGGTACGTCCTCGGCCTGGCTGAGGTCGATCGCCCGGGGATCCTGACGCAGGGATCCAGCTGGACCCATGCCGAAGCCGTCAGCGCCGCCGCAGCGCGGGGCTCTTGGCTGCTGGCCAACCGCCGTCCCGGTCCCTTCCACGTCGCTCTCCTGCTCGACAACACGGTGGACTTCCTGCTCTGGCTCGAGGCCGCCGCCCTGGTCGGGGCCACCGTGGTCGGCGCCAACCCCACGCACCGTGGCGACGAGCTGGCCCGAGACCTGTCCCACACGCAGTGCCAGTTCCTCGTCACCAGCTCGACCCACCTGGGCCTCGTCGACGGCCTCGACCTCGGGGATGCGATCGGCGTGGTCCACGGCGCCTCGGACCGGGTGCTCGTGGTCGACACCGGGTCCGCAGCCGGCCACCTCGGCCCCCACCAGGGTGCCGGCGCCCATGACGTGGTGCAACACGACATCACCCCCGCCACCTTGGGCTACCTGCTCTTCACCTCGGGGACCTCGGGAGCGCCGAAGGCGGTGCGCTGCACCCAGGGTCGCCTGGCCGGCATCTCCGACATCGTGCGACAGATGACCCCGCTCGACCCACAGGACGTGACCTACGCCGCCATGCCGCTGTTCCACTCCAACGCGCTGATGGCGGGTTGGGGGCCAAGCCTGGCCGCCGGCTGCGCAGTGGCGCTGCCGAGCGCCGGGAGGTTCTCGGCCACCGGCTTCCTCGCCGACGTCCGCCGCCACGGCGTGACCTACTTCAACTACGTCGGCAAGCCCCTCTCCTACATCCTCGCCACCGACGAGCGGCCCGACGACGCCGACAACACCCTGCGGGCCTGCTTCGGCAACGAGGCGACGGTCGATGACATCGACCGCTTCGCCACCCGGTTCGGCTGCGTGGTGAACGATGCCTATGGCTCCTCTGAGGGCGGTGCCACCGTCACACGGACGGCCGACACCCCCAAGGGGGCCCTCGGCCGCGCGCCCTTCGAGGGCACGGTCGTGCTCGACCCCGACACCCTCGAGGAGTGCCCGGTGGCGCAGTTCGACGCCGCCGGGCGCCTGCTGAACGCGGAGGCAGCCATCGGCGAGCTGGTGTCGAAGACCGGCGGGACGAGCTTCGAGGGCTACTGGGCCAACGACGAGGCCATGGAGGCTCGGCTGCGCAACGGTTGGTACTGGACCGG
>CANGPS010000053.1 GCA_947456245.1 Acidimicrobiaceae bacterium
GTTGGCCAGGCCCCGGATGGTGCAGCTGAGCGCTCCGGTGGTGGTGCAGGTGCCCACGACGGTGCCTGAGGCATCTCGGGCGGTGGCGGTGTAGCCGGTGATGGCCGAGCCGCCGTTGGCGGGGGCGGTCCAGCTGACCGTCACCTGGCCGTCGCCGGCCGAGGCGCTCAGTCCCGTCGGGGCGTCAGGGACGGTCGAGGGGGTGGCGGCGGTCGAGGGGGCAGAGGCGTCGCTCGTCCCGTAGGCGTTGGTCGCCACCACGGTGAACGTCACCGCAGCACCGTTCGTCAGGCCGGTGACCAGGCACGAGGTCGAGGTGGTGGTGGAGCAGGACTGACCGCTGCTCGCCGTGACGACGTAGCCGGTGACCGCGCTCCCCCCGTCGAAGCTCGGTGGTGTCCAGGAGATCGTGGCGCTGGCATCCGCGGCAGAGACCGAGGTGATCGCCGGCGCCCCCGGTCGGGCGCCCAGCGAGATCGCCCCCGCCGATGAGCCGCTGGCCCCAGAGCCGTTGGCGTTGGTAGCGGTGACGCTGAAGCTGTACGAGGCGCCGTCGACGAGACCGGAGATGGTGCAGGTCAGCGCACCGGTGGTCGAGCACGAGCCGGCCGTCGATCCGGCGGCGTCATAGGCCACGACGCTGTAGCCGGTGATCGCCGATCCGCCCGTGGGCGCCGCGCTCCAGCTGACGACGACCTGGTGCAGTCCCGCCGAGGCGCTGATCGCGCCGGGGGTCCCGGGGATCGTCGATGGAACGACGGGGCCGCTGGGCACGGAGTCCGCGCCTGTCCCGACGACGTTCGTGGCGTTGACCACGAAGGTGTAGGCCATCCCGTTGGCCAGCCCTCGGACCACGCAGGAGGTCGCCCCGCTGGTCCGGCAGGACTGCCCGCCGCTCGCCGTGACGGTGTACCCGGTCACAGCACTGCCCCCGTCCGAGGACGGAGCGCCCCACGAGACGGTCGCCACGCCGTTGCCTGCCGTGGCTGTCGGGCTCAACGGCGTCCCAGGAAGCCCGACCGGCACCACGACGGTGGCGCTCGAGATACGCATGGAGAGCCCGGTGGCCGTGCTCGTCGCCAGGAGGCTGAGCGTGTAGCCGACGCCGTTGGCCAGCCCGGCGATCGTGCAGGCGGTCGCCGCCATGGCGGAGCAGGTGCCGGCCACCCGACCGGACGCGTCCACCGCCGAGGCCTGGTACCGGGTGGCACCCGGATGCGCGGACCACGTCACCGACAGCGAGCCATCGCCCGACGTGGCGGCCAGCCCCGAGGGCGCACCGGTGATCACGAGGGGCACCACGGGATCGCTCGGGTCCGAGGTCCCGCCGGTCCCCACCGCGTTCGTGGCGGTCACCACGAACGTGTAGGCGGTGCCGTTGGTGAGCCCGGAGATGGTGCAGGACGTGCTCGGCGTGGTGCACGTGCCCGCGCCCGCGCCCGACGGATCGAGGGCGGTGGCCGTGAAGGACGTCACCGGGCTGCCGCCGTTCGACGACGGGGCCGACCAGGTCACCGTCGCCCGACCGTTCCCGGCGGTGGCGGCCACCGAGAGCGGTGGTCCGGGGGCTGCCACGGGGATCGAAGGAGCCGACGCCGCCGACATCGGGCCGACGCCGACCGACGTCAGGGCCACCACCACCACGGTGTAGGCGGTGCCGTTGGCGAGACCGGCGATGGTGCACGTGAGCTCGCCCGAGGTCTGGCACACCCCGGCCGACCGCTTGCCCTGGAGGGCAGTCGCCCGGTACCCCGTGATCGAGCTTCCACCGTCAGAGGCGGGGGGCTGCCACGAGGCGGTGAGCTGCCCGTCGTCCGCGGAGACGCCGACCGAGCGAGGAGGGCCAGCGAGGCTCACCGGGGTCGCCGGGACCGTGGCGGCCACCGTCGATCCCCTCGAGTTGGTCGCCGCGACCTGGATGCCGTAGGTCGTGCCGTTGGCGAGCCCGTCGATCGTGCAGGTCAGGGTCGTCGAGGTGGTGCAGCTCCCCGCCACGGCACCCGTCGGATCGAGCGCCGTCGCCGTGTAGCCACTGAGCGGGAGGCCGCCCGTCGAGGCCGGTGCCGTCCAGCGGACCGCCACCGAGCCACTGGCGACCCCGACGAGCACACCCGTCGGAGCCCCGGGGAGCGCACCGACGCTGACCGCCGGCGAGATCGCCGAGGAAGCCCCTGATCCCGCGGCGTTCGTCGCCGCAACCGTGAAGTCATAGGTGGTGCCGTTGGCGAGCCCGCGCGCCGTGCAGGTCAGCGAGTCGAGCGACACGCAGGTCCCGACCGGCTTGCCCTTCTTGCGGATCGTCACCGTGTAGCTGCTGATCGCCGCACCCCCGTCGAAGGAGGGAGCCGACCAGGACACGGTGGCCTCCTGGTCCGAAGGAACCGCGGTCACGTTGGTCGGAGCGTTGGGCACGCTGAACACGCTCAGCGGCGCCGAGAGGGCAGAGGGGGCGCTGGTCAACGAGCCTGAGCGCGACCGGACGGAGAACTGGTAGGTCGACCCGAGGCTCAGGCCGGTGACGACGCACGAGGTGGCGGTCGTCGCGCAGACTTGGGTGCCCTGCGAGGTGGCGACGACGTACCCCGTCGTCGTGCAGCCGAGGCAGGCGGCCCTCGCCCAGCTGATCGAGACCCGACCCATCGACTGCGAGGCCACCGGCGAGGTCGGCGTGACGGGGCCGACGTAGCCGAGATGGGGCTGCTGGGCCGAAGTCGAGCGGTGAGGCGAGGAGGCGGGGGTGGCCGGCACGACGGCTACGCGCACGACCTGGCGATCCGATGTCGTCGGATGGGATCCGTCGGTCGTCACCGTGGCCACGGCCACCCGGCCATCGGCCAGCGCCGCCGCGTCGCGGGTGGGCACGCCGGCAGGGAGGAGCTCGTCGAGCGAGCCAGCCACGTGGATCGCCACCGTGCCGAGCACGATGCTGCGCCCTGCCGCCAGGGAGCGCACGAGCCGCCTCGTGCACTCGACGCCACCCGAGCTCGTCGGCGAGCACCGGGCAGCCGGATCGTGCGGGAGGATCGAGATGCGCTCCGATGGCTCACCGGCCCTCTCGGCGGCCGCGTTCAGTGCGGAGGCGGCGGCCGAGAGGGAGAGGTCCAGCCTCACGATGGTCCCCTTGGCCAGGGGTGCACTCCCGCTGTTGGTGACACCGATAGTGGCATCGGCCGGGACCCCGGAGCTCACAGGGAACCCGGAGAGCGTCGAGAGCAGGGGTGATGCTGCCGTGGGGCCGGACAGCTCGATCACCGAGAGGCCGGGCGCGGGTGCCGGTTGGATCATCACCAGCGCCACGGCGGCGGTCGAGGCGCTGTGGTCGATCGCCTCCGCCATCACCGCCAGCAGGCCGAGGCCACTGGCCACCGGTGCTGCCGCCAGCGTGACGAGGTGGGTCTCGACGCCAGCCGCCACGGGCTCGGCGTGCGTGCAGGTGACCGTGCCGGTGCCGCCCGGGCAGTACCAGCCGTGGACGGTGCTCGGCATCATGCTCACGCCGTCGGGGAGCGTGAAGGTGTCGACCAGTCCCGAGGCGATCTCCACGTCGTTCGCGTGCGTGACCTCGTACTCGGCCGTCCCTCCTGCCGTGATCGTGCTCGAGGCCAGGGGCCTGACATCCACCTTGAGCGACGCGCTCCCCAGCGGTGCTGTCGGCGCTGCGGCGGCCGAGAGCTGGACGAGCCCCGGCGACCCCGTCGGAGCGGTGGCGGGCCCGGACGTCAGGATCGGCGTGACTCCAGCTGGCGGCGTCGACGACGAGGATGCGGTCGCACGGTGACCGGGCGACGCAGGTCGGGAGGCGCCCGTCGGGACCGAACCTCCGAGGGCACCAGCGAACGAGGCCAGGCCCAGCAGGCCGGCCGCGACCACGCGCCGGGCGGGTCGTGCTCCCCCTGCCTCGACCCCGATCTTCACATTGCCCACAGCACGCCCGGACCCTAGACGTTGCCTACAGTGCAGGCAAGTGATCTGACGTACCCGTCAGGGCGGCGTCAGCCCGTCAGCCGACGCCCGGGCCTCTCCTGCCGGCACGCTCGCCCCAGAGTCCACCCTCCACTTCGGGCTCCGAGGCCATCAGCCCTACCGTCAGCGCGCTGAAGGGCAGCGTCCAGATCGACGGGACGAGCAGGGCCACTGCGGGAAGGCCGATCCCGAGCGCCATGCCGACCTCGACGCTCGGCGGAGCATCCCACGGTGACGTCGCACCGGCCACCTGGCGTGCCGCCTCGGTCTCACGCTCTGCGATGGCGGCCATCAGGGTCGGCTCCATCCGGGCCAGCCGCTCCACCTCCATCAGGAACCTCCGGAGGTCCCCGAGGTCAGGGTGGAGGAACTCGCGCCAGAGCGCCGCCTCGACGATGCCGAGGTCGAAGCGCCCCGCCAGATCGAGGGCCAGGGACTGGCTCTGGACGGTCGACTGGCTCCAGGTCGCCTCGACCGCCGCCACCATCAGGTCGAGCTTCGTGTCGTACCGTGCGAAGAGGAACCCGGTGGTCACGCCGATAGAGGCACACGTGTGGCTCAGGGTGGCTCGGCGATACCCCATGGTGGCCACCGTCTCGACCATCGCCATCAGCAACCTGGCCGTCGACCCGTCGGTCCCGTTGAACTGCCGGACTCGCAGCGGCGACCCCTCGTCGATGGTCGGGTCGAGGTCGACCGGGTCACCGGGGTCAGCGAAGACCGCGGCGTGCCGCTCGAGCTCGGATCCCAGGTCGATCGCGTCCGTCCACGGCCGGCCGGAGCGGATCAGCAGCCCGATGGCCAGCCCCACCGCGGCCACCCGCACCGCGGCCCCGACCGGACCGTGGGCCTCTGGGTCGAACCAGGCCGCGAGCACCTCGGCCGCGGGCTCGCCCACACCCCGGCGGAGCGGCTCCTCCCACTGCGAGGCCAGCACGAGCTCGAATGCGGCCACGAGCTCGGGCGACCCCGCCGTGAAGGGTGCGATCGCCTCGATGAGACCATCGGGATCGTGGGCCGCCTCGATCACCCGGCCGAGGGCTCCGAGCAAGTGGTCGGCCAGGACCTGCTCCCAGAGCTGGCGGGCCAGCTCCGCCTTCGAGATGAAGCGGGCATAGAAGGCACCGATGGTCACCCCCGCCGACGCCGTGATGCTCCGGGCGCTCACGGCGTCCCAGCCCATGGTGGCGATCTGCTCGATCGCCACCTGCTGGAGGATCCCGTCGAGCTCGAGGGCCCTGGAAGAGCGGCGACGCGCCGGCACATCGCTGGTGGCCATGACAGCCATGATACGGCCCCCAGCGCGCAACGACGTGGCTCGGCGGGGGCCCACCCTGCTCAGAGGAGCTCGGCGACCGCCTCGACCTCGACCTCGAGGGTCTCGCCCAGGGTCACGAAGGCCTCGAAGCCCTTGCCCATCGGGTCAGCGATGTCCTCGCTCGATCCGGCGGCCAGGAGTCCACCGGGGGTGCGCCCCTCATGGGCCATCGCCACGCGATCAGCCAGCGGGAGCGCCGAGACAGCGCTCCCGAGCTCCTCGGTCCGACGGATGAACTCGAGCACGGTGAAGGTCACCGGCCAGGCGACGGGATTCAGGACCGACACGTCACGGACGTGGAGCCTCGTCATGCACAGCACGAGGTCGGCGCCGGCGAGCAGCTCGGGCGTCAGCTGGCGACTCCGGTGCTGGCGCAGGTCGATCCCGTGGCGCAGGCCCACCTCGACGAGCATCTCGGGCGACGGCTCTCCGCCCTCGATGATCCCGCCGGAGAGCACGGTGTGCTCGATCCCCCGCTGCGCCAGCGCACGTCGCAGCATCGACGCGGCCAGAGGCGACCGGCACTGGTTGGCCGTGCAGACGACGAGGATGTTGCTCACCTCGGCAGGCTACTTTCCCCGAACGCCTCGCCTCAGCCGAGCGACAGGAGCAGCCGCTCCATGCTCAGACCCAGGCGGGGGTTGCGGCGCATCACCGCCACGTGCCGACCGATCGCGTCGAGGTGCCCCATGGCCGACTCCGCTGCCGCGTCGTCTCCAGTCGACAGCGACGTGGCCATGGCATCTCGATACGAGCGCGCCAGCACGCCGAGGCCGGCCCGGATCTCCCCATCGCGATAGGCGCGTACCTCGCGCTTGTGGTGATCGACCAGCTCCTTGCGACCGGAGGCCCGCAGGCCGAGCTCCTTGGCCTCGGCGTCGAAGCTGGCGAGCTCGGCCTCATGACGGGCGACCAGCGGTGCCGCGGCCTCGTCGAGGGACTCCAGGATCTCCGCGACCAGCCGGGTGGCGGTCCTCCCGGTGCCGTCGAGCTCGCCGGGGACCGCCCGCCAGCGGGCCAGGCGCGCCACGAACCCCGGGTCGGCGGCGAGCAGGCGAGCCCGGATGGCATCGCCGGCTGCCCCCTCGGCGATGTCCTCGGCCCGAGCCGGGTCGATCCCGTCGTCGACGAGCATCGCCGTGATCGCCGAGGTGGTGAGGGTCTCGAACCGCACCTCGGCGCAGCGGCTCCGGATGGTCTCGAGCGAGCGCGGGAGGTCATCGGCGAGCAGGACGAAGACCGTGGTGGTCGGCGGCTCCTCGAGCGTCTTGAGCAGCGCCGGCGCGGCACCGCCCAGCAGATGCCCGTCGGGGAGGACGATCACCGTGCGACCCGCCTCGAGCGGCCGGCGCTGCGCCTGGGCAACCACCTCGCGGATCTCCTCGACCCGCCACGTCGGCCCTTCGTGGCCAGCCATCACGAGGTCAGGGTGGTGCAGAGCCAGGGCCCGGGTGCAGTGGCTGCAGGTCCCGCACCCGCCGTCCGGACAGAGCAGCGCGGCAGCGAAGCTGCGCGAGGCTGCCCGCGAGCCGGAGCCGGCCGGTCCGAGCAGCAGGTAGGCGTGGAGCGGGTGGGGCGCCGCTGCTCGCAGCGTGGCCACCGCCGCCGCCTGGCCCGGGATCCCCGCCCAGAGGTCGCCGGTCATGGGAGGCCGAGCGCCTCGTCGACGGCCGCCGACACCTCAGCGAGGTCCTGGGTGGCGTCGATGACCGTCCAGCGGTCGGGCGACGCAGCAGCCTGTGCGAGGTAGCCGGAGCGGACCCGCTCGTGGAAGGCCACGTCGAGGGACTCGAGCCGATCAGGGTCGCCGCCCCGACGTCCGGCGGCATCGGCGACCGGGAGGTCGAGCAGGATCGTCATCTCCGGGACCAGGCCGTCGGTGGCGATGGCGTTGATCGCCGCGATCTGCTCGAGGTCGCGCCCGTGTCCGTAGCCTTGGTAGGCCACCGTCGAGCTGGCGTAGCGATCGGAGAGCACCGTGGTGCCCGCCTCGAGGGCCGGACGGACGACGGTGGTCACGTGATGCGCACGGTCCGCAGCCATCAGGAGTGCCTCAGCGAGCGGGGTCGGCGCCTCGGTGCCGTGGAGCAGGAGCGCACGGATGGCACCGCCGAGCGCCGTCCCGCCCGGCTCACGGGTGGCCAGCCAGCCGTGACGGCCGGCGAGGCGCTCGACCTGGGTCGACTTCCCGCACCCGTCGATCCCCTCGATCACGAGAAAGCGCGGGGTGGCCGTCATCCTGCGTCGTCGGCGGCGGGTTCCGTGCTCGTGGCCGCGACCTTCTTGGCCACCGCCTTCTTGGCCGGTGCCTTCTTCTTGGCCGCGGCCTTCTTCGCTGGGGCCTTCTTCGCCGCGGCCTTCTTGGCCGGTGCCTTCTTCTTGGCAGCCTTCTTCTTCACGGCCTTCTTCTTCTTCGACGGCCCGGCTGCACGACGGATCTCGAGGAGCTCGGCGGCACGCTCGATCGTGATCGACTCCACCGAGTCACCGGTCCGCAGCGACGCGTTCGTCGTTCCGTCGGTCACGTAGGGACCGAAGCGGCCGTCCTTGACCACCACCGGCTCCCCGGTCACAGGATCCTCGCCGAGCTCCTTGAGCGGCGGAGCGGCCACCCGACCCCGGCCGCGCTTGGGCTGGGCGAAGAGGGCCAGGGCCTCGTCGAGGGTGACTGTGAACATCTCGGGCTCGGTCGTCAGGCTCCTCGAGTCCTTGCCTCGGGTGAGGTAGGGCCCGAACCGTCCGTTGAGGGCCCGGATCTCCTCGCCCGACTCGGGATCGAGGCCGACGAGCCTCGGCAGCTCGAGCAGCTGCAGAGCCTCGTCGAAGGTGAGGGTCTCGACCGTCATGGTCGAGAGCAGCGAGGCGGTCTTGGGCTTCTCCCCGCCGTCGACCATCTCGCCGAGCTGGATGTAGGGCCCGAACCGGCCGGCCTTGACGAAGATCTCGAGGCCGGTGGCGGGATCCGTCCCCACCGACCGGTCGCCCTGGGGGGCATCGAGGAGCTCGGCGGCCTCGGCGGGCGTGAGCTCGTCGGGCAGCATGTCGTCACGCAGCGAGGTCGTGTCATCGCCGCGCTTGAGGTAGGGCCCGAACTTGCCCACCCGCACCACGATGGGCTCGCCCGACGTCGGGTCTGGGCCGAGCGGGATGGAGTTGATCTCGACGGGATCGATCTCGGGCAGGTGGTCGGTGACCGCCTGCTTGAGGCCGAAGCCGGCCACGCCGTCAGGGTCGTGGCCGAAGTAGAACCGGCTGAGCCAGGGCAGCGACTCCTCGGTGCCCGAGGCGATGGCGTCGAGGTCGTCCTCCATGGCGGCGGTGAAGCTGTAGTCCACCAGCTCGGCGAAGTGCTCCTCGAGCAGCTTCACCACGGCGAAGGCGGTGAAGCTCGGCACCAGAGCCGAGCCCTTCTTCCAGACGTACCCCCGGTCCTGGATGGTCGAGATGACCGAGGCATAGGTCGAGGGACGGCCGATGCCGAGCTCCTCCATCTTCTTGACCAGGCTGGCGTCGGTGTAGCGGGCCGGGGGCTGGGTGGTGTGGTCCTTGGCCTCGGCGGACGCGACGGCGACGTCATCGCCCTCGGTCAGGGCCGGGAGCACCCGCTCGGTCTCGGCGAGCTCGGCCTCCGGGTCATCCGCACCCTCGACATAGGCACGGCGGAAGCCGGGGAAGTCGATGACCCGGCCGTTGGCCTGGAGCGTGACCTCGGAGCCCTCGAGCGTGCCGGCGGCAGCCGGCAGCGTCGTGGCGAGTCGGACCTGGGCCTGTGTCCCCCGGGCATCGGCCATCTGCGAGGCCACGGTGCGGACCCAGACGAGCTCGTACAGGCGCAGCTCGTCTCCCCGCAGCGACCGTGCGGCCTCCTCCGGGGTGCGGAAGGTCTCCCCAGCCGGCCGGATGGCCTCGTGCGCCTCCTGGGCGTTCTTGACCTTGCGGTCGTAGCGACGGGGCTGGTCCGGCACGTACTGCGGGCCGAAGCGCTCGGCGGCCTGGGTGCGCGCCGCGTTGATGGCCTCGGCCGACAGGGTGGTCGAGTCGGTCCGCATGTAGGTGATCCAGCCCTCCTCGTAGAGGCGCTGGGCCGTCCGCATGGCCGACTGGGCACTCATGCGCAGCTTGCGGCCGGCCTCCTGCTGGAGCGTCGAGGTCATGAAGGGCGGCTGTGGCTTGGAGGTGAAGGGCTTGGAGGTGACCGAGGTGACCTCGGGACGGGTCGCGGTCAGCGCTCCGGAGAGAGCGGTGGCCTCCACCGCGGTCAGGGCGCGCACCTCGCGCTGTCCCGTCGGGACCCCTTGGGCGTCGTAGTCCTTGCCCTCGGCGAGCTGCACCCCGCCCACGGCGACGACCTGGGCCTCGAAGGCCTGGCCGTCGGCGTCGAGCTGCGCCACCACGTCGTGCCAGGTCGCCGGCCGGAAGGCCATGCGCTCGCGCTCGCGCTCGACGATGAGTCGGGTCGCCACCGACTGCACGCGCCCGGCCGAGAGCCTCGGCAGCACCTTCTTCCACAGCACCGGCGAGACCTCGTAGCCGACGAGGCGGTCGAGGATCCGGCGGGCCTCCTGGGCATCGACCAGCCGACGGTCGAGGTCACGCGACTCGTCGACGGCCCGCTCGATGGCCGGACGGGTGATCTCGTGGAAGACCATCCGCTTCACCGGGATCGTGGGGTTGAGGACCTCGAGCAGGTGCCAGGCGATGGCCTCCCCCTCTCGGTCCTCATCGGTGGCGAGGTAGACCTCGTCGACCTGCTTGAGCAGCGTCTTGAGCTTCGAGACCACCTGCTTCTTGCCCGAGGACACCACGTAGAGCGGCTTGAAGCCGTCGTCGACGTTGACCGCCAGGCGCGCCCAGGGCTCGCCCTTGTAGGCGGCCGGGACCTCGTCGGCCCCATGGGGAAGATCCCGGATGTGCCCGACGGAGGACTCGACGATGAAGTCAGAGCCGAGGATGGAGCCGATCGTCTTCGCCTTCGCCGGCGACTCGACGATCACCAGTGCCTTGCCCACCTCGACCACCTCCCTTCCTCGTCTCATGGCCACCCGTCCGGGCGATCCGCAGCCTCTGCGTGCACCCCGGTTCTAGCAAAGGGCTGGGCCATCACCCGCCACGGGCCTCGTTCGGGGTCTCCTCCCCCGGCTCGTGGGAGCCCGACGAGCAGCCCGGATGACCGCGCCCCTAGCTCCCCGCGAAGCAGGCTCGGATGGCCGCTGCGCCCTCGGGCTGGATGAGCTGGGGGTGCGCCGGATCGTCGACGGCGAGGATCGGGCTGGTGAGGAAGAACGAGTTGAAGGAGATGCCGCGGAACCCGAAGCGATGGGCGAAGGCGCACGCCGCGGCGAACCACCGCACCTGGGTCTTGGGCCTGAACCGCCCGGTCGGGTTCTCGTGGAGCCA
>CANGPS010000054.1 GCA_947456245.1 Acidimicrobiaceae bacterium
CCTCAAGGGCGCCAGCTACCGACTCAGAGGCCGAGAGCAGGAGACGCTGCCAAGCGTCGCTCTCGCGGCGGAATCAGAGCAGGGATAGTGTCAGCAGACTGTTCACTTTTCGACCGGCGGAAGTGACCAGTTTTCGGGCGTCAGCGACAGCGTTCAACGTGCAGCCCTCATGGGCTCAGCCTGGAGTCACCTCGATCTCAGGATGCCAATGCTCGACGAGGTGAGTGACATTGCATGCAGGATCGCCCAAGCACCACATGGTTGAACACGGGCCCATCCACTCTGTCGACAACAGACGTGCTGACGTTCTCTCGGCTGTCGTCATGGCGGCAACAAGGTCAGCAACGGTGGGGCCAGCCGCAAGGCCTGTTGCCATCCCGGAACAGTTCCTGTCCAACAGCGATGCTCGAGCCCGAGGAGAGATCTCCCTCCCCTTGCACATCTCTTGGTCTGATCCTCGGCGATCGTTCGACCTCGACGATCGGTCACAGCTCATCCGTGCATACGGACTCGTCTTGGCAGAAGGCACCGAGGCCGACGTGCTGCGCTTCATCGATCCAGCAGTGCTCCTCTCGATCTGGCATGAGCTCCTCATCCCGCGCCAGGTGCAGCAAGCATGGGAGGCAGCCTTCTCAGAGTGGGGCGTGAGCCCTTGAGTCTCCTTCCGATCCAGATGCGCATAGCCAAGATCGTGGCCGACGAGCTCGCCGATACTGAGTTCGCGCTTTGAATCGCCCTGAGTTTGATGGAGACTCTGACCTACGTGGCCGGCGGCCTCCAACGAGGTATGGCTTCGAGCATCTGGCGGCAGAGGCTCTCGATCCCGATCCCAAAGAGCGTCCACTGCTCGATCTGACCGTCTGGCCCTGTGGCACGCTTGATCCCTCGGAGCGTGTTGCGATCGTAGCGATCCCTGAGCGCACAGCCCTCGGCCATTGCTGCGATCCCCACCGCCAGCTGTCGCACCTCGTAGGGGTGCTTTAACCGCATGCCCAGGCTGGACAGGATCTCATCGAAGACGAGGGAGTAGTTCTCCGCCAGAGCCTCATAGGAGGCAGCGAGTGCCTCGGTCAGCTTCGGATCCACGGCATCGGCCGACTGCGACGATGCCCCTGCCCACACGCCGACCCAGGTCGGCCACGTCCCCGACCCGAGGAGGTCATCAAGGCTGGCCTCCCCGATGAGTCGAGAGAGATCGACGATCGCCTGCCATCTCCCGGTCACCGTGCTGAGGTTCGCCTCATCGACGACGGTGACCATCTTGATCAGCGTGGAGGTCGACTCCTCCGAGGAGTCATCCAGGGCGATCGTTGCGGTCACGTCGCGCTGGAAGGCCTCCTGGTTCTCCCAGATCCGCCCGATGACCGATGCATGGGTGATGCGGATGCCCTGATCCTGCTGCAACCGGTCGAACACGCGCTTGAACGTCAGTTGCCCAGCCCCCACGCTGACACCTTCTTCACGCAGCATGCTCACGCCAACCTCGATCAGGAGGGCGCGGATGGCGTCCGGTGATCGACGAGGTCCTCGTCTGGCTGGTGGTGTGGTCGAGCTCAGGATGATGCCTCTCGCCTGCGACCAGGCCGGTCGATGCGGTTCGGCTGATCGTATCGGTCAAGGCCACCCGAGGGCTAGCAGGACATACCCCGCTCATTCAGGTCAGCACCGCGGGATCGAGGCCGTCCAGTTCAGAGAGGTCGTGTTGCCGATCAAGGCATCCCAGATGTAGTTCCCATTGTCGAGCCGATCCCAGACCCCATAATTCTGGCTCACAACCTGACCGGAGATCTGACAGGCGATGTTGACGTGCGTCCCGTTCGCCACGCAGGTCACAAGACCCGCCGAGGAGGTGGCTGACGTTCGTTCGTTCGCGCATGAAGCACCACTCCACGATGCATCGACCACGCCCACGAAGTACGACGGTGGTGGAGGTGACAACGTCGTTCCCGTGACGGGAGCCGACCACGCTGAGCTTCCGTTGGCGTTGTGAGCCTGGATCTCGAAGGAGTAAGTCGTCCCGGCGCTCAGCCCGGACACCACACACGTGTTCCCCGTTCCGGGAGCCGCCGTGCAGGTCTGCCCGTTCTGCAGCGTTTTGACGGTATAGAGGTCAATGGTGGCCCCATTGCCCGACGCGTCGCTCCAGGCCAGCCTGACTGCGGTCTGGGAGCTGTCGCTCTGGTGGAGGCCAGAGGGTGTGGTGGGCAGCCCCGACGGGGTGACCGCAGGTGCCAGACCAGCTTGGGACTTCCCGGCTCTGTTCGTCGCAGTCACTGAAAAGACGTACGACGTGCCATTGGTTAGTCCAGTCACGGTGCACGTCGTTGCCGTCGACGTGCAGCCCGCCGAGCTCGGCGAGCTGGTGACTGCGTATCCAGTGACCGCCGAGCCATTTGGTGTCGAGGCACCCCAGCTCACCACCACCGAGCCATCGGACTTGCTTGCGGTGACAGCCGGAGGAACCGACGGCACGTCGGCAGGGATGACTGCAGCGCTCGGCGATGTCGGAGGGCTGGAGCCAGCGTTGTTGGTCGCAATGACCGTGAACGTGTAGCTCGTCCCGTTCGTCAGGCCAGAGATCGTGCAGGTCGTCACCGGAGCGAGCGCGTTGCACGTCTTGCCGCCTGGCGAAGCCGTGGCGGTGTAGGAGCCGACTGCCGACGATCCGGCTGCCGGCGCGGACCACGTCACAACCGCCGAGGCTGGTCCGGCAGTCGCAAGAGGGTTGCTCGGTGATCCCGGAACAGGGAGCGGGGTGACGCTCAGCGTGGCTTGCGAGGGTGACGAGGTTCCTGTTGTGTTCGAGGCTGCCACGACGAAGGTGTAGCTCGTCCCGTTGAACAAGCCCGACACGGTGCATGAAGTGACCGGAGCCGCCGCGATGCATGTCTTTCCGCCGGGTACTGCTGTCACCTTGTACGTATTCGGGGTCGCCGCCCCAGAGACCGGTCCATCCCAAGAGACGACAACCGAGCGATCACGTGGCGACGCCACGACGTTGAGGGGTGCCTGCGGTGCGCCCACAAGCACCGATGCTGATGCGCCGGAAGGCGGACCTGCACCAATCTCATTGAAGGCAGTGACGACAAAGGTGTACTTGGTCCCATTGGTCAGACCGCTCATCGTGCAGGTGGTTGGACCGGAGGACCACCAGCACGTGGCGCCACCCGGGGATGCCACCACCAGATAGTCCGACACCCCGGTTCCGACGTACGTGGGTGCGGTCCACGACACCACTGCCCCTCCGTCGCGAGGCGATGCGGTGACGGCCGTCGACACCGAAGGCACTCCTTCGGGGATCACCGGCGCCGAGGGCGCCGAAGCAGGCGACGTGCCCTGGCTGTTCGTTGCCACGACGGTGACGGTGTAGCTCGTCCCGTTCACGAGACCGGCGATGCTGCACGAGAGGATTCGCGCAGCGGTGCACGAAGCACCACCAGGGCTCGCTGTGGCGGTGTAGCTCGTGACAGCAAAGCCGTTCGTCGGCGCAGGCGGCCAGTAGACCGTGGTCGACGAGGTCTCAGCGATGGCACCGACATTCGTCGGTGCTGAGGGTGTGCCGATGGTCACTGGGTTCGACAATGCCGACGACGACGATGGGCCAACAGCGTTTACGGCCACGACCGTGAAGGAGTAGGTGACGCCGAGATAGAGGGCCGACACCACGCATGACGAGCCAGCCGAGGTGCATTTCGCGCCTCCTGGAGATGCAGTGACGGTGTAGGAACTGATCGCTGCACCACCATTGCTGGCTGGCGCCGTCCAGCTCACGATCGCAGAGCGCTTCGCTGCGATGGCGGTGATCCCCTGCGGAGCAGTCGCCACGGTCGCCGGTGTCACGGGGATCGATGTCCCGGGTGCCGATGCACCCAGTGCGTTGCGAGCGACGACGTTCACCACGTAGGTGATCCCATTCGTCAGACCGGTCAACGTGCAACTAGTTGGTGTCCCTTGAGCGACCGTCACTGTGCACACGCCACCAACAGGCGTGGTCGAAACTCCATAGCTGGTGATCGCCGAACCACCGGTAGATGCCGGCGGCATCCAGGTCACTTGGAGCGAAGTGTTCCCAGGAGTTGCCCCGACTTGCTGAGGTGCGGTGGGCGTTCCCAACGGTATGACCGATGCCGACGGGGAACTCGGGGCGCTCGAACCGCTTGCGTTGTGCGCGACGACCGTGAAGCTGTAGCTCGTCCCATTGGTCAATCCGTTCACCACACAGGTAGTCGAGGCCGTCGTGCATTGCAGACCACCCGGAGTTGACGAGATGGTGAAGCCGACCGACGATCCATTGGCCGCCCCCGGCGTCCACGTCACCGTTGCTTGACCATTTCCGGGACTAGCGGTGACCCCAGTTGGCACACCTGGCACTGAACCAGGACTCACCGGTGTGGACCACGGCGAGAACGCTGATGTTCCGCCATTACCATCGAAGTCCGTGTAGGCGCGAACCGAGAACTGATAACTCGTTCCTGGCACGGGGGTGAAACTGGCTCCTGCGCTACAAGCTGCACCGGGAAACGTCAGCGTAAGCGAGGTCACCACGCCGCAGTAGTGACCCTGATTGTCTTGGACGTCGTACCACTTCACTGGCGCCGAACCACTCGACGTCGGAGGAGACCACGACAAAGTGAGCGAGGGCGATCCAGAGGACGACGCCGAAACGACCGGGGCAGCTGGGGTCGATGGTGGCGATGGGGGACCACCATCGTGGATGTGCAAGTATCCCGAGGGTCCACTGATTGGAACCCAGCCATTGCTCGTGTAGCCACCGTTTCCTCCGATGTAGTTATCGGATTCGAGAAACACGGTGTTGTTCGACCAATCGATTTTGGCTACATAGGCAACGTGACCAAACCCATACCAAGCAATGGACCCAATTGCTGGGGTTGCGTTCTTGACTGAAGCTAGCGTCGATCCCCAGTCAGAGGCGTTGCCCCAAGATCGGCCTGGATCGGCCATACCGTTGTGTGCCAACATCCATGCGGCATAGAGGGTGCAGTTGTGCGGCGGATTGCCAATATCGAGCCCGCCACCGGCTCCGTAGTACTTCGTGGCCCAGTTGCCGTTCATCGTGGAGGCGGTATAGCCACCTTCAACACATGAGTACCCGCTGTCCGTGCAGCCTGAGGTGAGACTCGCCCCAGCGCGTGGAACGGAAGCCACCTCAAATCCAAAGATGGACATGAACATGAGACAGCCAACGAGGAGGCGGATCCGACTTGATGCGACAACCTCTTTGGGGGAAACCGCTGATCTCATGGTGACGTCCTTTCATCGATCCCTCGGTGGGGGTGAATCGCACTGGGTTGGAGTCAACCTAGCAAGTGCTACTCGCAAATTGCCAGTACCAATTGCTAATTGATCGATTCCGTGCCGGGAGGTCGGCCCCCAGCGAAACTCGTTCCCTTTGATGCCCGCCCTCTCCGCCAAGAGTCGACGCACCGCCATTCTCTAGGCCTTAGCCATGGCGACGACGAGATCAGAAACCGTTGGGCCAGCGGCTAGGCCAGTTGCCATTCCGGAGCGATTCCTCACTGACGGAACTGCTCAGCCCCGAGGAGAGGTCTTCCTCCCCTTGCACATCTGGTGGTCGGAGCCTGATCGATCGTTTGACCTGGACGACCGGCAGCAGCTCATCCGTGCCTACGGCCTTGTTCTGGCCGAGGGGACCGAGGCTGACGTGCTGCGGTTCGTCGATCCAGGAGTGCTCCTCTCGATCTGGAACGAGCTCCTCATCCCGCGCCACGTGCAGCAAGCATGGGAGGCCGCATTCTCAGAGTGGGGCGTGTGGCCTTGAGCCTCCTTCCGATCCAGGTGCGTGTCACCAAGCTCGTGGCTGACGAGCTCGACGACATCGAGTTCGCACTTGCGGGAGGCGCCGCGCTCATCGCAGCAGGCGTGGTCGACCGCATGACGCAAGACCTCGACTTCTTCGGAACGCCGTAGGACCCCCGATCTCCCGCAGCACACGCGTCCGACGTCGCCTCAAGGCAAAGGGCTTCGAAGTCTTGCCCATCGTCGAGCACGATCGGTTCGTGCGACTTGAGGTCTCGGAAGACAGGGAGCGAACCGAGGTCGATTTTGGCTTCGATGCTCGCCTGTATCACTGCGAGGAGGGGGGAACTCGGTCCGACTCTCTCTCTCCATGAGATCGCGGTGGACAAGATCCTCGCTGTGTCCGGGCGCACAGAGCAAAGAGAGCTCTCGGACTTTGCGGCGCTCCTCGAACGCTTTGCCTTGAGTCAATTGCTCGAGGCCGCGGCTGAGAAGGATCCGGGCTTTGATCACGACGTCTTCGCCGAGATGGTGGGGCGATTCAGGAAGGTCGACCCTGACGACATCGCCTTGACCCGGATCTCGACCATCGAACTCTTGGATCGTCTGTCCAGCCTCGGCAGAAACGGCCACGACGTTGCCGAACGAGAAGCCGAAGGCCCAGATCTCGGCACGTAGCACCGCGATCTGAGCCTGAGCAGTCCCAACGGGATTCGAACCCGTGTCTTCACCTTGAGAGGGTGATGTCCTAGGCCTCTAGACGATGGGACCCTGACCTCAGCACTGATCGCTCAGCACCTCGGAGCTCGGGGGGAAGGACTCGAACCCTCAATAACTGGACCAGAACCAGTCGTGTTGCCGATTACACCACCCCCGAAGGTGGACAGCACATGTTAGCCGATCAGGAGATCGCCCAACTTTGGACCCTCAACCCGTCGAGGGATGCGCCGTGTTCGACAACAGCCCGTAGCCGACGATCCGACCGAAGGCCACGGCCACCGTCTCCTTGGCGAAGTACGGGATGGTCGCGAGCCCGGTGATCGGCGAGGTGGTCGTCGGCGAGGGCAGTGCGTCGAACCCGAAGGTCCCGGCGATGGCCATCGATCGGTCCTCGTGGAACGGATCGGTCACCATCAGCACCGTGGAGACCCCACGGGCCTTGAGCGGCTCGGCCACCGAGCTGAGGTTCTCATAGGAGTCCGCTCCTCCTCCGACGACCAGGGCCGAGGAGGGCACGCCGCGCTTGGCCAGCCAGGCGGCCGACACCCCGGCCTCGGTGTGGGTGTCGCCGGCGATCTTGCCGCCGGTGACGGCCACCACCGGAGCGCGTCCCGAGCGATAGAGGGCGAGGGCCTCATCGAGGCGGGCTCGCAGGTCCGGAGACGGCCGGCCGTCGTACTCGGCCGACCCCATGACGACGATGGCCTGGGCTGGCTGGTTCGAGCTCTGCCGGCTCGTCAGGAACACCTGGACCCCGGTGACGCCGAGGTAGACGGCCAGCGCCAGGACCCCGATGGCCATCGCCTTGATGGCCAGCTTGATCGGGAAGAGCATCAGCCCCGGGCAAGCGCGAGGGCGGCCTCCACCCGACGCAGGACCTCGTCACGGCCGAGGGCGGCCATCGACTCGAAGAGCGGAGGTCCGACCGAGCGGCCGGTCACGGCAACCCGGATGGGGGCCTGGGCCTTGCGGAGGTTGAGCTCGAGGGCCTCGCCGACGGCGATGGTCGCCTGGTGGAGGGCGGCGGCGTCGAACTCGCAGGCGCCGAAGACCTCGAGGGCCTTGGCCAGGATCCCCTCGGCGTTGGCGTCGCGCACCAGCGCCTTGTCGACTGCCGCCTCGTCGAGCGGCGGGTCGGCCAGGAACAGGAAGTCGACCATGGCCGGGATCTCGCCGAGAGTGGCCACGCGCTCTTGGACCAGTGGCGCCATGGCGGCGAAGACCTCACGGTCGAAGCGCTCGGCCGGCCACGACGGCACCACTCCCTCCGGTGCCCACGAGGCCTCCTCGGGGACGAGCCAGGGCTGGGCGGCAGCGATGAAGTCCTCGAGGTCCATGGCCCGGAGGTACTCGCCGTTGATGTGCGTGAGCTTGGCCACGTCGAAGAAGGCGGGAGCGTGGTGGACGTCGGCGAGGCGGAACTGCTCGACCAGCGTGGAACGGTCGCAGATCTCGACGTCGCCCGCCGGGCTCCACCCGAGCAGGGCGAGGTAGTTCACGAAGGCGTCGGGCAGGTAGCCCTGGTCCCGATAGGACTCGACGGCCACGGGGTCCCGGCGCTTCGACAGCTTCTTGCGCTGCTCGTTGACCAGCATCGGCAGGTGGGCGAAGACCGGCGTGGGCACCACCTGGTCCACGGCGTCGAGCGCCGACCAGAGCAGCACCTGCTTGGGGGTCGTGGGGAGGAGGTCCTCGCCGCGGATGATGTGCGTGATGGCCATGTCACGGTCGTCGATCGCGTTGGCCATGGCGAAGAGCGGGGCGCCGGTCGACTTCACGGCGACGAAGTCCTCCATGGCACTGTGCGGGAAGGCGACGCGCCCTCGGATCACGTCCTCGATGACGGTCTCGCCGCCTTCGGGGATCCGGAAGCGCAGGGCGGTCGAGTCGGTGCGCTCGACGCCGGCGTCGCGGCAGTGGCCGTCGTAGCCCGGGGTGGCGTTGCCCTTGGTCCGAGCGTCGATCTCGTCGCGCGTGCAGCGACAGGCGTAGAGGAAGCCCGCCGAGAAGAGGGCATCGGCCAGGGCACGGTGGCGGCCTTCAGCCTCCGACTGGCGGTAGGGGCCCTCGTCCGCGCTCAGGCCGAGCCACTCCATCGCCGAGATGATCCCGTCGAGCCACTCCTGGCGGCCGCGCTCGGCGTCGGTGTCCTCGATGCGCAGGACGAAGGTGCCGCCGGTCTGGCGTGCGACGATCCAGTTGAAGAGCGAGGTGCGCGCGCTGCCGACGTGGAAGTAGCCGGTCGGCGAGGGCGCGAACCGGACCCGGGGGGCCAGGGGGATCAGTCCTCGATGGAGATGGCGCCGGTGGGGCAGCCGTTCACCGACTCGCGCATCTTCTCGCGCAGCTCCTCGCCCGGGTTCTCGTTGAGGATGTAGAGGTAGCCGTCGTCACGGACCTCGAAGACCTCGGGGGCGATGCCCATGCACACCGCGTTGCTGGCACATGCGTCGAAATCGACAACGACCTTCATGAGAGCCTCCTTGGCCTTCGAGAGTTCTGTCCCCTCACACTACCGGCGTCCGGCCGGGCTGGGGGTTCCGGACTCCGGGCTCAGTGGTTGGGCTCGAGGAGGCCGACCATCGCCCCGGTCGGATCGATGAGCTGGACCATGGTGCCCACCGGGACCATGTCGGGCCCATGGGCCACGGTGGCGCCATGGGCCCTGATGACCTCGAGCGCCCGAGCCATCGAGTCCACGGTGAAGTAGATGCCCCAGACGTCAGGGATCTCGGCCGGCATGCCTTCGGGGCGCGACATGATCCCCGCCACCGGATCGGTCCCGATCGTGAACATCCGATAGTCGAGGTCCCCGGTCGGGGAATCGCCCTCAGTGCGCTCCCAACCGAGCAGGGCCGTGTAGAACGCCTCGGAGGCCGCAGGGTCGGAGCTGAGCAGCTCCGACCAGGTCCAGCTGCCGGGATCGCGGACGAAGCCCGAGCCGGCGAGCTCGCCCGGCTGCCAGAGGCCGAACCCGGCTCCGGTGGGGTCGAGGAGCACCGCCATGCGTCCGAAGGCCATGACGTCCATCGGCGGCACGATCATCGTGGCGCCGAGCTCGACCGCCCGTGCGGCGAGCGCGTCCTCGTCCGACGCCTTGAGGTACTGCGTCCACATCGTCGGCATGGACGCATCCATCACCGCCATGAGCCCGGCGACCGGACGGCCGTGGAGCATGGCCTGGCGGTACCCACCGGTCTCTAAGTTGCCCTCGGTGATCTCCCAGCCGAGCAGGTCGGCATAGAAGGCCGAGGCGGCCTCGATGTCCGATGTGGCGAGGTCGACCCAGCAGGTCGCCCCCTCGAGGTGGTCGACGACCTCCATGTGCGCTCCCTCCGATGGTCCTCCCGTCAGGGTAGGCCCACCTCAGGCTCAGCGCTTGTCGGAGCCCACCACCCACATGGAGAAGAACTGGCTGCCGCCGCCATAGGCGTGGCCCAGCGCACGGCTGGCCCCCTCGACCTGGTGCTCGCCGGCCATGTTGCGGACCTGGAGGGCGGCCTCCAAGAAGCGCAGCATGCCTGAGGCACCGATCGGGTTCGACGACAGCACGCCACCCGAGCAGTTCCACGGGATGTCGCCGCCGTCGAGCGACGTCGCCCCTGACTCGGTGAGCTTCCAGCCGTCGCCCTCGTCGCAGAAGCCGAGGTTCTCGAGCCACATCGGCTCGTACCAGCTGAAGGGCACGTAGACCTCGGCGCAATCGAGCTCCTCACGAGGGTTGGTGATCCCCGCCTGGGCGTAGACGTCCTTGGCGCAGTCCCGACCGGCCTGTGGGTTGACCTGGTTGCGGCCGGCGAACATCGTCGGCTCCGAGCGCATGGCGGTGCCGTGCACCCAGGCCGGCGGGCGTCCGGTGGACTTGGCCGTCGACTCGGCCACGTCCTCGGACGCGATCACCATGGCCGCCGCGCCGTCGGACGACGGGCACGACTCGAGGTAGTGCAGCGGGTCCCACAGCATGATCGACTCCTCCACCATCTTGAGCGAGATGTCCGGCAGGTGGAGGTGGGCGTACGGGTTCTTGAGGGCGTGGAGGCGGTCCTTGACGGCCACCTTCATCCCCACGTCGTTCGGCGCTCCCGAGCGGTGCATGTAGGCCCGGATGATGGGGGCGAAGTAGCCGCCCGCACCGGCCAGCAGCGGCGCCGAGAACGGCCGCGGGACCG
>CANGPS010000055.1 GCA_947456245.1 Acidimicrobiaceae bacterium
CGCTCGAGGGTGCTGCGAACCTGGGGGACGTCGGAGTCCGGCCTGGCCGAGGTCGTCGGGCCGCGCTTCGACCACCACGCGTCGGCTGGAGCCGGCGTCACGGTCGCCTTCCTCGCCTCGGGCATCGAGGGGATCAAGGTCCGGCTGACCGCCAAGGCCAGGGATGAGCAGGCGGCCATCGCACTGCTCGACGCCGAGGAGTCCGAGGTCCTCGCCCTGATCGAGGAGCGCTTCGGCGACATCGTCTTCGGCCGCGACGACGAGACCATGGAGCACGCCATCGCCGCCCTCCTGATCGACCGGGGCCTGACCCTCGGCCTGGCCGAGTCGCTCACCGGTGGCCTGATCGCCAGCCGTCTCGTGGCGGTGGAGGGGGCGAGCGCCTGGTTCCGAGGCGGGATCGTGTCATATGCCACCGAGGTCAAGCAGGACCTGCTCGACGTGCCTTCGGGCCCCGTGGTGTCGGCGCCGGCCGCTGAGGCCATGGCCGCCGGGGCGGTGCGGCGGCTCGGGAGCGACATCGGACTCTCGGTCACCGGCGTGGCCGGGCCCGCCACCCAGGATGGCCAGCCGGCCGGGACGGTCTTCGTTGGCCTGAGCCTGCCGGGCCGGGGCACCGAGTCCTTCGAGCTGCGGCTGCCCGGCGACCGACCGCGCGTGCGGTCCTACGCGGCCATCTCAGCCCTCGACGCCCTCCGGCGCGCCCTGCTGGCCTCGTGAGCGGCGCCCGCTTCGAACGGGCCCTCATCGTCGACTGGTCAGGGGCGGCGACCCCCACCCTGGGGGCCGACAGCTGTTGGGTGGCAAGCGGACGCCTCGACCGTCCGGGCCCGGTGCGGACGGTGAACCACCCGACCCGGCAGGCCACCATGGCGGCGCTGCGACGAGCCATCGACGGCGGCCTGGCCGCCGGCGAGCGGACGCTGATCGCCATCGACGTCTCGCTCGGCCTGGCCGCAGGGTGTGCCGCCACCCTCGGCCTGCCGGGCCGACCCCCGTGGAGGGCGCTCTGGCGCGGCCTGGCCGAGCGCATCGAGGACGATGCCCACAATGCCAACAACCGCTTCGCGGCGGCCGACGCCATGAACGCCGACTGCGGCACCCGGGTCTTCTGGGGTCGGCCGGTGGGCGGACGTTGGGAGGAGCTCGTCCACCTTCCCCATCGCGACGTCGACGTCGCCGGCCTCGCCCCCATGCCGTTGGCACGGCTGCGCGCCTGTGAGGAGCTGGCCGGCCCTGGGGTGCTCTCGAGCTGGATGCTCTCCGGGCGCGGTTCGGTCGGCGGACAGGTGCTCACCTGCCTGCCGCACCTTGAGCGGATGCGGCAGGACCTCGGCGATCAGCTGGCGGTGTGGCCGTTCGAGGGACCGGGTGACCCTGGCCATCCGGTGGTGCTGGCCGAGACCTGGTTCGGCCTGTGGGACTGGTCGGCCGAGCGCCGGACGGTCCGGGACGCCCAGCAGGTGGCCGGGACGCTCAAGGCCCTTCGTGCGCTCGGGCCGAGGGGCCTGGCCGCGCTGCTCGACCCTCCGAGCCTGACGGGCCTGACGTCCCGCCGCCGGCGCGAGGTGCTGGGCGAGGAGGGCTGGACGCTCGGCGTGGCGTGAGCCGACTCCTAGAGTCGGCAGGGGGAGGGAGGCCGTGACGTGCCACTGAGCTTCAGCGAGCAGCTCGAGGGGTGGCTGGACTCGGACTCGCCCAAGACGCTGGGTGGACTCGGCGAGGTCTTCTCGGAGAAGACCTTCGCCGTCGCCGCGCTCCTCCTGATGCTCCCGGCCGCCCTGCCGTTGCCGACCGGTGGGGTGACCCACGTGCTCGAGGCGATCACCGTCCTGGTGGCCGCCGAGATGGTGCTCGGCCTCACGACGATCTGGCTCCCTGCTCGCTGGCGGCACCGAGAGCTGGGCGCGGCGATGACCGGACGGGCCCTCCCAGTGGTCATCCGATGGGTCCGCAGGCTGGAGCGCTTCAGTCGACCGCGGGCGGCGGCGACCATGCGGTCGGGGCCGGTGCGTCGACTCCTCGGTGTGGTGCTCATCGCCTTCGCGGTCGGAGCCGCCCTGGCACCGCCGTTCTCCGGCCTTGACACCCTGCCGGCCCTCGGCGCCGTGGTGGTCTGCCTGTCGATGATCCTCGAGGACGCGGCGATCCTGATCATCGGGGTGGTCGTCGGCCTCGTCGGGATCGTGGTCGAGGTCGCCCTCGGGGCGGCCGTCGTCGACCTGTTCCGGCGCCTCTGGTGAGGACCGGACCGCCTGTCGGCGGCGTCCTCGGTACGATGCGTCCCAGCACAAGGGAGGCTCATGAGCGCCATCGCAACCACCACGGACCCGGCCAAGGTCGGCCTCGACGCCGATCGGCTCGAGCGGATCACCCGGCACTTCGACCGCTACGTGGATGACGGGCGCCTGGCCGGCTGGCTGGCGGTCGTGGCCCGACGGGGCGAGGTTGCCTATGTGGGGATGGGCGGGCATCGCGATCGCGAGGCTGGACTGCCGATGACGGCGGACACCGTCTTCCGGATCTACTCGATGACCAAGCCGATCACCCAGGTGGCCATCATGCGGCTGTGGGAGGAGGGTCGCTTCGAGCTCAACGACCCGATCGCCCCCTACCTCGGCTGCTTCGAGGCACCGCAGGTCTTCGTCGGCGGCACGGCCGAGCACCCAGAGACCCGTCCGGCCATCGAACCGATCCGGATCTGGCACCTCATGACCCACATGGCCGGGATGACCTACGGGTTCCAGCACGAGCACACGGTGGACGAGATCTACCGGCTCGCCGGCTACGACTTCGGCTCGCCGGGAGGTGCCGACATCGCCCAGGCCTGCCAAGACTGGGCGGCACTGCCGCTGCTCTTCGACCCGGGCAGCTCGTGGAACTACTCGGTGGCCACCGACGTGCTCGGCCGCCTCATCGAGGTGCTCACCGGCGAGACGCTCGACGTCGCCCTGCGGCGACTGGTCCTCGAGCCGCTCGGCATGGAGGAGACCAGCTTCTCGTGCCCGGAGACGGCCGCCGACCGCCTCGCCCAGCTCTACATCCCCGACTTCGGCCACGGTCTCGCCGCGGTGCCCGTGGCGGAGATGGGCGCCTATGCCCTGCGCCAGCCCACGATGCTCTCAGGCGGCGGGGGCCTCGTGTCCACGGCCGCCGACTACCGCCGCTTCACCGCCATGCTGCTCGGCGGCGGCGAGGCCGACGGCGTCCGGCTGCTCTCGCCTCGGACGCTCGCCTACATGACGCGGAACCACCTGCCGGGTGGTGCCGACCTGCTCGCCATGGCCGAGGACTCGTTCAGCGAGACCGGCTACGCCGGCGTCGGGTTCGGCCTCGGCTTCGCCGTGGTCCAGGACGCGGCCCCGAGCCGGGTGCCCACCACCGAAGGGTCGTTCTCCTGGGGAGGGGCCGCCTCCACGGCGTTCTGGGTCGACCCCGCCGAGGAGATGGAGGTCTCGTTCTTCACCCAGCTGCTCCCGAGCGGGACCCACCCGATCCGATCGCAGCTCAGCCAGCTCGTCTACCAGTCCATCCTCGGCTGACGTGGGCATCTTCCTCGGCCTCCTCCCCGATGCCGCAGCCCTGGCGTCGCTGGGTCGCCACCCTCGGCCCGAGGTCGATGGCGTCCGCTGGGAGCCCGACGATCGGCTGCACGTCACGCTGCGGTACACGGCCTCGGTGCACGAGGAGATCGTCGCCCAGCTCGACGAGGTCGCCCAGGAGGTGGCGTCACGGACCAGCGCACCGATCATCGAGCTCGGTCCTGCCACCGAGCTCCTCGGCCGGGACGGCACGCTCGTGGTCCCGGCCCATGGCGCGGAGGACCTGGCCCGTCTCGTCGACCGGGTGCTCGACGAGTTCGGGGTGTCCGGTGCCATGGGCTCTCGCGACCATCCCTTCTACGGGCACATGACCCTGGCGCGCCGACGGCGCAAGACGACCATCCCCGCCGAGCTCGTGGGGGTCGCGGTCTCGACCGCCATGGAGCCCTCCGAGCTCGTCCTCATCGTCTCGGAGCCCGGTCCGGATGGGTCGGTCTACGACCACCGGGTCCGGGCGGCCTTCTCCTGACCGCCAGGCTCCCCGGCCGAGATCCGACCGTTGGGAGCGAAACCTGCGGGATCCACCCACACGAACACCTGTTCGTATTAGGGTGGCGAACACGCAGTGAGACACCCCCTCCGTAGGGTGCCGACGCCAGGTGAACACGACACCGGAGCAGGGCTCCGGATCCAAGACAGGAGACACAGCGATGGCGCAGCAGGATGACAAGGACAAGGCCCTCGACATGGCCCTCGGCCAGATCGAGAAGCAGTTCGGCAAGGGCTCGATCATGCGGATGGGCGACAAGGTGTCCATGGGCATCGAGTCGATCCCGACCGGTGCGCTGTCGCTCGACCTCGCCCTGGGCATCGGAGGCCTCCCCCGAGGCCGCGTCGTCGAGATCTACGGACCTGAGTCCTCGGGCAAGACGACGCTGGCCACCCACGTCGTGGCCGAGGCCCAGCGCAACGGCGGGACCTGTGCCTACATCGACGCCGAGCACGCCATGGACCCGATCTACGCCTCGGCCATCGGCGTCAACGTCGACGACCTGCTGATCTCCCAGCCCGACACCGGTGAGCAGGCCCTCGAGATCGCCGACATGCTGATCCGCTCCGGCGCCATCGACGTGCTGGTCATCGACTCGGTCGCCGCCCTGACGCCGCGTGCCGAGATCGAGGGGGAGATGGGCGACAGCCACGTCGGCCTCCAGGCCCGCCTCATGTCCCAGGCCCTGCGCAAGATCACCGGCAACCTGTCGAAGTCCAAGACGATCTGCATCTTCATCAACCAGCTGCGCGAGAAGATCGGCGTCATCTACGGCTCCCCGGAGGTCACCCCCGGTGGCCGGGCGCTCAAGTTCTACTCGTCGGTCCGCATCGACATCCGCCGGATCGAGTCGATCAAGGACGGCACCGACATCGTGGGCAACCGCACCCGCTGCAAGGTCGTCAAGAACAAGGTCGGCTCACCGTTCAAGCAGGCGGAGTTCGACATCATGTACGGCCAGGGCATCAGCCGTGAGGGCTCGCTCCTCGACGTGGGCGTCGACCTCGGGTTCGTCAAGAAGGCCGGTGCCTGGTTCACCTACGAGGGCGAGCAGCTCGGCCAGGGTCGGGAGAACGTCAAGAACTTCCTCCGAGAGAACCCCCAGCTGATGGCGGAGATCGACCAGCGGGTCCGCGAGCACCTCGCCCCCAAGGACGAGGAGGAGGTCGCCGCCGCCGAGACGGTGGACGCCGACGACCTGCCGATCACCCTCGACTGAGCCCACCGAGGCCCAGGCAGCGACGAGGCCCCGCTCCATGAAGGAGCGGGGCCTCGTCGCGTCATCGTGGTCCTGCAGGCGCCGCAGGCGTGCGATTACTTCTTCTTGATCGTCGTCGTGGTCGTCGGCTGCACCGGGTTGGGCACCGCGGTCACGGTCACGGTGTCGGGGACGAGCTCGACCCAGGTGCGACCGGGTGCCATGGCGATCACGGCCCCGGCGGCGTCCTTGTAGACGGTCGGGGACGAGGCGGCGTCACGGCTCCAGGTCCCGTTGACCTGGATGCCGTTGCGGAACACGATGGCCGGGCCAGAGGTGCCCGAGAGCACCGCCTGGACCTCGAGTCCGCCACCGGCGTTCTCGACCCAGGGTCCGTAGGTCACGTGGACGGTCTGGACGATCACGTTGGCGGCCTGGTTCTGGACGCCGTCAGCGTTCCGGTCCGGCGAGGTCCCGTTGTAGAAGCGCAGCCAGGCGTTCTGGCCGGCGGCCCAGGTCCAGGTCACGTCGGAGTTGCCCGAGAACGGCACGTGCACGCTGGTCACCGCCGTGCCCGTGGGGGTCGTGGGGGAGTAGGTGTAGATGGGCGCCGGTGGGGTGTTCTTGGTGCCCGCCGGGAGGTTGGCATAGAGCTGCGTCGTCGACGTGTACGTGTTGTACGGCGCATACCGGGTGTTCAGGTGGGTGATGGCGTTCGGGTAGTTGCCGAGGTCGAGGTTGGGGATGCCGGCGGCCACGATGTTCTCGAGCACCGGGTTGATCCCGCCCACGTGGACGAGCGGCGGGTTGCCGAGCTGGCCGAGGATGCCGATGTCGATCTGGCGGGCCGAGCGGATCGGGCCGATGGAGTCGGCGTTGTCGCACTGGAAGATGGCGTTGTAGCGGGTGATGCCGCCCTCGACGGGCTCCTCGAAGACGATGTCGGTCTTGTCGAGGCCGCTCTGGGGCCGGGCGTCCTGGTAGTTGTCGATCTTGGCGCCGATCGCCGTGCGCTGCGGGATCGCCCCGAGCGGGGAGGGGGCACCCGTCAGGGCGCAGACCGGGGCCTTGGTGGTCGTGGTGGTCGAGGCGGCCTTCTTCTTGGGCTTCTTGGGCGACGACGAGCAGGCCCCGAGCAGCAGCGCTCCGGCGCTCAGCAGCGCGGTGGCCTTCATGATCCTGGTCGTCGTGGTGCTCACTTGATGGTGCTCCTTCGATGGTCGGGCAAACCCGGCCTCAGTGGTAGTAGTTCTTCCAGTTCGACTGCGCGGGCTGGCTCGCCGAGGCCGGCCCGGTTCCGAAGAGACCGTAGAGGTTCAGCATGGAGCGCAGGAGGATGGGGGTGATCCCGGGGATGGGGTCGGGGACCATGGGAGCCGGGATGGTCGAGGAGTTCGACATCTTGTAGACCCACGAGGCCATGCCGGTGGACAGCACCCCGCCCCCGCCGGGTCGGGTGATGTAGGTGATGTCGCTCCAGCTGCCCTGCTTGGTGATGGGCGAGTGGCCGAAGAGCTGCACGTCGCTCGGCCCGGCCTGGCCGGGGATGTAGCGGTTGTACTCGCCCTGGACGACCTTGGACAGGTGCTGACCCTCGGTGACCCCCGCGCCCTTCCAGAACCAGCCCTGCGGGTCCGTGATGGTGAGGTCGTCGTCCGCGCTGATCGAGATGTAGGTCGAGCCGGTGAGCTCGCAGGCCGGCTTGTTCACCGGCGGCGACCCCCACTCGACGGTCGAGGCGGCGGGGTCCGAGGCGGTCACCGGGTCGGCGGTCGACTTGTAGCAGATCTCGGTCCGGGCGGCCCCGAAGCCCGAGGGGGCGAGGCGGATCTTGCGGTAGATGGCGTTGGCCCCGAGGAAGGCGAGGTTGGTGCCGGCCTTGGTGGCCACGGTGGCGTGGTCGCGCATCTCGGACGACCAGTACTCGTCGTGGCCGGTCGACCACAGCGACTGGTGGTTCTTGAGGAACTGGCCGCGCAGGTGCAGGTCGATGTCGGTCCAGTAGTCGAGGTCGAGGCCGAGTCGCTCCATGTCGTAGAGCACCGGGAACTCGTTGCCGAAGAAGTCGGCCGCGCCCTGCTCCCAGCTCTGCATGTAGGGCCGGTCGAAGGAGACGATGGTCGCCCGCTTGGCGTTCGCCCCCGACTCGTCCTTGTAGAGGCTCCAGCCTCCCCACGTGTTGTAGGCCTGATAGGTCGTCACCGCGCTCATGAGCACATAGGCGCTCGTCGACTCGTTGGCCTGGCGCACCACGAAGGGGATCCACTGCTGCCAGTTGCTGGCCGAGACCAGGCGGAACAGGTACATCCCCGGTGGCCAGCCCCGCAGGTCGGCCGTCCACGAGACGTTCCAGGGGCACTCGACGGTCCCGTGGGCGGGGTCGACCTTGGCCGGCGGCTGGGCGACGCCCTTGAGTGTGGGGCTCTTGGCGATCAGGCGTCCGCCGTAGCCCTGGTAGTAGCCCATCCGGTACGCCTCGATGCGATACGAGGTGTCGGAGCAGTTGACCATCAGGTCGACCTTGCCCCCGGTGGCCACCGAGGTGGCCGAGGCGAAGCCCTCGAGGTGCTGGCCCGCCGGCGGGTAGCCGCCGAGGATCCAGTCGAGCGTGCCGGGTCGCTTGTTCTCGGCGATGACCCAGTCGGCGACGCGCACCTTGACCCCGTCGACGACCGCCGTGCGAGAGGCGGGTGGTCCGGACGCGGCCGAGGTCGTGGTGGTCCCCGACGTGTCGCTGGCCCCCGACCCGCAGGCCGCCAGCGCGCCGCCGGCCGCCAGGATCCCTCCACCGGCGAGGAGCCGACGTCGGGAGAAGGGTGCGGCGCTCACGGCCCCGACGATACCGGGGTGGAGGTGGGCTCCGGCTGTCATGGCCACCCGGGGCTTCGGTAGCGTGGCGGCCATGACCGTCGTCCGTCGCCTCCCCGGTCCGGTCCGCCGCGGCCTCGGCCGGCTCATCCGGTGGAGCCGCGCCGCGTCGGCGGACCTCGCCATCGTCGGGCCGCCCGACGCCTTCGCCAAGGGGTTCAAGGCCTTCGGACGTGGCTCGGCCCTGCTCAGCCCGCAGGGGGTGATCTACAACGAGCGCTACATCTCGCTCGGCGAGGACACGATGATCGGCCCCAACGTGGCGATCACCGCAGGGATGGCGCCGACGCAGGAGATGGTGACCGATCCCGTGGTCTCCATCGGCTCGCGCTGCATCATCGGCCGAGGCAGCCACATCGTGGGCCACTGGTCGATCACCATCGGCGACGACATCATGACGGGCCCCTACGTCTACATCACCGACCAGAACCACACCTATGACGACGTCGAGGCCCCGATCGGCCGGCAGTGGCCGATCGAGGCGGCGGTGACCATCGGGGCTGGCAGCTGGTTGGGTGCCAACTGCGTGATCCTCCCGGGCACCACGCTCGGGCGCAACACGGTCGTGGCCGCAGGTGCGGTCGTCTCCGGTGAGTTCCCCGATCGCTGCGTGATCGGCGGGGTCCCGGCACGGGTGCTCCGCCGGTGGGTGGACGGCCAGGGATGGGTCCGTCCGAGCGCCGTCGAGCCCCCGACCACGACCTAACCTCGTGCTCGTGCCCGAGGACCGCTACCTGCTGACGATCTCGGGGCGCGACTCCCCCGGCCTCGCCGCCGAGGTGTTCGCCGCCGCCGCGGCGGTGGCCACCGAGATCACCGACATCGGCCAGATCACCATCCGTGGCCATCTCGTCCTGTGCATCGAGGTCCAGCTCCGCCCCGGGGCCACGGTCGAGCAGCTCGCCGAGGCCGTCGAGGCCTCGGGGGTCGAGGCCGCCCGTGCGGTGACGGTGGAGATCTCCTCGTCCACCGAGCGAGCCGAGCCTGAGGGTCGCCGGCTGCTCGTCACGCTCGTCTCCCGGGTCATCGAGCCCGGGAGCCTCGGGGCCGTGTTCTCGACCATCGCCGCGTGCGGCGGCGACGTCGAGCGCATCGTGCGCCTCGGCGACCGTCCGGTGCAGGCCTATGAGCTGCTCGTGCGGGGCACCCAGCACGAGGAGCTGCGCGCCTCCCTCGGCCGCCTCGCCGTGGCCGAGTCCATCGACATCGCCGTCCAGCGGGCCGGCCTGCACCGCCGTGCCAAGCGCCTCATCGTGATGGATGCCGACTCGACCCTGCTCAAGGGCGAGGTGATCGATCGGCTTGCCGGTCGCCTTGGCATCGAGGACCGCGTGGCGGCGATCACCGAGGCGGCCATGGCGGGCGAGCTCGACTTCGCCGAGGCGCTGCGCGAGCGCGTGGCGCTGCTCGCTGGTCTGCCCCTGGCTGACATCGAGGGGGTGGCCGACGAGCTCGAGCTGATGCCCGGGGCCCGCACGCTGCTGCGCACGCTCCAGCGCCTCGGCTACCTGACCGCCGTGGTCTCCGGCGGCTTCACCCAGGTCATCGCACCCCTGCTCGCCGAGCTCGGCATCGACCACCTGGCGGCCAACGAGCTCGAGGTGGTCGACGGGGTGGCCACCGGCGGCCTCATCGGCCCCATCATCGACCGGCAGGCCAAGGCCGAGGCACTGGCGCGCTTCGCCGACGAGGAGGGCGTCCCGGTGGGCCAGGTGGTGGCGGTCGGCGACGGCGCCAACGACATCGACATGCTCCAGGTGGCCGGCCTCGGCATCGCCTTCAACGCTCGACCGATCGTGCGCGAGGCCGCCGACACGGCGCTCTCGGTCCCCTACCTCGACGCGGTGCTCTTCATGCTCGGCATCAGCCGCGAGGAGATCGACGCCGCCGACCAGGACGGCTGAGGCCGGCAGGCGGCCGACCGGCGCCCCGCACTACGGTCGAAGCAGCCGCCAGGGGGAGGAAAGGTTCGATGGAGCAGGTCGAGGTCGCCATCATCGGTTCGGGGTTCGGTGGGCTGGGCATGGCCGTGAGCCTCCAGCGAGCCGGCGTCGGTCCGGTCGTCATCCTCGAGTCCTCCGAGCACGTCGGCGGCACCTGGCGCGACAACACCTACCCGGGTGCGGCCTGCGACGTGACCTCTGCGCTCTACTCGTACTCGTTCCACCCCCATGTCTGGTCGCGCAAGTACCCCCAGCAGGCGGAGATCCTCGAGTACATCGAGGAGGTGGTCGACGCCTACGGCCTCCGTCCGCTCATCCGCTTCGGTGCGCGGGTCGAGCGCCTCGCCTATGACGACGATGCCGGTCGTTGGACCGTCGCCATGGCC
>CANGPS010000056.1 GCA_947456245.1 Acidimicrobiaceae bacterium
CCGAGGGCCGGACCGACCCGACGGGGCGGGCCGTCGAGTCCGAGCGTCCAGAGCTGCACGCTCCCCCTGTTGGCGAGGGCTACGAGGTAGGTGGCCGCTGCGCCCGTGGCCACGCTGACGGCAGTCGAGCGCAGCTGCCCGACGACGGGGAGCTGCGGCGACCAGGAGGACACCGAGCCGATCAGGTGGACGGTCCGCAGCGCTCGATGGTTCCCCGAGGACGCCAGGAGGGCCGTGACCCCATCCTCGGTCGGGTCGAGGCGCACCACCGACCAGGAGCCCGAGCCGGGACCGGACACCGCGGACCAGCCACCGCTGCCCCGGTTGATGAAGATGCCCGCTCCCCCGCGGGTGCACCGACCACCCACGACCAGGCTGCCGTCCGGCGTGGTCGCCGCCGCCACGATCCCGGACAGACCGCAGCGCCTGCCGGCCCCGGAAGCCGCCACCGCCCTTGTCGTCGCCACGCGGCGCAGCCTGCCTCCGACGGCGGCCGCGGCCAAGACGTCGCCCCTCGACGTGACGAGGACCATCCGCCCCGTGGCGGGGTTCACCGTCAGGGATGTCGGGTTGACCGCCAGCGCTGGGATCACCTTCCCGTCGCGAGCGGGGCGGCCTGCCGTCATGATCCCGAGCGCGGTGACGTGGCTGGCAAAGAAGGGCAGGACCGCCGCCGCTCCCCGCTCTGGGCTGGCGACGACGATCCCACCGTTCGTCGCCGTCCCCCTCGGCGTCGTCAGATGCCACCCCTCCCCCGTCGACGTGAACGTCTGGAAGAAGCGGTTGGCAGGATCACCTAGTCGGCCCGTCGGCACCACCGCGACCGCCACCGCGCCCTGCCTCGAGCCGCTCGCCAAGGTGGCCGCTCCGGCGGCGGTCGAGGTGGCCAGCGTGGCGAGGAGGAGCACGGCGCCGAGGATCGTGGAGAGGCTCCTCATCGTGCTCGCCTCACCTGGTCGATCAGCTGCGACGTCGTGGACTGCCCCTCGAGCGAGCTCGGGCTCTCTCCGGAGGCCAGCGTCCACGTGGCGCGCAGCTGACCCCTGCCGTCGATGATGAAGACGGGCTCGGAGTGCAGCGCCATGGCCCCCGCTCCGATGGTCGAGACCGAGACGCCGTAGCGGTCCCACACGCGCCGGAGCTGTGCCGGCGAACCGGTGAGGAAGGTCCAGTTCCTCCAGCCCGTGAGGCCCTCCGCCTCGTTGAAGGCGGCCAGGTCGCTCGGGGAGGTGAACCGTGGGTTGGCGTTGATGGCCACGAAGCTCACCGGGACGTCAGGCCCGAGCTTGCTCGCGGCGATCCGCATCTCCTGCGCCTCGATCGGGCACTCCGACGTGCACACCGGGTCGATGAACGACATCACCACGACCCTCCCGGCGAAGTCTGAGAGCGAGACGGCCCGCCCACCGGCGTCGGTCAGCTCGAACGCCGGGGCTGGTCCGCGGATGACCGAGACCTGACCGCCGGCGGCGATCGCCGCGTCGGCCGTCGAGCCGGAGAGGACGGCGACACCGAGGAGCAGCACCGCTCCGAAGCAGGTCATCGCCATGGCACCGGCACCGGCGGCCGACCGCTCTCGCCGCTCTGGTCCGTCGAGGCCCAGGTCGGGCGACGACCCGGACGGTGGTGCGTCGCGCAGCAGGAGCCAGGCTGCTCCCACCAGCACGACCCACATCGGCATGGAGTTCACGTCGGTGGCGACGCCACCCATCACCCCGAGGTCCTGGATGACGATCCAGACCGAGAGCGCCAGGATGCAGAAGGTCGCCGTCGCCACCCCTGCGGTCCGGCGGCGACCCGAGAGCAGCGCCACGCCGGTCCCGAGCAGCACGACCACGATCACCACGTCGAGGGCGGGGCCGACGTGGGTCGCCGAGGAGGCGAACCATCGTTGGATGGACGCCGTGATCCCGGGCTGGGACATGGCCGCCATCTCGTCCGCCATCCGCGCGAACGCCGAATCGCTCCCAGACCGCAAGAACCCACCTGACGGCAGCGCCTGCCCGACCCCCATCAGCACCAGGGCCACGCCGACACCTCCGGCCACCACCCGGGCAGCACGGGCGGTGGCGAGGAGCGATGGCCGCAGCGCCAGCAGCACGCCGGCCACCGCGTAGAGCAGGCTCGCCCCTGGGGCGCCGAAGACCCATGCCCACGGAGCGATGAAGGCGCCGCCGAGGCCGGATCCCACCACGAAGACCACGAGAGCCCACGTCGCAGAGGCACCGCCGGCGAGGCGCGACAGCCAGCCCCTTCGAGCGAGCACCAGCCAGAGGCCGAGGCCGAGCTCGACCCACACGACGCCGGTGGCGCCGAGGATCGGGTGGCGGATCCACGCATCGGTGGCCTGGAGGACCGGCCACGAGGCCCAGCCCGGAGCGGTGGCCACCGACGGCCTGACGACCTGGGCGGGGATCCCCATGGGCATCGAGGTCTGCAGCTGCAGCAGCCCGGCGGCGATCCAGAGCCCGCCAGCTCCGAGCCTCAGGACGCGCCGGGCCGGCTGCTCCTCCGCGTTGACCGCATCGGCACTCGGACCCCGGCGACCCACGAGCACCAGGGCGACCACGACGGCCACCAGGCCGATCAGGATGGCAAGGTCGAAGAACAGCGCGCTGATGAAGTGCGAGGTGACCACCTCGTTGCGCAGGCTGACCCCATGGCCCATGCCGGTCATCGCCACCCCACCGAGGGGACCTCGATGTGCCACAGAGGCCCACGCACCATGACCGGCAACCTAACCCCGTCCCGGACCGGTTCCGACTCAGGACTCCGGGATGGCGGTGGCGAGGATCCCGTTCACGAACGAGCCGGAGGAGTCGGTGGAGTAGTCCCTGGCCAGCTCGACGGCCTCATTGAGGATGACTGCCCGGGGCGGCGGGTCCTCCCCCCTCGATTCCGCCAGGGCGAGCTCCATCACGAGACGATCGATCACACCGATGCGATCGATCGGCCAGTTCACGGCCGTGGCCTCGATGGTCCGGCGCGACTCCTCCTGGTGCTCGCCGGCGAGCGTCACGAGCAGGGCACAGTAGGGGTCGGGGGCCATGGAGAGCTCGCTGAGGACCTCCCGGGGATCGAGGTGCTTGAGCTCCGCCTCGTAGAGGAGTCCCAAGGCACGCTCGCGCGCCTCGTGCCGTGTCACGCCGGTCATCAGGAGGGATCGCCCGCGCTAGGCGCGGGTGATGTACTCGCCCGTGCGGGTGTCGACCTTGATGACGTCACCCTCGTTCACGAAGAGCGGGACCTGCACGACGAAGCCGGTCTCGAGCGTCGCCGGCTTGCGTGCTCCCGAGACCCGGTCGCCCTGGACTCCAGGCTCAGTCTCGGTGATCTCAAGCTCGACCGAGGCGGGGAGCTCGATGCCGATCACCTCGTCGAGGTACGTCTGGAGGTTGGCGGTGTTGCCCACCTTGAGGAAGTTCACCGCATCGCCGAGCGACGCCGGCGACACCGTCGTCTGGTCGTAGGTCGTCTGGTCCATGAACACGTAGTCGTCGCCGTCACGGAACAGGAACTGCGTGTCACTCTTGTCGACGATGGCCTGCTCGAGCTTCTCGTCGGCGCGGAAGGTCCGCTCGATGACCGCGCCCGTCCGCACGTTCTTGAGCTTGGTGCGCACGAAGGCTCCACCCTTGCCCGGCTTGACGTGCTGGAACTCGACCACGCTGAACAGGCCCTCCTTGGCCAGGTCGAGCGTCATGCCGTTCTTGAGATCGTTGGTTGAGACAGCCATCAGGCGGCGACTTCCTTCGTGAATCGGGTGAGGGGCTCTGCGCCCGAGCTGGTGACGACGAGCGTGTCCTCGATGCGGACACCACCGACCCCAGCGACGTACACGCCGGGCTCGACGGTCACCACCGTGCCTGGCTCCAAGATAGCGGTCCCCTGACTGGCCACCCACGGAAGCTCGTGGATGTCGAGCCCGACCCCGTGCCCGGTCGAGTGCTCGAAGCGCTCTCCCATGCCGCCGTCGACGATGACTCCGCGGCACACGTCATCGATGGAGCCGGCCGTGACCCCTGGCCGGACGGCATCCACGCCGGCGGCCTGCGAGGCCGACACCAGGTCGAAGATCTCCCGCAGAGCTCCCACGGGCTGGCCACCGACGCAGAACGTCCGGGTCATGTCCGAGCGATAGCCCTCGAATGTGGCACCGAAGTCGACCACCACGGGGTCACCCACGGCGATCAGCCGATCGCTCGGGTGATGGTGGGGCTTGGCGGAGTTCTCCCCCGCCGCCACGATGGTCTCGAAGGCCACCGACTCGGCACCGCGCTGCCGCATGGCCGAGTCGAGCGCGAGTGCAAAGGCGGACTCGGAGATCGGGGTCGTGCCGGTGGCCGCCATCAGCGGCAGGACCTCGGCCAGCGCTGCGTCGGCGATCGCCGCGGCATGGCGCATCCGTTCGATCTCGCCCTGATCCTTGACCGCGCGGAGCTCCTCGACGAGGCCGGAGGTGGCGACCGGAGCACGACCCAGCCGACCCTCCCACGCGGTGGCCTGGGCCCAGGTCATGTGGTCAGCCTCGAGACCCACGGACGGGGCGTCGGCGAGCGCCGCAAGCAGGGCCTCACGCTGGGCGTCCATGCCGCCGATCACGATCGTGACAGCCTCGGACAGGCCGACGGCCGCCACCTGCTCGGCGGCCTGGGTGCGGTAGCGCCCGTCGGTCGTCAGGGTGACGCTCGACGGGGTGATGGCCAGCGTGCCTGCGGAGCCGGTGAAGCCCGTCAGGTAGCGGACGTTGGTCAGGGCGGTGACCAGCAGGCCGTCGACGCCCGCCAACGGGAGCGCTTCGAGGAGTCGCTGCTGGCGGCGCAGCACGTCGAGCGGTGCGAGCGAGCCGCTCACGAGGACGCCTCGAGGAGCCGGGCGACCGCCTCGACGGCGAGTGAGTAGCCGAGCCCGCCGAATCCGGCGATGACGCCGTCGGCCACCGGTGCGATGACCGAGGTGTGCCGGAAGGGCTCACGGGCCGCGGGGTTCGAGAGGTGGAGCTCGACCACCGGTGGGTCGAATGCGGCGAGCGCGTCGTGGAGCGCCCAGGACGTGTGGGTGAAGGCTCCGGCGTTGATGATGATCGCCACCGCCCATCCACGGGCGTCGTGGATGGCCTCGATGAGCTCGCCCTCGTGGTTCGACTGCACGTGGCGGAGGGCGAGATCGTGGCGCTCCGCCTCCTTCGCAGCCCGAGCGACGTGATCAGCCAGGGTCTCGGACCCGTAGATCGCCGGCTCGCGCTCGCCGAGCAGGTCGAGGTTCGGCCCCGAGACCAAGAGGATCTGCCGGTGCTCGCTCATCGGGTGGCTCCCATCTCCTCGAGCGTAGCGAGGACCACCTCGACCGGGACGCCACGGACCGGCTCGACGCCAGCCGGGCCGTCGAGCACGAAGGTCAGATCGTGGTGGGCCTTCTTGTCCCTGCCCATCGATGCCACGAGGTCCCCGGCAACCAGTCCAGATGGGAGGTCGGTGGACAGGTCGAACCCTCCGACCACACGGCGGTGCAACTCGACCCGATCCTCGTCGATGCGGCCGAGATTCCTCGCCAGGTGCGCCGCGAAGAGCAGACCGATGGCGACGGCCTCTCCGTGGAGGAGGTCGGCCGCCCGGGTGCTCCGACCGGCCTCCCGATCGGCGAGGCCTGTGGCCTCGAGGGCGTGGGCGAGCGTGTGGCCGTAGTTCAGGATCATCCGTCGGCCGCCTTCGCGCTCGTCGTCGGCGACCACCTCGGCCTTGATCCCGGCGCAGCGCGCCACCTGGACGTCGATGTCCTCATCGAGGATCTCGGCTGACGGCACGTCAGCGCCGAGGAAGGCGTACTTGGCCATCTCGCCTCGTCCGCATGCCCACTCTCGGGGCGGCAGGCTCGAGAGGATCTCGGTGTCGCAGACCACCGCCCTCGGCTGCCAGAAGGCGCCGACGAGGTTCTTGCCCTCAGGGAGGTTCACCCCGGTCTTACCCCCGATGGCGGCATCGACCTGCGACAGCAGGCTGGTCGCCAACGTGAGGTAGCTGATCCCGCGGTGGTACGAGGCCGCGGCGAACCCGGCGACGTCGCTCGTGAGCCCGCCTCCGACCGCGATCACCAGGTCGTGGCGTGACAGTCCGACCTCCACGAACCGCCGGCACAGGTCCTCGACCGCAGACAGGTTCTTCGCGTCCTCGCCCTGCTCGATGATCGCCACCTCGACAGGGATCCCGGGGTCGAGGTCGTCCACCCATCCGGCGTCCACGAGCGGCTGCTGGGTCACGATGACCGCACGCGCCGCCTCGGGAGCCACCCGGGTGATCAGCGCGCCGAGCTCGCGGCGGGCTCCAGGGCCGACGAGCACCTCGTAGGGACGGGGGGCGACCGGCACCGGCACGGTGATCATGCCGCCACCTCGAGCCGGCTCAGGACCTCGTCCGCCACCGCCACGGCAGACAGGCCGTCGACGTCGACGATGGCACCGGCCACCTGCGCCCACCAGGCTCGCCGGCGCTCCTCGAGGGCGGCGAGGGCGTGGGCGGGGTCGTCTCCGAGCAGAGGGCGCGAGCCCGTCGACCCGATGCGCTCGAGCGCCACCGCCGGACTGACCCTGAGGTGGACGACCGCCGGCTCGGCCTCGAGCAGCCTCCGGGCTGCCGGCGTCTCGACGATCCCCCCACCGGTGGCCACCACGACCGGAGCACCATGGGCGAGGGCTGCCTCGAGGGCGCTGAGCTCGAGGGAGCGGAACATGTCCTCGCCTTCGGCCGCGAACACCTGTGCGACGGTCAGGCCCTCTCGCTCCTCGACGATCCGGTCGGTGTCGAGGCCCGGGCAGTCGAGCCGGTCGGCGAGGATCTCCATCACGGTGGACTTGCCGGACCCCATGGATCCGACGAGCACGATCCGGGCGGGCGGGCTCACTCGGCCCGAGCCGCCGACGGGGTCTCGCCGAGGTGGTCCATGAACGCGTCACGGTTCCTGACGACCTCGGCCACCGAGTCGCCGCCGAACTTGCGCAGCGACTCCGAGGCGAGGACCAGCGACACCATGGCCTCGGCCACGACGCCCATCGCCGGGACGGCGGTCACGTCGGTGCGCTCCTTGAACGACACGGTCGACTCCTTGGTCGCCACGTCCACCGTCTCGAGCACCGGCTTGTTCAGCGTGGCCAGCGGCTTCATCGCCGCCCTGATCGACAGGAGGCCCCCGGTCGTCATGCCGCCCTCGATGCCTCCCGCCCGAGCGGTCGTCCGGACGAAGCCTCCGGACTCTGCGCCCTCTGAGGCGTCGTAGGAGATCGCGTCATGGGCGGTCGAACCAGGCTGGCCGGCCTGCTCGAACCCCTGGCCGATCTCGACGCCCTTGATGGCCTGGATGCTCATGACCGCCTGCGCCAGCATGCCGTCGATCTTGCGGTCCCAGTGGACGTGGCTGCCGAGGCCGAGCGGCACCCCGAAGGCCAGCACCTCGGCGATGCCGCCGAGGGAGTCGCCGGCCTTGGCCGCCGCCTTGATGGCCGAGATCATCGCAGCCGACGTCGCCCGATCGAAGCACCGGACCTCGTCGTCGTCGATGGCCGCAAGGTCGTCGACGCCAGGCCGACCCTCGGCCGTGGCCCTGACATCGCCGAGCTGCAGGGTGTGGCTGAGCACCGAGGTGCCGAGCTCTGCGAGGAGAGCCTTGGCCAGCGCACCTGCCGCCACGCGTGCGGCGGTCTCGCGAGCAGAAGCGCGCTCGAGTACGTCACGGGCGTCGTCGAAGCCGTACTTCTGCATGCCGACGAGGTCGGCGTGGCCGGGCCTCGGGGTCGAGAGGATCTTGGAGGGCGTCCCGGGTGCGGGGGACATCTCCTCGCTCCAGCGCTCCCACTCGGTGTTCTTGATCTCGATCGCCACCGGAGAGCCGAGCGTGCGTCCATGTCGGATGCCCGCTGTCAGGGTGATCTCATCGACCTCGAAGCGCATCCGGGGACCACGGCCGAAGCCGAGCCGCCGTCGACCGAGCTCGGCCTGGATCTGGGACTCGGAGACGGCCAGGCCCGCCGGCAGCCCCTCGACGATGACGACGAGGGCCTGGCCATGGGATTCACCTGCGGTGAGGAAACGAAGCACGCTCCAACACTACGCGTCGGCCGAGACGGGCTCGGTCGCTTCGGTCAGCTCAGCCCTCGTAGAAGGGGTTGGATCCCTGCGCGTGGTCGGTCACGTCGACCACCGCGGTGAGCTCCGGGATCGCGTCGCGCAGGGCGACCTCGATGCCGTTGCTCAGCGTCTGGCGGGACATCGCACACCCCTGGCACCCCCCGGAGAGGGCAAGGTAGGCAACCCCCTCGGCCTCGTCCATGGCGACGAGGTCAGCGCGGCCGCCATGGCCGGCGATCGACGGGTTCACCTCGGCGTCGAGCGTGGCGATGGCACGGACGGCCAGCGGTCCGGTGATGCCCTGGGCCAGGACCTCCTCGGGCACGCCGGGGGCGATCTCCTGGGCGGAGGGCACGTTCGGGTTGACCATGACGAGCCCGCCCCCGCCCTCGGCCGAGAACTCCAGGCGTGCGTTGCGCAGGCGGCTGATGCTCCCCGAGGGCACCACCACCGTCACGCCCTCGACGGCGTAGACGGCGTCATCGTCTCCGGCGTCGGCCGACGCCTGGAAGAACAGGTCATAGGCGAAGCGGCCAGCCTCGACACCACGGACCTCGAGCCAGAGGGCGAGGTCGCCCGCCCCGGGCTCGGCGGCGAGGGCATCGGCCACGACCGTGCGGGCCTCATCGGTGATCTCGACGACGACGTCGTCGGTGGTCGGCTCAGTGATCTGCGTCATGGCTCCAGTCTACGGGTCGACGTCGGCCTTGGGACAGGAGGCTAGGTTGCCCTCGTGGCCAAGGCACCCAGAGACGCGCACGAGTGGGTCAGCTTCGACTCCACCGACGAGGAGCGGACCTGGAGGTTCGACCTCACCTATCTCGAGAGCAGCTGGACGTGCATCTTCGGTGCCGGCTGCCAGGGCGTCCTGACCGAGGACGCGAGCGACCTCGTGCAGGGGTGCTGCAGCTACGGCGCCCACCTCCTCGACGAGGACGACGTGGCCAACACGCTGACCAAGGCGGCCCTGCTCACCGACGAGGAGTGGCAGCTCAAGGACGAGGCGCCGGACGAGCTCATCGTGACGAACGACGACGGCGAGATCACGACCGCCCTCGTCGACGAGGCCTGCGTGTTCCTGAACCGGCCTGGCTTCGCCGCAGGGCCCGGCTGCGCCTTCCACGTCGCCGCGGCCAACCACCAGGAGAGCTTCGTGCACTGGAAGCCCGAGGTCTGCTGGCAGCTGCCCCTGCGGAGGGAGGACGAGGTGGCCGACGACGGCTACATCACGACCTCGGTGGGCCAGTGGGAGCGTCGGCACTGGGGAGCCGGCGGCGCCGAGTTCCACTGGTGGTGCTCAGAGGCTCCCGAGGCCTATGTCGGGACCCAGCGCGTCGTGGACTCGATGCGCGAGGAGCTCATCGCCACGGTGGGCAAGAAGACCTACAACCGTCTGCTCGCCTTCATGGACGAGCGCGCCGAGCGACTGGCGACGTCCACACCGCTCCCCCATCCGACCACCCGGAGGGCGCCGAGGGGCTCCTGACTAGGACGGCTCGTCGTCGAGCGGGTCGTGCTCGTCGACGCTGGAGCGGTCGTCCTCTCCCAGGATCCGGTCGTAGGAGTCCTCCTCGGCCAGACACCACGAGGCATGCACGTCCTCAGGCTCCGCACCGCACTCGGCACAGGAGACGGCCTCGCCCCCGAATGAGCGCTTGAGGCTGCGTGCCTCCTCGAACCGACGGTGTCGACCCTTCTTCACGATCACTCCTTGCTGCCCGGATGCGCTGACTGCTGACGGCCCGAGGGCCATCGAACTCTGCGGGATGGAGTCGATCCGCCGACGTCCCGATGAAGCGACATCCTACCGCCAGAGCCGCTCGCCTCGCATCGGCGCCGCATTGACTCATCTAAAACCTCCGCGTACCACCATTCATTGCCTCACGTAGGAATCTCCGCCTAGCGGAGGGGTCCTCGAGGGTGGGAATGGGCTACGCCGTGACCATGGAGCTTTCGATGAGTGCACGTCACGAAGTGACCAAGAAG
>CANGPS010000057.1 GCA_947456245.1 Acidimicrobiaceae bacterium
ATCACCGGCTTCGGCACCATCGACGGACGCAAGGTCTGCGTGTTCAGCCAGGACTTCACCGTCTACGGCGGGGCGCTCGGCGAGGTCTTCGCCGAGAAGATCCACAAGATCATGGACCTCGCCGACTCCTTGGGCGTGCCGATGATCGGCCTCAACGACGGGGCAGGTGCTCGGATCCAGGAGGGCGTGGTGTCGCTCCACTCCTATGGCGGCATCTTCCACCGCAACGCCAAGGCCTCGGGGGTGATCCCGCAGATCTCGGTCATCATGGGCCCCTGCGCCGGCGGTGCCGTCTACTCACCGGCCCTCACGGACTTCATCTTCATGGTCAACGAGACCAGCCACATGTTCATCACCGGCCCCGACGTGGTCAAGACCGTCACCGGCGAGGAGGTGACCCTCGAGGAGCTCGGAGGTGCCATGAGCCACGCCAGCAAGTCCGGCGTGGCCCACTTCGTGTCCGCCGACGAGCACGCCTGCCTCGACGACGTGAAGTACCTGCTCGGCTTCTTCCCCTCGAACAACCTCGAGGAGCCGCCGCGCGAGGCGGTCGAGGACGACCCGGACCGCCTGTGCCCCGAGCTCACCGAGATCCTTCCCGCCAGCGCCAACCAGCCCTATGACATGCGCTCGGTCATCTCGGCCGTGGCCGACGACGGGGACTTCTTCGAGGTCCACGCCGCCTACGCCCCGTCCATCACCTGCGGCTTCGCTCGCATCGGCGGACGCCCCGTGGGCATCGTGGGCAACCAGCCGATGATCTTGGCCGGCGTGCTCGACATCGACTCCTCCGAGAAGGCCGCCCGCTTCGTGCGGACGTGTGACGCCTTCAACATCCCGCTCGTGACCTTCGTCGACGTGCCCGGCTTCCTGCCCGGCACCGACCAGGAGTACGGCGGCATCATCCGCCACGGGGCCAAGCTGCTCTACGCCTACTGCGAGGCGACCGTGCCGCGCATCCAGATCATCACCCGCAAGGCCTACGGGGGCGCGTACGTGGTCATGAACTCGAAGTCCATCGGCGCCGACCTCGCCTTCGCCTGGCCATCGGCGGAGCTCGCCGTCATGGGTGCCGCCGGCGCCGTCGAGATCGTCTACCGCTCCGAGCTCAAGGACGCTGACGACCCGGTGGCCCGCCGGGCCGAGCTGGTCGACGACTACTCCGAGCGCTACGCCAACCCCTACCAGGCCGCCGAGCGGGGCTACATCGACGACGTGATCGACCCGGCCGAGACCCGTCGGGTGCTCACCCGAAGCCTCGACATGCTGATCACCAAGCGCGAGGACCTGCCCAAGCGCAAGCACGGGAACGTCCCGCTGTGAGCACCTCGGGGGGCCTCACGCCCCGGCCCCAGCCCGACGGCGAGGTCCTCGCCGTCATCACGACCGCGGCCGAGCAGCTGCTGCGACCGGTCGCCGTGGTGGTCGACGAGGCCCCGGCGAACCCGTGGCGCTTCTCCGGGCGCTGGTTCACCAAGCACCACGTCACCCGACGCGATCGGCCCTAAGGGGCGACATCGCCCGTCGGGCGGGTCAGGCTCGGATTCTCCTCAGGCCTGCGCCGAGCGATGGGCGACCACGAGGTCGACCATGTCGTCCATGATCTCGACGAGCTCGTAGTCCTTGGGCGTGTAGACCGCCGCCACGCCCTTGTCGAGGAGCACCCGAGCATCGTCCGGGGGGATGATGCCGCCCACGATGACCTTGGCCTCGACGCCGGCGACCCGGGCCCGGTCGAGGATCTCAGGGACGAGCTCGAGGTGCGAGCCCGACAGGATTGAGATGCCGATGAGGTCGACGTCCTCGTCCCTTGCGGCCGCCACGATCTGCTCGGGGGTGAGCCGGATGCCCTGGTAGACGACCTCGAAGCCAGCGTCTCGGGCGGCGACGGCGATCTGCTCGGCACCGTTCGAGTGCCCGTCGAGGCCCGGCTTGGCCACGAGGAGGCGCGGTCGGCCGCCCTCGGACTCCATGGCGGCGGTGCGCTCGGCGACCGAGGCCATGGAGCTCCCCCGGTGGCCGACGCCGCCGGCCACGCCGGTCGGGGCCCGGTACTCGCCGAAGACCTCGCGCAGCGCAGCGGCCCACTCGCCGGTGGTTCCCCCGGCGTGGGCGAGGGCGATCGACGGGATCATGATGTTGTCGGCCACGTCATCGCTCAGAGCCACGCGCTTGAGCTCGGCGAGCGATGCCGTCACGGCGGCCTCGTCGCGGTTGGCCCGCCAGGCGGCCACGTCCTCCTTGAGCTGGTTCTCGACCAGGGGGTCGACCTTCATGATGGCCTCGAGGCCGTCCTCGTCGACCAGGGGGGAGTCGGCGGTCTCGACGAAGCTGTTGACGCCGATGACCTTCTGCTCCCCGGCCTCGATGCGTGCCACGCGCTCGGCCTGGCTGCGCACGAGGCGCGACTTGAGCTCGTCGATCGCCTCGAAGGCGCCACCGAGGCTCAGGACCTCGTCGAGCTCGGCCTGGGCGGCCTCGATCAGCTCGGCGGTCTTGGCCTCCATGACGACGGAGCCCTCGAAGATGTCGCCGTACTCGAGCAGGTCGGTCTCGAAGGCGAGGACCTGCTGGATGCGCAGGCTCCACTGCTGGTCCCACGGCCGAGGCAGGCCCAGGGCCTCGTTCCAGGCGGGGAGCTGGAGTGCACGGGCCCGGGCGTCGGCCGAGAGGGTGACCCCGAGCGCCTCGAGCACGATGCGCTGGACGTTGTTCTCGGGCTGCTGCTCGGTCAGGCCCAAGCTGTTGACCTGGACGCCGTAGCGGAAGCGGCGCTTGGCCGGGTCCTCGACGCCGTAGCGCTCGAGGCAGATGGCGTCCCACATCTTGGTGAAGGCCCGCATCTTGGCCGTCTCCTCGACGAAGCGGATCCCGGCGTTGCAGAAGAAGCTGATCCGGCCGACCAGGGCCGGGATCTCGGCGTCGTCGAGCTTGCCCGACTCGCGCACGGCGTCGATGACGCCGATGGCGGTGGCCAGGGCGTAGGCGATCTCCTGGACCGGGGTGGCCCCGGCCTCCTGGAGGTGGTAGCTGCAGACGTTGATCGGGTTCCACTTGGGCACGTTGCGCACCGTGTAGGCGATCATGTCCACGATGAGCCGACGGGAGGGGACCGGGCCGTAGATGTAGGTGCCCCGGCTCAGGTACTCCTTGACGATGTCGTTCTGGGTGGTGCCCGTGAGGACAGCCGGGTCCACGCCCTGGTCCTGGGCGTTGGCGATGTAGAGGGCGAGGAGCCACGCGGCGGTGGCGTTGATCGTCATCGACGTGTTCATCTCGCCGACGGGGATCTGGTCGAGGAGGGCCGCCATGTGGCCGAGGTGGGCGACGGGCACGCCGACCTTGCCGACCTCGCCCGAGGCCTCGGGGGCGTCAGGGTCGTAGCCGGTCTGGGTGGGCAGGTCGAAGGCGATGGACAGGCCGGTCTGGCCCTTGGCCAGGTTGGTCCGGTAGAGGGCGTTTGACGCCTCGGCGGTCGAGTGGCCCGAGTAGGTCCGCATGACCCAGGGCTTGGCGCGCTCAGCCATGGTGAGCCTCCTTCGGATGGGTGCTGTGTGGTGGTCTCAGTCTCGTCGGCCGATCACGGCGACGGGCGTCGACTACTTGTTGTAGTCGTAGAAGCCGAGCTTGGTCTTGCGACCGAGCTGGCCGGCGGCGACCATGCGGCGCAGCAGCGGCACGGCGGCGTAGTTCGGGTCCCGGAACTCGTCGTAGAGGGCGTCGAGGATGGCCAGCGAGGTGTCGAGGCCGACGAGGTCGAGCAGGGCGAAGGGCCCCATCGGGAAGCCGCAGCCGCCCTTCATGGCCGAGTCGATGCCCTCCTTGGTGGCCACGCCGCCCTCGAGCAGGCGGATGGCGTTGTTGAGGTAGGGGAAGAGCAGGGCGTTGACGATGAAGCCGGCCTGGTCCTTGACCGCCACCGCGTCCTTGCCGCACGAGGTCGCGAACTCGGTCACGGCCGCCATGGTCTCGTCCGAGGCCGTGATCGGGGCGACGATCTCGACGAGGGCCATCGCCGGGGCGGGGTTGAAGAAGTGGACGCCGCAGACCCTGTCGGGGCGCTTGGTGGCCATGGCCATCTCGACCACAGGCAGGGTGGAGGTGTTCGTGGCCAGGATGGCCCCCTCCTTGACGATGCCGTCGAGCTCGGCGAAGAGGGCCAGCTTGACGGCGAGGTCCTCGACGACCGACTCGATCACGAGGTCGCAGTCGGCGAGCGCCGACAGCTCGGTGGCGGTGGTGACGCGGCCCAGGATCTCGGCGGCCTCGTCGGCGGTGCGCTTCTCGCGCGCCACCTGCTTGTCGAGGGACTTGGCCAGCCCGGCCTTCATGCCCTCGGCGCTCTCGAGGCTGCGGCTGCGCAGCACGACCTCGTAGCCGTTGGCGGCAGCCACCTCGGCGATGCCCGAGCCCATGATCCCTGATCCGATGATTCCCACGCGTGTGATCGACATGGCCTGAACCCTACCGCCAGCGGACCTGCCACGGCCAAGCCACACGACGTGGCGTAGCGTTTGTTCCATGTCCTCACGAGCGGCCCTCCTGCCTCGACTGCTGGTCGTCCTCTGCCTGCTCGCTGTCGCCCCGCTCGTCGCCATCGAGCGATCCGGGGCCCTCCCGGCGCCCCAGATGCGCGAGCTGGCCCCAGCGGCGCCGTTCGCCACCGCCGGCATCGCCGCCGACGCCGCGGGCGACGTCTTCGAGGCGGCACCGGGGAGCAATGCCGTCTACGTGCTGCCTGCCGCCACCGGCACGCTGTTCGGCCAGCAGGTCGTCGAGGGGGTCACGGTCCGCCTCGAGGCGGCCACCGGGCTCGACGCTCCGTCGGGCATCGCCGTCGACGCAGCGGGCGATCTGCTCGTCGCCAATGCGGGCTTCGCCGACTCGGTCACCGTGGTCCCAGTCGCCGACGGGACCGTCTTCGGCCAGACGGTCGTGGCCAACCGGGCGGCGACCCTCGCCGCCGCCCAGGGCATCATCACGCCGATGGGGCTCGCCCTCGATGCCGCCGGTGACCTCTTCGTCGTGAGCAACTCGCTCGACACAGTCGCGGTGATCCCGGCGACGACCACCACGCTCTTCGGCCAGTCGGTCACCGCCAACACCACGAGCTTCCTGTCGGCCATCGCCTCGGCCGGCCTCAACGAGCCCCAGGGGATCGCCCTCGACGCGGCCGGTCACCTCTTCGTGGCCGACGCGGGCGAGGTCGCCGTGCTCTCGGCGGAGACCACCACGATCTTCGGCCAGACCATCGTCGCGGATCAGGGCACGACCCTGACGGCCACCTCCGGTCTCCGTGCGCTCTATGGCGACATCAGCGATGTCGCAGCGTCGCCGGCCGGAGACCTCTTCGTGCTGCAGGGCAACGCACAGGGTATGACGGTCACGGCAGTGCCGGCGGCCGGGACGTCGACGATCCTCGGCCAATCCGTCTCGCCGGGCACCCCCAGCACGCTCGAAGCAGCTTCGCAGGCGTCGATCCTGGCCATCGGGCTGACATTGACCGGCGCCGGCGACCTGGTGATGGGGACCACCTCGTTCAACGAGACCGGCCTCCCGTCGCTGGCGACCGAGGTCATCCCGGCGAAGACGGGTACCTTCTGCGGCACGCTCGTGGTGGCCGGCGTGCTTACGGCGATCCCATCTGGAATGGCGCTGACCGTCTACGCCGGCGTGGCGACGCACGTGGTGGTCGATCGCCACGGCGATGCTTTCGTCGCGTCACCAGTATCTGGTTCGGTCGTGGTGGTCCCGGCGGTCAGCGGGATCCTGTTCGGCCAGACGGTGGTGCGGGGTGTGGCGGCCGTCCTGTCCGCCGCCGAGGGCGTCTCGGCCCAGGCCATCGCTATCGACCCGGCAGGTGACCTCGTCATCGGCTCCGCCACAACCGGGGGGTTCTGGGCCCTGGCGCCGAACCGGACCGAGCTCTTCGGCCAAGAGGTGCCGGCCTCGACCTTGACGCCGCTCGTCGCCCTGTCGAGGCGAGCAGGCCCGACGGGGCTCGCCTTCGATCAGGCGGGCGACCTGCTCGGCGTCGGAAGCCGTGGCCTCTGGGTGCTGCCAACCACAGGAGGGTCTCGTTGGGGTCACCCGGTCACCACCGGCGTGCCCACGACGCTGGTGGCGACGTCGACCCTCACGGGCGGCCTTGGGGTTGACGGCCAGGACCACGTCTTCGTGGTCGATGGCAATGCCGGTCCCGGCTACCGCAGCGGGGTGTCGGTCCTGTCGCCGCGAGCCGAGACGGTCCTCGGCCATCCTGTCGAGGCGGGCCTGCTCAGCGTCCTGCCAGGCCTGCTCGCTTCCGATGGCTCGTCCGTCAACGATCTGGCCGTGACTCCGGCGGGCGACGTCGTGGTCGCCGTGGGCTACTTCGGCAATGCCGGGAGCGACGGCTCGCTCATCGTCGATCCCGCTGGGGATACCACGCGCTTCGGCCAGGCGCTGTCGGCGGAGACGCCCGCAGTCCTCAGTGCCTCCCGGGATCACGCCACGTTCGTGGCAGTGGGCGTCGGGCCCGGCGGCGAGCTCGTGGCCCAGTCGCCGACCGGCCTGTGGGGCCTCGGTGGCACTCCCGCCTTCGTCTCGCCGGACCATGCCCGGGCCAGGATCGGTCGGGCGGCGTCGATCGACGTGGCCACGGTTGGGGGCCTCGCCACGCCCGAGATCACGACGACCAGCCCTCTCCCCACCGGCCTCGCCCTCGTGGACCACGGTGACGGCACCGCCACGATCTCCGGGATCCCGGCCGACGGGACGCCGCGGTCGGTCGTCGTGGGCCTGAGCGCCACCGACCACGCGTCCGAGCCGGTCGCCTCATCGCTCACCATCGACGTGTCGGCCCACGACACCCTGCGTCCAGGACGGTCCTTCGGTGTGGGCAACCCCCTGCGCTCTCGGAACGGCTGGTACTCGCTGACGCTGAGTCGTAGTGGCAACCTGGTCCTGCGCACTGATGGCGGCCGACGCCGGTGGTCCTCCCACACCAAGGGCTCTGGCGCGGTGCGGCTGACCTACTCGAAGCGCGGCGTCGTGCTGCTCCTCGACGCCAACGGCCATCGGGTGTTCCGAGCCGGGACCCGCCAGTCCGACCCGAAGCGGCTCCGCCTCCGCAACAACGGCGACCTCGTGGCCACCGCCGGCGGCGTCACGACCTGGCACAGCGACACGGCCGGTACGTGGTCGTGCAGCCCGCTGCGGCCGCACCACGTCTGCTGAGCCCCTGCGGTCATCGACGCGGTGGGTCGGTGAGCTCCGCCTCGGTGCTCGGGGCTCAGCCCGGCTCTGGGGTGAACCTCACCGGCAGCGACTCGATGGCGTGCACCAGCGTCGAGTCACCCCAGACGGGGGACGCCCCCTCGACCACGTCGATGTCGGGGAACCGTCGGGCGAGCTCCTCGAACAGGACCCGGATCTCGAGGCGGGCGAGGTTGATCCCCATGCAGACGTGGGGGCCGATCCCGAAGGCCAGCTGCGGGTTCGGGCTGCGATCGAGGCGGAGCACGTCGGGATCCTCGAACACCGCCTCGTCGCGGTTGGCCGACTGGTAGAGCATGAGCACCCGCTCGCCCTCGAGGATCTGGTGGCCGGCGATCTCGGTGTCGCAGGTGGCGGTGCGCACGAAGCTGATCACCGGGCTCACCCAGCGGCAGATCTCGTCGGGGGCGGTGGCCCAGAGGCCCGGGTCGGCCAGGGCCGCCTCCCACTGGTCGCGGAACCGGTGGAGGGCCCACATCCCGCCGGAGAGGGCGTTGCGGGTGGTCTCGTTGCCGGCCACGATCACCACCACGAGGAACATCATCAACTCGTCCTCGGCCAAGGTGTCCTCGTCGCGGTCCTCGTCGGTGTCGATGATGCCCTCCTCGGCGGCGGCCACCAGCACGCTGATCAGGTCGTCGCCCTCGGGCTCGCGACCCTCGGCCTTGGCCGCCCGGTAGGCGGCGCGCCGGTCGGCCACGAGGCCGGACACATAGGCCATGTACTCCCCGAAGGCCACGCCGGCCGCCTCGAGCTCCGGGTCGCCCTCTTGGCGACCCTCGCCCGCCATCATGGCGTCGGACCAGCGCCAGAAGCGGTCCCGGTCCTCGACGGGAAGCCCCATCAGCTCGGCGATCACGACCATCGGGATGGGCACCGCGATGTCCTCGACGAAGTCGCACGAGCCCCGCGTGGCGACGGCATCGAGCGTCTCGGTGACCACCTGGCGGATGCGTCCCTCCATGGTCCGGATCATGCGAGGGGAGAAGCCCTGGTTGATCAGCCGGCGCTGGCGGATGTGGCGCTCGCCGTCGAGTGCGATGAGCGACAGATCGAAGGACTGGGTCGGTCGTACGCCCTGGCCGGAGCAGAACAGCTCCGGGTGGATCGAGGCGTGGGTCACGTCCTCGTGCCGGGTCAGCACCCAGAGGTCGTTGACCTCGTCGAAGAAGACGGGCTGCTCGGCCCGCAGGCGGGCATAGCCCTCCCAGGGATCTCGGATGAACGCACGGTCGAGGACGTTGATCTCGTGGCGAGGCCGACTGGTGTCGATGGTCGTCATGGTGCTCCTCGGAGTCGGGCTGACGGGCTCTGTCCGCCACGCTACGGATGAGGTCGCGGGCGCGGTAGGGCCGAAGGTCACTGCACCACACGCCTCCGGCGCGGTGCTCGGGACTAGGTTTCCCTCAGGAGTACCGACCGAGGAGGGTTGTGGGCCTGTGGCCAGAGTGCACTTTGCCAACGTGTCGAAGCGCTACGGGGACGTCGCCGCCGTCGACGACCTGAGCCTCGAGGTGGCCGATGGCGAGCTGCTCGTGCTGCTCGGGCCCTCCGGGTGCGGGAAGACCACCGCCCTGCGCATGGTGGCGGGGCTCGAGGAGGTCACCGAGGGTTCGCTGATGATCGGCGATGACCGGGTCAACGACGTGGATCCGAAGGACCGCGACGTGGCCATGGTCTTCCAGAGCTACGCCCTCTACCCCCACATGACCGTCGGGAGGAACATCGAGTTCCCGCTGCGCCAGCGCAAGATCGAGGCCGCCGAGCGCCAGCGCCGGGCCCTCGAGGCGGCCACCACCCTCGGCCTCGAGGACCTCATGGACCGCAAGCCGGGGCAGCTCTCGGGCGGCCAACGCCAGCGGGTGGCCCTGGCTCGGGCCATCGTGCGCGACCCGCGGGTCTTCCTCATGGACGAGCCGCTGTCGAACCTCGATGCCAAGCTGCGGGTCCAGACCCGAGGGGACATCGTCGCCCTCCAGCGCCGCCTCGGCACGACCACCCTGTACGTGACCCACGACCAGGTCGAGGCGATGACCATGGGCCATCGCATCGCCGTGATGCAGGGCGGCCGACTCCAGCAGGTCGCCCCGCCCCAGGAGCTCTACGAGCGGCCGGCCAACACCTTCGTGGCCACCTTCCTCGGCAGCCCTGGCATGAACCTCATCCCGGCCGAGCGTCGGGGTGACGAGCTCGTCACGCCGAGCGGATCGCTGGCCGCCGACAAGGCGCTCGCCGACATCCCGCAGGGCCCGGTCACCTTGGGCGCCCGCCCCGAGTCGCTCTCGCTGGCCACCGATGGCCTACGGGCCACCGTGGCGCTGGTCGAGATGCTCGGCGCCGAGACCCAGGTGCACTGCACCCTGGAGGGCGGC
>CANGPS010000058.1 GCA_947456245.1 Acidimicrobiaceae bacterium
GCATCCTCGAGGCCATCGCCGCCGAGCACCCGAACGATCTCGTGGCGCTGATCATGGGCCACCAGCTCGACTTCCTCCTCGGCGACGCCGCCGGCCTCGTGCGACGGCCTGAGCGGGCGCTCGGCTCGGTCGATCCGACGAGCCCGCGAGCTGGCTTCGTCCACGGCATGTTGGCCTTCGGGCTGGAGGAGTCGGGGAGCTATGGCGAGGCGCTGGCGCACGCCCAGATCGCCGTCACCAGCGCGGTCGACGACGTGTGGGCCATCCATGCCGGAGCCCACGTGTGTGAGATGCGTGGCGACCCGTCGGGGGGCCTCGCGCACCTCGACGCGCACCGCCCGGCGTGGCAGGCCGACAACTGGATGCACAACCACAACGCCTGGCACCGCTGCCTCTTCCTCCTCGCCGAGGGCCGGGTGGACGAGGTCCTCGACGTCTATGACCACGAGCTGCGCCATGGGGGCCCGGACGAGCTCCCGATGCCGCTGGCGGATGCCACGTCGCTCCTGTGGCGGCTCGAGCTCGCAGGGGAGGGCGTGGACGGACGATGGGTCGGGCTCGCCCAGGCCTGGGCCGGTCCGCTCGAGCCCGGCTTCTACGCCTTCAACGACGTCCACGCGGCCATGGCGCTGGCCCGCGGCGGATCGCCAGGTGCGATCGATGCTCTCGAGTCTGGGCTCGAGGAGGCGCTCCTCGCCTCGCCGGGCGATGAGGTGCTCGGCGTCGGCCGGGCGGTGGCGGCCGGCCTCGTGGCCTTCTCCCGGCACGACGACGAGGAGGCCATCGCGCTCCTCAGCTCGACCAACGGTCACGACCACATCATCGGGGGGAGCATCGCCCAGCGCGACCTGATCGGGCTGACCGTGGCCGCAGCAGCCGAGCGCTCGGGCCGCCTCGACCTGGCGCGGTCGCTGGCATCAGAGCGCCTCGCCCGCCAGCCCCGGAGCCCGGCGGTCCGCCGCGTGGCCGAGCGGCTTGGGGTGACCGGAACCTGAGTGGCTCCCTTCGGGGAGCGGAGAGGGTGCGCACCGGCCTACCCTGAGGGCATGACCGACGCTCCGACCTCTGTGGACTTCCACTTCGACGTGATGTGCCCCTACGCCTACCAGACCTCACTGTGGATCCGCGAGGTCCGGAGGCTGACCGGCCTCGAGATCACCTGGCGCTTCTTCAGCCTCGAGGAGATCAACCGCGTCGAGGGCAAGAAGCACCCCTGGGAGCGGGAGTGGTCCTACGGCTGGTCCATGATGCGCATCGGCGCCCTGCTGCGCAGGACGTCGATGGACGACGTCGACGCCTGGTATGCGATCGCCGCCAAGGCGCTGCACGTCGACGGGCGCAAGCCGCACGAGCCCGCCGTGGCGCGGCACCTCCTCTCCGAGATCGGCCTCGATCCCGGGCTGGTCGACGAGGCCATCGCTGATCCCACGACGGGCGACGAGGTGCTCGCCGACCACCAGCGGGTCGTCGACGCCTCGGGGTACGGCGTGCCGACGCTGTTCTTCCCTGACGGACAGTGCCTCTTCGGTCCCGTCCTGATCGATCCGCCCATGGGCGACGCTGCGGTGCGCCTGTGGGACGCCGTCGTGGCGTGGACCGAGTTCCCGCACCTCTACGAGCTCCAACGCCCCAAGACGCCAGATGACCTTGGCCGGATCGTCGAGACCTTCCGGCCCTATGTCGAGGCCCGCGACTGGGTCTCGATCAACCGCGGCGAGGTGATCGACCTCGGTCCTCGCTGAGCGGGGCCTCGCGGGTTGGGGGTGCGGCGGCGATGGTCGGCCCCGGCATGCTGAGCAGCTCGTCGGCATGGACAGGCGCGAGCTTCGCCGGAACGATGTGCTTCGCGGGACGAGGCCGCACGGCCTCTCAGGGCGAAGGGTGGATGGTTTGATGACCGACAAGCTGGCGACCTGTCTGTGGTTCGACCATGGCGACGCTCGAGGTGCGGCCGAGTTCTACGCCGCCACCTTCCCTGAGAGCCACGTCGACGCGATCCATCTTGCGGTGTCGGACTTCCCCGGTGGGTCCGCCGGAGACGAGCTGACGGTCGAGTTCACCGTCCTCGGCCGGGCATTCGTCGGCATCAACGGCGGTCCGATGTTCGTCCCCAACGAGGCGGTCAGCTTCATGGTGGTGACCGACGACCAGGCCGAGACCGATCGCTACTGGCGCGCGCTGGTCGACGGCGGCGGAGCGGAGAGCGAGTGCGGGTGGTGTCGGGACCGGTGGGGCTTCTCGTGGCAGATCGCGCCGCGAGCGCTGCTCGACGCACTCAGGAACCCCGATGCGGCGGCCGCCAGGCGGGCGATGGAGGCCATGATGACCATGGCGAAGATCGACATCGCCACCATCGAGCAGGCCGTTCAGGGGTAGCCGTCGCCGGCGTGGGGGTCAGGGCAGGACCATGGTCCAGCCGGCGAGCGAGACCCAGGCCATGAGCGCCTCGAGGTCGGCGAACTGGACCTCGACGTCGCCGTCGGGAAGATACGCGCTGATGGTGCCGTCGGCCACGGTCACCGAGAGCAGGACCCGGCCGTGCTCCTCGAAGCACCACGACACCGGCCCCCCGGGGCTCGGAGAGGGCTCGAGGTGCCAGCCGGGACGTCGTCCGAGCCGTTCGCCGATGGCCTCGAGCACCTTGTCGTCGTCGCTCATCGTGCTCTCCCGTCGTCGGTGTCGTGCGCTTTGGGCCGAGGTGGCATCTGCGGCGGCGATGTGACCGTCCGGTCGACGCCGACGGCCTCCGTTGTAGCACCTGCCCTCTGGCCGGCCGAGAGCCGACGACGTCTCCACGCCGGAGCGCTGCTCGCCGTCCCCGCCACGATGATCTCGGCCTATGAGCGGGGAAAGCGACAGCCCACGCTCCCAACCTTGATCAGGCTCCTCGACGCAACGGGCTTCGAGTTTCGCCTTCACCTCGAGGTCAGCGATCCCCATGATGCGGTGCTTGCCGAACTCAAGCCGCAACGAGACCCGACAGAGCGAGAGGCACGCGATCGCCAGCAAGATGCCTGGCGCCGAGCTGTGGATCTCGGACCGATCGCAACGGTGAAGCCGTGATGGCGCAGTTCAAACCCGCCGCCATCGCTGCAGCGCACAACCGACACGGGGTCGAGTACGTCGTCATCATCGCTGATCTCGCTGACGTGGTCCGGTCCAAAGAGGCTGCGGGGCGACCCAACGATCTCGCCGTCCTTCCGGCCCTCTATCGACGCCTTGCCGAGCGCCAAGCAGCATCGGACGATGACGTGAACCATGCGTGAGGACGGTGAGAGCCGTTCATGGGGGAAATCAGCGACCACCTCACCTCGCGGGTCAGCGGTCTGACTGCAAATCAGACGGCTGTGCCCGGCGCGTCCAGGAGCGTGCTGCCCGTGACCGAGCACCAGCGTCGCTGCTCGGGGCGGCCGCGACCGTTGAGTCGGGCCGGGTGGTCAGTAGGACGTCCGCCTGGCTGCCCCTCAGAGAGGAGTATGTATGCTGATCTGCATGCAATGGACCAGCGTTCGCATCGACGTCGAGACGCACGAGGAGCTCAAGCGGCTCTCACGGTCACTTGGGACCACGGTCGGGCGCACCGTGACGCTCGCCCTGCGAGCCCTCAGTCAGGACCAGATCGGCGAGCAGCTCCGCGCGCCGCTCACCCCGGCGGAGGCGGCGTGGCTCGATGCAGAGCTCGGGTGACGTCGTTGAGCTCGACCTCGGACTGCCGCACGGCCGGGAGGCCGGCTTCGTGCATCCCGCCATCGTGGTCACGAGCCAGCGGATCCTCGACGCAGGCCCCTCGGTCATCCATGTCGTGCCGGTCACGTCGACCATCCGTGCCTTCCGGTCTGAGGTGACCATCGAGCCTGACGGGGTCAATGGGCTCGATGTCGTCTCGTCGGCGCAGTGCCAGCACGTTCGCTCCATCGCCCCGAGGAGGATCTCCGCGACGCTCGGGACCATCGACGCTTCGACCCTGGCCCAGATCCGCGAGACGCTCGCTGTGCTCCTGGATCTGCCGGGCTGATCGAGTGGTCCTGCCGGACGGATCGCCCACCAGGCCCACTGTCACGGGAGGGGTGGTCAGTCGAGCCCATCGTGGACGGACGCCGGCCCGTTCGACGGCATCGGGCGGGAGCCACCAACTGCGCTCTCGTAATGTCGTTTGATAGCCATGTGTCATGACGACGGATCGGCGGGTTCAGCCGGTGAGTGACACGGGAATTGGGGGATTCGCCTATTCAGCTCGGCAGGTGGGCGATACTTCTCGCATGACCGACCGCAACGTCCTTGGTGGCGCACTGGAGCCGTGTGGTTTCGACCCCGTCACGGGCTTCTTTCGTGACGGGTGTTGCACGACGGGACCCGAGGACCTCGGGAGCCACACCATCTGTGCCGTGGTCACCGCCGAGTTCCTCGAGCACCAGAGGACCATCGGCAACGATCTGAGCACGCCGATGCCGCACTACGAGTTCCCGGGACTGGTCCCCGGCGACCGTTGGTGTGTGACCGCCGCCAACTGGCTCCGCTCTCACGTCGACGGAGCGGCAGCATTCGTGGTGCTCGCCTCAACGCACGAGCGAGCGCTCGAGATCGTTCCACTCGAGATCCTTCGAGAGCATGCCGTGGACGTACCCCTTGGCCCAGGCGATCTCCAGGGCTGATCACGAACCCGATATCGCCTTCGTGACGTCTTAGTCATGAACCTCACACTGGTGCGCCGGCTCCGTTGTGCAGATGGACCGATTTCTGTACGTTCAGCACATGAGCGTGTCCGGCCCCCTGAACGTCACCGAGGCGAGAAGGCAGCTGGCGGCGATCATCGACCAGGTCCGTGCTGAGCACGAGCCCGTCTACTTGACCCGTCGGGGCCGACGTGTGGCTGCCGTGATCGATGCCGACGACCTGGCGGCGATCATCGATCTGGCTGAGGACATGGCAGACATCCGCGCCGCCGAGGCTGCGAGAGCAGAGATGGAAACGACCGGAGAGCAGCCGATTCCCTGGGAGGACGTCAAGGCGGAACTCGGCCTGACGTGAGTGACGCCGTCACTGTCTCGGCGGCAGCGGGGCGCCAGCTGCGCACGTTCGATCCCCAGACTCGGCGCCGGCTCCAGGCGGTGATCGAGCTCTTGGCGGACGAACCCCGTCCGCCGGCAGCGACTCGGCTCGTCGGCGGAACAGGAGAGTGGCGAGTGCGAACGGGCGATTACCGAGTCATCTACGAGATCCATGATGGCGAGCTCCTTGTGCTCGTGCTCCGAATGGCACATCGTCGAGAGATCTACGACCGCTGATCTTCATGACATCGGCGTATCGAGCTTTGGCTGTCAGGACTTCACCTGGGTGAATGGACTGAGGAGAAGCAGTCAGCGATGGACGGGCCGGAGCGGTCACGATCGTGGATCACGTCCGAACAGTGGAAGCCCCTTGCGATTGGTTGCGGGCCACCCGGGCCTCGATGCCGACCCTCTAAGACGCTGATCCTGAGCAGTTCAGGCGTTTCTTCACATCAGCAGTCTGGCAGCGATAGTGAATCAAGTATCATCAATCCATGGACGGTCGAAGGGTCGCATCAACCATCGTCCGGCACATCCGGCAGGAGAAGGCCCTGTCTCAGCGCGAGCTCGCTCGGCTTGCTCGCGTACCTCAGCCGACGATCTCCGAGGTCGAGAGTGCTCGCCGGGAGCCGAGCATCACGCTGCTCAGCAAGATCGCGGAGTCTGCAGGCTTTGCGCTCGACGTCCGTCTCGTCCCACTTCCACGCAATGGTGCGATCGCCACGGCGCGCAGGATCTCGGAGCGCCTCGGCGCCAACTCGAACGATGACCAAGTGGTTTCGGAGCGCGAGGACGCAGCCCTGCGAGCGATCATCGACCTTCGAGATGCCCTTCGTCGGGCCACGGAGGCCGAGCTCCATCGCCTGGTGGCTTCGCCACCGAGCCTCATCGGGCAGCCGCGATGGGACGCGTTCCTGGCGGGCATCGTCGAAGACGAGTGCGCACGACGAGATCTGGCTCCGCCGACGTGGGTCGAGGATGATCGGCGATTTCTGACCCCTCCGTGGTTCCTCTCAGAGAATCCAGAGCTCCATCAGTGGGAGGCGGAGACTTCCCCCGCAGCGCTTGCACGACACGGTGTACTCGCGGCCGAGGACGAGCTGGAGAGCGTCTGATGGATCGTGACGAGATCGAGGCTGCACTCGAGGAGCTCGGCCACGAGCTTAAGAGGCTCGGAGTCGAGGGTGCCAGGCTTCACCTCGTCGGTGGCGCCGTCATGGTGCTGGACTTCGGATCATGGGAGGCGACCGAGGACGTCGACGGTCACATCTACCCGACGGATGAGGTGAAGCTGGTGGCGCAGCAGGTGGGACGCCGCAGGGGCCTCAACGAGGAGTGGCTGAACGACGCAACCAAGGCCTACGTCCCGGTCTTCAAGGAGCCCGAGTGGCGGTTGATCAAGACCGTGGGATCACCGTCGATCCATCTCGCGGACGCCAGATCGATACTGGCCATCAAGACTCGTGCCAGCCGCGGGCGCCGTGACGAAGCCGATCTTCGAGTGCTGATGCACAGGTGCGGCATCACGTCAGAGGAAGAGGCCGTGGCTCTCTTCGACGAGTACTACCCAGACGATGCTTTGAAGCCCATCGCCCGCCCGATGATCCGCTTCGCACTTGAGAACGACGGTGGAGTCTGAACATCTTGAGCGCGCGTCTCACGAGCCGATCACGTCTACCCCATGTTGATGAGTACTTTGCTCACCTGGCCTCGTCCGGGCATACGAGTTGATCAGCGATCCTGATAGTCGTACATTTGTCCGTACAGAAGGGAGTGATGATGGCTACGAAGGACCGAAGGCGCGAGGTGCGGCTCGCATCGTCAGATGACGAACTCTTGACCGAGGCGGCCGGGATCCTCGGCGTCACCGTTTCAGAGTTTCTGTTGGAGCGAGCCCTCTCCGACGCGGCGGACATCGTCGATGCTCACCGATCGGTCATCCTGAGCGAAGAGGACCTCACGAAGTTCTTGGCTGCATTGGACGCTCCTGTCGGTCCCCCAGAGGAGCTCGTCGGGCAGATGCGGAGGGCGCGGTCGCTCAAGCGGGTTGACTGAATGCGAGTCGAACGGCTCGACGGCTCACACGACACCCGACCGTTCGCGTGCGGAGTGAAGGAGCTCGACTCGTGGCTCCACAACCACGCGCTCGAGAACCAACGCCGCAACCTGTCGAGGACCTTTGTCCTGCTCGATGATGCCAACGTCCTCGTCGGCTACTACGCGCTCTCCATGGGATCAGTCCAGAGGAGATCACTCCCGATCCGCTACGGCCGGGGTCTGCCTTTGCATGAGATCGGCATGGTCCTTCTCGCCCGACTAGCAATCTCGTCTGGGCGCCACGGTGAGGGATTTGGGCGGGATCTTCTGGTCGAGGCGATCGGGCGAGCGGCCGATGCGGGTGCTCAGGTGGCGGCGCGATTCATCGGAGTCGATCCCATCGACGAAGACGCGCGCCACTTCTATCGCAAGTTCGGCTTCAAGCAGATCGAAGGCGACTCGGAAGCTCGCATGTTCCTGCGGATCGATCACGCGATCGAGGCGCTGAACGGCGCCGATTGAGGGTCACCTGTACCTTCGGCTGGTGGCCGCCCTGTCCGCGCAAGGTGCTTCCGGCACGGAGGGACCGGAGGTCCCGTCCGGTGCGCCAGGCCTACCTGACGCTCCGTGCTGGGGAACGATCCATTGGCCGAGGTTTCGTGGCGGGGACTACTGCGAAACAGCTCACTCCTGGCTCATATTGTAGGCAGATCTGTCCTTGGTACTGCGAAATAACTCATTAATGGGCTAGAATGCAGATATGGCCAGCGAGACTCTACGTGGTGTGGCTCGATACGCCGAGGACCAGTGGGGTCTCGTCACACGCCGCCAGGTGGAGGCGACGGGCCTCTCTAAGGCGACCATGACCCGTCTGATCAAGCGTGGCGATCTTGAACGAGTAGCCCATGGCGTCTACCACCTGCGGGGCGCGCCGTTGCCGGATCTTGCGGAGCTTCGGGCGGCTTGGCTCCAGCTGGCTCCCGAGGTCCCGGCGTGGAAGCGCACGGTCAGCCAGGGGGTCGTCTCACACCGCTCAGCTGCTGTTGTGTTCAGTCTGGGACATCTACCCGCAGACACGCATGATTTCACCATCCCTACCCGTCGACAGACGCGCCGCAGAGACGTCCGCCTCCATCTTCGTGAACTGGCGGATGGAGAATGGATGGTCCACCGCGGCCTCATGGTGACCAGGCCGTCTCGCATCGCTGCCGACCTGCTGCTCGACCACGAGGAGCCCTCGGCGGTCGCGCAGCTGATCGCCGACTCGGTGCGACCCGCCTACGACCGTCCCGCGGCATTTGCCGGAGCTCTCGCGCCCTTGGCCTCTCGCTTCGGGCTACGACGCGACGACGGCCTGGCACTTCTTCGGTGGCTGCTCGAGCTGATCGGCGATCCCGACACCGACCGGTGGGTCGGCCAAGCACAGCATGCGGAGGCCCCGGACGACGAGGAGACGGTGTGGCGCGCTTCGGGACCCGGGGAGGCGGCAGTGGGCACATGAGCGAGCGTCGGTATGACAGCCGGGTCTGCCCCAGCATCGGTTGACTCCTAACCTTGCGAGCACTGCCTCGCAGGAAGGAGAAGGGGAACCATGCCGAAGGCATTCCCAGCCGAGTTCCGAGCCGACGTGGTGGCCATCGCCAGGAAGCGAGAGGCGTCGATGCGCCAGATCGCCCAGGACTTCGGGATATCGGAGTCCTGCCTCCATCGATGGATCCGCCAGGCCGAGATCGACGACGGCGTCCAAGAAGGGGTCTCGACGTCTGATCGAGATGAGCTGAGAGAGCTGCGCAAGCGCAACCGGCTGCTCGAGCAGGAGAACTACATCCTGCGGCGAGCCGCTGCCTATCTCGGTCGAGAGTCGCTCCCAAAATGACCTACCCGCTGGTCCGTGAACTAGCCGTCGAGGGTGTTCCCGTCGCGGTGACCTGTCGGGCATTGGGCTTCTCCAAGCAGGCCTACTTCAAGTGGCTGTCCGACCCCGTGAGCCAGCGTGACTGGGATGACGCGCACCTGACCAACGCCGCCATCGACGTCCACCGCGACGACCCGGCCTTCGGATATCGCTTCATCACCGACGAGCTCAAGGAGAGGGGCCTGTCCTGCTCGGAGAACCGGGTCTGGCGGCTCTGCTCGGCCCAGCGGCTCTGGTCGAACCACGCCAAGAAGCGAGGGCTCAACCGTCGCCCCGGACCTCCCGTCCATGACGACCTCGTCGAGCGGGACTTCACGGCGACCA
>CANGPS010000059.1 GCA_947456245.1 Acidimicrobiaceae bacterium
GACTCGGTGCCCAGCGCCATGGCGGCGATGGCCTGCGCACCGCCGATGGCGTAGACCTCGGAGATCCCCGCCACGTGCGCCGCAGCGAGCGTGGCGTCGTCGATGCGTCCGTCGGCGGCGGGCGGGACGCACAGCACGATCTGCTCGACCCCGGCGACCGTGGCCGGGGCCGCGCACATCAGCACCGACGACGGATACCTCGCCCGGCCTCCCGGGGCGTAGCAGCCGGCACGCTCGACCGGCGTGTCTCGGTGGTGCACCGTGACGCCCCCGTTGCGGAAGGGTCCGGGGGTCGGAGCCTCGTCGGCGTGGTAGGCGAGGATGGCCGTCCATGCGGCCTCAAGTGCGTGCAGCAGCGCAGGTGGAACCCGGCTGGCGGCCGCAGCGAGCTCAGAGGTCGCGACCCTGGGGTTCTCGAGGAGCACTCCGTCGAACCGCTCAGTGAGCTCGGCGACGGCCAGGTCCCCTCGGGACCGAACGTCTTCGATGATCTCCGAGACCGCCGCGGCGACGTCAGCGCCGGGGTCCTGGGGTGTCGGAAGGAGCTCACGGACGTGAGTACCCTTCCCACGAAGGTCGAGAGTCTTGAGCACGAGCCAAGGCTACCGCCCGGCTCGGATCACCCGGCCGAGGACGATGAGGTGGAGGGAGCAGGTTCATGGATGACGCCATCGAGCTCTCGTCGCTCCTCGCCAGCCTCGAGGACATCAACCGCCGGGTGTCCGCCCTCGTCGAGCAGCGCACCGGAAGCGACGGGATCGATGCCGAGCTCGTGGCCCTCGAGCGCTCGCTCCTCGGCTCGCTCAGGCGGCTCCAACGAGCGGTCCGCTCCGCCGAGCGTCGGCGCTAGGCCGGGTTCGCCCCGACCTTCGGGCAGATCTCGGCCAGCACGCATCCGAGACAACGCGGCCGACGGGCGACGCACGTCGCCCTCCCGTGCAGGATCATCCGCAGGCTGAACGCCCCTCTCCGTCCGGCGGGGATCATGGCGTTGAGCTCGTGCTCGACCTTCACCGGATCCTCTGCCTCCGTGAGGCCGAGCCGTCGGGAAAGCCGACCCACATGGGTGTCCACGGGCAGCCCGGGCAGCCCGAACGCGACGGACCGCAGCACGTTCCCGGTCTTGCGGCCGACGCCCGGAAGGGTCACGAGGTCCCCGAGCCGCGTGGGGACCTCACCGCCGAAGGTGTCGCACACCACCCGACCCATCCCGATCAGGTTGGTCGCCTTCGATCGGTAGAAGCCGGTCGAGCGAACGATGGCCTCCACCTCCTGTTGGCTGGCCGAGGCGAGGCTGCACGGGGTCGGGAAGGCGGCGAACAGGTCGGGGGTGACCTTGTTGACGCGCACGTCCGTGCACTGCGCCGACAGGATGGTCGCCGCCAGCAGCTCGTAGGGGGTCGAGTAGTCGAGGGCACAGAGCTCCTGGGCAGATCCTGGGAACTCCCCCTCCAGGCGGCGGTCCACCCAGCGCGCACGACCCGCTGGTGTCCTCGGCCGTCCCACGGGTCGAGCGTAGCGAGCGACCTCGCTAGCCTGACGACGTGGTCAGCCCCATGCACTGCCTGCAGCAGCTCGACGCGACCGAGCGCAATGCGTTGCTCGCCGAGGCGGCCTCGTGGAGCATGGCCCACGCGAGGGAGGCGCTGCCCGAGCAGGCTGTCTTAGCCCTCAAGGCCGGCGCCCCGGCCTGCCACCTCCTCGGCACGATCGACGGGACGCTCGTCTATGCCCAGGGTCAGTCCACCAGCAGTGCTCTCGAGTTCGTCTCCATGGCGGACCGACTGCCCGTCGAGCTGCTCGACGCCGCGCTCGAGTGCGCCGAGGGACGAGGGCGGGATCTCGCGATCTGGACCCGCCACGTTTCCTCCGAGGGACTCGCTCCACCATGTGGGGCCAGCCTGAGGTTGGACCGTGAGATCCTCCGGCTGCAGGGCCGCCTCGACGGACACCTCGTGCCCGGGATGCCCGAGGACGTCTCGATCTCAGCCTTCCAGCCCGGTCACGACGAGGCCGAATTCCTCGAGCTCAACGCCCGTGCCTTCGCCGACCACCCCGAGCAGGGAGCGATGAGTCAGGCCGACCTCTCGTTACGATTCCGCCAGTCGTGGTTCGATCCGGAAGGGTTCCTCGTCCTGCGTCAGCACGGTGCGATGATCGCCTTCTGCTGGACCAAGGTCCACCGCGAGCCGTGGGGGGATATCGGCGAGATCTACGTCATCGGCGTGGATCCGAGGCTCGCAGGGCGCGGACTCGGCCGACTGGCGGTCAGTGCCGGCCTCGACCACCTCGCCGGCCTCGGGCTGGCGGAGGCGATGCTCTACGTCGAGGCCACCAACGAGCCGGCCATCGGCCTCTATCGCTCGCTCGGCCTCTCGGAGTCCTGGCGAGATCGACGCTGGACCACAGGCTCCTAGGTCGTCGATGCGCCGACGAGGCGCCCGACCAGGTAGGTCACTGAAGCCGCCAGGATGGCCACTCCGAGCTGCCGGAGGGCCGACAGCATGCGTGACCGTCCGGTGAAGCGGCCCAGGAGGGCGCCCACGCCGAGCGCTGACGCTGCTCCGATGGCGATCGACCAGACGATCGCCGCCGTCCCTCCGATGAAGAACCACGGCAGCAGTGGCAGCAGCGCTCCGAACCCGAAGGTGACCAGCGAGATCCCGCTGGCCTGCCATGGGGAGCCGACGGCGGTCGGGTCGATGCCGAGCTCCTCGCGAGCATGCGTCTCCAGGGCCAGCTCGGGGCTGCGCATCATGGTGTCCGCCAGGTCGGTCGCTAGGTCGTCATCGAGGCCCTTCGAGCGATAGATGGCGATGAGCTCCTGCCGCTCGAGGTCGGGGCTCTCGGCGAGCGCCCTCCGCTCGATGTCGAGCTCTCGCTCGAAGAGCTCCCGCTGTGCCTGCATCGAGAGGTACTCGCCCGAGGCCATCGAGAACGCACCCGCCACGAGACCGGCGATGCCGGCGAGTCGGACGAGCGTGGGATCAGGGTTCGCCCCGGCAAATCCGAGGATCAGCGAGACGTTGGTCACCAGGCCGTCGCTGATGCCGAACATCGCGGCGCGCTGCACGCCACCCGAGACGTCCCGGTGCTCCTCTTCGTGGATCGAGACCCGCTTCGCCATGATGGTGAGCCTACCGAGAGGACGGGCCGTAAGATCGCCACATGTCTCAAGGCAGAAGGTGGTTCGACCCGAGCCAGCCGCAGACCCTCCAGGGGGCCGTGCTCTTCTCGTACCTCAACGGCGGCATCGCTGTGCTGAGCTTCCTGTCCAGCCGAGCTCCGATCTACGCGCTGCTAATCATCGGTGCCATCGGGGCCAACGGCATCGCCAACGAACGTCGGTGGGGGTACTACCTCGCCCTCGTGGTGAGCGTCCTGTTCTTCGTCACCCAGCTCATCGAGTTCCTGTACAACCCGTTCGTCTTCGCCGGCATGCTCAACATGCTCTTCAGCGTCTTCCTCGTCGCCCTGCTCCTCCACCCCATGAGTCGCAGCTACCAGCGCATCTACTTCCACTGACCGCCGGGGCCACCCCCGTCGGTGGCTACGCTCAAGGCACCTGAGTCCAAGGAGGGCACCATGACGCGCAAGATCACGAGCATCGAGGAGTTCGAGGCGCTGGTCGGAGAGCACCTCGGCTACAGCGACTACCTCGTCGTCTCCCAGGAGATGATCAACCTGTTCGCCGACGCCACCGGCGACCACCAGTGGATTCACGTCGACCCTGAGCGGGCCGCCACCGGGCCCTTCGGAGCCCCGATCGCCCATGGCTACCTGACCCTGTCGCTGATCCCCGCGCTGATCGGCCAGGTGTTCTTGTTCGAGAACCTGACCTTCGGCGTCAACTACGGCTGCAACAAGGTGCGGTTCGCCGCACCCGTGCCCGCAGGTTCCGAGCTGCGCCTCGGCATCGCCGTGGCCAGCGTCGAGCGCATCGAAGGCGGAGCCCAGGTGGTCCTCGACGCCTCGCTCGAGATCAAGGACGCCACGAAGCCCTCCTGCGTGGCCCAGGTCGTCTACCGCTACTACAACTGATAGCCGTGGCCGCGCCCGACCGGTCGGTCCTGCCCGCCCACGAGGACAAGACGGCCGTGGTTCGTGCGATGTTCGACGACATCGCCCCGCGCTACGAGATGGTCAACCGGGTCATGACCTTCGGACTCGACGCCAGCTGGCGCCGTCGTGCCGTGCGATCCCTCGGTCTGCCGGCAGGGTCGCGGATCCTCGATCTCGCGTGCGGGACCGGCGACCTCAGCCGAACGGCGACCGACGCGGGGCTGCTCCCGATCGGAGCAGACCTGTCCTTCGGCATGCTCGATGCCTCCCATGGCACCGGACCCCTGGTGCAGGCCGACGCCTCGGCCTTGCCCCTCGCCGACGGCTCCGTCGATGGGTTGATCTGCGGCTACGCGCTTCGGAACTTCACTGACCTCGAGAGCGCGCTGCGCGAGATGGGTCGGGTGGTGCGCCCCGGCGGCCGGTTGAGCCTCCTCGAGGTCGCCGCACCCAAGAACCGGGTCATGCTCGCCGGCTACAAGGTCTGGTTCGAGCACGCCGTGCCGATCATCGGCGGACTGCTCAGCGACAGGAAGGCCTATCGCTACCTCCCGGCGTCCACCGCGTACCTCCCGGAGCCCGATGCACTTCGTCGCTCCCTCGGTGCCGCCGGCTTCTCGGGCGTCAACCACCGCATGCTCTCTGGCGGCCTCAGCCAGCTGGTGACCGCCACCCGGCGAAGCTCGGGCTGATGCCCGTCGTCGCCCGCGTCCTCCGGCTCGACGAGCCGCTGCCGAAGCGGTGGCGGTCTGCGGCCATCCGCCGAGGGACCTTCCATGCGTCGGCGGGCCAGGTCCTCCTCGGTCTCGGGCACCCGATGCGACTCGCCCTCCCGGCTCTGAGCACCGGACACACCGCCGAGAGCGTCGCGGCGGTGCTCGACGGGATCTCCGTCATCGACGGCTCGCTCGACGGCCTCTGGTCGCCCCGCGTCCACGCCGCCCTCCCGTTCGACCCTGATCTCGACGGCGTCGGATTCCTCTCCCCGATCCAGGTCTCGGCCGGAGGCGGATCGCTCGTGGTCACCCTGCTCGGCCCGGACGACGCAGCCCTCAAGGACCTCGAGGATCAGCTCCACTCCATCACCGAGGTCGACCCTCCCACCGTCCTGCCGACCCTGGTCACTCTCGATCAGATCCCCTCGTCCGACGGCTACGAGGCCATGGTCCGCCTGGCTCTCGCCGAGCTCGAGTCGGGAGTGCTCGACAAGACGGTCCTGTCGCGCTCGGTCTCGATCTCTGCGGACGCCGACCTCGATCCGGTTGCGGTGATCGACCGGATGCTCGAGCGGGAGCCCACCTGCACGCTGTTCTCCCTCCCGATCGACGAAGGGCGCTTCGTCGGGGCGTCACCGGAGATGCTCATCGGGCGTCGTGGTCGATCGGTCCGGAGCCACCCGCTCGCCGGAACCATCGCCCGGACGGAGGACGACCTCACGGGCCTCGTCCAGTCGGGGAAGAACATCGAGGAGCATCGGCTGGTCGTCGACGACATCGCGTCGCGCCTCGGCGAGCTCGTCGAGGACCTCGACGTCCCTGACGCTCCAGAGGTCGTGACCCTGCGTGCCGTACGACATCTCGGCACCGAGATCTCGGCGACCCTGCCGACCGACGGGGCCACTGCGCTGGAGCTCCTCGCAGCCGTGCACCCGACGCCCGCCATCGGCGGGGTGCCGAGGGCTCGAGCCCTCGGCGCCATCGCTCGCCTCGAGGCGGGTCCCCGGGGCCTCTTCGGAGGCGCCGTCGGCTGGAGCGACGCCAAGGGCGATGGCGACTGGGTGCTGGGCATCCGAGGAGCCCTGCTCTCTGGGAGCACCGCCATCGTCAGGGCTGGAGCTGGGATCGTGCGTGGCTCTCAGCCTGCCGACGAGGCGAGAGAGACCCGGATCAAGCTGCTCTCGATCCTCGACGCGCTGGCTCCGGGCTGCGCCTCGCTCCTCTGAGACGACGTCAGGCCGCCGGTGCCGGCGGGTGCCAGGCTCGGCCGATCATGCGCTCGGCACCCCACACCGTCACCAGCCAGAGGGCTTCGACGATGATGTTTGAGGACATCTTCGACTGGCCGAGCTCGCGATCGACGAAGGAGATCGGCACCTCGGCGATCAGTGCGCCGGCCCGGCGAGAGCGATAGGTCATCTCGATCTGGAAGCCGTAGCCGTCGGCTTGCACCGTCGTGTAGTCGATGGACTCGAGCAACGAACCCCGGTACACCCGGTACCCGGCGGTCGAGTCGGCCACCTTGAGGCCCAGCATCATCGATGCGTAGCGGTTCCCGCTGCGAGAGAGCAGCTTGCGGTGCCAGGACCAGTCGGGGATGTGGCCGCCGGGCACGTAGCGCGACCCGATCACGACGTCGGCACCCGCCTCCGCTGCCGCCAAGAGCTCAGGCAGGGCGGCCGGGTCGTGGGAGAAGTCCGCATCGATCTCGACGAAGGCGTCGAAGCCCTCGCGAAGACCCCACTCGAAGCCAGCCCGGTAAGCGCTGCCGAGGCCGGACTTCTCCGTGCGACGCAGCACGTGGATCGAGCCGAGGAGCGGCTCGAGCGCCTCAGCGATGTCCGCCGTCCCATCCGGGCTGCCGTCGTCGACGACCAAGATCGCCGCCTGGGGCACGTGGCGCCGGACAGCCTTGAGCATCGCCTCGATGTTCATGCTCTCGTTGTAGGTCGGGACGACCACCAGCACCTTCACGCAGACGATCCTAGGTGACGGGCTCGTCGACGCTCGCTTCGGGCTCGCTCGATGGAGATCGGATCTCACGGATCAGGACCTGGATGGCCGAACCGACGGGGATGCCGATGAGCGCTCCGATGAAACTGCCGAAGCCGGCGTGGATCTGGCCGCCGAGCACGGCACCGACCAGCACCGCCAGCAGCACGAGCGCCGGGCTCATCTTGACCGTCCGGGACATGATCAGCGGGTTGAGCACGTGGTTCTCGATCTGCTGGTAGACGAGGAAGATCGCCGTCATCACGATGCCCGACACCGGGCCGTGGAGGAACGCCACCAGCACCGTCGGCACTCCCGCCAGCAGGCCGCCGATGAGCGGCAGGAGGTCGACGAGCGCCACCCAGAGCGCCAGCAGCGGGGCGAAGGGCACCCCGAGGATCTCCAGGGTGGCGAACACGAGCACACCGGCGATCACCGAGGTGACGAAGTTCCCGAACACGTAGCCGGTCACCGCCGAGGAGGAGTCGGTCACGATCCGTGCCGCCCGGGCCGACTGCTGGCGAGGGAGGACGCCGAGGATCACCTGCCAGATCTTGGGGAGCTCGAGGAGCAGGTAGAACGCCAGCATGGCGATGGTCAGGATGTGGATGATCGTCGACAGAGCCGCGGCGCCGATCGAGAGGGCCGGCTTCGAGATGCTGGTGGCATAGGTGGACAGCTTGGGGGCATTCGTCTGCACCCAGTGCTGGAGGTGAAAGCGGGCGATCAGGTGTCCGATGGCCCCGCGACCGTGCTCCGCCTGGCGCACGAGGTCGGGCACATCTCGGGAGAACTTGGTCACCGCGTTGACCATCGGCACCCCGAACAGGAAGGCCAGACCGAGGAAGCTCAGCAGGCCGAGGAAGAACACGATCGAGGTGGCGACCCCTCGTCGGAGCCCCCGTCGCTGGAGGACCGTGACGGCGGGCGCCAGCAGCACCGAGATGAACACCGCCACGAGCACGTAGAGCAGGATCTGGCGCAGGACCCAGAGCAGGACGAGTCCCATGCCGACGCCGACGACCACCCCGACGACGGTCAGGATCGTGGCCAACGGCACCTGGTGCTTCTCTGCCGCCACCGAGATACGATGTGGCAGGGTCCCGTCGGCTGACGTGCCGTCGTCGTCGACGGGCTCGAGATCGCTCATCCCCCGAGCATGGCACCTGCACCATGGCCTGCGTGGGAACATGGCGCATGGCCGAACCTGCCGCGGAGCAGCCCGTCGGGCCAGCCGAGGCGCGCAAGCCCTGGCTGCGGCCCGAGGTCCGCTACACGATCTCCGCCGTGGTCCTCCTGTTCATCTTCGAGTACCTCCTGCTGCCCGAGATCGCCTCGGCTCGCAAGAACGTCAAGGTGCTCAGCCAGGTCAACGTCTGGCTGCTCGTCCTGGCCATCGCGCTCGAGATCGGAGCCCTGCTGGCCTACGCGGAGCTTTCCCGGACGGTGTTCGCCCCGGACTCGCCTCGGCGCTGGACCATGCTGCGGATCAACATGTCCTCGCTGGCCGTCAGCCATGTGGTGCCCGGCGGGACGGCCGCCGGAGGAGCGCTGGGCTACCGCCTCCTCACCGCCGACGGCGTCCCCGGGTCGACGGCAGCCTTCGGTCTCGCCACCCAGGGCGTTGGTTCCGCCGTGGTGCTCAACATCATCTTCTGGCTCAGCCTCTTCGTGTCGATCCCGCTCAACGGCGTCAACCCCCTGTACGGCTATGCGGCACTGCTCGGCGTCCTGCTGCTCGCCGCGTTCGGCGGCACCGTGCTGCTGCTGACCCGCGGCCAACGCCACGCCGACGGTTGGCTGCGCCGGGTGGCGCAGCACGTTCCGTTCCTGAGCCCGGACAAGGTGTCCTCCCTGCTCCAGCAGCTCGCCGATCGATTGACGATCCTGTTCTCCAACCGGAGCCTCCTCGGGCGAGCCCTGCTGTGGGCTGCCGCGAACTGGATCCTCGACGCGGCGTGCCTCTGGGTCATCCTCATCGCCTTCGGCCAGACCGTGATGCCCATCGACCTGCTGGTCGCCTATGGCCTGGCCAACATCCTTGCCGCCATCCCGATCACCCCCGGAGGCCTCGGAGTGGTCGAGCTCACCTTGAGTGGTGCACTGGCTGGCTTCGGGGTCCCAACCTCGATCGCCTACCTCAGCGTCATCGCCTGGCGGCTGGTGAACTTCTGGCTCCCTATCCCCCTCGGCGGCGCCTCATACCTCTCGCTGCGCATCGGGAACCGTCGACGGGCCCCGAGGCTCCCCGACATCGGCCAGGCGGGCTAAGAGCGTGTGTCCTATTTGGTGAGTGCGTCAGATGGCATGACCGACACCATCAAGTCGTGGCCTAATCAAGTGATCTGACCGATTCCCAGTGGGACCTCCTCAAACCCCTCCTGCTGAATCCCTCCAAACGAGGTCCGAAGCACGGGAGTGACCTTCGTCACGTCGTCAACGCC
>CANGPS010000060.1 GCA_947456245.1 Acidimicrobiaceae bacterium
AGCAGCGTCCTCAGCGGGAGCAGCGTCCTCAGCGGGAGCAGCGTCCTCAGCGGGAGCAGCGTCCTCGGCAGGAGCAGCGTCCTCAGCGGGAGCAGCGTCCTCGGCAGGAGCAGCGTCCTCGGCAACGACCTCGACCTCGGCGGCCGGGGCGGCAGCCTCGGCGGGCTTGGTGTCGATGAGGGCCTTGAGGCCGTAGGCCAGGCTCTGCGGCACGGCCTTGAAGAGGCCGGCGAGCTGCTGCATCGGCGAGGCGATGAGACCGGCGAGCTGGCTGAGGAGCACCTCGCGGCTCGGCAGGTCGGCGAGCGCCTTGAGCTCCTTGTCCGTCAGGGGCTTGCCCTCGAGCACACCGCCCTTGATGATCAGCTCAGGGTTCGCCTTGGCGAAGTCCTTCAGCGCCTTGGCCACGGCGCTCACGTCGCCCGAGACGAAGGTGATGGCCGTGGGGCCGGTCAGGTGGTCGGCGAGACCGGCGTGGTCGCCGCCCTCGATGGCCCGGCGGACCAGCGTGTTCTTGAAGACCTTGAAGTCGCCACCCGACGCACGCAGCGTCCGTCGCAGCTCGGCCATGGCGGCCACAGTCAGGCCGCGGTACTCGGTGACGACCGATGCGCTCGACTCGCTGAGGCGCTCGCGCACCTCGTCGACCACTGCGACCTTGTCGCTCCTGGGGTTGTCCATCGCTCTCTTCCTCCACCGGTTCCCCGGCATCGGGGCCTCGGAGATCCGGTCGAGCGTGGACCGGGCAGCTCGTGCGAGCTGCGCAGACCACCTCGTCAGGCGGGCTTTCGCCCCTTAGCCGCCGGAGCGGCACCGGATGTCTTCGGCGTCTTTTCGTTCTGTAGTGCGATCGCCGCAGCGACCGCAGGGTTTCGATCATAGCGCATCGCTGCGCTGCCGGCCACTCGGCGCTATGCCGTGGCGGCCACCAACTCGTCAGCCTCGCGGATCTGCGCCGGGTCGAGCTTCACGCCGGGTCCCATCGTGGAGGACACGGCGGCACCGAGCACGTAGCGGCCCTTGGCCGAGGCGGGCTTGGCCCGGAAGAGCTCGTCGACGACCGCACGGGCGTTGGCGACCAGGCTCTCGTGGCTGAAGGAGACCTTCCCGATCGGGAGGTGGATGTTGCCCACCTTGTCGGTGCGGTACTCCACGCGACCGGCCTTGAACTCGGAGACGGCCTTGCCGACCTCCATGGTCACGGTGCCGGTCTTGGGGTTCGGCATGAGGCCACGGGGACCGAGCACCCGGCCGAGCGTGCCGACCTGGCCCATCAGGTCAGGGGTGGCGATGACGATGTCGAAGTCGAGGAAGCCCTCCCCCACCTTGGCGACGAGGTCGTCGGCACCGACCACGTCGGCACCGGCGTCGCGGGCCTCGGCGGCCTGCTCGCCGGCGGCGAACACGGCGACCCGGACGTCACGTCCAGTGCCTGCGGGCAGCGACAGCGTGCCGCGGACGATCTGCTCCGCCTTGCGCGGGTCGACGCCGAGCTGCACGGCGATCTCGACGGTCTCGTCGAACTTGGCCGAGGCCAGCTCCTGGACCTTGGCGATCGCGACCGGGATCGTGAGCAACTGCTCACGATCGACCTGCTTCGCTGCGTCCTTGTACTTCTTGCCGTGCTGCGTCATCTTGGGTCCTTCGCTTCGCGTGGGTGTTCGTGTCAGTTGGCGACGGTGATGCCCATGGACCGTGCGGTCCCGGCCACCTGGAGCTTCGCCATCTCGATGTCGTCGGTGTTGAGGTCGGGGAGCTTCACCTTGGCGATCTCCTCCACCTGGTCCATGGTCACCGAGGCCACGGTCTCTCGACCGGCGGTCTGGGAGCCCTTGGCGATGCCGGCAGCCTGGCGGATCAGGAAGGGCGTCGGCGGCGTCTTGAGGATGAAGCTGAACGTCCGATCCTCGTAGATGCTGATCTCTACCGGGACGGTCTGGCCGCGCATCGACTCGGTCTGGTCGTTGTACTGCTTGCAGAAGTCGACGGTCTGGATGCCGTGCGGGCCGAGGGCGGTGCCGACGGGGGGTGCGGGCGTGGCCGATCCAGCCTCGAGCTGGATCTTCACGACTGCCATGATCTTCTTGGGGGGAGCCATATCTCTCTTCTCTCTTCTTCCCGGGTCTGCGTGGTCGACGCAGTGCCCTAGAGCTTCGCCACCTGGCTGAACTCGAGCTCGACCGGGGTCTCCCGGCCGAAGATGTTGACGAGGACCTTGAGCTTGAGCTGGTCCTCGTTGATCTCTGCGATCTGGCCGGAGAAGTCCGCGAACGGGCCCTCCTTGACGCGCACCGTCTCGTTGATCTCGTACTCGAGGCGGGGACGGCTGCGCTTGGTCGAGACCGGGGCCTCGCCGCCGATCACCTCGACGCCGAGGATGCCCTCGACCTCGTCGCGCGGCAGCGGGACGGGCTTGGCGCCGGTGGGTCCCACGAACCCGGTGACGCCGGGGGTGCCCTTCACGGCGGCCCAGACCTCGTCGTCGAGGAAGGTGCGGATCAGGATGTAGCCCGGGAACACCTTCTTCGAGACGGTGACCTTCTTGCCACCCTTGAACTCGACCACGTCCTCCATAGGGATGACGATCTCGAAGACCGAGTCCTCCATGGCCCTCGAGACGATCACGTTCTCGAGGTTGCCCTTCACCTTGTTCTCGTAGCCCGAGTAGGTGTGGATCACGAACCACTTGCCCGGCTTGTCGAAGGGGCTGACGATGATCGGGCCCTCGTCCTCGAAGTCCTCGTCGTCATCGAGGTCCTCGATGATCTCGCCGTTCTCGTCGACGAGGACCTCGTCGACCACGATCTCCTCGACCACGACCTCGTCCACGATGACCTCAACGGCCATCGTCTCGTCGGCCTCGAGGGCCTCGGTCGCTTCGTTCATGTCGATCTCACTCATGGGTCAGGTCCTCAGGGCTACTTCTTGAAAAGGAAGAGGACGAACTTGCTGAAGCCGAGGTTCAACCCGAAGATCAGCACGATCATCACGATCAGCACGAAGAGCGTGATCGACGTGTAGTTGATGAGCTCGGTGCGGGTCGGCCAGGCCACCTGGCGCATCTCCTCGCGCACCTCTCGGAAGAACTGGCGGATCGAGGTGCGCTCGGACTTCGGCTTGCGCTGCGGCGCCTGCGCCGGGGCGCGACGGGTACCCGGGGTCCCGTCCGGGCCAGCCTGGCCCTGACGCTGCATCATCCGCTTGGTCTCGCGATTCACGCTGTTCCTCGTTGCGTCGCTTGCTTGCTGTCTCTGTGTCCACCGGCTCTTCGAGCCGAGCAGGGCAGGAGGGACTTGAACCCCCAACCGCCGGTTTTGGAGACCGGTGCTCTACCAGTTGAGCTACTGCCCTCTGCTTGCTGCCCCGACGAGAACGCCTGGGCCCGCAGAGCGGAGTCCGAGCCTACCACCGGCCCGGGAGGGCTCGTCTAGCGGGTCTCCTTGTGGAGCGTGTGACGACGGTCGAATCGGCAGAACTTCTTCATCTCGATGCGCTCGCGGTCGTTGACCTTGTTCTTGGTCGTGATGTAGTTCCGACGCTTGCAGTCCTGGCACTCGAGCGTGACCTGGACCCGCTTCTCGTTCTTCGCCACTTGGGGCTCCTCGCTTCTTCTGTTCGACGCTGACCGGAGCTCCGGCCCGCTTTGGTAGCGGAGGCGGGACTCGAACCCGCGACACCACGATTATGAGCCGTGTGCTCTAACCACCTGAGCTACTCCGCCGCGAGCCCTCGGTGGGGATTGAACCCACGACCCCCTCCTTACCATGGAGGTGCTCTGCCACTGAGCTACAAGGGCGAACTCGGACTTCCGTGAAAGACCGCTCTGCGATGATAGCCGGGACTGGAGGGGGTGTCATATGGCCCCTCCTGCACCGACCTCCCCCTCCCTCTGGCTACGCTTCGATGTCGTGCGCACCCGTCCCGTCGAGCTCGACGACGCCCCCGCCCTCCTCGCCATCTACAACCCGGAGGTGACCGGGACGACGGTGACCTTCGACCTCGTCCCCCGGACCATCGAAGAGCAGCTCGACTGGATCGGCCGGCACCAGGGCGCCCACCAGGCGATCGTGGCCGTGGTCGATGACGACCCCGCTGCCGGCCACGCCGGGGCACGCGGCGAGCGCGTGGTGGGCTTCGCCTCCTTCGGCCCCTACCGGCATCGCCCGGCCTATGCCACCACCGTCGAGAACTCGGTCTACGTCGACGCCGCCGCCCGGGGCCTCGGCACCGGCAGGAGGCTGCTCGAGGATCTCCTCGTGCTCGCCGCCGGCGCCGGGTTCCACTCGGTGATCGCACGGATCGTCGGCGAGAACGTCCCCTCCATCGAGCTGCACCAGCGGTGCGGGTTCGAGCTCGTCGGCGTCGAGCGCGAGGTGGGCCGCAAGCACGGCCGGTGGCTCGACGTCGTCGAGCTCCAGCGGCTGCTCTAGGCGCCGAGTCCCCCGGCGGAGGCGAGCACGCGCTCGTCCCGGCGACCGAGGAGGGTCCATCGCCCGAGCGGGGCGACGACGAAGACCAGCAGGGCCACGAGCGAGATGGCGATGACCAGCGGGTCGGCATGGAGCAGCTGCACGAGCATCTCCCGCCCACCGGGCAGCCCGATGAACGGAGCCGTCACCGAGAGCACGATGAAGGCCGTGCGGACCCGGCCCTCGGCCACCGGGGCCAGCAGGACGAGCCCCCAGGTCAGGTACCACGGCTGCACGACCGGCCCGAGGATCACGAACAGCAGGAGGGTCAGCCCGAGTGCCGTGAGCTGCCCGATGCGGTCCGACTCCTTGAGCAGCCAGATGCCCGCACCGACGGCCACCAGCAGCCCGATGGAGCGGGTGACCGAGAGGATCGAGGCCTGGTCGACCATCCAGCCGAGCGCGTGGACGAAGCCGGTGAAGGCCATCCCCACCGCGGTGGCCGGCGCTGCCCAGCTGCGCACGGTGCCCGGGGTGGCCAGGTTCTTGACCCAGCCGAGTCCGAGTCCGCTGACGGCCGTGAGCACCGCCAGCACGCCGGCCGAGAGGATGCCGGCCAGGGCGATGGGGCGAAGCTTGCGACGGATGGCGACGTCGGGGCCGAGCCAGTCCCAGGCGATGTAGAGGATGCCCAGCGCGGCCGGCGCCTTGACGGCCGCGGCCAGGGCGCACAGCACGATGCCCCAGACGGGGTGCTTGAGGCGAGCCGCCGTGATCCCCGCCACGAGGAGTGCGGCCATCATGGCGTCGTTGTGCGCGCTGTTGACGAGCGTGATGAGCACCAGCGGGTTGAGGACGGCCAGCGTGAAGGCCTGGCCGGGGTCACGGCCGACCGAGCGTGCGAGCTTGGGGATGCAGAAGGCGAGCAGGGCGACCGCGCCGAGCTCGAGGAGCCGCAGCGCCATGACCGTAGCCGTCGCCGAGTGCATGGTCACCGAGGCGAAGAAGCCGTCGATCATGAGGAACAGCGGACCGTAGGGTGCCGGGGTGTTGCCCCAGAGGGCGTCGACCGGGTTCACGTAGGGCCCGGCACCGAGGGTGAACGGCCCATAGATGTAGGGGTTGATGTGATGGCTCACCATCTCGCCCTGGGCGGCGTAGCTGAAGACGTCGCGGCTGAACATCGGCGCGGCGACGAGCATCGGGATGAGCCAGAGGGCCAGCACCCAGGTCAGGTGCTTGATGGGGACCCCGGGACGGTTCCGCAGCGCCTTGGCCAGCTGGAGCCACACCCGGAGCAGCAGCACGAGACCGCCGTAGACGAGGAGCAGCCCCAGCATGAGCAGGGTCTCGTTGCCCGGATCGGTGGCGGCAGTGTTGGCCGTCGGGACCCCGAACGGCCAGGTGCCCGGCATCTCGAGCTTGAAGGGCGAGTTGGAGAACGAGCCGCCCACGGCGATGGCCGCCAGCGCGAAGAAGCCGAGCAGCGCAGGCCGGCGCAGCCAGCGCCAGTCGGTCGGGTCGGCCAGCGCCGGGGTCTCGGTGGGCTCGGGGCGGACCCGGTGGACGATTCGCTCGGCGGCGTCGATGATCCGCCGCACCTGCTCCGACGTGGCCTCGGCGACGACCACGGCGCGGTCTCGGAGGGTGGCGGTGTCGGTGTCAGCGAGTGTCTCGTCCATGGTGGTCAACGAACAGCCGCCAGAGGCCTTCGACTGGTTCGTAACGCCATTGTAACGAAACCGTCGCACGAGTGCAGGAACGGGGCGAGGCCACCGTCCGCCTCCGGTACCGTCAGGAACCATGCCCTCGAACGACCTGCGCTCCATCGCCGTCTACTGCGGGTCGAGCATCGGGGCCGACCCGACCTTCGCCGACGCCGCACGGTCGCTCGGCCGGGTCCTCGCCACCCGGGGCCACCGCCTGGTCTACGGCGGTGGGCACGTGGGGCTCATGGGGGCGGTGGCTGACGGCGCCATCGACGCGGGCGGAGAGGTCATCGGCGTGATCACCGAGGCGCTCGCCGAGCGCGAGCTGTCCCACGACGGGCTCGGGACCCTCGAGGTCGTCGACACGATGCACGAGCGCAAGGCGAGGATGGCCGACCTCGCCGACGCCGTGATCATGCTCCCCGGAGGGTTCGGCACCCTCGACGAGTTCTTCGAGGCCATCACCTGGACCCAGCTCGGCGTCCACGCCACCCCGTGCGGCATCCTCGACGTCGGTGGCTTCTTCGGTCCGCTCCTCGGGTTCCTCGACGATGCGGTGGCGGCAGGGTTCATCGCCCCGCGCCACCGGGCGATGATCGCCACCTCGGCCGACCCGCTCGACCTCCTCGACCAGCTCGGTCGCCTTCGGGTGATGGGTGAGGGCGTGCTCGAGGACGACCAGCGCTAGGCCCAGGCGCGGCGATGCCCCACCGACCGGTGTCGGTGGGGCATCGCCATGTCCCGAGGCCTGCTCGCGCAGGCCGGCGTGGACCGGGAGGGATTCGAACCCCCGTAGGCTGAGCCGTCTGGTTTACAGCCAGATCCCTTTGGCCACTCGGGCACCGATCCGTCGAAGATGCTAGCCGAGCAGCCGGCGTGGTCCGTCAGCGGGGCTGCCCCGAGGGCCGGTACGCTTCAGCCCATGCCGTCCTTCGACATCGTCTCAGAAGTTGATCTCCAGGAGATCCGCAACGCCGTCGACCAGGCCAACCGTGAGGCCACGACCCGGTTCGACTTCAAGAACACCGACTCGAGCATCGAGATCGGCGACGGGGAGCTGACGCTCGCCTCGTCGACCGAGGACCGGATCCGCGCCCTCTACCAGGTGCTCGAGGAGAAGCTGGTCCGTCGGGACATCTCGCTCAAGTCCATCGAGCCCAAGGGCATCGAGGAGGCCGCCAAGGGCACGGCCCGACAGAAGGTGATCCTCAAGGCCGGCATCAGCCAGGAGGTCGGCAAGAAGATCAACAAGCTGATCAAGGAGCTCAACGTCAAGGGCGTCTCCTCGCAGATCCAGGGCGAGCAGGTCCGGGTCACCGGCAAGAAGCGCGACGACCTCCAGGCCGTGATCGCCGCCTGCAAGGAGGCCGACCTCGGCGTCCCGCTGCAGTTCAACAACTTCCGAGACTGACGGAGCCGCCTCGGCTCGCCCGGGCGCCCTCGTTCAGGAGGTGGGAGCCTCGTGCTCCTCGACCGTGAGGTGCTCGTCGAACTCCTCGAGCTCGTGCACGTGGAAGAGCCGGTTGAAGAGCAGGAGCTTGAGCACCCAGAAGATGGCGAAGGAGAGCACGTTCGCCACGAGCACGATGATCGTCTGCTCGAGGTGCGGCAGGTTGTGCTTGACGCTGACGTGACGGGCGGCCTGAGCGCCGACCACCGAGACGGCGATGCCGACCGCCGACATCGACCAGAAGGGGATGATCTCCTTCATGATGTGGCTGCGGCCGCCCTTGCCCCACGCCCACTTGCGGTTCAGGTTGTACGACGGGATGGTGGCCACGGCGTTGGCGAAGATCGTCGCCGGCACCTGGCTCCACAGCTTGAGGACGCCGAAGACGATGAAGAGGGTGAAGAACGAGACCCCCGTCGAGATCACCGACACCATGGTGAAGCGGATGAGCTTCTTGCCCTCGTGCGTCCGTGACCAGTCGATGATCTTTTGCACGAGTCCGGGCATCGTCGCGATGCTAGGCGCTGGCGGGGCCCGGCTCGGTGCAGCGCCCTCGTCGGGCACCTCGACGTCAGATCTGGAGCGACCCGGAGGAGGCGACCGAGCCGAAGAACCCCGCTGATCCCTTGGGGGTTCGCACGAAGGTCTGGCGATCGCAGGCGACGAGCCCGAAGTGCTGGCCGTAGCCATAGGCCCACTCGAAGTTGTCGAGCAGGCTCCACAGCACGTAGCCACGGATGTCCACGCCGTCGCGCAGCGCGGCGTGGGTCGAGGCGAGCGCCTCGGTCACGTACTCGACGCGCTCCGCATCGTCCGAGGTCGAGACCCCGTTCTCGGTGATCACCACGGGCAGACCTGTGACCTCGGCTGCCCGACGCGCCGTGGCGCCGGTGCTCTGCGGCCAGAACTCATAGCCCATGGGCGTCATCCGGGTCCCCGCCGGCGGGGCGGCGAATCCGTTCTGGTCGAAGTGCAGCCGCGTGTAGCACTGCACCCCGATGAAGTCGTCGCCGGTCGTGGCCCTTAGGAACACGTCCTCCATCGACTCGCGGAAGTCGGCGAGGTGCTGCTCGCCGCCATCGCGGGCCACCATGTCCGCCATCGAGAGGGTCAGGCCGACTGGATAGCTCCCCGGGGCGGCCCGAAGCGCCTCGACCGAGCGCCGGTGCGCGTCGACCATGGTGGCGTTGGCCGCGGCGAAGCGACCGAAGTCACCGGACACCCCGGGCGGGAAAGCACCGAGGACATAGCCCATCATCGTGACGATGTTGGGCTCGTTGATCGTGCAGGCCATCCCGATCTCGTCGCCGAGGTGCTCGGCGGTCCGGGCCACGAAGGCGGCGAGGCGGTCCGGGGTCTCGACCCACTCGAAGCCGCCGCGCTCGGCCAGCCATCTCGGCGAGCTGAAGTGGTGGAACGTCACCACCGGCAGGATCCCGAGGTCCCGTGCCGTGGTGCAGATCTCCTTGTAGTGGTCGAGGGCGGCCAACGAGAACA
>CANGPS010000061.1 GCA_947456245.1 Acidimicrobiaceae bacterium
AGCGAGATCCCGCTCTTCGCCTATGGCCACACCCGCCTGGTCCTCCGCCACGAGGCCGGATCCATCGTCTCGCTGGCCCTGCTGCGCGCCGGGCACGAGGACATCACCTGGCCCGGCACCGTCGGCGGCTTCGCCGCCATGACCCCCGGATCCACCTACGGGATCCGGGTCATGGCCGACCCCCACCTCGGCTCGCTCCGGGTCTGGTGGCAGGGCACGGCGCTCGGCTCGGACGGTCGGCAGGTCATCGCCCGACCGGTGGCCGGCACCGGGCCTGGGATCGTGCTGACCCATGGCAGCCACGACGCCGGCGTCACCGTGGCCGGGACCCTCGCCCGGGCCTCCACGCCGATCTGCCGCAGCCTCTCGCGCTGAGGCGCGATGGGCGTCCGGCACAGCAGGGCGGTACCGTCGGAGGCGTGATCGACCTCCACATGCACTCGAAGAAGTCCGACGGCAGCGACCGGCCCAGCCAGATGGCCCGCTACGCCCAGGCCGTCGGCCTGACGGCGGTGGCCCTCACCGACCACGACACCACCGAGGGCAACGCCCGCTTCCGCTCGGCGATCGAGGACCTGAACGCGGCGCGCAACACCAGCATCGAGTTCATCCCGGGCTGCGAGATCTCGTGCAAGCACGAGGGCACCGGGACCAGCACCCACGTCCTGTGCTACTTCGTGGCCGACGACCCCACCTCGCCCGTCCAGTCGATGCTCGCCGACCTGCGCGACGACCGCGACAACCGCAACGTCAAGCTCGTCCGGCTGCTCCAGGACCTCGGCTACACCAAGATCAAGAAGCGGCGCATCGTCGAGATCGCCAACAAGCCGCTCGGCGAGGCGGGCCGACCCCACTTCGCCGAGGCCTTCCTCGAGGCGTACCCTCCGGGATCCGAGGCCCCTGAGGTCGCCTATCCGGACCTGCCGACCAGCTTCGCCACCGTGCAGTCCGTCTTCGACGGCGTCCTCGACGCCTCGGCCCGGGGCTACATCCCCAAGGCCAACATCACCCCGGCGGAGGCCAGCCGGGCGGCGGCGGCGTCCAACGCGGTGACGGTGCTCGCCCACCCGATCCTCACCTTCTGCAAGGCCCCCAAGGACGGATCGACCCTCACGCTGGCCGACAAGCACGACATCCTCGAGCCGATCTTCGCCGAGATGGCCGCCGCCGGGGTCTCCGGGGCCGAGGCGTACTACTCGCGCAACTCCCCCGAGGAGACCGCCATGCTCGTCGAGCTCTGCCGGAGCCACGGCCTCGTGGCCACCGGAGGCTCGGACTACCACGGCGAGAAGAAGAAGGACCTCGAGATCGGCATCGGCATGCGCTCGGCGCGCGGCACCGACCGAGAGCTCAAGGTCCCCGACACGGTGATCGCCGAGCTGCGAGCCCGGCGGGCGGAGCCGCAGGCCCCCTGCTGATCAGCCTGCGGCGTCGAGCGCGTTCTCGAGGGCGTTCGCCGAGCGCTCGGCCAGCGCGCTGACCGTCACGCTCAGCTGGCCGTCGAGCGACAGCACGTCGCCGCCGGTCCGGCCCAGGACCCGGCATGGGACCCCCGCCACCTCGGCCTGGGCGGCCACGGCCTCGGGATCGGTCGAGGTCACGAGGAACCGGCCGGGGCGCTCCGAGAACAGCCCAGCCGTCGAGACGCCGGTGGACACCGTGGCCCCGACGCCGCCCTTGATGGCCATCTCGGCCAGCGCCACGGCGAGGCCGCCCGATCCGACGTCGTGCACCGCGCCGAGCAGGCCAGGACGGCCAGCGGCGTGCTCCGCCACCATCGAGGCGACCAGCGTGGCCGCCTGGGAGAACTCGGCGAGGTCAAGGTCGAAGAGCCGCCCATCACGGTTCCCGAGCACCTCGACGGCGAGCCGGCTGCCTCCGAGCAGGCCGGCGTCGTCGGCCCCGATCAGCAGCACCGTCTCGCCATCGCCCCAGCCGACCGAGGGCGGCCGGACGACGAGCTCGTCGAGGAGACCGAGGGTCCCGATGACCGCAGTCGGATCGATGTCAGAGCCACCGGACTCGTTGTAGAGGCTCACGTTGCCCCCGATGACCGGCAGGCCGAGGGCGCGGCAGGCATCGCCCATCCCATCGATGGACTCCGACAGCTGCCACATGACCTCAGGGTGCTCCGGGTTCCCGAAGTTCAGGCAGTTCACGACGGCCACAGGGGTGGCACCGGTGCAGGCGAGGTTGCCCACGCCCTCGGCCACGGTGGCGGCGGTGGCGGCCCGAGGGTCGAGCGAACCCCAGCGGGGGTTCGAGTCGGTCGACAGCGACATGCCGCGGGTCGATGCCGGCAGTCCGGGACCGGCGAGGCGCAGCAGGGCTGCGTCGGCACCCGGGCCGATGACCGTGTTCAAGAACAGCTGGTGGTCGTACTGGCGGTAGACGGGGATCGGGTCGAGCAGCAGCGACAGCAGCGCCGCCTCGAGGTCGATGCCCTCGATCGTCTCAGAGGGGTCGGCGGCCGACCGCGCGTCGCGGTTCGCCGGCTCGAGCAGCGGGCGCTCGTAGAGGGGGGCCTCGTCGGCCAGCGAGGCGGCCGGCACCTCGCCGACGACCTCGCCACCGGAGCGGAGCCGCAGCATGCCGACGGGCTCGCCGGCGTCGTCGTAGTCCGGCTCGGTCACCTCGCCGATCACCGTGGCAGCCACCTCCCAGCGGCTGCAGAGCTCGATCACCGTGGGCAGCGACTCGGGCGTCACGATGGCCAGCATCCGCTCCTGGGACTCCGAGGTCATCACCTCCCAGGGCTCCATCCCGGGCTCGCGCCGCGGGATGGCGTCGACGTCGACGTCCATGCCCACTCGGCCCCGGGCCGCCAGCTCGGAGGTACCGCAGGCCAGGCCACCGCCGCCGAGGTCCTGGATGCCCACGACCAGCTTCTCGTCGAGGAGGGCCAGGCAGGCCTCGATCAGGCGCTTCTCCTCGTACGGGTCGCCGACCTGGGTGGCCGGGCGCTTGGACTCGTCGAGGCTGGCCGCGCCGTCCTCGCCCTCGAACCCGGCCGAGGCCAGCACCGAGACCCCGCCGATGCCGTCGCGACCCGTTGACGAACCGAGCAGCACGGCGAGGTTGCCGGTGCCTGACGCGATGCCGAGCACGAGGCGCTCGACGGGGAGCGCTCCGACGCACAGCACGTTCACGAGCGGGTTCGTCTGGTAGCAGGGGTCGAAGGTCAGCTCGCCGCCGATGGTGGGGACGCCGACGGAGTTGCCGTAGCCCGAGATGCCCGAGACCACGCCCTCGATGAGCCAGCGCTGCCGGGCGTCGTCCGGGGTGCCGAAGAACAGCGGGTCCATGACCGCCAGGGGCCGGGCCCCCATGGTGAAGATGTCGCGCAGGATGCCACCCACGCCGGTCGCCGCCCCCTGGTAGGGCTCGATGGCCGACGGGTGGTTGTGGGACTCGATGCGGATGGCCACGGCGATCCCGTCGCCGGCGTCGATCACGCCGGCGTTCTCCCCCGGGCCCACGAGCACCTTGTCGCCGGTGGTCGGCAGGCGCTTGAGGTGGATACGCGACGACTTGTAGGAGCAGTGCTCGGACCACATCACGCCGTAGAGAGCCAGCTCGAGGGCATTGGGCTCCCGGCCGAGGACGGCGATGATGTCCTCGAGCTCGGCGTCCGTGAGCCCGAGGGCGCGGTGCAGCGGTTGGTCAGAGGAGCTCGGCGCGGCCATGGCTCAAACCTACCGCCCGACGGGTGGGGCCGAGGACCTCGGCCACGAGCCCCGTCGCGGCCTCGCACCGGCCGACCATTGTGCTCGACGAGGATCGTCGAGGGTCCACTTGATCGAATCCCGCCGCGTGTTCCTTGTGGCTGTTCGGAGCTTCAGGGACAGTTCTTAGGAAGATGAAGATGCCAAGATCAGCGATGTAATCATGCGCATGATTGGAGTCACACATGGCCCATTGGTACGATTCAGGCATCAACATAGCTATGAGTGACCGTTATGACCTGCGAATTAGGATAAGATAGACGTTCTAAGCATCTATATGCCCACCCCCTGACAATTCTCAAATTCACGAGATTCACCACCAAGGAGCACCAATGGCAGCCCAGAAGACGGAGATGAGCAAGGAGCACAAGGAGGCGCTGGCCCAGGGCCGTCGCGAGGGTGCCGCCGTCCGTCGCTACCTCGAGGCCATCTCCGCCAGCCGTGGCAAGCGCGGCCGCAAGCGCACGCCGCAGTCGGTCGAGCGCCGGATCAAGGCCATCGACACCGAGCTCGAGACCAGCGACGCCCTCCAGGCCCTCCTGCTCCGCCAGGAGCGCAAGGACCTCGAGGTCGAGCTCAACCGCCTCACCACCACGCTCGACCTCAAGGCGCTCGAGAAGGCCTTCATCAAGGCCGCCGGCCCCTACGGGAGCCGCAAGGGCATCGACTACTCGACCTGGCGGGACGCCGGCGTGGAGCCCTCGGTGCTGACCAAGGCCGGCATCAAGCGCACCCGCCGCTCCTAGCGGCAGGGCGCCTCAGGCCACGGAGGCCGAGGCGGCGGCGTCGAGGAACGAGCGCAGCAGCACGGCGCCGTCCTCGGACCCGAGCAGGGCCGAGACGGCGCGCTCGGGGTGTGGCATGAGGCCGACCACGTTGCCGGCCTCGTTGGAGATCCCGGCGATGGCGTCGATGGACCCGTTGGGGTTGTCGGCGTAGCGCAGCACGATGCGGTCAGACTCGGTCAGGGTGCGCAGGGTGTCGATGTCGCAGGTGTAGCTGCCCGAGAAGTGGTTGATCGGCACGTCGAGGCGGTCCCCCACCGTGGCACCCGAGGTGAGCACCGACGCGGTCGAGACGACCTCGAGGACGCTCGGCTGACACAGGAAGGTGAGCCCACGGTTCTTCTGGAGGGCACCGGGGAGCAGGTGTGCCTCGCACAGGACCTGGAAGCCGTTGCAGATCCCCACCACCGGGCCACCCGACTCGGCGAAGCCCCGCACCGCGTCCATGATCGGGCTGAAGCGGGCGATGGCACCCGGGCGCAGGTAGTCGCCATGGGCGAAGCCGCCGGGCAGGATCAGGCCGTCGACGTCACCGAGCGACGTGTCGGTGTGGAAGATCAGGCGGCCGTGGCCCCCAAGGGCGTCGACGGCGGCGACGGCGTCGTGCTCGCAGTTGGTGCCGGGGAAGACGACGACGCCGATGGATGCGGTCATCCGAGCGGTTCCACCTCGATGACGCTCTCCTCGATCACCGGGTTGGCCAGCAGCCGGTCGGCGAGCGAGGCGGCCATCGAGCGGGCGGCCTCGAGGTCGGAGGCGTCGAGCTCGACCCGGAAGCTGCGACCGGACTCGACCGACGCCACGGAGTCGAAGCCGAGGGCGGGCAGGGCACGCAGGATGGTCGCGCCCTCAGGATCAGCGATCCCGTGGCGGAGACGGACGTCGACGTGGGCGAGGAACCTCATGCGCGGCCACCATACCAATCGCTGAGGAGCCTCCCGGTCATGCGCTCGTAGGCGGCCTGGTAGCGGGCCGAGGTGGTGGCCACCACCTCGTCGGGCAGGGTGGGCGGCGGTGGGGTGCGGTCCCAGTCCTGCCCGCTGAGCCAGTCCCGGAAGGGCTGCTTGTCGAAGGCCGGTGGCGTCTGGCCGACGACCACCTCGTCGGCCGGCCACAGGCGCGAGGAGTCCGGCGTGACCACCTCGTCACAGAGGACCAGGCGACCGTCCACGATGCCGAGCTCGAACTTCGTGTCAGCCAGGATCAGGCCGGCGGCGGCGGCCCGCGCCGAGGCGGCGGCGAAGAGCTTGAGGCAGAGCGACGCGGCCTCGGCGAGCCGGGCCTCGCCCACGATCCCCGCCGCGGTGGCCAGGTCGATGTTCTCGTCGTGCCCCTCCTCGGCCTTGGTGCTCGGCGTGAACATGGGCGTCGGCAGGCGGCTGGCCAGCTCGAGGCCCTCGGGCGCGGCCATGTGGTGGATGGTTCCCGCCACGCGGTACTCCTCCCACGCCTGCCCGGCGAGGTAGCCCCGCACGATGCACTCGAGCGGGAGCATCTCGGCCCGGCGGACGAGCATGGTCCGGCCGTGGAGCTCGGTGAGGCCGGCGAAGCCGGGCACCGCCTCGTCGATCACCGCCGGGTCGCAGCTGAGCAGCGAGCCGCGAGCGGCGTCGCCGAGCTCGGCGCACCAGAAGGCCGTCATGGCCGTCAGCACGCGGCCCTTGTCGGGGATGGGCTCGGCCATCACCACGTCGAAGGCGCTGATGCGGTCGGAGGCCACCATCACCAGCCGGTCGTCGCCGAGCGCATAGAGCTCGCGCACCTTGCCCGAGTGGATCGAGGAGAGCCCGAGGTCGGCCAGGGTCCCGCTCACGAGATCGAGATCCCCTCGAGGGCCGTGAGGTACCGGTGGCGGTGGGTCAGCATGCGGTCGAGGTCGAAGGCCCGGTCGAGCTCCTCGGTGCTCAGCGTCACCTCGGGGTCCGCCTCGACGATGCCGCGGAACTGCTCCCGGGACTCGACGGCGGAGCGGGCGGCCCGCTGCACGATCCGATAGGCGTCGTCGCGGGTCATGCCGTGGTCGATCAGGGTGAGCAGGACCGACTGGCTGTAGACGAGGCCGAGGCTGCCCTCGTTGAGGTTGCGCAGGGCGCGCTCCTCATTGATCACCAGGCCGTCGACGAGGCCGGTGGCCTTGCGCAGGACGTAGAGGGCGAGCATGCAGGCATCGGGCAGGACCACCCGCTCGACCGAGCTGTGCGAGATGTCGCGCTCGTGCCAGAGCGCCACGTCCTCGAGGCCAGCGCCGAGGTAGCCGCGCAGCACGCGGGCAAGGCCGCAGAGCCGCTCGGAGAGGATCGGGTTGCGCTTGTGGGGCATGGCCGACGAGCCCTTCTGCCCGGGGGCGAAGGCCTCCTCGACCTCGCCGACCTCCGAGCGCGCCATGTGGCGGACCTCGGTGGCGAGGTGCTCGATGGTGGCACCGGTTGCGGCGATGGCCCAGAGCAGCTCGGCATGCCGGTCGCGGGCGATGACCTGGGTCGCCGGGACCGGGGCGAGGCCGAGGGAGCCGCACACGAAGTCCTCGACCGACGGGTCGATGTTCGAGTAGGTGCCGACCGCCCCCGAGAGCTTGCCCACCGAGATGGCCGCCCGGGCCCGGACGAGGCGTTCACGGTCGCGGTCGGCGGCGAGGGCGAAGAGCGCCATCTTGGCGCCGAAGGTCGTGGGCTCGGCGTGCATGCCGTGGGTGCGGCCCACGACGGGGACGTCGATCAGCTCGCGCGCCCGTCGGACGAGCACGGCCACGAGCTCGGTCGACGCCTCGATGAGCAGGTCGGCGGCCTTCGACAGCTGCCAGCACAGGGCGGTGTCCACAACGTCCGACGAGGTCAGGCCGTAGTGGATCCACGCTCCCTCCGGAGCACCGATCCGATCCTGGACGATGTCGACGAAGGCGGCGGTGTCATGGTTGGTGATGGCCTCGCGTGCGTCGACGTCGGCCACGAAGGCGGCATCGATGTGCGGAGCGCGCTCCCGGCAGGCCGCAGCGTCGGCGACCGGGACGATGCCGAGCTGCGAGAGCGCCTCGGCGGCGAGGAGCTCGACTTCGAGCATGGCCCCGAAGCGTGCCTCGTCGCTGAAGAGCGCGGACATGTCCTTAGGTGAGTAGCGCGGGATCATCGGGACTCCTCCTCTGCGGCACGGGCCGCGATGTCGTGTCGGAGCTGGCGCCCCTCGAACTCAATGGCCTCGGCGGCCTCGTAGGCGGTGGCGCGGGCCTCGGCGATGGTGGCGCCGAGCGCGGTGACCGTCAGGACGCGCCCACCGTTGACCACGAAGGGCCCGTCAGGGTCCGGCCGGGCGGTCCCGGCGTGGAAGACCGTGACGTCGGTACGCGGCTCGGCGAGCTGGCCGTCAGGTCCGAGGCCGGAGATCTCCGCGCCCGTCACGGGAGCGGCCGGGTACCCGGCGGCGGCGAGGACCACCGTGACGGCGGCCTCGTCGGAGAAGGTCGGTGCGTCGCTGAGCTCGCCGGCGGCGGCCTGGCGGAGGACCTCGACGAGGTCGCCGGTCACCCGCGGCAGGACCACCTGGGCCTCAGGGTCGCCGAAGCGCACGTTGAACTCGATCACCTTCGGTCCCGAGGGGGTCAGCATCAGGCCGGCGTAGAGCAGGCCCCGGTAGTCGACGCCGGCGGCGGCGAGCGCGGCCAGGGTCGGTCGCACGGCCACGTCCATCAGCTCGTCGACCTGGGCGGCGGAGAGACCGGGCATGGGCGAGTAGGCGCCCATGCCGCCGGTGTTGGGTCCGAGGTCGTCGTCGAAGATCCGCTTGAAGTCCTGGGCGGGGGCGAAGGCCACGGCCCGCTGGCCGTCGCACAGTGCGATGAGCGAGCACTCCGGGCCGGAGAGGCCCTCCTCGATCACCACCGTGGTGCCGGCCGCCCCGAAGCTCGAGCCCGAGAGCTTGTCGGCCACGTCGGCGAGGGCCTCGTCGAGGTCGTCGGTCACGAGGACGCCCTTGCCCGCCGCCAGGCCGTCGGTCTTGATCACATAGGGCGG
>CANGPS010000062.1 GCA_947456245.1 Acidimicrobiaceae bacterium
CTGACGAGCTGATCGTCGGTCGTGACACCCGGGTCTCTGGGCCAGCCATCGCCGCGGCGCTCGTCGCCGGCATCGAGGACGCGGGGTGCCGGGCGATCGACCTCGGCGTGCTCCCGACCCCTGGGGTCGCCCACCTGTGCAGCGTGCGCGGCCTACCGGGTGCGGTGGTCTCGGCATCGCACAATCCCTTCGAGGACAATGGCATCAAGATCCTGAGCGCCGGCGGCACGAAGCTGACCGACGCCGAGGAGGCTGAGGTGGCGGCGGTCCTCAATGCGATCCTCGCTGATGGGGTGGAGCTCCCGCTCCTGGTGGAGGATGCCCTCGACGCCCATGACGAGGCGGCCGGCGGCACCTATGTCGACCACCTCGTCACCACCCTCGGCGAGGGGGGCCTGGTGGGGATGCGGGTCGTGGTCGACTGCGCCAACGGTGCCGCCTCCCCGGTGGCGGCCGACGCCCTCGTCCGCCTCGGGGCCGACGTCGAGGTGCTCGCCGCAGCGCCTGATGGCACGAACATCAACGCCGGCGTCGGCTCGACCCACCCAGGCCCCCTGGCCGCGGCGGTGGTGGCATCGGGGGCCGACCTCGGCCTGGCCCTCGACGGGGACGCCGACCGGCTCGTGGCCGTCGACGAGACCGGCTCGGTCCTCGACGGCGACACCCTGCTGGTGCTCTTCGCCCACGACCTGGCCGCCGCCGGCGCGCTCGGCGGGGCGGTGGTGGTGACCGTGATGAGCAACCTCGGCCTCCACGTCGCCCTCGGCGAGGCGGGCATCGAGGTGGTCGAGGTCGGGGTCGGGGACCGCAACGTCCTCCACGCCCTCGACGAGCGCGGCCTCGTCCTCGGCGGGGAGCAGTCGGGGCACGTCATCTTCCGCGATCGGGCGACCACCGGTGACGGCCTGCTCACCGGCATCCTGCTGGCCGACCTGGTGCGTCGCTCGGGTCGGCCGCTCTCGCAGCTGGCTGCCGGTGCGCTCGTGCGCTACCCCCAGGTCCTCGTCAACGTCGGCGTGGCCAGCACCGACGGCCTCGACGACGAGGAGATCGTGGCCGCCGAGGCGGCCCTTGCCGAGCGCCTCGGCACGACCGGTCGGGTGCTGCTGCGGGCCTCGGGGACCGAGCCGCTGGTGCGGGTCATGGTGGAGGCCGCCGACGCTGACGTCGCTCAGCGCGAGGCCGACGACCTCGCCCGCCTCGTCGTCGACCGCCTGGGCTCACCGACGCCCTGATCCGGCCGGTACGCTAGGCAGATCATGTGCGGCATCATCGGCGTCACCGGTGCGGCCGATGCCCTCGACATCCTCCTCGACGGCCTCGAGCGGCTCGAGTATCGAGGGTACGACTCTGCCGGCGTGGCCCTCGTGTCGGCGGAGACCATCGACCGGGTTCGCATCGCCGACGGGACGCACTCGGTGGCGACGCTCCGCACGGCCACCGAGCCACTGGCCGGCCGCAGCTCGACCGGCGTCGGGCACACCCGGTGGGCCACCCACGGCCACCCCACCGAGCACAACGCCCACCCTCACCTCGACTGCTCGGGCCGCGTGGCGCTGGTGCACAACGGCATCATCGAGAACCACCTCGAGCTCGCCACCCGACTCGCCGCAGACGGCCACACGCTGGCCTCCGACACCGACACCGAGGTGCTGGCCCACCTGATCGAGGAGGGCCTGGCGCGCGGCGAGGACCTGACGGCCGCCGTGCGCTCCACGCTGGCCCTGGTCCGTGGCGCCTTCGCCCTCGGCGTCATGACGACCGATGACCCGGAGCTCATCGTCGCCTCGCGCCGCATCTCGCCGCTCATCGTGGGCGTGACCGACACCGCCGGGTACCTCGCCTCGGACATCCCGGCGGTCCTCGACCGGACGCGGGACCTCATCGCGCTCGAGGACGACCAGGTCGCCGAGCTGCGCCCCGGCTCGGTGGTCGTGACCGACGCCGCCGGCGCGCCGGCCACCACGACGCCGCTCTCCGTCGAGTGGGACGTCGAGGCGGCGCAGAAGGGCGGGTTCCCCGACTTCATGTCCAAGGAGATGGCGGACCAGCCGGCTGCCGTCATCGACACGCTTCGCGGCCGGATGGGATCCGACGGCATCATCGCCATCGACCAGCTCGACCTGAGCCACGAGGATCTGACCCGCCTGACCAAGGTCGTCGTGGTCGCCTGCGGCTCGAGCTTCCACGCCGGCCTCGTGGCGAAGTACGCCTTCGAGCGCTGGGCGCGGATCCCCGTCGAGGTCGACATCGCCTCGGAGTTCCGCTACCGCGACCCGGTCCTCGACGCCACCGCCCTCGTGGTCGGCGTCAGCCAGTCGGGCGAGACGGTCGACACGCTCCAGGCCATGCGCCACGCCCGCGAGGACGGGGCCCGGGTCGTGGTGGTGTCCAACGTGGTCGACTCCTCGATGGCCCGCGAGGCCGACGGGGTGCTCTACACCCGAGCCGGCCCGGAGATCGGGGTGGCCGCCACCAAGACGGTGCTGGCCCAGATCACCGCCCTCGAGCTCCTCGCCCTCCACCTGGCGCAGGTGCGCGGGACGATGACCCACGAGCAGGTGGCCGTGGAGTTCGACGAGCTGCTGCGGCTCGAGGGCGTCCTCGCCGAGACCTTGGCCCGATCCGACGACGTGGCAGCGGTGGCGTCGGGCCTGAGCCACGCCACCGACTTCTTCTTCCTCGGGCGCCACGCCGGGTACCCGACGGCGCTCGAGGGAGCGCTCAAGCTCAAGGAGATCTCCTACCTCCACGCCGAGGGCTACCCCGGAGGCGAGCTCAAGCACGGTCCGCTGGCCGTGATCGAGCCCGGCTGCGTCGTGGTGGCCGTGGCCACGGGGGGGCCGCTCAAGGAGAAGATGCTGTCGAACGTGGCCGAGGTGAAGTCCCGCGGCGCCACGGTGGTCCTCGTGGTCGAGGACGGCGACGAGGACGGCGCCGGCGTGGCCGACTTCGTCCTGCGGGTGCCGGGCGCCCGGGACATGCAGTCGCCGATCAAGGACATCGTGCCGCTCCAGCAGCTCGCCTACCACCTGGCCGTGGGCCGCGGCCTCGACGTCGACCGACCGCGCAACCTGGCCAAGACGGTGACCGTCGAGTGAGCACGGCCGCCGGCATCCGCACCACGGGGACGGTGGTCGGGGTTGGGACGGACCTCGTGGCGATCGATCGGCTGGCCGCCGCGCTCGAGCGCCGTCCGGCTCTGGCGGAGCGACTCTTCACGCCCACCGAGCTCGCCACCACCTCGGCTGGGACCTCGGCCGGTCGGACCAGGTCGCTGGCGGCGCGCCTCGCCGGCAAGGAGGCGGTGATGAAGTCCCTCGGCCGAGGGATGGGCCAGGTCGGGTTCCGGGAGATCGAGATCACCGGTGGCCGGGGGGTGGCCCCGGTCGTCGCCCTGCACGGCCGGGCGGCGCAGGCCGCCGAGGCGCTCGAGGTGACGTCGGTGATGGTCTCGATGACCCATGACGCCGGTCTGGCCTCTGCGACGGCCGTGGCCTCGAGGCGGTGCTCGTGCGACCCGTCGTGACGGTGGCCGAGATGGCGGCCCTGGACGCCCGTGCGCTCGAGACGACCCCGGCTGAGCAGCTCATCGAGGCGGCCGGCACGGCGGTGGCCCACCACGTGCTCGACCGCTTCGGCTCCGTGGCGGGCCGCACCATCGTGGTGGTGGCGGGCAAGGGCTCGAACGGTGCCGATGGTCGGGTGGCGGCCAAGCTGCTCGTCGAGGCGGGTGCCCTGGTGCGCACCGTCGACCCCTCGGCGGGTGACGCCGACCTCGCTGGAGCCGACCTGGTGATCGACGCCGCCTTCGGGACGGGCCTGTCCCGGGACTTCCTCGCGCCGACCCCGCCCGCCGGTGCCGTCGTGGTGGCGGTCGACCTCCCGTCCGGGGTGGACGGGGACACCGGTGCGGTGGGTGGCCGGGCCATGGCGGCCACGACCACCGTCACCATGGCCTCGCTCAAGGCGGGCCTCCTGCTCGGCGAGGGACGGCGCCTCGCCGGCGAGGTCACGGTGGCCGACATCGGGATCGCCGTCGATCCGCCGCGAGCCGCCCTCATCGAGGACGATGATCTCTCGGCGCTGCCGCTCCGAGCGAGCGACGCCCACAAGTGGACGACCTCGGTCACCGTGGTGGCCGGGGCTCCGGGCATGGAGGGGGCCGGTGCGCTCTCCTCGCTCGGCGCGCTGCGCGCCGGGGCTGGGATGGTCCGGCTGATCCACCCGACGACCGCGGCCTCGTCGCCGGTGGCCTGGCCGCTCGAGCTCGTCCGCCGCCCGGTGGCGATGGAGGCCCTGGCCGCCACAGCCCAAGAGGAGACGGAGCGCTCCGGCGCCCTGGTCGTCGGTCCGGGCCTCGGTGCGACGCCGTCCGCTCACGAGGCGGTGCGCCACCTCGTGGCCGACCGCCGGTGCCCGGTCGTGCTCGACGCCGACGGCCTCGGTGCCGTCCAGGGCGTCGCGGGACTTGCCGAGCTGGTCGCCAAGGGCACCGCTCCGGTCGTGATCACGCCGCACGACGGTGAGCTGCGCCGACTCCTCGGTGGCCCCGTCCCCGACGATCGGATCGCCTGCGCGGTCGACCTGGCGGAGGCCACCGGAGCCACCGTGCTGCTCAAGGGGCCGACGACCATCGTGGCCTCGCCGGAGGGTGGCCCGTCCTCCGTCCTGCTGGTCACGTCGGGCACGCAGGCCCTGGCCACCGCGGGCACCGGCGACGTGCTCGCCGGCATCATCGCCGCCCTGCTGGCCACAGGCCTCCCCCCGATGCTGGCCGCCGGACTCTCGGCCCACCTCCACGGCCGGGCCGGGGCGTCCGCCGAGGGTGTCCTGATCGCGTCGGAGCTGCCGGCGCTCGTCGGCGCGCTGATCGGGGAGGTGCGTCGTGGCTGTTGAGGGGCTCTCCCGGCCGGCGTGGGCGGAGATCGACCGGGACGCGCTGCGGGCCAACGCCGCAGCGGTGGCGGCGCGCATCGCCCCCTCGGCGCTGTGCGCGGTGGTGAAGGCCGACGGCTACGGGCACGGCGCGGTGACCGCGGCGCTGGCCTTCCTCGACGGAGGGGCACAGGGCCTGGCGGTGGCCATCGTCGACGAGGGCCTCGAGCTGCGCAACGCCAACATCACGGCACCGATCCTCCTGCTCTCGGAGCCGCCGGCCGACATCATGCCGGCGGCGGTCGCCGCCCGCCTCACGCTCACGCTCACCACCCTCGACGGCGTCGACGCCGCGATCGACGCGGCCAAGATCATGGGTGGGTCGGTCCCGGTGCACGTCAAGGTGGACACCGGGATGCACCGCATGGGGACCCACTCGTCCGGGCTGGCCGAGCTGCTGGCGCGCATCGCCACCTGCGAGCAGCTGGTGGTGGAGGGGATCTGGACCCACCTGGCCTCGGCGGACGAGGACGACCCGGAGTCGCTCGCCTTCACCGCCGTCCAGGTCGAGCGGTTCGAGGCGGCGGTGGCCGAGGTCGAGGCGCTGGGCCTCGACATCCCCGTCAAGCACGTGGCGAACTCGGCGGGGACGCTGGCCTCCCCGTCGGCTCGATACTCGATGGTCCGCTGCGGCCTCGCCCTCTACGGCGAGCTGCCCAGCGAGGCGGTCCGGATCCGGGCGGAGTCCGAGGCGCCGCTCGACCTCCAGCCCTCGCTCACGATCAAGGCGGCGGTCTCAGCCATCCGGCGGGTCGAGGCCGGAGGGCGGCCCTCCTATGGCCGACGCCGTGCGCTGCCCGCCGACGCCACGGTGGCCACGGTCCCGATCGGCTACGCCGACGGGTTCCCCCGCGCCCTGTTCGCGGCCGGCCAGGAGGTGCTGATCGGTGGCCGCCGCCACCCGCTCGCCGGCATGGTGACCATGGACCAGATCGTGGTCGACGTCGGCGACGACGAGGTGGCCGTGGGCGACGAGGTGGTCCTCCTCGGGCGGCAGGGCGACGAGGAGATCTCGGCCGCCGAGTGGGCCGAGCACCTCGGCACCATCGTCTACGAGGTCCTCTGCGGGATCGGTCCGCGCGTGCCGCGTCGGGAGGTGGGATCAGCCTCGCCGCTGCCCAAGGCCCCCAAGCGCAAGCTCGGGAGGTGGGGCTGATGCGGCGTCGCCGTGCGGCGGCGATCGGGTCGGGGATCGTGGCCGCCGGCGCGCTGGCCTGGGCGGGCTGGGCGGTCGAGCGATCGGCCGCCGCTCGGCTGCGGGCCGACGAGGCCGACCTGATCGATGCCGGCCTTGGCCTCCCGGCCGACGCCGAGCACCACTTCGTCGCCACCACCGACGGCGGTCGGATCCACGTGGTCGAGCACGGTGAGGGCCCACCGGTCGTGCTGGTCCACGGGGTCACCCTGTCGAGCGCCATCTGGGCGCCGATGCTGCGGCTCCTCGGCCCCACGAACCGGGTCGTGGCCATCGACCTGCGAGGCCATGGTGCCTCGACGGCGGGCAGCACCGGCATGGGCTTCGACCGCCAGGCGGACGACCTGCTCGAGGTGCTCGAGGCCCTCGACGTGGAGGGGGCCGTCCTCGTCGGCCACTCGATGGGCGGGATGATCAGCCAGGTCATGCTCGGCCGCAGCGACGGCTTCGCTCCGGTGGCGGCCTTAATCGCCCTGTCGACGACCACCGGTCCGCTCTCGACCAGCCGGGCCGGTCGGCGCATGTCGGCCTCGGTGACGGCGCTCGCCAGGCGCACCCTCCATCGCCGGATCCACCGCGGCTCGAGCATCTTCCCCGGCGAGGATGCGGCGACGTGGCTGACGCGCCTGAGCTTCGGTGCCGATCCGTCGGCCCCGGCCGTCGAGCTGGCCAGGTCGCAGACCCAGTCGCTGTCACCGACGATCCTGGCTGAGCTGCTCGAGCCGCTTCTGGCCTTCGACGGGTCGCAGGACTGCCGCCGGATCACGGTGCCCACCACGGTGGTGGTCGGGTCGCGCGACCTGCTGACCCCGCTCCGCCTGGCGGCCAGGCTCTCCGCCGCCATCGAGGGGTCCGAGCTGGTCCGCATCTCGAAGGCCGGGCACATGATCATGCTCGAGGATCCTGACGCGCTGGCCGACCTCATCGAGGCCGCCGGCCACGCCATGTCATGAGCGCGACGGACTCGCTGGCGATGGTGGCCGATCGCGTCGTCGCCTGCACGGCCTGCCCGCTGGCGGAGACGAGGACCCAGGCGGTGCCGGGCTCGGGTCCAGCCGAGGCGCGCCTCGTGCTCGTGGGCGAGGCGCCCGGCGCGGCCGAGGATCAGGGCGGTCAGCCCTTCGTCGGCCGCAGCGGCAGCCTCCTGCTCGAGCTGCTCGGGCGTGAGGTCGGCCTCGACCGGTCGGAGGTCTTCATCACCAACACCGTCAAGTGCCGGCCCCCGGGGAACCGGGACCCGAGGGCGGGGGAGATCGCGGCGTGTCGCGGCCACCTCGTCGACCAGCTCGCCGCCCTGGCGCCGACGTGCGCGCTGGTGGTGACGGTGGGGAACGTGGCCACGCGGGCGGTGCTCGGGACCACCGAGGGCATCATGGCGCTGCGCGGGGTCCCACGGCGGGTCGAGGGCTGGCCGATGCCCGTCCTGGCCACCATCCACCCGGCCGCAGCGCTGCGCGGCGGGTCGGCGGCGCGGGCGCTTCTGGCCGAGGATCTGGCGACGGCCGGCCGGCTGCTCGGAGGCCACGCCGCATGACGATCCGGGCAAGGACCACCTCGGTCGACGACACCCGGGCGCTCGGGCAGGCCCTGGCCGACGTGCTCGTGCCCGGGACGGTGGTCGTGCTCGCCGGAGGCCTCGGCGCCGGCAAGACGGCGCTCAGCCAGGGGGTGGCCGCCGGCCTCGGGGTCGAGGGACGCGTGACCAGTCCCACGTTCACCATGGTCGCCACCCATGACACCGACGGCCGTCGCGGGATCGCCCAGCTGCTCCACGCCGACCTCTACCGGGTCGGATCCGGCGCCGAGGCCGACGACCTGGCCATCGCCGAGATGGTGGAGGACGCGGCGGTGGCGCTGGTCGAGTGGGGTGACATGGCGCCGGGCATCCTCGGGCCCGCCCAGGTCACCTGCACGATCTCTCTGGGGGAGGGGGAGGATGACCGCCTCCTCGTGGTCGACCTCGGCGGCTCACCGATGGACGAGGCGGCGACGACGGCAGCACTCGCACCCTGGGTGGACGCATGATCACGTTGGCCCTCGAGACGGCGACGACCGCCGCCGCGGTGGCGGTGCTCGACGATGACGTGGTCCTCGCCGAGGCGGTGGCGTCCGTCGACCGCCATCACACCGAGTCGCTGCTGCCCTGCGCTGCTGAGCTCCTCGGCTCCCTGGGCCTGGGCGTCGGTGAGGTGGAGCGGATCGTCGTCGACGTGGGACCGGGGCTCTTCACCGGCCTGCGCGTGGGCCTCGCCACCGCCCGCAGCCTGGCCGCCGCCCGGGGCATCGGCCTGATCGGCCTGAC
>CANGPS010000063.1 GCA_947456245.1 Acidimicrobiaceae bacterium
CGGCAGGCTGCGGCACCGTCTCGGTAGCGGGCGCACCGCGATCGATCAGCCGTGGCTCAGCGGGCGGTGAGGTCCCGGCAGAGGCGTCCGGTGGGGATCACCCGGGGACCGTCGGTGACGACGACGTCTGCGGTCGACCGCTCGGTCGGCGGGGTCGTGACGACGTGCTGGGGTGCCCTGGTCGTGATGAAGTGGTCGATCATCGGGACGCCGAGGTCACGGAACCGCTTGTTGTACCACCACACCTGCAGGGACCCGAGGTTGGGGTCGGCGACGACCTGGACCGCATAGCGGTGTCCGGCGACGAGGGGGAACCATCCGCCGCCCGGCCCAGGCCAGGTCACGTCGGGGCGACCCGGGTGCCGGACGAAGAAGCCCACGGCCCAGCGGTCCACCGGGCGCATCACGACCCTCGTGGCGCCCATGCGGAAGATCGTCGTCGAGCCGTGCAGCTGCGAGACCGGCACCTTGGGGGTGATCCACAGATCGTGGACGTACTCGGGGCCCTGGACGACCGGGCTCATCCCGAGGTGCTCGAGCTGCTGGCCTGGCACGTCGACGAAGCTCTCGCCGTTGGAGCGGTAGAGACCCGAGCAGGTGGGGGTGGCGTAGAGGGTGCCGGCCGGGGCCCAGGTGGGGAGGTGCTCGGTGACCGTGACCTTCTTGACCAGGGCCGCACGGCTGAGCGCGCGCTGGTAGGTGAGCAGGCGCGCCAGCTGGCCCTTGGACCACGAGGACGACGGCGTGGCCGAGACCGCGGCGTTCACCCCCACGCCGAGCAGGCCGAGGACCACGAGGCCGGCGAAGGCCCCGCGTCGCGCCCGGCGGCCGCGGCCCTCGAGGCGCCGGGCCAGGTCGATGAGGCCGACGCTGGACGCCACGATGATCAGGGGCATGAAGTCGGCCATGTAGCGGCTGGCGATGTAGCCCCAGAGCAGCACGCCGGCGCAGCCGATGACGGCGGGGATCAGGATGAACCGGACCTCGGCGATGCGGCCGGTCGGCCTGGGCCGCAGGGTGCAGACGAGACCCCAGACCCCGAGGCCGAAGAGCAGCGGCATGGTGGCCGGGATGCTGGCCGTCGGGTAGCTCTGGTCGAAGGTGGCCGACCCGATGATCTTGGGCAGCGTGGTGGGGAGCTGCACATAGGGCCAGACGCCGCTGATGCTGAGGTTCAGCGGGTTCAGGTAGGCGTTGAGCGTGGATGGCAGGAACGAGAAGCTGAAGGCCTTGCCGCCGTTGGCGGCGAGGAAGTCGCGGCGGTGGGCGTTGACGTGCGCCCAGACCTGGTCGGCCATGGGCAGGCCGAAGGGCAGGCCGAACTTGGCGTAGTTGATGGCGCAGCTGACCACGAGCGGGATCACCCCGATGGCCACCACCGGCGCCACCCAGCGGCGGTTCCCGGTGTGGCGCTTGGAGAACCAGAACCAGGCTCCCACGGCCAGGGCGGCGATGACGCAGGCCCACCCGGCGGTCAGCCGGTTGAGGCTGGCGGCCAGGATGAGCACGCCCGTCCCGGCGATGCGCCCCCAGGTCGGGCTGTCGATGACGCCGAGCAGTCCCCAGAACACGCCGATGCTCAGTGCGATGCTCCAGGCGAAGTCCTCGTTGTAGACCCAGGGGCTGGCGGCCAGGAAGACGATCACCGAGCCGCCAAGGAAGCTGGCCACGAGGATGCCGTAGCTGGCCGCCTCGAGGCGACCGAGGAAGGCGTGGCCGCGGGCCATGAGGCGGAGGCGCCAGATGAGCATCGAGGAGAACAGGCCGGTCAGGATCCAGGCCAGGAAGATCGACCCGGCGGTGTAGTTGGCGTTGCCGTGGGTGCCGAAGACCGCCACGAACGGCATGCGCAGGATCGAGGGGAAGACGCCGAAGTAGGTGTAGCTCCTCCCGGCGTGGGTGAACGCCTCGATCCCGAGGTCGCTCGGCCGCATCCACAGGTGGCCGTGGAGCATCGAGCTCGCCTGGTAGGTGTAGAAGCCGCTGGGACCGAGGGCGCGGTTGAAGTAGGGAAACCCGCTGAAGAGGTCGAAGAGCACATAGGCGTAGACGGGCAGGACGCAGGCGACGCCGAGCAGGATCCAGCGCCGGAACCGCTTGCGGCCGGCGGATCGGAGGTGGTCGTGGGAGAGGTCGTCGAGGGCGTCGACCGGCTCGACCAGGGTCTCCGTCATGGGTGGAATGTAGCAGCGAGGCCCCGACGATCACCGCCGGGGGTCGGTCGGCTCAGGGGCCAGCTCGGTTGGCCGTGCCGATCCGGTGGACCTCGTCGAGCATCCACGGGGCGATGAGCCTGGCGCCCTCGGCCGTGAGGTGGATGCCGTCGGACATCCTGGTCTGGACGCCGTCGACGACCGAGGCGTAGTGGTTCCCTGGATCGAGCCGCCGGTGCTGGTCGAGGACCACCACGGTGCCGGGGTTTCTGGCGGCGACCTGCCGCAGGATCCGGTTGTAGGTGTCGACCCGGGCCGTCTGGTCCTCGGGCCACCCGGAGCCGTCGGGTGCCTCGACCTGCCGGTAGTAGGGGGCGGTCAGCAGGACGACCTTGGCGCCGCGCGACGAGAGCAGGGCGACGTCGGCCTCGATGGTCCTGGTCAGCAGGGCGTCGAAGCGCGGCTCGCCGATGTGGGTCCAGCGGCCGTCGATCTTGTGGTCGCGCACCTCGTAGGCGCCGTTGTCGATCACCACCACATCAGGGTTGAAGGCGGCGAGGTCCGCCGCCCAGCGCTGCTCCTGGGTGGCACAGGGGACGAGGTTCTCGATGGCGCCCCGGCTGCCGGCGAGGCCTCGCTCGAGGTGGCCGTGGAGGATGGTGGGGGCGTGGATGAAGCCACAGCCCATCACGCCGTCGCCGCCGAAGGCGACGTCGTGGGCGCCCGAGAGCGGACCGAGTCCGAAGGCCAGGAAGGTCGCCTCGGAGTTGCCGAGCAGCATGAGCCGGATCGGGCCTGCGGTGCCTGCGGGCACCGCAGGCAGGTTGGTCCCCGTCCCCTGGTCGACGTACGTGATGGGCAGCTTTCCCATCGAGGGCTTGACCGAGGCATAGGACGAGATCCCCGGGGCGGCTCCGGCGGTGACCAGTGCCACCGAGGCGGCCACGGCCCCGATCCCGAGCGGGGCGGCCATCCAGCCGCGCCAGCCGCGCAGGGCGCCACGACGGATGGGCATCTCGAGGAACTTGAAGGAGAGCGCCGAGATGGCGAGGGTGACCCCGAGCCGCAGGGCGAGCAGCGCGGGACCGGAGAGGCCCGTGCGCTCGTGGGTGAGCACCACGAAGATCGGCCAGTGCCAGAGGTACAGCCCGTAGGAGATCGCCCCGACGTAGCGGACGGGCCTGAGCGACAGCAGCGAGGCGACCGGGCTCGTCGGCACCAGGCTCACCGAGGCGATGAGCACGGCGGTGAGCACCGAGACCAGGGCGAAGCCACCGTGGAAGACCCAGGTGGTGGTCTCGCCGGTGGTGACGGCGAGACCGATGACCGCGGCGAGGGCCACCGCCCCGAGGACACCGAGGCCGACCGTGGCGGTGCCGGAGAGCGCGATGGACCGCACCAGGCGGGTCGCCTCCGGGCTCGAGGTCCGCTTGGACCGCAAGGGCTGGGCCAGGCAGATGGCGAGGGCCGCGCCGATGAGCACCGCCTGGGCTCGGGTGTCGGTGCCGTAGTACACCCGGTTCAGGCCGTGGCCACCGTCGAAGAGCAGCGACATCTCGATGGCGCTGGCCGCCGCGCCAACCAGGGCGATGCCCAGCAGCAGGCCTCGCGACCTCGTGAGGCGCAGCACGAGCAGGACGACGAGCGGCCAGACGACGTAGAACTGCTCCTCGATCGACAGCGACCAGGTGTGCAACAGCGGCCGGGGGAGCGCCAGGCCGGCGAAGTAGCCCTGGCCCTGGGAGATCAGGTGCCAGTTGTTCCCGTAGAGCATGGTGGCGAAGGCATCACCGCGCAGCTGGCCGACGGTGTCGGCCGGGGCGAGGAGCAGGGCGTAGAGGCAGAGGGCGGCGAGCAGGGCCAGCAGGGCGGGCACGAGGCGCCGGACGCGATGGCCCCAGAAGCGGAGCAGCTCGATGGTGCGCTCCCGCCGGAACTCGGCCAGCAGCAGGCCGGTGATCAGGAACCCGGAGAGGACGAAGAACACGTCGACGCCGAAGAAGCCGCCGCCCATCCACGACAGGCCGCCGTGGAACAGCAGGACGAGCACGATCCCGAGGGCGCGCACGCCGTCGAGGCCCGGGATGGTGGTCACGGGCGGCTCAGGGTGGTGCTGGCCGAGGGGTGCCTCGATCACCTCTGGTGGACTACCCGTCACCGCTCGATCGTACCGCCGGCACCCGGTCGGGCACCGGGCGCTCAGCGTGCGGCGGACCTGGCGCGCCAGCGCATCAGCGGCTTCTCCATCAGGAACCAGCTCAGGGTGGCGATGCCGAAGATGATCGAGAGGCGCAGGGCCTGGGCCGGCCAGAACGACCAGTGCAGCATGCTAGGCATGGTGGCGAGGTACACCGGGAAGTGCAGCAGGTACACGGTGTAGGAGAGGTCCCCGATGAAGACCAGCACGCCGAGTCCGGCGAACTTCGATCCGAGGCTGTCCGGGCAGACCACGAAGTAGACGATGAGGATCCCTGAGGCCACGGTGGTGGCCGGGATCCACCACAGCACCACGTCGCGATCGAACAGGTGCGTGTACTGCAGGATCCAGCACAGGAACAGCGTGGCGGCGGCGGCGAGGATGGTGATCGTGGCCTTCGCCCAGCGGGCCCACTGCAGGAGCCACCCGTCGGCGGCCAGCAGGCCGAGCAGGCACCCGAAGAAGAGGGCGTCGGCGCGCGGGTCGAAGGCGTAGTAGGTCCGCAGGAAGGTCCCCGGGGTGAAGGGGTGGGCGTGCAGGACGATCCAGGTCCGGTCCACGGTGCTCGCCACGAGGCCGATGATGGCGAAGGCATAGGCCAGCTTGTGGCGCTTGGTCACGACGGCGACCACCATGAGCAGCGACCACAGGATGTAGAACTGCTCCTCGACCGACAGCGACCAGGTCTGCGCCAGGTAGCCGAAGAAGGGTGCGTGGCCGAAGGCCTGGCGGTAGTCGGCGAAGTAGAACAGCGCCGCCAAGGAGTCGCCCCAGACCCGGTGGGCGGCGTCGGCCACGTGGACGATGCTGGCGTAGATGGCCAGCAGGGCGATCACGAGCAGGAGCGGCGGCACCAGCCGGACGCCTCGACGGGCGTAGAAGCCCGAGAGGCTGATGCGGCCGTTGCGCTTGCCCTCGGAGGCCAGCATCGCCGTGATGAGGAAGCCGGACAGCACGAAGAAGATCTGGAGGGCCACCCAGGTCCCCGGCAGGGTCTTGAAGTTCGAGTGGTAGATCAGGACGGTGGCCAGGGCCAGGGCCCGGATGCCCGTGAGCGGGGGCCGGTTGCCCAGCCGGAAGGCTCTCGACCTCGGCGCGGGCGCTGTCGTGGGCTGGTCGAGGGTGAGCTGCGGGCTCTCGTCGCCGTCGGTCATGCGGACCGGACCGGTCCCGGGCGTCGGAGCGGCCACGGCATCGGGGTGATGGTACCGCACCGCCTCCGGGCCGACCGGGGTCACAATGGTGAGGTGCGAGGTCCCGGGGGTAACACCGTCGATCACCGCCAGCGCGGCGTGGCCTGGCTCGTGGTGGCCGTCCCGGCCGTGCTCGCCGTGCTCGGGGCCTGGGCCTATCGGTGGGTCGACGAGGACGCCTTCATCAACTTCCGCATCCTGCACAACGTGGCCGCCGGCCACGGCCCCGTCTACAACGTCGGCGAGCGGGTGGAGGCGGACTCGGACCCGCTCTGGGTCCTCACCCTCGGCGTCGTCCACCTGATCACACCGTTCCTCTCGCTCGAGTGGCTCTCGGTGGTCCTCGGCCTCGTCTTCACGCTCGTCGCATTCCTCGTCGGCGGGCGCGCGCTCCAGCGGCTCCGAGCCCGGCGAGGTGACACCCGGGTCGCCCCGGTGGGCCTGCTGGTGGTGGCGGCGATCCCTGTGGTCTGGGAGTTCTCGACCTCGGGCCTCGAGACCTCGATGGCCTTCGCCTGGCTGGCCGCCTCGTTCTGGCTGCTGGTCGTGGCCGTCGACGAGGAGCGGCTCCGTCGCACCGCGGCGCTGGTGATGGGCCTCGGGATGCTGATCCGTCCCGAGCTGGCGATCGCCTCGGCCGCCTTCGTGGCCAGCCTGGCCTCGGTGGACCTCCACCACCGACGGTTCGGCCGGGCGGTGGGCCTCGTGGCCCTGGCCGGGTCCATCCCGGCGGCCTACGAGCTGTTCCGGATGGCGTACTACGCCCTGCTCATCCCGAGCACCGGCCTGGCCAAGGACGCCGCCGGCTCGTGGTGGTCGCAGGGCGCCACCTACGCGCTCGATCTGATCGGTCCCTACCTGCTGTGGCTGCCCCTCGTCCTCGGCCTCGTGCTGGTGGCCGTCCCCGCCCGGGCCTGGTGGTCCGCCGGCGACCGTCGCGGGGTCCTGCTCGTGGCGACGCCGGTGGTCGTGGGCCTGCTCGACGCCCTCTACGTCGTGCACCTCGGAGGCGACTACATGCACGGCCGCCTCCTGCTCCCCGGCCTCTTCGCCCTGTGCCTGCCGATGGGCCTGGCGCTCGAGCGCCGCCCGGTCCCGCTGCTGGTGGCAGCGACGGCGATGGTGGCGTGGTCCGGCCTCTGCGTCATCGCTCTGCGCTACGTGCCGACGGTGCCGTCGCACCTCGGCCTCCAGACGGTGTTCATCTCCGACGAGCGCTCGAGCTGGATCACGGCCACCTCCGTGCCGCACCCGATGACCCTGGCGGACTATCGCCGGGCGCTGTCCGGCCGGGCCGGCAGGGCCCTTGCCCACTCCGCCGCCCGACAGGCCCCGGGCACGCAGCGCATGGACGTGATCACCAACCCGTTCGCCCCGCTGTCGTCTGCCGCCAGGCGTCCAGCCCGGTCGTCGCTGCCCTTCCACCTGGCGGCGAACATCCCGGGCATCGGCGTGGTCGGCGACCTCGCCGGGCCGAAGGTCTACGTCTTCGACGCCTTCTCGCTGGCCAACCCCATCGGGAGCCACTTCACCGTCACGCGGCACGCCCGTCCCGGGCATGAGAAGTACGCGGGGCCGGCGTGGATGCTCGGCCGCTTCGGCCTGCCGGGGACGGCGCCGGTGCCGGGGTCGGCCACCCGAGGCCAGATCGACGCCGCCCGCGCCGCGGTGGCCTGTGGAGGCCTGCGCACCTACCTCGACGACATCACGGCACCGCTGACGCTCAGCCAGGCGGTGGGCAACGTGGTCGGGTCGCTGTCGAACACCCTGCTGCGGTTCCCGGCCGATCCCGTGGCGGCCCGCCGCCAGCTCTGCGCGCCGGCGCCGTGACCCAAGCGGTGCGCCCCTGGAGGTCCACCCTGCTGGCCGCCGCCGCCTATCTGGTCCTCGCGCTCGGGGTGCTCTGGTCGGTGTGGAGTGGTGATCCGGCCTCCACGTCGATGTGCGGCTGCGGGGATCCCGCCTACTCGCTGTGGTTCATGGGCTTCGCCGCCCATGCCGTCGGCCATGGACTGTCGCCTCTGTGGACGTCGCTGATGTGGCATCCGACCGGCGTCAACGTCCTCGACGCCGCCAGCCAGCTCGGCCTCGGCATCCCGCTCAGCCCGGTGACCGGTCTGGCTGGCCCGGTGGCCGCGCTGAACGTGGCGCTCGCGCTCAGCCCGGCGCTGAGCGCGCTGGCCATGTACGTGCTCGTCTGCCGATGGGTGACCTGGCGCCCGGCGGCCTTCGTGGCGGGCCTCCTCTTCGGCTTCTCGCCCTTCGTCCTGATGAACCTGGCCCAGGCCCACCTCGTCGTGGGCATGCTGGCCGCGCTCCCGCTGATCGTGGCCTGCCTCGACGAGCTGGTGGTCGCGCAGCGCCGGCC
>CANGPS010000064.1 GCA_947456245.1 Acidimicrobiaceae bacterium
CGATCGGACCGGGTCGCGTGAATGTGCTTGCCGGTCGGCGCGGATGGTAGAACAGTCCCCGTGGATCAGTACCTCCCCATCCTCGGACTGCTCATCGTCGGGATCCTGTTCGCGGCCGTGTCGTTCATCGCCTCGGCCCTGCTCGCCCCCAAGAAGAAGCCGTCGGCAGCAAAGCGTGCACCCTACGAGTGCGGCATCGTGCCAGAGATCGAGCCGCCGCAGCGCTTCCCAGTTCGCTTCTACCTCGTGGCGATGATCTTCATCATCTTCGACATCGAGATCGTCTTCATGTACCCCTTCGCCGTCGTGTTCAAGGAGCTCGGGAACTTCGGGCTCGTCGAGGTGGTGCTGTTCTCCGTGGTCGTGTTCGTCTCGCTGCTGTTCCTCGTGAGCAGTGGTGCGCTCACCTGGGGGCCGGTCAAGCGGCTCACCCGCGGTGTGCCGTCGCGGACCTCGGAGTCGACCATCGCTCGCATCACGGCCGACCCGGCCCCTGACCGCGCCGCGTAGAGGAGCACAGGTACCCCATGGGTCTCGAGGACCTGCCCCACAACTTCTTGACCGGACGCGTCGAAGACCTCGTCAAGTGGGCCCGACGCTCCAGCGTCTGGCCGGTCACCTTCGGCCTGGCGTGCTGCGCCATCGAGATGATGGCCGCCGGTGCCGCCGACTACGACCTCTCCCGCTTCGGCATGGAGGTCTTCCGGAACTCCCCGCGCCAGGCCGACCTGATGATCGTCGCCGGTCGCGTCAGCCAGAAGATGGCACCGGTCCTCCGCCAGGTCTACGACCAGATGATGGAGCCCAAGTGGGTCATCTCGATGGGCGTCTGCGCCTCGAGCGGCGGGATGTTCAACAACTACGCCATCGTCCAGGGCGTCGACCAGATCATCCCGGTCGATGTCTACGTGCCGGGGTGCCCTCCGAGCCCTGAGACGTTGATGCACGCCATCCTCACGCTCCACGAGCAGATCCGCACCGGCGAGATCACGAAGCGCCGGGCCGAGGGCCGTCCCCTCGAGATCGACGCCGCCGCCAGCCCCTGGGTCCCGGGCAAGCCGCAGGCCGTCCAGATCGGGACGCCTCGATGACCGAGATCTCCCTCGGCGCCCTCTCGGGCGTCCCGACCGCTGCCGGCGTGGGCGTCGACCAGATCGCCTTCCCGGACCGGTCGAGCTACGTCGCCACCATCGCCGGACTCAAGGACGCGGCCTTCGAGATGGTGACCGACCTCTGCTGCGTGGACTATCTCGGCCACCCGGGTCGCACCCTCCCCGACGGCGTGACGGCGGAGCGCTTCGAGGTCGTCGTCAACCTGCTGTCGCTGTCTGCCAAGCGCCGGGTGCGCGTCCGGGTCCAGGTGCCGGAGGGCGACGCCGTCGTCGACTCGCTGTTCTCGCTCTACCCGGGGACCGAGGCGATGGAGCGTGAGGCGTTCGACATGTTCGGCGTCCGGTTCGATGGCCACCCTGACCTCACCCGCATCCTCATGCCGGAGGAGTGGGAGGGCCACCCGCTGCGCAAGGACTACGGCACCGGCCGGGTGCCGATCCAGTTCAAGGAAGCCCCAGGACCCCGATGACTGCTGACTTCACCGAGACCCCGCGCGTGATCGAGCGCCCCACCTGGTCGACCAAGGAGACCTCCGAGGGCGCCCAGGAGCTGTCGTTCCGCGACGAGACCGACTCGGCCGAGCTCGGCCGCGAGGTCGGTGCCGTCCTGCGCCTCGAGGACGGCAAGGTCCTCGACCCGGCCCAGATCGACTTCGACCGTCCCGACGACGAGACGATGATCATCAACATGGGTCCGCAGCACCCGTCGACCCACGGCGTGCTCCGGTTGATGCTCGAGCTCGACGGCGAGGTGGTGCTGCGCACCAAGCCCATCATCGGCTACCTCCACACCGGCATGGAGAAGACCGGCGAGGAGCTCACCTACGTCCAGGGCGCCACCAACGTGACCCGCATGGACTACATGAGCCCGTTCCACACCGAGACGGTGTTCTCGCTGGCCACCGAGGCCCTGCTCGGCATCGAGATCCCGGACCGGGCCGTCTGGATCCGCACGCTGATGCTCGAGCTCAACCGGCTCAGCTCGCACCTGCTCTGGATGGCCACCAACGGCATGGACCTCGGGTCCACGTCGATGATGATCTACGGCTTCCGTGAGCGCGAGATGGTGATGTCCTTCTTCGAGAAGACCACCGGCCTGCGCTTCAACAACAACTTCGTCCGTCCCGGTGGCGTGGCCGCCGACCTCCCCGACGGGTGGGAGGACGACGTCGCCGTGATCTGCGACACGGTGCTGGCCCGGAGCTTCGAGTACGACGACCTGCTCACCGGCCAGCCGATCTTCCGCGAGCGCACCGAGGGCGTCGGAGGCCTGACGGCCGAGGAGGCCCTGGCTCTGTCGGTCACCGGACCGCTGCTGCGCTCGACCGGCGTGCCGTGGGACCTGCGTCGCACCATGCCGTACCTGGCCTACGGGGAGCTCGACTTCGACGTGATCGTCGGGACCTACGGCGACAACTTCGACCGCTACGCCCTTCGCCTGGCCGAGATCCGCGAGTCCATCCGCATGATCCGCCAGATCATCGAGAAGATGCCGTCGGGCGACTATCGGATCCAGGACCCGAAGGTCACCCCGCCGCCGCGTGGACGCATCGATGCGTCCATGGAGGCGCTGATCCACCACTTCAAGATCTTCACCGAGGGCTTCAAGGTGCCCGAGGGCGAGGTCTACGCCGCCATCGAGTCGCCCCGTGGCGAGCTCGGCTGCTACATGGTCTCGGACGGCTCGTCGAAGCCCTTCCGCATGCACATCAGGGGGCCGTCCTTCGTGAACCTCCAGGTCCTCCCGCTGCTGCTGCGCGGCGGCCTGCTCTCCGACGCCGTCGCCTGCATCTCGTCGGTCGACCCGGTCATGGGCGAGGTGGACCGATGAGCCACCTGTCCCCAGAGCGCCGTCAGCGCTGCGAGCGGCTCATCGCCCTGTACCCGGAGAAGCGCAGCGCGCTGATCCCGCTGTGCCACATCGCCCAGGAGCAGGACGGCTACCTGTCCGAGCCCGCCATGGTCGAGATCGCCGCCATGGTCGGCGTCACCCCCGCCGAGGTCCAGGGCACCGCCACCTTCTACGACATGCTGCACACCGAGCCGGTGGGCACCTATGTGGTGGGCGTCTGCACCAACATCGCCTGCCTGCTCGCCGGAGGCGACGAGCTGCTGGCCCACGCCGAGGGAGCCCTGGGGGTCCGCGCCGGCGGCACCACCGAGGACGGGGTGTTCACCCTCGAGGAGACCGAGTGCCTCGCCGACTGCGACATCGCCCCGTGCGTGCAGGTGAACCACCGCTATGTCCGAACCACCACGCCTGAGGCCCTCGACGGACTCCTCGCCGAGCTGCGCGCCGGCGACCGGGCTGACGAGATCCCGACCCACGGCACCTTGATCCGCGTCGAGCGGACCACGGGCCTGACCACCGATCCTGAGGCCATCGCCGCCGAGCGTGCCGCCAAGCGCGAGGAGGCAGGCGCGTGAGCTTGACCGACGCACCCCGCATCGTCACCGCGCGCACCGGCTTCGACGACTCGTACACGATCGACCGGTTCCTAGCGACCGGTGGCTTCGACGGCCTGCGCAAGGCCCTGACGATGACGCCGGCCGAGGTCTGCGAGCAGGTCGACGCCGCCTCGCTGCTCGGCCGTGGCGGTGCCGGCTTCCCGGCCGGTCGCAAGTGGTCCATGCTGCGCAAGTCCGACGTGTCCTACCTCGTCATCAACGGCGACGAGTCTGAGCCGGCGACCTTCAAGGACCACCTCCTCGTCGAGGGCGACCCCCACCAGCTCGTCGAGGGCGTGGTCATCGCCTCCTATGCGCTGCAGGTCAGCCAGGCCTTCATCTTCCTGCGCGGCGAGTTCGCCCTGGGCTTGGAGCGGGTGCAGACGGCGGTCAACAACGCCTATGCCGCCGGTGCGCTGGGACAGAACATCTTCGGCTCGGGCTTCAGCCTCGACATCGTCGTGCACCCCGGTGCCGGCGCCTACATCTGCGGCGAGGAGACCTCGCTGCTCGAGTCGCTCGAGGGCAAGCGGGGGTTCCCGCGCATCAAGCCCCCGTTCTTCCCGGCCGCCATCGGCCTCTACGGCGAGCCGACCGTCGTGAACAACGTCGAGACGGTGTCGAACCTGCCGTGGATCGTCCTCAACGGTGGAGCGGCGTTCGCCGCCCTCGGCGAGGGTCGCTCGACCGGGACCCGGCTGTTCGCCCTGTCAGGCCACGTCCGCAATCCGGGCGTCTACGAGCTCGAGATGGTCAAGCACTCGTTCCGTGACCTGATCTTCTCCCCGACGCTCGGCGGCGGCGTCCCGTCGGGGACCGGCGTCAAGGCCGTCATCCCCGGTGGCGTCTCCGCCCCGTGGTTCTACGAGGAGCACCTCGACCTCCCCCTCGGCCAGGACGAGGTGGCCGAGGCAGGCTCCATGCTCGGCTCGGGCTCCATCGTGGTCATGGACGAGACCACCTGCATGGTCAAGGCCGCCTGGCGCATCACCCGCTTCTTCTCCCGCGAGTCCTGCGGGCAGTGCACACCGTGCCGCGAGGGCTCGGGCTGGCTCGAGCGGATCCTGTTCCGCCTCGAGAACGGTCAGGGCCGTCGTGAGGACCTCGACCTGCTGCTCGACCTCTGCGACAACATCGCCCCCGGCCTCGCCTGGCCGCCGCAGCAGACCACGATCTGCGTGCTCGGCCCGTCGATCCCCTCGTCGATCCACTCGTCCATCTCGAGGTTCCGCGACGAGTACCTCCAGCACGTCACCGAAGGGAGGTGCCCGCATGCCTGAGGAGGCCCCGGACACCACGATCACCTTCACCCTCGACGGTCGTGAGGTGACCGCCGAGAAGGGCGAGATGATCATCGCGGCCGCCGAGCGCGCCGGCACCTACATCCCACGCTTCTGCTACCACCCGCGCATGGAGCCCGTCGGCGTCTGCCGGATGTGCCTCGTCGAGGTGGAGGGCCCGCGCGGCTCGACGCTCATGCCCTCGTGCTACGTCGCCGCCGGCGAGGGCATGGAGGTCATCACCGACTCGGAGAAGGTCAAGAAGGCCCAGGACGGCGTCCTCGAGTTCCTCCTGGCCAACCACCCGCTCGACTGCCCGGTCTGCGACAAGGGCGGCGAGTGCCCGCTGCAGGACCAGACCCTGGCCCACGGCCCAGGCGAGACCCGCTTCGTCGAGGAGAAGCGCCACTTCGCCAAGCCCATCCCGATCTCCGAGCTCGTCCTGCTCGACCGCGAGCGCTGCATCCAGTGCAGCCGCTGCACCCGCTTCGCCGACGAGGTGGCCGGCGAGGCGCTCATCGACTTCTCGGGACGCGGCGACCTCGTCGAGGTCTCGACCTTCCCCGGCGAGCCCTTCAGCTCCTACTTCTCGGGCAACACCGTCCAGATCTGCCCGGTCGGCGCGCTGACGGCCACGGCCTACCGCTTCGCCGCCCGGCCGTGGGACCTCGAGCAGGTCGAGTCGACCTGCACCGGGTGCTCGGTCGGCTGCCGGGTCGCTGTGCAGTCCTCGGCCGGACGCCTGACCCGCCTGCTCGGCGTGGACTCCGAGCCGGTGAACCACAGCTGGCTGTGCGACAAGGGCCGCTTCGCCTTCGAGTCGGTGAACGGCCCGGACGATGGCGGCGACTCGCTCGACATCACGGACCCTCGTCGTCGCATCGCCGAGCCCATGGTCCGCCGTGATGGCGAGCTGGTCCCCGTCAGCTGGACCGAGGCGCTGCGGCGCACCGTCGAGATCATCCGTGACGGCGGAGCCGACCGGATCGGCGCCATCGGCGGAGCGCAGACGACCAACGAGGGCGCCTTCGCCTGGACGACCCTGCTCAAGGGGATCGTCGGGACCGACTCGGTCGACGCCCAGCTCGGCGACGGCCTGGACCCGGTGCTGGTCTCCGCCCTTCCACGGGCCACCATCGACGAGGCCGCACGGGCCTGCACCGTGCTGCTGCTCACCGGTGACCTGCGCGAGGAGCTCCCCGTGCTGTTCCTGCGGCTGCGAGGCGCGGCCCGATCGAAGCAGACCTCGGTCATCGACCTCGCCCCCCGCTCGACCCCGCTCGGCGACCTCGCCAAGGTCCGCCTGTCGGCCCGGCCGGGCGACTCGCTCCTGATTGCTCGGGCGCTCGGCGGGGACGCCGCTGCCGCGGCCACCCTGCGCACCCACCCGGAGGGCCGGACGTTCTCCGACGATGACCTCACCGAGGCTCGCCGCCTGCTCGGCGACGACGGCGAAGGCGTGGTGATCGTGCTCGGTCGGACCTCGCTGTCCGAGGACCCCCGCCTGGTCGAGGCCGCCGCGCGCTCGCTGGCGGCCACCTACCCGAAGGCCACCTTCCTCCCGGCTCTGCGACGGGCCAACGTGATGGGGGCCATCGACATGGGCCTCGTCCCCGGCCTGCTCCCGGGCCGCCTCCCGCTCGGCTCCGCCGACGGTGCCCTCGCCGCGCAGCTGCCTGCCGCCCCGAGCACCCCCGGGCGCTCGACGATCGAGCAGCTCGCCGCCATCGCCGAGGGCAGCCAGACCGCGCTCGTGCTCCTCGGGGCTGAGCCGCTGACCGACGTCCCCGACGCCGCGCTCGCCGAGCGCGCCATGACCGCCGGGGCCCGCATCGTGGCCGTCACCGGCCACGGCGGCGCGTCGCTGGCCCACGCCGAGGTGGTCCTGCCGGTCGCCGTGGCGCACGAGCGGGTAGGGTCGACGACCAACATCGAGGGCCGGGTCTCGGGTGTGAGCCAGAAGGTCATGCCGCCGACGCTGGCCTGGCCGGACTGGATGATCGCCGGCGAGCTCGCCGCCCTCCTCGGGTCCGACCTCGGCTGGAGCACCGTCGAGGACGTCACCGACACCATCGCCTCCGTGGTCGGGACCCACGCCGGGGTCACCGCCGCCCTGCTGGCCAGCCCGGCTGCCGCCGACGGCGTGGTGGTCCCGCTGACCGGCGTCCCCTCGGCCCCGACGGCCCTGCTCGACCCGACCGCCGTCCCCGGCATCGCCTCGCCCGACAAGGTCGGCCTCGGCGCCTTCGCCGGCTCGATCGTCGAACAGGACCATGCGGCACCGGGCGCCGCCGGACCGGCCACGCTCGGCCTGGCCGACCTGCCGGCCGCCGAGCTGACCGACCCGCCGGCGCCGGACAGCTACTCGCTGCGCCTCGTGGCCAGCCGGACCCTCTACGACGCAGGCACGCAGGTCGTCGCCTCGCCGGCGCTCGACGAGCTGCGGCCCGACGCCGTGGCCTTCGTCAACCCCTACGACCTCGACCGGCTCGGCGTGACCACCGGCGACGAGGTCCGCCTCCGGTCTCCCAAGGCCAGCCTGGTCATCGAGGTCAAGGCCGACGAGGGAACGCTTCGGGGCACCGTGGCGATGGAGTTCGGCACGGTCGTGCTCGGCTCAGAGGTGCACACCAACGCCGTGGCCTCGCTGATCGACGCGGGCACCCTGGTGACCGATGTCAGGATGGAGTCGCTGTGAGCACCCTCCACCTCCTCGCCAGCAACGGCGACCCCCTCTACTTCGCCGGGGTCGACTGGGCTGTCCTGCTGATCGTCCTGATCAAGGTCGTCATCTCCTTCGCCGTCTGCATGGGCGCGGTGACGATGATGATCTGGTTCGAGCGCAAGGCCATCTCGGACATGCAGAGCCGGATCGGTCCCGACCGGGCCGGACCGTGGGGCATCCTGCAGTCGCTCGCCGACGGCATCAAGCTCTTCTTCAAGGAGGACCTCCTCCCCGAGCAGGCCGACAGCTTCGTCTTCAAGCTCGCCCCCTACCTCTCGGTCGTCCCGGCCCTGATCGTCTTCACCGTCGTCCCCGTCGGCGGCGTGGTCACGGTGGC
>CANGPS010000065.1 GCA_947456245.1 Acidimicrobiaceae bacterium
CACATCACGGCGCGCGACCCCGAGCGGACCGACTGCTTCTGGGTCAACCCCTTCGGCATGAGCTTCCGCCACGTGTCGGTCTCCGACCTGATCCTCGTGAACCACGCGGGCGAGGTGGTCGAGGGCGACCGACCGGTCAACCGCGCCGCCTTCGTCATCCATGCCGCCGTCCACCAGGCCCGTCCCGACGTCATGGCGGCCGCCCACGCCCACTCCCTCTACGGCAAGGCACTCTCGTCGCTCGGCCGGCTGATCGACCCCATCACCCAGGACGCCTGCGCCTTCTTCGAGGACCACGTGCTCGTCTCCGACTACGGCGGCAAGATCGTCCTCGACGCGGAGGCGGGCCAGGCCCTGGCCGCCGGCCTCGGTGACCACAAGGCCGCCATCCACCAGAACCACGGGCTCTTCACCGTCGGCCAGACGGTGGACGAGGCGGCGTGGTGGTTCATCACGATGGAGCGCTCGGCCCAGGCCCAGCTCATCGCCGAGGCTGCCGGCACCCCGATCCACATCAACGCCGATGACGCCCGCTACACCCGAGACAACATCGGGTTCCCCACCGCCGGCTGGTTCAGCTTCCAGCCGCTGTGGGACGAGATCTGCCGGACGGACCCGGACCTCTTCGACTGACCCGACCGGCTCGGGCGCGCCGCGAAGGGCGAGCGGGCCGGCTCAGGCCTCGCCGGGAGGCCCGCCCAGCCGTCGCTCCATCGAGCCGAGGTGCCACACGGCGATGGCCACGAGCCAGGTGGCGACGAAGACGCCGACGACCACGAAGCCGAGCACGTTGAGGTCGATCGACGAGGCCGCTCCGACCAGCGGACCACCGAGGTGGAGCTCGGAGCCGAGGAGGCTCAGGATCTCGATGGTGCCGATCACCACGGCCACCGCCACCGACACGATCGTGATGACGAGGTTGTAGTAGATCTTCCTCGCCGGAGTCGACAGCGCCCAGCCGTAGGCGAAGTTCATGAAGCAGCCGTCGATGGTGTCGAAGAGGCTCATGCCGCCGGCGAAGAGCAGCGGCAGGCTGAGGATGGCCCAGAAGGGCAGGCCGCCGGCCACGGCCGTGCCGGAGACGACGAGCAGGCCGACCTCGGTGGCGGTGTCGAAGCCGAGGCCGAAGAGCAGGCCGAGCGGGTACATCTTCCAGGGCTCGTCGACGCGACGGGCGACGGGGGCGAGGATCCGGTTCATGAACCCCCGCTCGGCCAGGCGGCGCTCGACCTCCTCCTCGTCGTAGCGACCGCTGCGCAGCTCGCGCATCGCGGCGACGATGGCGACGAGGATGACCACGTTCAGCGCGGCGATGGCGTAGAGGAAGGTCCCGGACACGAGCGTGCCGACCACTGAGGTCACCTGGTGGAGGCTCGAGGAGCGGTCGTTGAGGGCCGAGCCGAGCCCGCGCACGCCGGCGGCGAGCAGCACGGTGAGGACCAGGACCACCGTGGAGTGACCGAGCGAGAAGTAGAAGCCGACGCTCAGCGGCCGTCGCCCCTCAGCCATGAGCTTGCGGGTGGTGTTGTCGATGGCGGCGATGTGGTCGGCGTCGAAGGCGTGGCGAATCCCGAGCGTGAGGGCCAGGATCCCGGTCCCCACGCCGAACACCTCGGTCTTCGAGATCCGATAGTGGTGACCGGAGGCGGCGAGGAGGAGCAGGCCGCCGACGGCGAGCAGCCCCACGACCACCATCGCCATGATGACCAGGCGAATCCGCTCGGACCGGGACAGCGCCCCGGGCGAGCCGTTCCCCCGACGGACGCCCTTGTCGGTGCTCGGTGCGGTCAGGGTCACTGTTGCAACCTATTCGCAACAGTGGACCAGCTCAAACGAGGCTGGAACCCCGCCTCGACTGCCTCGGGGAGGAGGGGGTGGCGGCTCCGGTGTAGAGTGATGGTCCGCTCAGCGCTCACCCGGCGCTGGACGGAACGAGGTCACGGACCTGTGGTGCAGTCTGGAGTGCACGCCGCCCTGTCAAGGCGGAGGTCGCGGGTTCAAATCCCGTCAGGTCCGCTCGGAGTCCGAGGGTTCGCCCGAGGACGACGATGAGGTCGGGTAGCTCAGTTGGCAGAGCGCGCGCCTGAAAAGCGCGAGGTCACCGGATCGACGCCGGTCCCGACCACCATGGGTCGTTCCCGTGGCGAGCCCCTGTTGGCTCACCGCTGGATCGTCCCCGCGATTTCACTGCGCAGCCAGTGGCGATGGGTCACGCGAACGATCCGGCCACGCTGAAGGCATCCACCGGAACGAAGCACCCGCCGTCCCGAGGATGCACCGATCCAACAGCCGCCACGTTCGCTAGTCGACGGGTCCGAACAGCTCCTCGAGCAAGAACTGGACGCTGGGCGAGATGGCCGCAGATGGGTACATCTGCTCGACAAGGTCGAGACCCTGCTCCGCACGGGTGAAGCCCAGCTCCTTGTAGAGGACCTTGATGTCCTCGGCATCCACCCCGACTCGGGCTGAGAAGATCTTCATCGCGAGCAGGTACCTCGGCGACGCAGCGCTGACCTCGAGCGCAGGCGTGGAGAAGACGACCCGTCGATCAGGGTCATCCCCTGGTGCGAACGCCTTGACGGCGTCGTTCAGCCAGTCTTGTGGCATGCCGAGCTCTTCAGCGACCACCTGCGCCGCCTCGTAGACGGTCGCCTTGGGCTCGAAGATGGCGTCGATGTCCTTCGTGATCCTGCTCCTCGAATACGCAAGTGCCATGGCCGCTCCCCCGACAACGAAGAGCTCCGCACGCACGCCGCGGCGATCGAGCTCATCAGCGAGCGCCTGCAGCGCCCTGAGCACCGCTCGGCGATTCATCTGACCCCTAGACACGAACGAGGTCTCCCTCGTTGATGAAGACACCGTGACGAGCGAGCGCGACGGGGGTGTCCCTCAGCGCCATCGCCTCAAAGGCTGGCATGCCTGCCACGAACCACCACGGGGTCGTCGTGCGCGCCTCCTCCTGGGTCCACGCTGGCGGAGCCAGCAGCTCCTCGCTGCAGAGCACGTCGACGATCCCGGCGGCGATCGCATCGACCCGGCTCACGCCGGTCAACGCCGGCGCTGCATCGGTGAGGCTCCGCTTCCCCGGGAGGGGTGACCACCGAAAGTCATCGACGAAGTCGAGCAGGCGACGCCAGACGCCGGGACCGCCCTCGACCTCGAGGATCGCCGGGAGATCGGGGGTGATGTCCGCGATCGGTTCCGCCCCTCGACGAACGATCGGCTCGATGGCAAGGGTCAGCTCATGGCCGGTGGCAGTCAGGATCCGATCCAGCGTCTCGAGTCGCGGCGTGGCGGAGCCCGACTCATACGCCGCCAGCGTCGGCTGCGACGTCGAGGCCCGTTCGGCCAGCAGGACCTGTGTCAGGCCGCTGCGCTCGCGAGCAAGACGGATGAGGTTGCTGACGTCCACATCTCTTACTATATCAAAATCAATATAAGATAGGGCCTATCAGTCCCTGATCCAGTCAGCGTCCTCGTTGACCTCCGCTCATCGTCAGGAGATGGCGTCTCCAGGCACCACGATGGTCTCGCTGGCGGACGTCGACGTGTCTCGTGCTCGGAGCTCGGCGCCAATCGGGGCGTGACGGCTAGGTTCGCCTCCATGGACCCCACCTACGCCCCTGACGCCGAGGCCTATCGGGCCAAGATCACCGCCTTCCTCGCCGAGCACCTCCCCGTCGGCTTCACCGGCCTCGGGTCGATGGAGGCTGAGGAGGCCCGGGCGTTCGCCGCCGAGTGGCGCAAGACCCTCCACGCCAACCGCCTCCTCGCCGCCTCCTGGCCGGCCGAGTTCGGCGGCGGCGGCCTGACAGAGCTCGAGCAGGTGATCCTGGCCGAGGAGTTCTACAAGGCCGGGGCACCCATGGGCACCGAGAACGACACCTTCGGCATCCAGATGGTGGGCAACACCATCCTGCAGTGGGGCACCGACGAGCAGAAGGCCCACTTCCTGCCGCGGATCCTCTCGGGCGAGGACCTCTGGTGCCAGGGCTACTCCGAGCCCAACGCCGGCTCCGACCTCGGCAACGTGGGCACCCGGGCCACGCGCGACGGCGATGAGTGGGTCATCGAGGGCCAGAAGATCTGGACCTCGGCCGGACACCTGGCCAACTGGATCTTCGTGCTGGCCCGCACCGACGCCGACGTGGTCAAGCACAAGGGCATCACGTTCTTCCTCGTGCCCATGGACCAGCCGGGCGTCGAGGTCCGACCCATCAAGATGATGACCGGGGACTCGGAGTTCAACGAGGTCTTCTTCACCGGCGCCCGCACCAACGTCGACAACGTCGTCGGCGGCGTGAACAACGGCTGGTCGGTGGCCATGACCCTGCTCGGCTACGAGCGCGGCGAGGCGGCGGCCACCTTCCCGATCATGTTCCGCACCGAGATCGACCGGCTCATCGCCCTGGCCGAGGAGTGTGGCCGGGCCGACGACCCGCTCATCCGCCAGCGCGTCGCGGCGGCCTACAGCCGGGTCGAGGTCATGCGATACCTCGGCATGCGCACGCTGACCAAGTTCCTCGCCGGAGGCCATCCCGGCCCCGACGCCTCGATCTTCAAGCTCTTCTGGAGCGAGCACCACAAGGTCACCACCGAGCTGGCCATCGACATCCTCGGCCCCGAGGCCATGGTCCCGTCGGGTCGCTGGCCCATGAGCTCGTTCCACACCGACCAGCCCGGGGCGCCCAACTCGAGCGCCTCGTGGGCGGGCAGCTTCATGGTGGCCCGGGCCGGGACGATCTACGCCGGGACCTCCCAGGTGCAGCGCAACATCATCGGCGAGATGGTCCTCGGCCTGCCCAAGGAGCCAGCCGGGCCTCGGGGCACCTGGCGCGAGCTCCAGGCCCAGAAGGCCTGAGCCTCACCCCCGTCGGTCAGCGGCCAGGGCGGCGAACGCCGCCGCCGATGGGCGTGCCCGGCGGGCGTCGTCGAAGAGGCCGACCTCGGTGACCGCGCCGACCGGGACGGCGAGGGCGGTCTGCCAGTCGAACTGGTCGCCGCGCGAGTACCAGCAGATCCCCCGGACCGGGAGGCCGTCGTCGACCATGGCGTCGAGCTCGGCGACGAGCGCCGAGAGCCAGGCAGGCTGCTCGTCGACGGCGAGGCCGAGGTTGGACGTCTCGGCCACCCAGAAGTCGAGGCCGTAGCGCCGGTGCCAGTCGGTGGCCTCCGTCCGATAGGCCGACACCCGCTCGGCGACGGACATCGCTCCGGGATCGACCCCGCCGAACCCGCCGACCGAGACCGGGTAGAAGTCATGGCCGGCGACGACGCGATGGTCCCCGGTGGCCAGCGCGTCGAGGCGACGCAGGACGACCGGGTCGACGTGGTCGAGGGCGTGATGGATCTCAGGCAGCGGCTCGTGGCCCAGCTGGAGGTCCCAGATCAGCCAGTCGAGCGCCCGCTCGGCGGCCGCCCGACGCTCGCCCACCTCGCCGACCCCGAGGTGGGTGCCGAAGCCCTCGGAACCGATCCACCACCCGTCGCGGTCCGCCCGGATCCGGGCCACGGCCTCGACGTTGGCCAGCGCCAGGTTGGCGATCGCCGTCACGTGGTCGGCCTCGCTCGCCCTCCGGTCGTTCCAGATCCCGAAGCGGGCCGACATCGTGGCGGTGATGCCCGGCTCGTTGACCGGGGTGAAGAGCATGGGATGGCGGTAGCGGGCGAGGAAGGCGTCGACATAGGCGCAGAAGGCGTCGATGAACCTGGCGTCGCAGAACCCGCCGAGGTGGTCGGGCAGGCCGAAGTGGAGCAGGTCCACGATGGGGGTCAGTCCGGCGACCTCGCAGGCGGCGAGCGCCTGGTCCCACAGGCGCCAGTCGTACTCGCCGGCCGCCACCTCCGTCAGCCGCCAGGGCATGCCGTAGCGGAACAGGTCGACCCCGAGGCCAGCCACGTCGCCGAGGTCGCCGGCCTGCCGCTCGAGGTGACGGCTGGCCGCGAGCTCGTCGACGCGCACGAGGGTGCCGTCGTGCACGACGACCGGGTCCGAGGCCTCCTCGCCCACCGCCACGGCGAAGGACGGGAAGCCGTCCACCTCGTTCAGAGCGCCTCGGCTCGACGGACCTCAGCCGCCAGATCGGCTCGCGCCCGGGCCACACGGGACCGGATCGTGCCGATCGGCACCTCACAGGCGGCAGCAGCCTCGTCATAGCTGAGGCCCAGCATCTGGGTCATGACGAAGGCGGTGCGCCGATCGTGGTCGAGGCCGTCGAGCAGCGCCGTCACCCCCGACGGCGTCCGATCGGCCACCTGCACGCCGGCGAGGTGCTCGGTGACCAGGCGGTCGACGATCCGCTTCGAGCGGTAGCTCTTGCGAAGGTCGTCCGCACAGGTTCGGCGCGCGATCCCGGCCAGCCACGCCTTGGCCGGGCTGTCGCCGCGGAACTGGCCGAGTGCCTGCAGCGCCCGAAGATAGGTCTCCTGGGTGAGGTCGTCGGCCTCACCACGACGACCCACCAGCGAGCAGAGCCGCCACACGTCCTGCTGGGTGGCGCGGACGAAGGCGGCGATGGCCCGAGGGTCGCCTGACCGCGCCTCGATCGCCAGCTGGGTCACAGGATCCACGGGGGCGATGCTACCGCTCCCACCTCGCAGGGAACACGTCGAATCTCCGGGAACTTTCCTGCCGTGGGCAGCGACTTGCCGTATGTGGAGTGCACCCAAGCGATCGAGATCCTCTCGGCCGACCTCGACGGAGAGGCCGAGCTGACCGAGGTCGCGGCCGCCACCTCCCACGCCGCGCGCTGCGTGCCCTGCCGGTCGCTGCGCCGCGAGATGATGCTCATGGACGCCACCCTGCGGGGCGACCCGGCCCCGACCTCGCCCGACTTCGCCCCCCTCGTCGTCGACGCCACGCGCCGCTCGGCCCGGATCCGGCGGATCGTGGCTCGCCTGGCGCTGTTCGTCGTCGGCCTGCTCCTCCTCGCCGACGTGGTCCCCCAGATCCTGGCCACGTCGGGAGATGCCCACATGGAGCACCACCTCGCCGTCTGGGGCCTCACGTTCTCGGTGGCGCTCCTGACCATCGCCGTGCGGCCCTCGCTGTCGCGGGTGATCCGACCGATCGCCACCCTCTTCGCCCTGTCGATGCTCGTGATCGCCGTGATCGACATCGGTCGCGGCGAGACCCCCATGCTGGCGGAGACCCACCACCTCCTCGAGGTGGTGGGGGTCGCCCTGATCTGGGTGCTGTCCCTGCCCAGCCG
>CANGPS010000066.1 GCA_947456245.1 Acidimicrobiaceae bacterium
AGAACAGGTTCTACTAAGCGTCAAGGAGATCCTCCGGGCGCCATGTGGCCGAGGGAGGTCGGGCGGTGCTACTCATTAGGAACGACGTCGGGCCAGAGGGCCCGAGCGGACCTGCGAGGAGCACCGATGGCCTGGGACTTCGAGACCGACCCTGAGTTCGAGGAGCAGCTCGAGTGGATGCGCGGGTTCGTCCGCGACGAGATCTTCCCGATCGAGACCCTCGAGCTGACCTATGACCAGGTGGTGGCCCTCATCAAGCCCCTCCAGCAGGAGGTCAAGGACCGCGGCCTGTGGGCGGCGCATCTTCCCGTCGAGCTCGGCGGGGGCGGCTTCGGCCAGGTGAAGCTCGGCCTCATGCACGAGATCCTCGGGCAGACCCCCTACGGCCCCCTGGTCTTCGGGAACAACGCCCCGGACTCGGGAAACGCCGAGCTCATCGCGGTGGGCATGGAGATGTCCGGTGACGAGTCCCACCGGGCGAAGTGGCTCGAGCCGCTGCTCGAGGGCCGGCTTCGCAGCGGGTTCTCCATGACCGAGCCGAACACGGCTGGATCAGACCCGACGCTGCTGTCGACCCGGGCCGTCCTCGACGGCGACGAGTGGGTCATCGACGGCCGCAAGTGGTACACGACCAACGGCTCGGTGGCGAACTTCCTGATCGTCATGGCCGTGACCAACCCCGACGTCCACCCCTACCAGGGCTCCTCGATGATCATCGTCCCGGTCGACACCCCTGGGCTGACGATCCTGCGCGACGTGGGCTCGATGGACGACCCGACCGTGGTCTACGGGAAGTTCGGCAACCATGCCGAGGTCCTCTACGAGTCGGTGCGCGTGCCGAAGGAGAACCTCGTCGGCGTCGAGGGTGCGGGGTTCGCGCTCGCCCAGGCCCGCCTCGGCCCCGGCCGGATCCACCACTGCATGCGCTGGCTGGGCCAGTCCCAGCGCGCCTTCGACATGATGTGCGAGCGCGCCCTGTCTCGCTACACGCACGGCTCGGTCCTGGCGGAGAAGCAGACCGTGCAGAACTGGATCGCCGACTCGATGGCCGAGATGCACGCCGCCCGGCTCATGACGCTCCAGGCCGCCTGGAAGATGGACAAGGTGGGTGCCTCGGCATCTCGGGTCGAGATCGCCATGATCAAGTACTACGGCGCCCAGGTCCTCTACAACGTCATCGACCGGGCGCTGCAGACCTACGGGTCGCTCGGCTACTCCTCGGACATGCCGCTCGAGCACATGTACCGGGCCGCTCGGGCCGCCCGCATCTACGATGGTCCCGACGAGGTGCACCGTCAGACCGTGGCCCGCTCGGCGCTCAAGCGGTACTCGCCTTCGGAGATCCCCACCCAGCACATCCCGACCAGGCAGGCGGCGGCGAAGGAGAAGTTCGCCGCCATGCTCGAGATGCTCACGGCCGACCAGGCCTGAGCCTGAGCGCCCTATCGGCGCAGGAGCAGCGGGGCGCTGGTCACGCCGGCGATGATCGAGCTCGGGCCGCGCACGACGTCGCCTGCGAGCTCGATGGAGCGGAACCGGGCGAGGAGCTCCTCGAGCATGATCCTGGCCTCGAGGCGCGCCAGGGGTGCTCCGAGGCAGAAGTGGGTTCCGAAGCCGAGGCCGAGGTGCGGATTCGGGTCTCGGCCGACGTCGAGCGTGCCCGCCGAGGGCCCGAAGACCTCAGGATCCCGGTTGGCGGCCGCGTAGACCATGAGCACCGGGTCGCCGGCGGCGATGGGGGTCCCCGAGATCTCGGTGTCGCGAGTGGCGGTGCGCAGGAACGAGACCACCGGCGAGGTCCACCGGAGCAGCTCCTCGACGGCGTGCGGAATCAGGGCGGGATCCTCGACGAGGCGTCGGAGCTGGTCGGGGTGCTCGGCGAGCGCCACAAGGCCCCCCGAGATCAGGTTGCGCGTCGTCTCGTTCCCGGCCACGAGGAGCTGGATGAGGAACATGGCGAGCTCAGCCTCGCTGAGCTCCTCGCCGTCGATCCGGGCGAGGGCGAGCTGCGAGACCACATCGTCCTGCGGGCTGGATCGGCGCTCTGCGGCGAGGCCGACGAGGTGCTCCCACATCTCGAGCTGGATCGCCCCGCGCTCCTCAGGGGTCATCTCCCTGTTGCCGGGGATGGCGGCCTCGGACCACTCGTAGAAGGTCGGCCACAGGGCCGGGTCCGTGCCGAGGAGCTCGCAGATGACCTGGAGCGGGTACGGGACGCTCAGCTGTGGCACCACGTCGACGGCATCTCCGACGGGGAGCGCATCGAGCAGGGACGCCGCCATGGCACGGATCGGTGCGTCGAGGGGACGCACCGCGGTGGGCTTGAAGCTCGGCTGGACCAGACGCCGGTAGCGGGTGTGCGCCGGAGGGTCGGTGTGCATCATCGTCGGCGGGCTGTCGTAGGAGTGGCCGATCTCGTCGACGAGGATCCCCGCTCCGGAGCGGAAGCGCTCGGGGTCCACCGAGACCGCTGAGACGTCGGCGTGCCTGGTCAGGGCCCAGAACCCACGCGAGGCGCACCAGGCAACCGGTGCGGTGCTGCGTAGCTGGTCGTAGAGCGGGAAGGGGTCGTCCGCGTAGAGCGCCGGGTCCAGGAGCTCCTCGGCGAGCTCGCTGGCGGGGTGGGCGATCCCCTCGGCCATCAGACTGGGGCGACGGCGTCGAAGCCCAGGAGCTGCTCGAGAGCGGCGGCGGCCCGCAGCACCACGAGGTCGGCGTGCTGGGGTCCGACGACCTGGATGCCGATGGGGATCCCGCTGTGGCTGAGGCCGACAGGCACCGTGGCGGCCGGGGACCTCGTCATGTTGAAGGCGTAGGTGAAGTGCACCCAGTTCTGGACCTCGGCGCCGTTGATGAGGCCGAGGCCGCCGAGGGCCACCGGGGGCGCCACCCCGGCGGTGGTGGGCGTGAGGATCAGGCGGACCCGGTGGAAGTGTTCCACGAGCCGGAGGTTGAGGTGGTGCTGCGCGTCGAGGGCCTTGACGAGGTCGATGCCCGAGACCCTCCGCCCGTTCTCGACCATGAGGCGGAGGACCGGATCGACCTCGAGCCACCGGTCATGGTCGGCATGGGCCTCCATGGACCTCGCCAGGCAGGCGCAGACGATCGTCATCCACTCCTCGACGCAGTCGCCCTCGAGCAGGTTCGGGACCTCGACGACCTCGATGCCGGCGTCGACGAGCACGCCGAGGGCCGCCTCGCAGGCCGCGAGGACCTCGGCGTCAACCTCGGCGTAGCCGAGGTCAGGCGACCACCCGACGGTGGCGGGGAGGTGGGGGTCGTTCACCGCGTCGAGGAACGACGCCTCGGGCTTGGGCAGGGAGGCGAGGTCGCTCGGCTCGGGGCCGACGACCACCTCGAGGGCGGCTGCGACGTCGAAGATGGAGCGGGCCATCGGACCCTTCGAGCTGAGGTCGAGCCAGCCCGGGGCCTCGTCGCCTCCGCTCGGCACGCGTCCGAGCGAGGCCTTCATCCCGCCGAGGCCACAGGCGGAGGAGGGGATGCGGATCGAGCCGCCACCGTCGGAGCCGGTGGCCATCGGCACCATGCCCGCGGCGATGGCGGCGCCGGAGCCGCCCGAGGATCCACCCGGCGTGTGGTCGAGGTTCCAGGGGTTGCGCGTGAGGCCGTGGAGCGCGTTCTCGGTCCGCGACGTCCAGCCGAACTCCGGGGTGTTGGTCTTGCCCACCACGACGCACCCGGCCTGGCGGAGCCGGGCCACGAGGGCCGAGTCGCCGCGGGCGGCGGTGGCGTCGTCATGGAGGGGGGAGCCGTGGGTGGTGGGGAAGCCGGCCGCGTCCTCGAGGTCCTTGACCCCGATCGGGATGCCGGCGAGCGGTCCGGGGTCGCCGCCGGCGGCGATGACCTGGTCGACGCCCTCCGCCTGCTCGAGCGCCCGCTGGGCGTCGACGGCGACGAAGGCGTTCACGGTCGGGTTGAGGGCCTCGATCCGCTCGAGGGCATGGGTCGTCAGGGAGACGGCGGTGCGCCTGCCCGAGCGGACGTCCATGGCGAGATCGGTGACGCGGTCGGTGCGAAAGTCCATGTCCATTGGCTAGCACCTATGGCGTGGCGCCCGCGTGCGTGAGGGCTCAGCGACGGGCGAGGAACTCCTCGGCGGGCAGGACCGAGGTGGAGGCTCGTAGCCGGCCGGACGCCACGACGCAGCCCACCGTGACGACGAGGAAGGCGGGCAGGGCCTCGCCGAGGTGGATCCACGGGACGGTCCACGCCACGACCCCGATGAGGGCGATCACGCCGGCCGTCGCGAGGCGCAGGCGCAGCAGTCCACCCTGGGGGGTCCGCCGTCCACAGCAGCCGATGCCGGCGAGGCCGACGAAGAACAGGACGAGCGACCCGGTGAGCTTGATGATCTCGACGTTGGGGATGTGGTGCGACGGATCGAGGCTGACGAGGAGGCTCGATCCGATGGCCGTTCCGGCGATGCCGATGAGCATCACGAGGTGCCAGAAGGCCCACCACCCGAACCGGCGCTGCTGGAGGCCGGCGACGGTGACGTCCCGGAAGTAGAGCGAGAACATGGCGAAGGTGAGCAGGAACTCGTAGACGAGCGAGACGAGGTCGAGCCGCACGATCTTGGGTCCGCTGACCCGCAGGGCCACCTCGATGAAGGCCTCGCCGCAGACGATCAGGGTGAAGGCGGCCATCCGCTCGACGAAGTGCCCCTCGGCGTGGTCGGAGAAGCTCCCGATGCGGTGCCAGGCCACCATGGAGGGCAGCACGGCGACCGCCATGCCCACGACGCACAGGACCAGCCGGGCGGACTCGGAGACGGCCGGGGCCACGAGGAAGAACACGGCGGCGACGACGTTGATCTTCGTGAGCGTCATGGCGATGCCCGCCTGGTCGCCGCCGGCCCGGCCAGCTCGCCAGTACATGACGGCGACGGTGAGCAGCAGCAGGCCGTACTCGCCGGCCAGCCAGGTCGAGTCGCCGACCACCGACACCCTGGCCTCCATGGCCATGAGCACGATCACGAGCATCTGGAACAGGAGCAGGAGCCGATGAAGCAGGTCTGAGGAGTGGAATCGGTTGGCGCAGGCCGTGGTGGCGAACCAGATCCACCAGGCGGCAGCGAAGCTCGCCACGATCCAGCTGACGCCCGACTGGGGTCGCACGGTCTCGACGGCGGCCGAGAAGATCAGCATGGCCGCCACGTAGATCAGGTCGTAGAACAGCTCCACCCAGACGGCGATGCCCGCCTCGCTGAGCAGGTCGAGCGCGCCCGGCTGCGTCTGCGCCTCGTCACGAGTGGTCATGTCCATCCCTTCGCCTCACATCCCCGACCATCAGCTCGTCAGCCGGTCGACCAATCATCCCGCGCCCTGCGTCGCCCGGTCGAGCCATTCCAGCAGGGCGTCGCCCTGCTCGGCGAGGACCGCGTCGCTGACCCGGGTCCTCGGGAGGCGGAAGAGCGGGCGGGGCGACCGGTCCAGCCACAGCCTCCCGCCGTGGGGGACCCCGGGGTCGAGTGAGGACAGCCAGACCAGGGTGTCGACGCCCTCCTCGGGGGTGCGGAGCAGGGGGCCGAGGGCGCGCGAGAAGGCAGGTAGGGAGCTCGACACCCCAGGGGTGGCCGCCCAGCCGGGATGCACCAGGGACAGGTCGATGCCCCCGGCTGGCTCTCGGGCCTGGAGGGCGAGCGTCCAGACCACCTGGGCCCGCTTGGCTCGGGCGTAGGCGACGGAGCCCCGATAGTCGGCGCCCATCTCGAGCTGGTCGAGATCGAAGGCCTCGGTGTACATGCCGCCAGAGGTCATGGTCAGCACCTTCGCCCGGTCGGCGGCCTCGAGCTGGGGGCGCAGCCGTGCGGTGAGCAGGTGTGGGCTCAGGAGGTGGACCGCCACCGTGGTCTCGTGGCCCTGGGGGGTCGTGGTGCGCTCGGCGAGCAGCGCGCCTGCGTTGTGAACGAGCACGTCGACGTGGTCGAGCATGCTGGCGATGCGCTCGGACAGGCCCGCCACCTCGGCGAGGTCGGCGAGGTCGCAGGCCTCGGGCAGCGCGGTGCCGCCCGCCGCCTCGATCTCCATCGCCACCTCGTCGAGGCGACGGAGATCCCGACCCACGGCCACCACCGTCATACCGAGCGCGCCGAGCGCGCCGGCGGCCGATCGGCCCAGCCCGGACGTGGCGCCGGTCAGGACGACGGTGCGCCCCGGGCGCCGCTCGAGCTCCTCGAAGCGGGTGAGCCGACGACGCACGGCGGGCCCGATCCGGGTGAAGCTCCCGACCACCGATCCCTCAAGGCAGGAGTCGACCAGGCGGGCGACCCCGGAGATTCGGGTGTCGGGATCAGGGGTCATCGGCGATCAGGCTGACGGGCTGAGGGCTTCGATGGCCTCGGGGAGGTCGACGCCGAAGGGGATCACGGCGAGAGCGGGGATGGTGACCCCGTTGTCGACATAGCGAGCGATGTGGGAGCGGCACTCGGCGTAGGAGCCGTGGATGATCAGCTCGTCGACCAGCTCATCGGGGATGACCTCGAGGGCGCGCTTGCGGTCGCCGGCCTCCCATGCCTCCCACATCGGCTCGAGCGCGGGGCCGCGTCCGAGCCACCGGTGGAAGTTCGCGTAGGCGTCGACGTTGAGGTAGGCAGTGATCATGCGGCGGCCGATGAAGCGGGCGGTGTCGGCGTCCTCGGTGGGGATGACGAAGAGCCGTGCCGCGACCTCGGTCGATCCGGCCTCGGCCAGCACGGTGGTGACATCGTCAGCGCTGAGCCAGTTGAGGATGACGCCGTCGGCCTCGGCACCGGCGAGCCGGAGCATGCCCGGTCGCAGGGCGGCGAGGTAGATCTTCGGGACGACGGCCGGAGGTCGGGCCATGCGGAAGCCGTTGATGGAGAACGTGTCGTAGGCCTCGGTGATCTTCTCGCCGGTCAGGGCGGCCTTGACGAAGCGGAGCGTGTCCCGGGTGCGCTTGAAGGGCTCGTCGTAGGCGATCCCGTTCCAGCGCTGGACGATCACCGGGCTCGAGGCGCCGAGGCCGATGGTGACCCGACCCGGTGCCGCCTCGGCCATCGAGGCTGCGGTCTGGGCCAGCAGTGCGGGCCCGCGGGTGTAGACGGGGGCGATGGCCACGCCGAGGTTGAGGCGCTCCTCCCAGG
>CANGPS010000067.1 GCA_947456245.1 Acidimicrobiaceae bacterium
ATGTCCAACGTCACCGTCGGCCGCGACGCAGCTGCTGCTGCCGGATCCGACCGACGAGAGGACTTCGCCGCCCTCCTCCCGACCGACCCCTCGTCTCCCCACGACACCCGGGTCGCCCAGATGGCCCGGTGCACCGTGTTCCTCGGCAAGCAGGCGGAGATCGCCCTGGCCGAGGTCGGCATCAGCGACGCCCAGTACCGCATGCTCAGCCTGCTCAGCCGGGGGACCTACTCCTCCTCGACGGCCGCCACCCTGCTCTCGGTCAGCCCGCCGAGCGTGACCTCGATCATCGAGGGCCTGCTCGAGCGCGGCCTCGTCGTGCGCAGCTCGGCCGCCGACGATCGTCGTCGCGTCGAGCTCTCCCTGACCGAGGCGGGCGTCGCCCAGCTCCTCGCCGCCGACCAGGCCGTCGCCGACCGGCTGGTGCAGATCGCCTCCCACGCCGAGGACCAGGACCTCACCGAGGCCTCCTACGACGCCCTGGTGTGGTGGTCCGACGGCCTCCGAAGGATGGCCGCCGCGCTGTCCCTCTAACCTCAGGGGCGTGCGCGCCACTGGTTTGACCGATCGGGCGACCTCATCGTTCGAGCCAGTCGGGGTCACCGCCCGCTACCGCCGGCCGCCCGCCGGGGTCGACCCGGATCCCACCAAGAGCCGGACGCGGCGCATCTGGCCGCTGCTCGCCGCCCGACGCTGGCCCTTCATCACCGCCATCGGCCTCTCCTTCCTGAGCCTCGTGCTGCAGGTCCAGGTGCCGAACCTGCTCAACCAGGCCATCGACCGATCGGTGCAGGGCCATCAGGTCCCCCTCGAGCACTACGTCGTGATCGTCGCCGTCATCGGGGGCCTGGTCGGCATCTGCGGCTTCGTGTCGCGCTGGCTGCTGTTCCGAGTGGCCTACGACTTCGAGTTCGACCTGCGCAACCTCATCTACGAGCACCTCAGCGCCATGTCGTTCTCCTTCTACGACCGCGTCCAGTCCGGCCAGCTGATCTCACGGGCCAACTCCGACATCCGGTCCGTCCAGATGTACGCCACCTTCGCCCCGCTCATCCTCGTGCAGTGCGGCATCGGCGTGGTGGCCTTCTGCTTCATGCTGTCGATCAGCGTGCCGCTGGCCCTGGTGGCCATGTCGGTCATGCCCTTCCTGTTCTGGGCTGGCATCCGGATGCGCCACGTCATGTTCCCCATCTCGTGGATCATCCAGGCCCGCCTGGCCGAGGTGGCGACGCTGGTCGATGAGAACGTCAACGGCGTGCGGGTCGTCCGCTCGTTCGCCCAGGAGGGCCGTGAGGTCGGCCAGCTGGCCGACGCCTCGGCCGCCGTGGCGTGGGCGTACGAGAAGGACGCCGACCTTCGAGCCCGGTTCACCCCCATCATGCAGAACCTGCCGCAGGTGGGCTTGGCCCTCGTCCTGCTCTTCGGCGGATGGATGGTGATCCATGGCACCGTGGGCATCGGCGCCATCCTGGCCTTCAACGCCTACCTGCTGATGCTCCAGGCCCCGTTCATGATGCTGGGCATGCTCATCATGATGGGCCAGCGGGCCGGGGCCAGCGCCGAGCGCATCTTCGAGGTCCTCGACGAGCGGCCCGACGTCGTGGAGCGGCCCGGCGCCATCGATCTCGAGGTGCCCGCCGGTCGTGTCGAGTTCACGGACGTCTCCTTCTCCTACGGCAGCGGACCCACGATCATCGAGGACGTGAGCCTGACCCTCGCCCCCGGCGAGACCGTGGCCCTCGTCGGTCGCACCGGCTCTGGCAAGTCGACCCTGGCGCGGCTGCTGCTTCGCTTCTACGACGTCGACAGCGGGTCGATCGCCATCGACGGGACCGACGTCGCCGACGTCACCCTGCCCTCGCTGCGCGCCCAGGTCGGCGTGGTGACCGACGAGCCCTTCCTCTTCTCGGCCTCGGTGGCCGACAACATCGCCTACGGCCGTCCCGACGCCACCCGGGACGAGGTGGTCGCCGCCGCCACCGCGGCGAACGCCCATGGCTTCATCACCGGCCTCGCCGATGGCTACGACACCGTCGTGGGCGAGCGCGGCTACACGCTCTCGGGCGGCCAGCGACAGCGCATCGCCATCGCCCGCGCCCTGCTGGTCAACCCGCCGATCCTCCTGCTCGACGACGCCACCAGCGCCATCGACGTCCACGTCGAGCAGCTCATCCACGACGCCCTCGAGGGCCTGCTCGCCGAGCGCACCACCCTCGTGGTCGCCCACCGCCTGTCGACCATCGCGCTCGCCGACCGGGTGGCCCTGCTCGAGGACGGCCGCATCACCGCCACCGGCACCCACGCCGAGCTGCTGGCCACGGTGCCGGTCTACGCCGACGTGCTGGCCCACGTGGCCGACGACGTGGCTGACCACGTGGCTGACGAGCCCACCGATGGGCGGGGTGCCTGATGGGCTGGGGCGCGGCCGGCGGTGCCGGCGGGTTCGGCGGGGTCCCGATGGGCGGCTCGCACCGGGCCGGTGGGCAGCCGGGCCTGCCCTTCGCCGGCATCCCGAGCGAGCTCCAGGCCGGGGTCGACGCCATCGTGGGCCAGGAGCCCGAGCGTGAGCCGACCCCGGCGGAGTTCTCGTCGCAGCCGAGCGCGGACGAGCGACGGCGGCTCACGCTCGCCTCCCTGCTGTCCGAGCACCCCGGCCTCATGGCCTGGTCGGCCGTGCTCGTCGTCGTCATCGCCGTCACCGGCCAGCTCGGCCCCATGCTCACCGCCTATGCCATCAACCACGGCATGACGGCTGGGCACCTGTCGTTCTCGGTGGTGGTCTGGTGCGCGGCGGCCTACCTCGTGGTGGTGGCCATCGGCTCGATCGCCCAGCGATCCCAGGTCAAGGCGTCCGGCCGGCTCGCCTCCCGGGTGATGCACCACCTGCGGGTCCGGGTCTTCACCCACCTCCAGCGGCTCGGGCTCGACTTCTTCACCGAGGAGAAGGCCGGGGTCGTCATGACCCGGATGACCAGCGACATCGAGAACCTCCAGCAGCTGCTCCAGGACGGGTTGAGCCAGTTCGCCCTCCAGGGCCTGACCATGGTCGTGATCACGGTCATCCTCTTCGCCCTCAACCCGCTGCTGGCGCTGATCACCGTGGCCATCGTCATCCCGCCGCTGCTGGGCATGACCCTCTGGTTCCACCGGGCGTCCGAGCGGGGCTATGAGAAGGTGCGCGACGGCATCGCCGACGTGATGTCCGACCTGTCCGAGTCGCTCCACGGCGTGCGGGTGGTCACCGCCAACAACCGGCGGGCCCACAACGCCCTCCACCACCGCAACGTGGTGGGCGAGTACCGCGACGCCAACGTCGCCACCGGCCGGATCAACGCCATCTACGGACCCGGCACGCAGGCCGTCGGCATCTTCGGCCAGGCGCTCCTGCTGGGCATTGGCGGCACCATGGTCCTCCACCACACGCTGACCATCGGCGCGCTCGTCGCCTTCTTCCTCTACCTCAACCGCTTCTTCCAGCCGATCCAGCTGCTCGTCCAGCAGTACAACGCGCTGCAGCAGAGCCAGTCCTCCATCATCAAGCTCCGGGGCCTGCTCGAGACGGAGCCATCGGTCGTCGACGCCGAGGACGCCGAGGACCTCGACGACATCGAAGGGGCGATCGCGTTCACGGGCGTGTCGTTCGGCTACCGGCCCGACACGCTCGTGCTCCACGACGTGGACCTCGAGATCGCGCCCGGGGAGACCATCGCGCTGGTCGGGCCCACCGGCGGCGGCAAGTCGACGCTGGCCAAGCTCATCACCCGCTTCTACGACCCGACGTCGGGGAGCGTCGCCATCGACGGCCACGACCTGCGCGGCGTCACGCAGCAGTCGCTGCGCCGTCAGCTCGGGGTGGTGCCCCAGGAGGCCTTCCTCTTCGCCGGGACCATCAGGGACAACCTGGCCTATGCCCGGCCTGACGCCACAGATGCCGAGATCGACGAGGCGATCGATCGCGTTGGCCTGCGCGAGCTCGTCGACGGCCTCGCCGAAGGCCTCGACACGGTGGTCCACGAGCGCGGGCAGACCCTCTCGGCCGGCGAGCGCCAGCTGCTCGCCCTCGGTCGGGCCTTCCTCGCCCACCCCCGGGTGCTCGTCCTCGACGAGGCCACCTCGTCGCTCGACCTGCGCAGCGAGACAGCCGTCGAGCGCGCCCTCGACGCCCTGCTCGAGCAGCGCACGGCGATCCTCATCGCCCACCGCCTGTCCACCGCCGAGCGGGCCGACCGGGTGGCCGTCGTCGTGGACGGACGCATCGTCGAGATCGGCACGCACGCCGACCTCGTCGCCTCCGAGGGCCGCTACGCGGCGATGTTCGCCACCTGGGAGTCCGCCGGAGGCGGGACCGCCTAGGCCGAGACTCCGGCCAGGGCCCCCACCCGCGCCACCAGCTCACCGGCGACCTCGACGGGCAGGTCGTGGCCCATCCCCTCAACGACCCAGACCTCGGCGTGGGCCACCGCCCCGGCCGTGGCCTCGCCGCCGCCGGGGGTCACCAGGATGTCGGCGTCGCCGTGGACCACGAGCACCGGCATCTCGAGGCCGGCGAGGCCCGGACGACGGTCCGGGGAGGAGAGGATGGCGGCGAGCTGGCGCACCGCCCCCACCGGGTGGTGCCCACGGTCGAAGTGGACCTCCGCGCGCGCCCGCACACCGACCTCGTCGAAGGGGAAGCCGGGCGAGGCGATGATCCTTGTCGTGGCGATGGACTGCTCGATCGCCGCCTCGCGCTCGGCCACCGCCGGTGCCATCAGGGCGCCGATGGCGGCATCGGCCGGTGGGCTCACCGCCGGGTCGGGGGTCGACATGATCGAGGTGAGCGACCTCGTCAGCTGCGGGTGGTCGATGGCGAACTGCTGGGCGATCATCCCGCCCATCGACACGCCGAGGACGTGGGCGGAGTCGACGCCGAGCGCCCCGAGCAGGCCGGCCGCGTCGGCGGCCATGTCGGAGAGCAGGTAGGGGACGGACCCACCGGTGCCGAAGAGCAGCGCGGCGACGTCCGGCTCCCCCGCCTCGTCGAACCAGGTGGACGCTCCGACGTCGCGGTTGTCGAACATGATCACCCGGAAGCCCTGGGCGACGAGTCCCTCGACGGCATAGTCCGGCCAGTCGGTCATCTGGGCCCCGAGGCCGTGGATCAGCAGCAGGGGCTCGGCTGAGGGGTCGCCGACGATCTCGTAGGCGAGGGTGATCCCGTTCGATGCGATGGTCGGCATGGGTTGACCTCCTTGAGGGCGTGCGCCCCGACGCTAGCGACTCAGCCGGCCTCGGGCGAGGAGCAGGCGGGTTGCCTACCATGACGGCCATGGACCTCGAGGCACGGATCGATCGACTCGAGTCGATCGAGGAGATCCGACAGCTCGTGGCCCGCTACGCCCTCGCCGTGGACACCCGGGACCTCGAGAAGCTCGTCGGCCTCTTCGTGGCCGACGTCGAGGTCGGCCGGCTCGGTTCCGGTCGGGCCGCACTCCTCGAGTCCTTCCGGGAGGGCCTCGCCCCGCTCGGCCTGACCATCCTGAGCGTCGGGACCCACGTGATCGACCTCGTCGACGCCGCCTCGGCCACCGGCGAGGTCTACTGCACCGGGGAGATCGACCGCGACGGCGTCCTGCTCCGTCAGGCGATCCTCTATCGCGACACCTACCGCCGCGACCCAGAGGGCTGGCGGTTCGTGCGACGCAACCACCTCCTCTGGTACTCGGCGCCCCTGGGCGTGGACCCCCGGCACCTCCCGCCGGCCAACTGGCCCAAGGGCCACGTGGGCCGCGGCACCGTCCCCGAGGTGTTCGCCACCTACCGGGAGTTCGCCGGCATCGACGACCATCGCGGCGAAATCTGACGGACCGTCAGATTTGGCGGTACCCTCGAGGTACCAACGCGAAAGGGGAGTCATGAGCGCCACCTCCGAGTCCGGGATCACGATCCCGAAGATCGTCTCCGTCGACGACCACGTGGTCGAGCCCGCCCACCTGTGGGAGACCTGGCTGCCCGAGAAGTACAAGGCGGTGGGGCCCCGCTCCGAGCGTCGGGGCATCGGCAGCATGCGCCACATCGGCGGCGGCACCTACGAGCAAACCTTCGTCGAGGACGGCCCCCAGGCCGACTGCTGGATCTACGAGGACCTCGTCTACATCAACAAGCGCCACGTGGCCGCCGTCGGCTTCGACCGCGACGACATGTCGATGTCACCCATCACCTACGACGAGATGCGCGACGGCTGCTACGACCCGAAGGCCCGGCTCGCCGACATGGACGTGAACCACGTCGAGGCCTCGCTGTGCTTCCCCACCTTCCCGCGCTTCTGCGGCCAGACCTTCACCGAGGCCAAGGACCACGACCTCGGCCTGGCCTGCATCAAGGCCTACAACGACTGGATGGTCGAGGAGTGGTGCGGTGACTCCAACGGCCGCCTCATCCCGCTGACCATCATCCCGCTTTGGGACCCGAAGCTCGCCGCCGAGGAGGTCCAGCGCAATGCCGAGCGCGGCGTGCGGGCCGTCTGCTTCTCCGAGATCCCGCCCCACCTGGGCCTCCCGAGCATCCACTCGGGCGAGTGGGATCCCTTCTTCGCCGCCTGTGCCGACACCACCACGGTGGTCAACATGCACATCGGCTCGAGCTCGAAGATGCCCGCCACCTCGGCCGACGCCCCCGCGGCGGTGGCGGCCACGCTCAGCTTCGGCAATGCCATGGCCTCGTTGGCGGACTTCCTGTTCTCCGGCGTGCTCGTGCGCTACCCCGAGCTGCGCCTCGCCTACTCCGAGGGCCAGATCGGCTGGCTGCCCTACATCCTCGAGCGGGCCGACGCCGTCTGGGAGGACCACCGGGCCTGGGGCGGCGTGGCCGACACCATCCCCGAGCCGCCCTCGACCTACTTCCGCCGTCAGGTCTGGGGCTGCTTCTTCAAGGACTTCCACGGCCTCGCCTCGCTCGACGTGATCGGCGACGACCGAGTCACCTTCGAGACGGACTACCCCCACACCGACTCGAC
>CANGPS010000068.1 GCA_947456245.1 Acidimicrobiaceae bacterium
CCGCCCGACGGGTTCACCGGCACGCGGCCACCGAGGGTGGTCGCCCCCGAGCGGAGCAGGTGCTCGGCCTCGCCGACCTCGCACAGACCGATGTCCTCGTACCAGTCGAGCTCGAGCGCGCTCGACAGGTCGTAGACCTCGGCCAGCGAGACGTCCGACGGGCTGATCCCGGCCTCCTCGTAGGCGGCGTGGGCGATCGAGGCCCGGAACGTCAGGTCGTTGGGTGCCACCGACGACCACGAGTCGGTGGCGAAGTTCGGCATCTCGATCACGGCGTTGGGGAAGGTCGGCGTCACCGTCGAGATCCCGTCGATGGTCACCGGGTTGGCGATGCCGTTGCGCTTGGCGTACTCGAGCGAGCACAGCACCACGGCGGCCCCGCCGTCGGAGGTGGCGCAGATCTCGAGCAGGCGCAGCGGGTTGGCCACCATCGGCGAGCTCAGCACCTCGTCGATGGTCACCTCCTTGCGGTACCGGGCATAGGGGTTGTGCACGCCGGCCGCCGCGTTCTTGACCTTGATCTGGGCAAAGTCCTCGTCGGTGGCGCCGTGGACCGACTTGCGGCGCTGGGCGTAGAGGCCGAAGTACGTCGGGTTGGTCGCCCCGAGCACGTGGAAGCGCAGCCAGTCCGGGTCGTCAGGGCGGTCACCGCCGACGGGCTTGAAGAAGCCCTTGGGCGTGGTGTCGGCACCGACCACGAGCGCCACCTCGGAGAGGCCGGCCAGGATCTGGGCCCGGGCGCTGGCGATGGCCTGGACGCCCGAGGCGCACGCCGCGTAGGACGACGACACCCGAGCGCCCGACCAACCGAGGGCCTGGGCGAAGGTGGCGCCGGCGATGAAGCCCGGGTAGCCGTTGCGGATCGTGTCGGCCCCGGCGACGAAGTCGACGTCGGTCCAGGCGATCCCGGCGTCGTCGAGGGCGGCACGCGCCGCGACCACGCCGTACTCCACGAAGTTCCGTCCCCACTTGCCCCACGGGTGCATGCCCGCTCCGATGACTGCGACTGAGTGCTTCGACGTCATGGCTCAGGCCTCCTTCACGGGGCGCCAGCGCCAGACGAGCTTGTCCCCGTCGGCGTCGGTGTAGAGGGTCTCGACCACCAGCTCGACGGCAGCACCGACGGCGAGGTCCGCCACCGTCGTGCCGTGGGCCGCATGGCCGAGGACCACGATGCCCTCCTCGGCGAGCTCGACGGCCACGATGGCGAAGGGCTCGTAGGGGTCGGCGGCGACATAGGGCGCCGGCGGGGCGTACTGGGCGTCGGTGAAGGACCAGATGGTCCCGGTCGTCGACAGGGTGATCTCGTCGAAGGTGTTCGACGCGCAGCGCGGGTTGCGGCACCAGCTGCGCTCGGCCGGGAAGAACACCGTGGCGCAGTCCATACAGCGCGTGCCGAGCAGCGCTGGGAGGGAGGGGTCGAAGAACCCCTCGACGACGGGGACCTGTGGCATCAGCCCAGCCTCTCGATGATCGTGGCGTTGGCCTGGCCGCCGCCCTCGCACATGGTCTGGAGCCCGTAGCGACCGCCGGTGCGCTCGAGCTCGTTGAGCAGCGTCGCCATGAGCCGCGCCCCCGACGCCCCGGTCGGGTGGCCGAGCGCCATGGCCCCGCCGTTGACGTTCACCTTGGACATGTCGGCACCCGTCTCCTTGGCCCAGGCGAGCACCACCGAGGCGAAGGCCTCGTTGATCTCGACGAGGTCGATGTCGTCGAGGGTCAAGCCCGACTTGGCCAGGACCAGCTCGGTGGCCGGGATCGGGGCGGTCAGCATGATCTGCGGGTCGTTGGCCGCCACGGCGAAGGTGTGGAACCGCGCCCGGGGCGTGAGGCCCAGCTCGGCCGCCTTCTCCTCGGTCATCACCAGCACGGCGGCGGCGCCGTCGGAGATCTGCGACGACGAGGCCGCCGTGACGAGGCCGTCCTCGGAGAAGGCCGGGCGCAGCTGGCCGAGCTTCTCCCTGGGCGTGTCGCGCATGCCCTCGTCGGTGGTCACCGTGCCCGAGGCCGCGCCGTCGGCGCTGCGGGCCTCGAGGGCGACGATCTCGTTCTCGAAGCGGCCCTCGGCCGTGGCCGTGAGGGCCCGCTGGTGCGAGGTGTAGGCGAGGTCGTCCATCTCGTCGCGGCTGATGCCCCAGCGACGGGCGATCTCCTCGGCGCACTCGCCCTGGTGGATCAGGTCGAAGCGCGCCTTGTAGAGCGGGCCGTAGGCCTCGCCCGGACCGGGCTCGGTGGTTGAGCCGATCGGCACGCGGCTCATGGACTCGACGCCGGCGCCGATGGCGATGTCCATGGCCCCCGACAGCACCGCCTGGGCCGCGAAGTGGATGGCCTGCTGGGCCGATCCGCACTGGCGGTCGACCGTCGTACCGGGGACCGACTCGGGGAACCCGGCAGCCAGGGCGGCGTTGCGGGCGATGTTCATCGCCTGCTCGCCCACCGTCATGGTGCAGCCCATGATCACGTCCTCGACGAGGCCGGGGTCGATCCCGGTGCGCTCGACGAGGGCGGCCAGGGGCTGGGCGGCCAGGTCGGTGGCATGCCAGCCGGAGAGGACTCCGTTCCGGCGACCGACAGGGGTGCGGACGGCATCGACGATCACACAGGTGCGCATGAGGTCATTCTGTCCCAGAACCTGATGGCGCGTCAGATGCTGCGCCGGCTCACCCGTCGGCGAAGGGATACGTGAAGAGCATCATCTGCGTGGCGTAGCCGACCAGGGTGCCGTCCTCGCTCCACAGCGTGCACTCCCCCGAGGCCCAGCCGTCGTCCGCCCAGCGGGCGCGGTCGTGGGCGAGGACCCACGGCGTGGTCAGCGGGGCGAAGAAGTGGACGGTGAGATCCGCGCTCGGGGCGAACCACCGCTCCTCCTGCCGGCCGATGCGCTCCTGGACGGCGCCGGGCATCCGGTCGGCCAGGGTCAGCAGGCCCAGCGGGTCGAGCGCCCCCTCGGGGTCGATCGGCGGATCGTCGAAGCGAAGCCACGTGGCCCGATCCGACGTGGTCAGCTCGAAGTCCTCCCACCAGTCGTGGCCCAAGGCGAGCCGGCCCTCGACCCGCGTCCAGAAGGGCGGGGGCAGGTCGGCCTCGACGCCCTCGGGCGGAGCGGCGCGCCCCGACGGGCAGCGCTCGGGGGGTGCGACCTCGGGCATCGTGAGATCGACGAAGCTCGGGCCGCGCCGCGAGGTCCCGAACACCGCCGTGACGAAGGCGCCGGCTGGGGCCCCGACGTTGCGGATCGACGCGGTGGCCTGGGTGGCCGATCGCCCGTGGCGCAGCACGGTCACCTCGATCTCGAGCTCGCCGGGCCGCACCTGGCCGGCGAAGGTGGTCGTCGAGGAGCGCAGCTGGTGAGAGGGATCCGCCACCGCGTCGCTCGCCGCCCGCAGGGCGAGCGAGGTCACGACGCCGCCCTGGGGCAGCGGCACGAGGTTCCAGCTCTCGTCGAGCACTGCTGCGTAGCGGCCGGGTCCCACCGGCTCGACGACGATGTCCTGCGCGAAGGTTCCCATCGGTCGAGCGTTGCCCAGGCGGCCTGCGTGCGCCAGTCCGAGCCCGGCGCCCTCCGCCTGCACGTTGCGAGGAACCTGATGCTGTGTCAGATTCTCCCTCGTGGATCTCACCTTCAGCGACGCCGAGGAGGCCTTCCGGGCCGAGGCGGCCGCCTGGCTCGCGGCCAACGTGCCGGCTCCGGGCACCCTGGCCTCGCTCGACACGGCCGAGGGCTTCGAGCAGCACCGGGCCTTCGAGGCGGCCATGTTCGCCGATCGCTGGTCCGTCGTGTCCTGGCCCGAGGAGTTCGGCGGCCGCGGGGTGGGCATCATCGAGTGGCTGATCTTCGAGGAGGAGTACTACCGCGCCGGCGGCCCCAAGCGGGTCAGCCAGAACGGCATCTTCCTGCTCGCCCCGACCATCTTCGACTTCGGCACCCCCGAGCAGCAGGCCCGCTTCCTGCCGGCGATGGCCGAGGGCACCGAGATCTGGTGCCAGGGCTGGTCCGAGCCTGACGCCGGCAGCGACCTCGCCTCGCTGCGGTCCAAGGCGACCCGGGTCGACGGAGGCTGGGTCTTGGACGGCCAGAAGACCTGGGCCTCGCGCGGGGCCTTCGCCGAGTGGTGCTTCGGCCTCTTCCGCTCCGACCCGGAGTCGGAGCGGCACCGGGGCCTGACCTACTTCCTGATCCCCATGGACGCCCCCGGCGTCACCCGCCGGCCCATCGCCCAGCTCGACGGCGAGACCGGGTTCGCCGAGATCTTCTTCGACCAGGTCTTCATCCCCGACGAGCAGGTCCTCGGCGAGGTGGGCCAGGGCTGGCAGGTGGCCATGGCCACCGCCGGCTCCGAGCGCGGCCTGTCGCTGCGCAGCCCGGCCCGCTACATCGAGGCCACCCGGCGGCTCGCCGACCTGTTCGAGGAGCGCATCGGCGACGCCTCCGCCGGTGCCCACCTCGGCCCTGACGGACGCCTCGCCGACCGCGTGGCCGAGGCGTGGGTCCGCGCCCGTGCCTACGAGCTGCAGACCTGGGCCACCGCCACGGCGATCCGACAGGGCAAGGGCGTCGGCCCGGAGGCCTCGACGACCAAGGTCTACTGGTCCGAGCTCGACGTCCTCATCCACGAGACCGCCCTCGAGATCCTCGGCCCCGAGGCCGACCTGCTCATCGACGCCGAGCTGTCGGACTGGATGGACGGCTACCTCTTCTCCCTCGCCGGGCCCATCTACGCCGGCACCAACCAGATCCAGCGCAACGTGGTGGCCGAGCGCCTCCTCGGGATGCCGAGGTCCTGACGATGCGCTACTCCCTCTCCGACGACCAGGCCGCCCTGCGCGACGGCGCGGCCGAGGTCCTCGCCGGCCTCTGCACCCCGACGGACGTCCGGGCCGTGGTCGAGCACCCTGACGACCCGACCGCCGGACGATCCAACGAGCGCTGGGCTGCGCTGGCCGAGCTCGGGGCCACCGGCCTGGCCGCCCCCGAGGACGACGGAGGCCTCGGCCTCGGCATGGTCGAGGTGGCCGCCGTCGTCATGGAGGCCGGCAAGGTCGCCCTGCCCGAGCCCCTCGGCATCCACGCCGGTGCCGTCGTTCCGGCGCTCGTGGCGGTCGCCGGCGCATCGATCCTCTCGGCCGCCGCCAGCGGCGAGCTCCTCGTGGCCGTGGGTGGCATCGAGCTCGACGCCGACGGACCCGTCATCGAGGCCGCTGACGGGGCGGTGGTGACCACCCGGGTGAGCCATGCCGACCGGGCCGGCGCCTTCCTCCTCGCCACCGCAGATGACGACGGTGCCGCCGTCCACCTCGTCCCCGCCTCCGAGGTCAGCGTCGAGATGACGCCCTCGCTGGCCGCCTCCCGCCGGCTCGGCGCCGTCTCCTGGACGCCCACGCCGGCCACCCGCGTGGCGACGGGCCCGGACGCAGCCGTGCTGATCGACGACCTCGCCACCCGCCTGTGCGTGGTGACCGCCGCCGAGCTGTGCGGCCTCGCCGAGGGGATGCTGGCCATGACGGCCGCGTACACGGCCGACCGCCAGCAGTTCGGCAAGGCCATCGGGAGCTTCCAGTCGATCAAGCACCTGCTCGCCGACGTGCGCATCGCCCTCGAGTTCGCGCGCCCCGCCGTGCTGCGGGCCGCATGGGCGATCGACGTCGACGACGACCTGCAGGCGCACGACGCGGCGGTGGCCAAGTCCCTGGCCTCCGACCTCGCCGTGCTCGCCGCCAAGACCTGCCTCCAGGTCCACGGTGGCATCGGCTACACGTGGGAGCACGACCTCCACCTCTTCGGCTCCCGAGCCCGCGCCCTGGCCGCCGAGCACGGCTCTGCCGCCGCCAGCCGGGCCCGCGCCCTGCGGCTCAGCCGCGGCGCCTGAGCGCGCCGGCGGTCGACCCGTCTAGCGGGTGTAGAGCACCGCCACCACACCGGGGGCGTGGAAGCGGGTCCGCTGCTGGAACCAGCCCGCCTTGCGGAGCACCGGATCGATGCCGATCGGCGTCATGGCTCGGGCGATCGGTCCGGTCAGGTGATACGACGAGGGGCTCAGCGTGGCGTTGGTCGTGGCGAAGACCCACAGCCGATGCGCCGAGGGAGGCACGCCATCGAGGCCGGGGATGGCGACTGCGCCCTGCGGCAGCAGCGACGGCTTCGTGGGGAGGACCTCGAGCACCCGGGGTGGGGTGAAGGTGACCCAGAACCCGACGGTGCGGCCCTGTGGATCGTTGCGGTCGACGTGGACGACGAAGTCGCTGTCACCCTGGAAGGCCCAGGTGAAGGAGTTGCGACCGGCGACCACCTCGAGGTCGCCGGGACGCAGCTGCGAGCCCATGGCGGCACGCAGACCGTCGAGGTCCTGTGCCGGATACCAGCTGCGCTGGTGCCACGAGAGGCCCGCCCCGGCCACGCCGGCCACCATGGCCAGCGCCACTGCCAGGTGCCGTCGGGAGCCGTCGGCCTTCGGACGCAGCGTCGCCAGCCGGACCGCCAACCGGACGAGGCCAGCGCCGATGAGCAGCGCCATGGCCGGGTAGAGCACGAGGTCGGTCCGGCCGGTGCCGAGCGGGACGAGGCCCACCGCCCAGAGCACGACGGCCAGCACCAGCGTGAGCGTCGGGGCGAGGAAGCCAAGCGCCGGATCGTCCGCCCGACGCCGAACGGCGGCGAGAACCGAGGGCAGGCCCAGGACGACGAGGAGCACCACCTCGACGAGGCCCAGGACGAGGAGTCCGGCCTCGGCGGCGTGGGAGATCTGGCGGACCAGCGGGAACTGCCCGGTCGGCAGCGGGGTGCCGAGGAAGCCGTGGGCGAGGCCACCGGGCGTCAGGGCCAGCGTGTGCGAGAGGTGCGGGCCGCTGAAGGGCTTGCCGACCAGCCGATCGGTGTCGATCCAGAACTTCGTCAGGCTCTCGGGGATGTGCGAGGAGATCCAGCGTGCCTGGAGGCCGCACAGCAGGCCGGTGGC
>CANGPS010000069.1 GCA_947456245.1 Acidimicrobiaceae bacterium
CCAGCTCGCCGGGCGGCTGGGCGTAGACGATGCGCGTCTCGGAGTCGGCCAGCAGGCCCTCGGCCAGCTGGCGCTGCTCGGAGCCCACCGCACCGACCGCGGCGAGGTCGGAGACCCGATGGAGGACGGCCATGTTGGCCACGCCCCAGGCCCGTGACAGCTTCCACGAGGCTTGGAGCCACCGGGCCACACCGAGGTCGCGCAGGATGGCCCACGCCTCGTCCACGACGAGCAGGACCTGGCGGCCTGCCGCCGCTGCCTGGGAGACGATGCTCTGGAGCCAGGCCGTGGCGCAGACCATGAGGACCCCGAGCGCCGGCGAGCCGTAGAGGGCGGAGAGGTCGAGCACGACCAAGGCCCCGTCAAGGGCGAGCCCCTCGGTGGTCGGGCCGTCGAACATCCCGGCGAGATCGCCGGTCACGAGCCGACGCAGCTCGAGTCCCACGTCACGTCCGTCCTCGACGAGGTCGGCGACGCTGCTGTGCAGCCGCTGCGCGGCCGTCGCGTCAGGCGTGAGCAGTGCGGTCGCCACCGACGGGATGGTCGGGTGGTGGCCCACCGCGTCGAGTGCCACCTCCACCGCGGCGCGCTCGCGCGGCACGAGGGGCCGACCCAGGCTCGAGGCGAGGAGCGCCTCGAGCAGCTGGAGCCGTCGGCTGCGCCCATCGGCCTCGCCGACGGCGAGGTCGAGCGGGTTGAGGCGGAGCGCCCCGCCGGGGCTCAGCGCCAACGTGGTCGCCGCCACCGACTCCGCCAGCGCCGCGTACTCCCCCTTCGGGTCCAGGATGAAGGCTCGACGCCCGAAGGCCAGCTGGCGCAGGACATAGGTCTTGATCAGGGCGCTCTTGCCGCGACCGATCTGGCCGAAGACCACGGCATTGGGGTTGGTCAGCACCCCGGCGGCGTAGAGGACGAAGGGGTCGTACGCGAACAGCCCGCCGAGCAGGTCCGTCCCGATCACCACGCCGGGAACCCCATGGCCAACGTCGTGCAGAAGCGGGTAGAGGGCACCGAGGTGCCGCGAGGTGGTCTCGTGTCCGGCCACGGTCGCCGGGGCGGTCGCGTCCCGCCACCTCATGGCAGGCCTCCGCAGAGCGGAAGGGCGGCGGCCACCCCTCGGCCGTGGTCGCCCTGGAGGCGACGCAGCACGAGGCGGGCCTGTGCGGCCGCGAGCTCGGTCTCGGCCACGGCGGCATCGAGGTCGTCCTCCTCTCCCACCTCGACGGTCACGAAGCCAGCGACGCGCAACGAGGCGTGGCCGTCGACGAGCTCGGCCTCCCGCTCGGCCACATGGGCCCCTCGACGCTGCTGCGAGCGGTCCTGGAGGAAGCCGGCCCGGCGACGGAGCTCGGCGTCGGCCACCTGTGACGTCTTGGCCGTCGCCGCCCGACGCAGTGCGGCCGAGGGCCGGACGGGTTCCATCACCACCGAGACGGTCCGACGCTCGTCGGCGAGGAGCAGCGGGGCGAGCAGCTCGGCGGTGACGTCGTGACGGGGCCACTCGGCCACCCAGAAGGCCGTCGCCCTCCTGGCGCCGAGCACCAGCTCGTCGAAACGGGCCTCGGCGTCGAGCACCACGCGACCATCAGGCCCTGCCATGCCGTGTCGTCGCTCGAGCTCGGCGATCACCGCCGCAGCATCGAGCATGACCGCCCGGCGATGGCCGGCGTCGGACAGGGCCTGGACCACGTTCGCCGCCTCGTCGACAAGGCCCGAGGCCCTCGCTCCCTCGTCAGCCGCCCCCCGGCCGGGACCGGTGCGCAGGGCGAGCAGGACCTGGCGCTCGAGCGCCACAGGGGCCACCGCCTCGAGCAGCGCCCGATAGGAGGCCGCCGCCGGTGTGCCCAGCTCGCCGCGGCGCCGAAGGTCCCCGAGCACCTCGGCGGTGGCCAGACGCCTCGCCGACGCCGTCCACCCGACGCGGTCGATGGCACTGCCCTCTCGTGCCAGGGCCCCGAGGGCGGCGGCCATGCCGTCGACCCGACGGGACCTCGTGGCGGCGTCGAGCAACGAGATCCCGGTGCTGTCGAGGCCGAGGATGCAGCTCAGGGCACCGCTGCGGTGGCGGATGACGCCGACCTCGCCCGCTGGGGAGGCGACCGCGTCCACGTCGACGCACACCAGGCGCCGCGGACCTCGTCGCCGCAGATGGGCGAGCAGGCTCGGCAACCACTCGTCGCAGGGGCGGCCAGCCACCGGCAGGGTGGCCCCGAGGACACCACCACCCACCAGGACCACGGCGAGGAGGAGGGCCGGACCGGCCGTCGAGCAGGCCACCACGAGGCCGGCGAGGGTGCAGGAGGCGGCCACGAGCCCCACCTGCCCGGCCCGCCAGCCCGCGACGGTGCCACGACGCTCGAGCGGGCCGAGCCGGTAGCGGGGCTCCACCTCATCCATCGGTGTCACCCTTCGGGCGGACCGGCCGGATCACCGGGCCGGTTGCATCACGGCCGATCTCGAGGGTGGGTGGCCGGGTCGCCGGACGCGGTGCCGGACGGCGACGCTCGACCACCTCGTCGACGCCCTCAGGAGGATCGTCTCGAGGCCATCGCGGTCGCGGCGACGGGGAGGAGCCCTCCAGTCCGCTCGGTGCCGGCGCAGGGGCCGAGGGCGACGAGGACCCTGGAGCGGGGCGCGTGGGCACCGGTCCTGGCCCCGAGCCCGCCCCGGTGGAACCGGGCGCCGGCGCGGTCGGAGGCGGACCTGAGGTCCTGGATCCTTCAGCCGGACCAGACGGCGACGTGCCGGTGGAGGGGGATCCGTCGCCCGAGGGCGCGCCCGGGGCCGGCTGGGTGGGCAGGGGACCCCGGGAGCCGGCCGAGCCGGGACCTGCGGATGGGCCGAGAGGATCGGCCGTCGACCGCACACCGGCCGGCGGCCCGTTGGGCGTGGGGTGCAGCGGGGCGTCGGCGAGCACCACCGGCGCACCAGCCGAGGCCAGCGCGAGGTCCACCGCCCGACGTGGCAGGCCCTGGGTCACCGAGCGCTGGCCACGCTGGCGAAGGCCCTCGAGGTGGCCGGCTGCGCTGGCCTCGGCCAACGGGAGCAGCTTGAGCAGGGTGAACGGGGCGAACGCGGCCAGGACCAGGAGGGCGATGCCGCTGACGACGGTGGCGAAGTCCCGGCCCGGCCGAGTCCCCATGGCGCCGACCGCCATCGTCAGGACCACGACGATCACCAGCTTCGACAGGACCAGCGCGGCCAGGGTCTCGGCCAGCCGACGGCTCCACGAGGCCAGCGTCGGCCACACCATGGTCACGAGCACCAGTGGCAGGAAGGCCACGGCCACATAGATCGATGCCGCCCGGATCACCAGCTCGAGCCAGAGCACGAGGCCGGCCAGCGCCACCGCCGTGCCGGCCAGCAGCAGGACGAAGGCCGGGGTGCCCGTGCCGCCCGGGGCACTGGCGCCGACGAGCGCCGAGGCCACCTCCCCGGTGAGCGAGCGAAGCACCGACCCGGTCGGCCCGGCCACGGCCCGACAGAGCTGGTCGGTCGCCCCGAGGGCCAGCGTGGTGAGCTCGACCGCCGCGCCTGCCAGCAGCATCCCGAGGGGGAGCTGGACGAGCACCGACCGGATGAGCATCCCGAGGTCCTGGCGCAGCAGGGCTCCGATGATGGCCAGGAGGAGGACCGGCAGCGCGACCACCGCCAGCAGCGCCTCGAGCGCCCGGTAGCGCTCGAGGAACCATGGGGCGGACAGGTCGATCCGGGTCGACGACCCGAGCGCCCCGCCCACCTGGCCGAGGAACCACGAGGCGCCGGAGGCCACCCAGGCGCTGGTGGCGTCGAGGGCCGAGGTGGCACCGGCGGTGAAGACGGCCGACCCGACGTCCGTCGCCCCCTGGCAGAGCGCGTCGGTGATCGGGTCGCCGGTGCAGATCGGGAGCGGCACGTCAGTGGAGGCCGGTGCCGGTGTGGAAGAAGAAGTTGATGAGGATGGGGGCGGCCCCGATCAGCAGCGCCGCCGCACCCGCCACCATCACCGTGCGGCGGCCGCTGACGGCGCCGTGGATGTTCTGCGAGTGCGAGCCCAACGCCCAGGTCACCGCCCCGATCACCACGGCCACCAGCGAGCCGATCAGCGCCCACCCGGCCAGGCCGTTGGCCAGGTGCTGGAGCGTCCCCGCTCCGGGCAGGGCCTCGGGCTTGGGGTTCAGTCTCACGTCAGCCAGGTGCAGCGCACCGACGGCGATGTCTCGCATGGGGTTCATGGCAGCTCCCTCCTCGGGTGGTCGCTCCCAACGGTCGGGGTGCCGGCGTGAGGGAGGGGCCTCCCATCTGCCATGCTGAGGAGCGTGACCAGCGCGCTTCTCGGAGCCCTCAGCTCGGCTCCGCCCACCGTCCTCGCGGCCATCGCCGCCGGCATCCTCGTGGTGGGCGTGGTGCTCGGGGTCCTCGTCGGTCGCCGCTCAGGGAACAAGAGCCTCGCCCAGCGACTCGTGGCCCTCGGCAGCCGCCTCGGTGTCGGACCCGAGGAGGAGGACTACACGATCGAGGGCGCCCTGTCCTACCTCGAGGCGGTCACCGGTGCGGCCACCGAGGCGGTCACCGACTCGAGCGCCGACGCCATCCGGCTCCGCCGCTCGCTCGACGTCCTGCCCCTCGGCCTCGTGCTCTGCGACGAGTCGGGCTCGGTGATCTACCGCAACGCGGTGGCCACCACGATGATGGAGAGCCGTGGCGGCGACGCCCTCGCCGCCCAGGCGGTCACCGACCTCCTCGCCGAGGCCTGGGACAAGGGCCAGGCCGAGAAGACCCTCGACCTCTACGGCCCGCCGCGGCGCACCCTGGGCGTCCACGCCACCCTGATCGACGACGGCCGCCGGCCGCTCGGCGTGATCGCCGTCATCGAGGACGTCTCCGAGCGGAGGCGCCTCGACGACGTGCGGCGCGACTTCATCGCCAACGTCAGCCACGAGCTCAAGACCCCCATGGGCGCCCTCGGCCTGCTGGCCGAGACCCTGATGGACGAGCGCGACCGAGACGTGGCCACGCGCCTCGCCGAGCGCATCCACCACGAGGCCTTCCGGGTCAGCCGGATCATCGACGACCTGCTCGACCTCTCCCGTCTCGAGTCCGAGCTCGGCGAGCCCAGCGACCCGGTGCCGGTGAACCTCGCCATCGTCGAGTCCATCGACCGGGTCAAGGCCAGTGCCGAGCACCGCGGCATCCGCCTCGACGTCGAGGAGCTCGATCCGCCGGTGACCATCCTCGGCGACCGCCGCCAGCTCGTAAGCGCCCTGCACGCCCTGCTCGAGAACGCCATCACCTACGCCCCCGAGGGCTCGGTGGTGTCGATCACCGGCGAGGTCGTCGAGGCCGGGACCGAGACCCACGACGAGGGTCGGCCATCCGCGTCGGCTGACGCCACGCTCGTGCTCAGCGGCCCGGTCGTGCGGCTGTCGGTGACCGACCGGGGCATGGGCATCCCCACCAACGACCTCGAGCGCGTCTTCGAGCGCTTCTACCGCGTCGACCGCGGCCGGAGCCGAGAGACCGGCGGCACCGGCCTCGGCCTCTCGATCGTCCGCCACGTGGCAGCGAACCACCACGGGACCGTCGAGGTCGAGTCCCGAGAGGGCGAGGGCTCGACCTTCACCCTGGTGCTCCCCGTCCCGAAGGCGGCGGGATGAGCAAGGTCAAGAAGGGCAAGGAGCGCTCGTCGGAGCGGCCCACGCGGGTCCTCCTCGTCGAGGACGAGCCATCCTTCGTCGAGGCGCTCCAGGTCGGCCTGTCGAGCGAGGGCTTCGAGGTCGTCGTGGCCGTCGACGGCGCACAGGCCCTCGACCTCTTCGACGAGCTGTCGCCCGACCTGATCCTGCTCGACCTGATGATCCCGAAGGTCTCCGGCCTCGACGTCTGCCGCCAGATCCGGGCGAAGTCCTCGACCCCCATCATCATGGTCACGGCCAAGTCCGAGGAGATCGACACCGTCGTCGGCCTCGAGGTCGGTGCCGACGACTACGTGACCAAGCCCTACCGACTCCGCGAGCTCGTGGCCCGCATGCGCGCTGTGCTGCGTCGCACCCCGGCTGACGACGAAGCCGCCGAGCTTGAGGAGGCGGCCGAGACCGGCGGCCTGCGCCTCGAGCCCGAGACCCGTCGGGCCTTCGTGCGCGGCGAGGAGGTCCACCTGCGCCGCAAGGAGTTCGAGCTGCTCCGGCTGCTGATGGAGAACTCCGGTCGGGTCCTCACCCGCGACGTGCTCATCGACCGCATCTGGGGGAGCGACTACGTCGGCGACACCAAGACCCTCGACGTCCACATCAAGCGCCTGCGCACGCAGGTCGAGGAGGACCCGAAGTCCCCGACCCTCATCACCACCATCCGCGGGGTCGGCTACCGCTTCGACGGCGGCTGAGCTTCAGGCACCCGGCGCCTCGATGATGAGCTGGCCCTTCAGGTAGGGGGCGAGGACCTCGGGCAGGTGCACGCTGCCGTCGGCCTGTCGTCCGGTCTCGACCAGCGCCGCCCAGATCCGGGCCCAGGCCAGGGCCGAACCGTTGACCGTGTGGCAGAGCACCGGGGTCCCGCCGCCGGCCGGCCGGTAGCGGACGTTGGCCCGACGGGCCTGGTAGTCGCGGAACCAGCTGACGGAGGAGACCTCGAGCCAGCGGTCGACGCCAGGCGAGTAGACCTCGAGGTCGAAGGTCCGCGCCGCCGAGCCGCCGATGTCGCCGCAGCACAGGTCGAGGATCCGGTACTCGAGCTTGAGGTCCCGCAGCAGTCC
>CANGPS010000070.1 GCA_947456245.1 Acidimicrobiaceae bacterium
CGGGCCCTGTCGAACAACGGAGCGCTGACCATCCCGGCCAACACCACCGGCAATCCAGCCATCGCCCTGCCGGCCGGGACCGTGCGCGGCCTGCCGGTGTCGCTCCAGATCATCGGCCGACACCACGCCGAGCAGGTCCTGCTCGACCTGGGCCTGGCCCTGGAGCAGCTCGCCCCGTGGCCGCTCGTGGCCCCGGGCTCGCCGGCCTGAGCTGCCACCACAAGTTGCAACGCCACCCGGGTGTGGCCGGGGACTAGCCCGAATCCGCAACGAGCAGCCCCTAGAGTCACACGATGGTCTCTTCAGAGGGTGATCCGCCTGGTGGGCGGAAGCAGCGAGCACCTCGTCGGCCTCGGGCAGAGCTCGAGGCCATGATCCTCGATGCCGCTCGTGACCTCCTCGTCACCGAGGGCATCAGCATCGGGCTCGGCAACATCACCTTCAAGCGCGTCTTCGATCACCTTGAGGCGACGTCGGGGGTGCGCGTCACTCATTCATCGGTGATCGAGAGGATTTGGCGAGACCAGGACGAATTCCACCTCGCCGTGATCGACTCCGTCCTGAACCTCACGGTGCCAGATGATCCACTGTTCGAGCGGTCCATCCGACGAATGATCGCCGTGGCCGAGACGGCGGATCGCACGATCCCCGAAGGCCGGTGGGAGGCGATGTTCGAGATTGCCCGCGTCGGGGCGGCGGACAACCTGAAGCTTCTGCAGCGATACGTCTGGTGGCCCTTGTGGCTGAACGTCTGGACCTGGCTTGCCACCGGCGAGGATGGCGAAGGGGCCAGCGACCTTCGCCGTGCGGTGAGATCGAACTACCGCGCTTCTGACGCGATCTACGAAGCGCTCTACGGGGGCCTCATGGACTACCTCGGCTTCCGCGTCAAAGACGGCTTCACCCTCCACGACATGGACACCATGTTCGCCTGGTCCGCCGAGGGTGCTGCCATCCGACAGCGAGTTGATCCCGATGCCCTCAAGGCCCGTCGCTTCCGGGGAAAGATGTGGACACCCTTGGGCCTCGCCTTCCGAGGCATCGTGATCCAGGCCCTCGAATTGATCCCGGATTGGGAGCCCAGCGAAGCCTGAGGGGACGACCCCGCTGCGAGGCCTTCATCTGCCATGGAGGTTGGAGATGGTGGTGCTGGCATCCCCCCCACGCCAGTGGTGGACCTACAAGATGAGCCGGCCCGATGCGCCGGGTATCTGGCTCCACGAGCCGAACGAGGTCGAACCCGACGCTCCGGGCGCACTGAACTGTGCGGCGTCGAGCTGTCCGCTGTAGGCCGAGTAGTTGACGGTGATCCCGTCCTTGAGCAGCGCGCGGACGGCCGTGCCGACGGCCTCGGGGTCGTTGCCGTTCAAGTCGGACAGCGCTGCCCTGACGTCCGCAGAGACCTTCGAGGGATCGACGTCCGCAGAGAAGCGCACCATGACGGCATCGGCGGGCAGCGCAGTCCGCGCCGCACCGAACCGAAGCGCTGGGCCGGCGAGGCCGTCAGCAGCCGTCGCGTCGAGACCACCGTCGAGCGCACGTCGGATCGCTAGGGGAGTCGTGGACCCAGCCTTCCTCGCTGCGGCAGCGAGCGCCATGACGGCATCGTTGCTCCTCACGTCGGCAGTCGCAGCTCCGGACTGCGCGAAGCACGAGAGGCTCATGTCCACAGCCACGTCCGGTTGGGCCGAGAGGCTCTGATAGGCGAGGAGTCGCAGCGCTGAGAGGTAGCTGACGACCGACGGCGCGCTGCTGATGTCCGAGGCGCTGATCCCCTCGGACACGAGCGTGCCCTGCGCGGTGCCGCTCGCTGGGCCGGTCAGGACGTCGGCGAAGGTGGGCGACGTCGCATCAGGTCCAAAGACGATCTCGGACACGCCCGCCTGTTCGAGCCCCGCTGCGATCCATGCGGAGGAGCTGGCGTCGGCATCCACCACCGCCGCGTTGATCGAAGCACCACCTGTCGCTGACGAGAGGGCTGCCGCCCGCGCCGCGTCGCTCAGGCTCGCGCCCACCGGGGTGGCGGACAGGTCGACGGTCGTGGCGTGCTTGAGCGACCGCACCAGGACCAGTCACTGCGACGATCTGTCCGAGGTCGGCGCGCTGGAGGTGGCCGGGGATGAGGCTCCATGCGGTCGACGCTTGCGGCCCGGTGGTCCACGCTCCACTCGGCAACCCAGTGGTCGTCTGCTGGTAGGGAAGGAGCACCGGCAGCCCCGCCTTCGTCGCCGCCTTGACGCCCGCGAGGACGTGCGGACCGGCGGACGCATAGACGATGCCGGACGCATGGTCACCGAGGAGCGTCGCCACTGCCGCCTTGGAGCCTTGGGGCAGCCCCTGATCGTTGGCCACGACGAGGCGGATCGCCCCTCCGCCCTCCGCCAACCGGAACCGAGCCACCTCCGCCCCCGCTGCGCTCGCGTCGTACTGCTGGCCTTCGGCCCCTTGCTGGGCTGAGACGATCAGGCCGATGGTGAGAGGAGTGCGCACGCTGGCGAGCGATGCCACCTTGACGGTGGGCTGCGGTTGCGGAGGACCAGCACTGGTGCTCCCGCAGGCCGCGATGACGTCCCGCCGAGTGGTGGAGAAGTGACCTTCGGCTGGCTGTGATCGTAGAGGGTGTCGTCGGGTATGTCACCCGGTTGGTCTCAGCCCCAGAAGAAGCCGGTGGGATCCTCGTCGAGCTCTTCGAGGAGGACCTCCAAATGCTGATGGCCATCGAGCCAGAGGCAGTCTTCCCAGCGGCCCTCATCGTCGGTGGTCAGCAGCGTCCAGGAGGCGTCTTGCTCGAGGCGAAGACGAGCGAGCGGCATCGCCGACCACTCCCCACCTCCGAAGTAGGGAGCGCGTCGCTCGGTGACGGTCATCTCATTGGCCTCGACGCTGAAATCGAGGCGCGCCTGGTCAGCCACCTCGGGCCCGAGGCGGGCGTCGAGGATCGCTCGAAGTGTTTCGATCGCCTCTGAGGGGATCTCCTCGGCGCCCATGGGCCCCGAGGCTAGTGATCTCAGCCGGCGAGAGCCCTTGGCTCGAGGTCTCCTGGCTCGATGAGCTCAGCTCCCTCGGTCTCCATGCGCCGCAGCTGCGCCATGGAGGTCTCCGACAGGTAGCGGCGATCTGCGACTGCCCACTCGTCGTGGGACTCGACGATCACGGCGGTCACCAGGCGATCGACGCTGGCGTCGTTGGGGAACACGCCGACGACGTCGGTGCGTCGCTTGATCTCGCGGTGGAGCCGCTCCAAGGGGTTCGTCGACCAGATCTTGCGCTAGTGCGCCTCAGGGAAGCCGGCGAAGGCCAAGAGATCCTCTCGGGCGCCCTGCAGCATGTCGGCGACGTCACCGAAGCGCTCGGCCAAGGTGGCGGTGATCCGATCGAACTGCTCGGCGACTGAGGCGGCGTCGGGCTGGGCGAAGATCGTCTGGATCGCTGCGATGACCATGTGGGTGTTGGCCCGGCTGACCCGGGCGAGCACGTTGCGCATGAAGTGGACCCGGCAGCGCTGCCAGGCAGAGCCGAGCATGACCGTCTCAATGGCCTTGCGGAGACCCAGGTGCTGGTCGGAGATCACGAGGCGCACCCCTCTGAGCCCTCGGGCCCGCAGAGAGCGGAGGAACTCGGTCCAGAACGCCCCGTCCTCTGAGTCGCCGACCGCGGTGCCCAAGACCTCACGGCGCCCGTCCATCGAGACCCCCGTAGCCACCACGACCGCCCTTGAGGTGACGTGGCCATCGACGCGCCCCTTGAGATAGGTGGCGTCCAAGAAGACGTAGGGGAACTCGACGTGGCCGAGATCCCTCGTGCGGAAGGCCTCGAGCTCGTGATCAAGCTCAGCGCAGATCCTCGAGACCTCGGACTTCGAGATGCCCGTTTCCAAGCCCAGGGCGACGACGAGGTCGTCGACCTTCCTCGTCGAGACCCCGTGGACGTAGGCCTCCATCACCACGGCGTAGAGAGCCTTGTCGATCCTGCGACGACGCTCCAAGATCGAAGGGAAGAAGCTGCCCTTGCGAAGCTTGGGGATCTTGAGCTCGACGTCGCCAGCCTTGGTCGAGACCAGGCGGTCTCGGTGGCCGTTGCGCTGGGTGGTCCTCGTCTCGCTCCGCTCGAAGCGCTCGGCGCCGATCTGAGCCGTGGCTTCCGCGTCGATCAGCGCTTGGAGCAGCATCTCGACGCTCTTGCGCACCACGTCGATGTCGCCACCGGAGCGGATCGCATCGAGCAGGTTGTTCAGGTCACTATTGGTGATGGCCATCGGGTGGTCCTCCTTGGTTGAGCTTGGTGGTTCAACCGAAGATCACCCGGTGGCCGCCGCAACTGGCGGACCCCCGGGAACTACGCCACTCGAAGGGATATCAACAAGGCCGCCAGCAGGAGTCCGGCAGCCACGGGGATGAGAATGCTGGACGAGCGCATCAGCCCTCGTTGACGTTGAAGATGAACAGTTGCTGGCCCGACGACTGGCGGTCGGCTGCCTGCTTGAGGCCTGCTTGAAGTTCGGCGACCTGGAGGTTCACTCCCTCGACGCTGCGCGAGAGCACGGAGTTGAAGCCCTTGCTCTGGCCCGTCGTCCGGCTGAGCTGCGAGCCAGTGGCCCCGGCATCCGAGATGGAGAGGGTCAGGTACCCGAGCACACCACGACCCCAGCGGCAACTCGGCTGTTAGTCCTTTTCATCGGATCCTCCTGCTCTTCGATGTCCCAGCCCGGAGGCCTGGTGCTGTCGAACGATTTTGCAAGTATTACTCGCAACTATACCTCGCAGCAACCTATCCCGGTGGGAATCGCACCGCAACCACCTTGGTGGCCCACCGGAGGACGCCTTGGTGCACATGAGCAACGATGGAGAAGATCGCTCCACGAGAAACGCCGCAGGACGCATCGAACCGTGGTCGGCGCGTGTGAGACCCCAGGTCTTCGCTCGACGAGACGAAGGCCCGCGAACGTCGCCGCCCTCTCCCTGGGCATTCGCTCGGCCGGTGGTGCACCCTGCTGGGATGGCGTGAGGCCAGAGCCAGCCGGTCAAGCGCAATCGCGATGGTCATCCCTCCGAGCAGCCTCGCCCCGAAACGACAAGCCGCGGTGCCGCCACCACGGTCGGAGCCGCACCCGGGCGATCGGCAGCGACCCGGAGATCACGAGTCCCGAGCGCGCCGGCATCTGGCGCAGCTCGTGGGCGTCGACGAGCGGCCGGGCCTCGGGTGCCGGCCCGTCCTTGCGGGCGCGGTCGCGACGGACCCCGCCGAGGGACGCCACCAGCTCGGCCGCCGACGGGTCGGCCATGCCGCCGAGGACGACCCGGGTCCGGTGGTTGTTCACCAGGGTGCCGGCCCGCTCGCCCCATCGGGCCCGCACCTGGGCGAGGTCCTGGAAGCAGGTGACGAGCGTGATCCCCTGTCCGGCGCAGGTGGCCGCCAGCACGTCGAGGTCGGCCAGCGGGGCAATCGCCGCCGCCTCGTCGAGCACGACCAGCAGCGGCTCGGCCAGCCGACCCCCCTGCGAGGCGGCCCGGAGGAACGCGACGCGGAGCACCTCGTCGACCACGGCGGCGAACAGGGCGGCGAAGCGCCGCTGGTCGTGCGCCGGAGCACACAGGAAGAGGCTGCCTGATCCGTCGAGCAGCCGGCCGGGATCGAGCACGCAGTCGGGGGCCGCACCGAGCAGCGGGTCGATGACCGACTCCGCCGTGGCCAGCACCGACGAGAGCTGGCGCTCCTCTCGCCCCAGCGAGGCGCGCAGCCCGCGGGCCACGGCGTCGTCGGCCGGGTCCGACAGCCACCCGAGGGGCTCGTGGTCGGCCCGCTGCTCGAGCCAGCGCGCCACCAGGCCGAGGTCCCCCCGGGCGCGGTGGGCGGCCAGCAGGAGCCCGGCGAGGTGCTTGGCCGCCAGCTGGGCCCAGAACGCCATCTCGCCGGTCGTCGCGCCCTGGCCAGCGGTGGCCAGGCTGGTGGCCACCCGGATCGCCGAGGGCGCGTCGCGGGCCAGCGCTACCGGGTCGTAGCGCAGCGTCCCGCCGCCGCCCGGCGACAGGACGTCGACCGGGCCGAGGGTGGCGCGCCACGCCCCCGTCGCCACGACCAGGTCGTCCTTCACGCTGGCGGCGAGCACCGGTCCCGGCCACGCCAGCAGGGCGGGGACGATCAGCGAGATGGTCTTCCCGCTGCCCGTGGGCCCGAGGACCAGCACCGACTCCCCCGGCGGCGCGCAGAGCGCCACCGGGGTGGGCCGCCAACGGCCGACGGCGGCCACGCCGAGGGGCAGGCCACCCGGTCGTGAGCGCCGGGCCCGGAGCGCACCGAGCTCGGCCAGCGAGGCGAATCGGCTGCCGGCTGGGGCTCGTGGCGACAGGGCGAGGAGGCCCAGGGCCAGGGCGCCGGCCACCAGGCCGAGCATGGTCATCGCCGCCCCATGGCCGCGTCGGTGTCGACGATCTGGTGCTCCAAGGGACCGAGCTGGTGGCGGACCAGCGACGCGTGGCCGCCCACCTTCCACAGCGCCACCCCGCGACCCAGGCGCCCGACCACCTCGGCCTCGATCGGCGTCAGGTCCAGCAGGTCGGCGGCGGCGACCAGCTCGCCGGGCGGCTGGGCGTAGACGATGCGCGTCTCGGAGTCGGCCAGCAGGCCCTCGGCCAGCTGGCGCTGCTCGGAGCCCACCGCACCGACCGCGGCGAGGTCGGAGACCCGATGGAGGACGGCCATGTTGGCCACGCCCCAG
>CANGPS010000071.1 GCA_947456245.1 Acidimicrobiaceae bacterium
GTGGCGCTCTCGCAGCTCTCCCGAGGCCTCGAGTCCCGTCAGGACAAGCGCCCGATGCTCTCGGACCTCCGCGAGTCGGGCTCCCTCGAGCAGGACGCCGACGTCGTGATGTTCCTCTACCGCGAGCAGGCCTACGACCAGCAGGCCTCCCCCGAGGCCGAGGTGATCATCGCCAAGCACCGCAACGGCCCGACCGACACGGCCCGGCTGGTGTTCCGCAGCCACCTCGCCCGCTTCGACAACCTCGGTCGCGGGAACTGACGATCAGCCGCCGAGACCACGCCCCGCACTAGGGTCGCGACCACTCGACCAGGGGGGTTCCACCATGTCCGCACTCATCGCGGCGTCCTCGACGCTGTCCACGCCGTTCGTCACGGCGTCGCTCGTGGCGGCGGTCCTCGAGATCATCGCCTTCTGGATGATCTTCGCCAAGGCCGGTCGGCCGGGCTGGGCGGCCATCATCCCGATCTACAACATCTACACGGCGTGCAAGGTGGCCGGCCGTCCGGGCTGGTGGTGGATCCTGTGGCTGATCCCGTTGGTGAACATCGTCGTGATCTTCATCGTCTTCATCGACATCGCCAAGTCCTTCGGCAAGGGCACCCTCTTCGGCGTGCTGATGGTCTTCTTCACCGTGATCTGCGCCCTGATCCTGGCGCTCGGCTCGTCCACCTACACGGACCCCGACGGCCTCAAGGCCTGATCCGTCCGGGCTGGTCAGCCCGGCGGCCGGCTGGCGACCACGACGGTGTCGATCGCCTCGGCCGGACCATCGGGCGTCGCCACCACACGGACGCGACGACCGGCCTCGACCACCTCGAGGTCGCCGAGGACCCGGGTGACGTCGTCGGGCTCGTAGCAGACGGCCTCATCGCTCGGTCCGCCGTGGCCGCGGGTGACGTTGTCGACGTCGTGGGCCACCACGATCAGGGTGCCGCCGTCGGCCACTGACGCCACGGCCGCCTCGAGGGCACGGGTGCGCGCCGGCTCCGGCAGCTGGAGGTAGAGCATCACGACGAGGTCGAAGGGGTCCTCGCAGCGCCAGGACGTGGCGTCGGCCTCGACGGTGGTGATGGTGACCTCGCGGCTGGCGGCCAGCTCGACGGCCTTGGCCAGGCCGACGGACGAGAAGTCCACGCAGGTGGCGTCCCAGCCCCGCTCGGCCAGCCACACCGAGCTGCGCCCCTCGCCGCCGGCGAGGTCGAGCGACCGGCCCGGGGTCAGCTCGGAGGCGAACTCGACCAGGAACTCGTTGGGAGCGGCCGTCCACACGAGCTCGCGGCTCGCGTAGCGCTCGTCCCAGTCGCTGGCGTCCATCCTTGGCCTCCTCGCCTCGGGGCAAGGCTACCGACCTCTGTCGGCGTCGTGGCATCGCGGAGGGGTACGCGACGAGCCCCGGGCCATGGCCCGGGGCTCGTCAGGACCGGTGGCGGATCGCTCCGCCAGTGATCACTTCGGCTGCATGCGGATGCCGGCGTCGATGCGGATCGACTCGGCGTTGATGTAGCTGTTCGACAGCAGCTCGACGGCGAGGGTGGCGAACTCCTCGGAGCGGCCGAGGCGCTTCGGGAAGAGGACGCCGGCGCCGAGACGGGCCTTGAACTCCTCCGAGGCCTCGCCGGAGCCGTAGATCGGGGTGTCGATCAGGCCCGGGAGGATGCAGTTGGCGCGCACGCCGATGGCCGAGAGGTCACGGGCCAGCGGCAGGGTGAGGCCGACGACGCCGCCCTTGGAGGACGAGTAGGCGACCTGGCCGATCTGGCCGTCCTCGGCGGCGACCGAGGCGGTGTTGACGATGGCGCCGCGGCAGCCGTCCTCGTCAGGGGTGTTGGCGCTCATCTTGGTGGCGGCGAGGCGGCAGACGTTGAAGGTGCCGACCAGGTTGATCTCGATGACTCGGCGGTACAGGTCGAGGTCGTGGGCGCTGGCGTACTCGCCGTCCTTGCCGATGGTGCGGGTGGCCCAGCCGACGCCGGCGCAGTTCACGACGCTGAACAGCGGCGCCGCAGCAGCGGCGGCGTCGACGGCGGCGATGACCTGGTCGGTGTTGGTGACGTCGCACGACACGAAGGTGCCGCCGATCTCCTTGGCCAGGGCCTCGCCGGCCTCGGCGTTGAGGTCGGCCACGATGACGTGGGCGCCACGGTTGGCGAGGGTGCGGGCGGTGGCCTCACCGAGGCCCGAGGCCCCACCGGTGACGATTGCGGACGTTCCCTTGAGCTCCATGGGGGGCCTTCTTTCGCTGGTGATCCGTGTCCGGCCCCCTGTGGGCCGACGGCAGAGGGTCATTCTGCCCCGCGGAGGCCCTGTCGGGCCACCCGAGACGTCCGGCGTAGCGTGGAGGCGTGCGCTCCGCCTACGACCTCGAGCTCGCCGACCTCGCCGAGCTGCTGCCGGGAGAGCCCGCCTTCCGCTCCCGCCAGGTCTTCGACGGCCTCCATGGCGGCCTCAAGCGCGTGGACGAGATGACCAACCTGCCGGCCGCGCTCCGGGCCCGGCTGGCCGAGGTGCTCCCCGCTGGACCGACGGTGGTCTCGGAGCAGTCGGCCGACCAGGGCCGCACGGTCAAGTGGGCGCTCGAGCTCGACGACGGGGCGCTGGTCGAGACGGTGCTCATGCACTACGACCGCCGCTCGACGGTGTGCGTGTCGACCCAGGCCGGGTGTGCAATGGGGTGCAGCTTCTGCGCCACCGGGCAGGCGGGGTTCACCCGGCACCTGACCACCGGCGAGATCGTCGAGCAGGTGGTCGTGGCGGCCCGCACCGCCGCGCCGCGCCGGGTGTCGAACATCGTCTTCATGGGCATGGGCGAGCCGCTGGCCAACTGGAAGCACCTCGGGCCCGCCCTCCACCGGCTCAACGGACCGATGGGGCTCGGGGCCCGTCGCCTCACCGTGTCGACCGTCGGCCACGTCCCCGGCATCCGCAGCCTCACCGCCGAGCCCCTGGCCGTGAACCTGGCGGTGTCGCTCCACTCGGCCGACGACCGCCGCCGCGACGAGCTGATCCCGCTGAACCGGCGCTATCCCCTGGGCGTGCTGGCCGACGTGCTGGCCGAGTACGTCGAGACCACCCATCGCCGCCTCTCGTTCGAGTGGGCGCTGATCGACGGGGTCAACGACACCGACCGCGACCTCGACGAGCTCGCTGCCTATGCCCGGCCGCTCGCCGCCCACGTGAACCTGATCCCGCTGAACCCGACGCCGGGGTTCCTCGTGCGCGGCTCGTCGCCGAGGCGGGTGGCCGAGTTCGCCCGGGGCCTCACCGACCGGGGGGTCACCGCCACGGTCCGGATCACGCGGGGCCAGGAGATCGACGCCGCCTGCGGGCAGCTGGCAGGACGCACCAAGGTGGAGCTCAGAGCGAAGGGAGCGCAGGATGCTGACACGTGAGGACCTCAGGTCCCGGTTCGACCTCGATGGCCGGGTGGCCATCGTGACCGGCGGCTCGCGCGGGATCGGCCGGGCGCTGGCCACCTCGCTGGCCTCGTGCGGAGCGAGGGTGGTGGTCTCGAGCCGCAAGGCCGCGGCCTGCGAGGAGACGGTGGCCGAGCTGCGGAGCGCCGGCGGCGAGGCGATCGCCGTGCCGGGGAACATGGGCGACCTCGATGACGTCGCCCGCCTGGTGGCGGCCACCGTCGACGCCTACGGGGCCATCGACCTGGTGGTCAACAACGCGGCCAACGCGCTGGCCCAGCGCCTCGGGTCGATCACGCCGGAGGCCTGGGAGAAGTCCCAGGCCGTCAACGAGCGGGGCCCGCTCTTCCTGGCCCAGGCGGCCCTGCCGCACCTCGAGCGCTCCGAGCACGCCGCCATCTTGAACATCGTCTCGGTCGGCGTCTTCACCTCTGGCAACGGCCTGGCCCTCTACACCGCGGCCAAGGCAGGCCTCCTGATGCTGACGCGGTCGATGGCGGCCGAGCTCGGGCCCAAGGGGATCCGCGTCAACGCCCTCGCCCCCGGGGCGGTGGACACCGACATGATGGCTGCCAACCCTGAGGCCGCCATCGACGCCATGCGCTCCGCATCGATCATGGGTCGCCTGGCTGACCCTGACGAGATGGTGGGCCCCGGCCTGTTCCTGCTGTCCGACCTGTCGAGCTTCGTGACGGGGTCGGTGCTGGTGGCCGACGGGGGCATGGCCTTCCACTGAGCCGAGCTGGTCCGGGTCAGCCGGCCGGGACCTCGCCGGGCCGGTGGCGCTCCTCCCAGAAGCCGGGCAGCATCCTCGCCACGAGGATGGCCCCGGCCACGCAGGCCACGCCGCCGGAGATGACCGAGAACTCGGTGCTGGTCAGCGCGGCCACCCCGCCGGCCTCGGCGTCGCCGAGCCTCGGCCCTCCCTGGACGACGGCCATCTGGAACGAGCTGAGGCGGCTGCGCATCGAGTCGGGGATCGAGCTCTGCAGGATGGTGTTGCGCAGCACGGCTGAGATCACGTCGGCCCAGCCGGCGATGGCCAGCAGCACGAGCGCGGCCCAGAGCCACGGCACCGTGCCCATCACGGCCACCGCGGCCCCCCAGACCATGACGGCGACGACCACGGCCCGTCCCCGGCGCTCGATGTCCTCGGCCCAGCCCGTGGTCGAGGCGCCGATCAGGGCGCCGAGGCCCGGGGCGGCATAGAGCAGGCCGAGCCCGCCGGGTCCCACGTGGAAGAGCCCGGCGGCCAGCGCCGGGAACAGCGCCCGGGGCATGCCGAAGATCATGGCGTTGAGGTCGACGAGGTAGACGCCCTGGAGCACCTGGCGACCCCGGAGGAAGGACATGCCCTCGACGATGGAGCGCAGCCCGGCCCGCTGGCCGGCGTGCTCGGGCGGGATGGGGCGCAGCAGCAGCGAGGTGCCGAGCAGGACGAGGAAGCTGGCCGCATCGAGGCCGTAGGTCCAGGGCAGGCCGACGGTGGCGATCAGGATCCCGGCCAGGGCGGGTCCGACGATGGTCGCCACCTGGATCACGATCTGGTTGAACGAGTAGGCGGCGACGAGCAGCTGGGGTCGCACCATCCGGGGGATGGCGGCCGTGCGGGCCGGGCTGGCCAGGCCGAGGAGCCCGGCGGCCACGGCGCTGATGACGTAGATGGCGGCCAGCGAGGGGTGGGGCAGGAGCGCGTTGGCCATCAGGCCGGCGGCGGCCACGGCGCTCAGGGCGGACGAGACGACCATGAGCCGACGACGGTCCATGGCGTCGCCGAGCGTGCCGCCGACCAGGGAGCCCACCACCAGCGGGATCAGCTGGGCGAGGCTGACGAGTCCGACCTGCAGCGAGGAGTGGGTCATGGAGAAGACCTGGAACGGGATGGCCACCGTGGTCAGCTGGTTGCCGAGCATGGAGACGAGCAGGCCGACGAACAGCAGGCGGAACTCGCGGCTCTCGCGCAGCGGGGCGAGGTCGACGGTGATGCGGGGGGCCACGGCCCAAGGCTAGGGATGTCGAGCGTGTCCGGTGGGATGGTGGCTAGGTTCGGTGCCGATGAGCCAGCACGACCCCGCCCTCGGCCTGATCGACCGCCACCGCTACCCGGTCGACGACCCGCGCAGCCCGGTGCTGGCCGAGGTCGCCGCCGCCGCCCGGGCGCAGGTCGCCGAGGTGGGCTACGCCGAGCTCCCGGCCTTCGTGACCCCCGAGGCCATCGCGGCCCTGGTGGCCGACGCCGAGGCCCACACGGCGCGCGCCCATCGCTCGACCGGTCCGGGCACCGCCTACCTCGAGCTGCCCGACGAGGAGGCATTCGCCGAGGACCACCCCCGCCGGCGGTGGATGCCCTACGACGTCGGGGCCGTGGCCTATGACCTGATCGCCCTCGACTCCCCGCTGCGGGCCGTCTACGAGTCCGACGCCGTGCTCCGCCTGATCGAGGCCATCTTGGACCGCGGCGAGCTCCACCGCTACGCCGACCCGTTCGGCGCGCTCAACCTGGCGGTCATGGGCGACGGCGACCAGCTGCAGTGGCACTTCGACCAGACGGACTTCGTGGTCTCCCTCGCCGTGCAGTCGGCCGACGAGGGCGGCGCCTTCGAGGTCCTGCCCAAGGTCCGCACCGCCGACGAGGAGCGCTACGACCTCGTCGAGGCCGTCCTCGACGGCGACCACGCCGGCGTCGTCACCGTGGCGATGGTGCCCGGGACCCTGCTCGTCTTCGAGGGACGACGGTCGTTGCATCGGGTCAGCCCGATCGCCGGGCCCACGCTCCGCCACGTGGGCCTGCTCGGCTACGACACGTCGCCGGGCACCCAGAGCTCTGAGCTGCTCCGTGCCATCCGGTACGGTCGCACCGTGCCGTTCGACACCCCGCCCGCCGCCTGGCTGCCCGCATGATCGAGCTCGGCGAGTCCTTCGTCGGCTCGGGCCCCGAGGCAGCGCACCTCAACACCGTCCTCGGCGACGCCGAGGGCCCGGCCGGCCACGCCTGGGCGACCGCCCTGGCCACGCCGACGGCCGGTCACGCCGCCTTCGTGGTCGTGGCTCAGCCGAACCTGCCGGTCAAGCCCATGACCCTCTTCGTGAACAAGGCCACGATCGCCTCCGAGGCCCACGGTCGCCTGACCTGGGGGGCGGCACAGCTCGGCGTGGCCTCCGGCGTCCTCGACGCGGTGGCCGACGGCACGATCCCCGCCGATCAGGCGGGCACGCTGGTGCTGATCGCGGCGGTGTGGGTCGACCCCAC
>CANGPS010000072.1 GCA_947456245.1 Acidimicrobiaceae bacterium
GCGGCCGGGAGGCCGACCCCGCCGGTCAGGCCGGTGCCCCGGTCGGGCAGGTAGACGCGATAGAAGACGACCTGGCGGCCGGGGCCAGCCTCGAGCGCGTTCGACGGCCGCGGCCGGGTCGGTGCGGTGGGCACGACCGAGACGGTGTAGGACCGGTGCACGGCGCGACGAGACGCACCAGGCCGGAACGGGTTGGTCGACCCCCGGTCGGGTGCCACGGCGGCGTCCGTGAGGCTGGCGGTGGCCTCACCCTTGTCGTCGTAGGCGTTGAACGACATGTAGCGAGCATGGGGGAACCTGCCGGACAGGGTCAGCGCCGAGCCCGGAGGGAGGGACATGGTGGCGGTCCAGTAGATGGCGCCGGTGTCCGGGAACGCCACGTTGAAGCGGCCTTGGCTGTGGGCGGGCCCCACCCAGAGGCAGCCGGTGGGACGGATCATCGCCGCCGAGGCGCTGGGGGTCCCGGTCGACGGCACCACGGTGGCGACGACGGCTACGCACGCCACGATGACCCCCAACCCAACCATCCGGGACCGGAGCATGCCCATGGCTCGACGCTACCAACGGCCGTCGTCCGGCCGAGAGTCGGCCGGTCAGCCTTGTCGCCGCCTCGCGAGCCGCTCGACGAACTCGTCCGTCTGGGTCAACGTCCAGGCCACCGCCTGCCCCGCCTCGAGCGAGAGGCAGGCCTCGGCATGCCGAGCCACGGGGTCGGGCAGGTCCGCGTCGAAGCCGAGCCGTCGGAGCCCGTCGAGCCGGACATAGAGCGGCACCAGGGCCGACTCCGCCATCGATGGCCCCTCTGGGCACAGCCACCCGCCATGGCCGAGCAGAGAGCTCACCTCGGCGAGCGCCGCTTCGAGCCGCAGCGATGCGACCGACGCCTCGGCGTCGCTCGCGGCGTAGTACACACCGATCATCGGCGGGAACGCCACGGCGTCGACGGTGCGGGCCATCCGGCGGGCCTCCTCGGTGGCACCGGGATCGAGGCGATCGAGGATGGGGAGGCTGTCGGCGAGGAAGCCGTCAGCGTCGTGGATCATCGGGATCTCGAGTCGTGGGCTGTGTGCCACGAACGCGGCAGGGAGCGCGAAGCCCGCCGGCCTCACCCCAGATGGAGGGACCTCGACGATGCGGTGGGGCCGACCGAGTCGCACGAGGTCGAACTCGACCCGCACCGAGTAGGGGCAGATCCAGTGGCCGTAGAGGACGACCTCGCCACCGCGAGGTCCGTCGGCGTCGACGTTCAGCACCGGGTCATCGGAACGTCATGACCCCGTCGGCGAGCGGCTCCTTGAGGAAGATGCGCCGGTCGTGGCGGTAGTCGTGGGGGTTCAGCCAGGGCTCCCGGTCGCCCTGCCTGGGGAACCGGTCCATGACCCGGGTCATGTACGTGGGCGTGAACTCGTCGATCCACGGGCGCGGCGCCATGTCGAGGTCACCGGGGCGCAGGCGTGGCGTCGCCGATGTCGACCCCGTGGCCTCGAGGTGGTTGAGGAGCCGGCAGACATAGGAGGCGATGAGGTCCGCCCGAAGGGTCCACGAGGCGTTGATGTAGCCGAACACCGAGGCCAGGTTCGGCACGTCGGAGTAGGCGAAGCCCTTGTAGGTCCAGGTCGACGAGAAGTCGATGGGCTCGCCGTCGCGGTCGAAGGCGACCTCCCCCAGGGTGACGAGCTCGAGCCCGGTGGCGGTCACGATGATGTCAGCGTCGAGGTGCGCACCCGAGGCCAGCACGATGCCCGTAGCATCGAAGCGCTCGATGTGGTCCGTGACCACATCGACACGGCCGTCCTTCATGGCCGTGAACAGGTCGCCGTTCGTCACCAGACAGAGCCGCTGGTCCCATGGGTCGTAGGTCGGGGTGAAGCTGTCGAGCTGGTCGGCCAGCTCGGGGCCGAGCTCCTTGGCCACCCGCTCGAGCAGGGCTTCGCGCATCTTGTCCGGCTTGGTGCGGCTGCGCTTGTAGAGCAGCTGCTGGAACAAGGTGTTCTTGAACCGCGTGATCCGATAGGCGAGCTTGGCGGGGAGCACGGCGGACAGGAGGTTGGCGAGGCCGTCGCGGTCAGAGCGCGAGGCCACCCACGTGGGGCTGCGCTGGAGCATCGTCACATGGGCGGCGGTGGTGGCCATGGCCGGGACCAGGGTGATGGCGGTGGCCCCCGACCCGATGACCACCACGCGCTTGGACGCGTAGTCGAGGTCCTCGGGCCAGGCCTGCGGGTGGACGATGGTCCCGGCGAAGGCGTCGCGGCCGGGGAACTCCGGCGTGTGTCCGGCGGTGTAGGAGTAGTAGCCCGCGCACATGAACACGAAGGCTGCGGTGATCGTCACCTCGCCCACCGGGGTCTCCGCGGTGACCGTCCAGCACGATCGCTCCGAGCTCCACGAGGCGGCGGTGACCCGATGGCGGTAGCGGATGGTGGCTGCGATGTCGTGCTCGACCACGGTCTCGCGCAGATACTCGAGGATGGACGGGCCGTCGGCGATCGCCTTGCTCGCCGTCCAGGGCTTGAAGTCATAGCCCAGCGTGTGCATGTCGCTGTCGCTGCGGATGCCCGGATACCGGAACAGGTCCCAGGTACCGCCGAGGTCAGCACGACCCTCGAGCAGCACGAAGGTCCGATCTGGGCTCTCGGTCGTCAGGTGACAGGCCGCGCCGATGCCCGAGAGGCCGGCGCCGACGATGACGACGTCGACGTCGAAGCCGGAGACCGAGGGCCTGGCGGTCTCCACCTGATCAGACCAACGTGGAGAGGGCGGCGTTGAACGTCGCAGACGGCCGCATCACCGCCGATGCCATGGCGTCGTCCGGACGGTAGTAGCCGCCGACGTCGGCCGGATGGCCCTGCACGGCGAGGAGCTCGGCGACGATGGTTGCCTCCTGGTCCGCAAGCAGCTGGGCGAGGGGGGTGAAGTGCTCCGCCAGCTCGGGATCGTCCTGTTGGGCGGCGAGCTCCTGAGCCCAGTAGAGGGCGAGGTAGAAGTGGCTGCCACGGTTGTCGATCCCCCCGAGCTTGCGGCTCGGCGAGCGGTCCTCGTTGAGCAGCGTGCCCGTGGCCCTGTCCAGGGTGTCGGCCAGGACCTGCGCCCTGGCGTTGCCCGTGGTCTGGGCCAGGTGCTCGAAGCTGACGGCCAGCGCCAGGAACTCGCCGAGGCTGTCCCAGCGCAGGTAGTCCTCGGCGAGGAGCTGCTGGACGTGCTTGGGTGCCGAGCCCCCCGCTCCGGTCTCGAAGAGGCCCCCGCCGTTGATCAGCGGGACGACCGAGAGCATCTTGGCGCTGGTGCCGAGCTCGAGGATGGGGAACAGGTCGGTGAGGTAGTCCCGAAGCACGTTGCCCGTCACCGAGATGGTGTCCTCGCCCCGCCGGATGCGCTCGAGCGAGAAGGCGATGGCCTCCTCGGGCGACATGATCAGGATCTCGAGTCCGTCGGTGTCGTGCTCGGGGAGGTGCTCGGCCACCTTGGCGATCAGGTTGGCGTCGTGGGCGCGGCCCTCGTCGAGCCAGAAGACCGCCGGCGTGCCGGTGGCCCGTGCCCGCTTGACGGCCAGCTTGATCCAGTCGGCGACGGGGACGTCCTTGGTCTGGCACATGCGGAAGATGTCGCCTTGATCGACGGCGACCTCGAAGACGACGGCGCCGGAGGCGTCCGTGACGCGGACCGTGCCGGCCGCCGGGATCTCGAAGGTCTTGTCGTGGCTGCCGTACTCCTCGGCCGCCTGGGCCATCAGGCCCACATTGGACACCGACCCCATGGTGGCCGGATCGAAGGCGCCGTTGGCCCGGCAGTCATCGATGGTCACCTGGTAGATGCCGGCGTAGCTCGAGTCAGGGATCACGGCCAGCGTGTCGGCCTCCTCGCCGTCAGCCCCCCACATGTGGCCCGAAGTCCGGATCATGGCTGGCATCGAGGCGTCGACGATGACGTCGGAAGGGACGTGCAGGTTGGTGATGCCCCGGTCGGAGTCGACCATGGCCAGCGCCGGGCCGGCGGCCATCTCCGCTGCGAAGGACTCCGCGATCTCCGCTCCCCCGGGAAGGGCGGCCAGGCCATCGAGGATCGCCCCGAGGCCGTTGTTGGCGCTCAGGCCCGCCTCAACCAGCACCGAGCCGTAGGTGGCGAAGGTGGTCGGGAAGAAGGTCTCCACCACGTGGCCGAAGATGATGGGGTCCGAGATCTTCATCATGGTGGCCTTGAGGTGCACCGAGAACAGGATGCCCTCGGACTTGGCTCGTTCGATCTGCGCGGCGAGGAAGCTCCGGAGCGCAGCCGCCCGCAGCACGGCCGCGTCCACGATCTCCCCGGCGATGACCTGCAGCGGTGCCCGCAGAGGGGTGGACGAACCGTCGGTCCGGACCAGCTCGATCGTCAGCTCGGTGTCGGCCGCCATCACCGCCGACTGCTCGGTGTTGCGGAAGTCGTCCGCCACCATGTGCGCCACGTTGGTCTTCGAGTCCGCCGACCATGCCCCCATGCGGTGGGGGTGCGAGCGGGCGTAGCTCTTCACCGAGGCTGGCGCCCGACGATCGGAGTTGCCCTCGCGCAGCACCGGGTTCACGGCGCTGCCGAGCACCTTCTTGAAGCGAGCAAGGTTCTCGACGTCCTCGGCACTTTGGCCGTCGGCGACATAGTCGGGGATGGCGTAGCCCTTGGCCTGCAGCTCGGCGATGGCGGCCTTGAGCTGCGGGATCGAGGCCGAGATGTTGGGCAGCTTGATGATGTTCGCCTCGGGGGTGAGCACGGCCAGACCCAGCTCGGCGAGCGCATCGGCCGTGCGCTGTGACGGCTCGAGACGGTCCGAGAACGCTGCGATGATCCTGCCCGCCAACGAGATGTCCCGCGTCTCGATCGCCACGCCTGCCTGGGCGGCATAGGCCTCGATGATCGGGAGGAGCGAGTAGGTCGCCAGGAGCGGCGCCTCGTCGGTGTGCGTGTAGATGATGGTGGAGGGTGGCACTCTCACGCTGCCTTCTGCTCGGGGACACTGAGATTCACCCCCCAAGTTAGACCGCTGCGTGACGAGGTCTCGGCGGGACGACCACTCGTGGGGCAGCGCTTCGGTATCGTTTGGACCATGACGCCAGCCCCAAAGCGCCACCCTGTCGGCGAGAAGGTCGAGAACGGGCTCGAGACCGTCCTCTTCGCCGGCCGCTGGCTCCTTGCCCCCCTCTACCTCGGCCTGCTCGCCGGGCTCGTGGTCGTGGTGATCATCTTCTTCCGCGAGGTCGCTCACATGCTCTCGGGGGCTACGACCTCTTCAGCCGAGGTCGTCTCGGTCCAGGTCCTCGACCTCATCGACCTCGCGCTCCTCGGCAACCTGATCGTGATGGTGATCCTGGCCGGGTTCGAGAACTTCGTCTCGAAGATCCACGCCGCCGACAGCTCGCCCGACAAGCCCCGCTGGATGGGCAAGGTCGATTTCTCCGGACTCAAGCTCAAGCTCATCGGCTCGCTGGTCGCCATCTCGGCCATCCAGCTCCTCAAGGACTTCCTGCGGCTCGACCAGATCCATGACTTCACCCCGATCGGCTGGCAGATCGGCATCCACCTGACCTTCGTGGTCTCCGGCGTCCTGTTCGCCGTGACGGACTGGATCGGCGCCAAGAGCCACCTCATCGACCACGAGGTCGATGAGGGCGACGACTCCTGAGCCTCGGGCCCCTCAGGATCGTCGGGCGAGCGCCTCAGCCGCCTGCTCGCACCACCTGATGTTCTCGTGCTCGAACGAGATCCCGGCCATCAACGTCAGGCAGGGGCCGATCCGCTCGCCGGACGCCACGTACTCCTCCACGCTCAGGCCGCCGCGAAGGCGCTCGAAGGCCAGCTCGTACGCAGCGAGTTTCGCCTCGGACTTTGCTCGCCGGTCCAGGATCGACGCCCTGACGGCAGCGGGGTCGCCGAGCGCCACCGCCTCGACCTGGACGAGCAGCTCGTCACGGATGGCGGTGGGTCGGGGTTCGCTTCGCGAGAAGTCCCTGATGGCGGCGCGACCGTCATCGGTGAGCGAGAAGAGGCGCTTCGTCGGGCGGCGCTGCTGGGTGACGACCCTTGCTGCGATCAGTCCTTCGGCCTCCATCTTCTCAAGCTCTCGGTAGAGCTGCTGGCGGGTCGCCGTCCAGAAGTTGGCCACGCCCACGGAGAAGCGCTTGGACAGGTCGTAGCCGGAGGACTCCCCCTCGGCCAAGGTCGCCATGATCGCGTTGCGCAGCGCCATCGCCTCGACCTCAGAGCGCGGCGGCGAGGCGGGTGCCCTGATCGATGGCCCGCTTGGCGTCGAGCTCTGCCGCCACGTCAGCCCCACCGATCACCGTGGCCTCGATGCCACGCTCCGCCAGCTCGTCTGCAAGAGCGCGGTTCGGCTCCTGGCCCGTGCAGAGCACGATGGTGTCCACGGTGAGGATCGACCGCTCGCCCTGCACCTCGAGGTGGAGGTCGAGGCCTGCGCCTGACACCGAGGGCTCGATTGCCTCATAGGTGGCACCGGGGACCATGTGGACCCCGCGATGAGCCAGCTCGGTGCGGTGGATCCAGCCGGTGGTCTTGCCCAGGCCCGCCCCCACCTTGGAGGCCTTGCGCTGAAGCAGGTGGACGGTCC
>CANGPS010000073.1 GCA_947456245.1 Acidimicrobiaceae bacterium
CTCGATCGACGAGGACCGCGACCGGCTGGCCGCCAAGCTCGAGGCGGCCGACTTCGCCGTCACGCAGTTCTTCTTCTCCCTCGAGGAGTACACCGGCCTCGTCGACGACCTCGTCCGCCGTGGGACGACCAAGCCGGTGCTGCCCGGCATCATGCCGGTCACCTCGCTCTCCTCGGTGCCCCGCATGGCCGACATGGGGGCCCCAGTGCCAGCCTGGGCTGTCGAGCGCCTCGAGGCGGCGGATGCCCGTGGGGGAGCGGACGCCGTGCGCGCAGAGGGCATCGTGCTGGCCACGGAGCTCTGTGCCGGCCTGCTCGAGGCCGGAGCGCCGGGCCTGCACTTCTACACCCTGAACCGGTCGCTGGCGACCAGGGAGATCGCCCAGTCCCTGGGCCTGGCCCAGGGGTAGCACCGCACGGTCGGCCGCAGTTGGAGCGTGACCCCCGGTTCCCACTACGGTCTAGGCCTATGGCAACCACCCCCATCCACGTCACCGTCACCGGCGCTGCTGGCCAGATCGGCTACCAGCTCCTCTTCCGCATCGCCTCGGGCCAGCTCCTCGGCGCCGACCAGCCGGTCGTGCTCCGCCTGCTCGAGATCGAGCCCGGCATGAAGGCGCTCGAGGGCGTCGTCATGGAGCTCGACGACTGCGCCTTCCCGCTGCTCGCCGGCGTCGAGATGACGACCGACCTCAACGTCGCCTTCGACGGGACCTCCTGGGCCCTGCTCGTGGGCTCCGTGCCCCGCAAGGCGGGCATGGAGCGGGGCGACCTGCTGAACGTCAACGGCGGCATCTTCAAGCCCCAGGGCCAGGCCATCAATGCCAACGCCGCCGACGACGTGCGCGTCCTCGTGGTGGGCAACCCCTGCAACACCAACTGCCTCATCGCCAAGGAGAACGCTCCGGACGTCCCGGCCGACCGCTGGTTCGCGATGACCCGCCTCGACCAGAACCGGGCCGAGACCCAGCTGGCCCAGAAGGCCGGCGCCCCGGTCGCCGACGTGGCCAACCTGGCCATCTGGGGCAACCACTCCGCCACCCAGTTCCCCGACTTCGCCAACGCCACGATCGCCGGGACCCCGGTCCCGCAGGCCATCGGCGACCAGGCCTGGCTCGAGGGTGCCTTCATCGAGACCGTGCAGAAGCGCGGCGCTGCCATCATCGAGGCTCGTGGCGCCTCGTCGGCCGCCTCCGCCGCCAACGCGGCGATCGACACGGTCGTGAGCCTGCGCACGGCCACCCCAGCCGGCGACTGCGCCTCGGTGGCCGTGAGCTCGAACGGCGAGTACGGGGTGCCCGAGGGACTGATGTTCGGGTACCCGGTCATCGCCGACGGCACCGGCGCCTGGACCGTGGCCGAGGGCGTGAAGCACGACGACTTCGCCAAGGCCCGCATCGCCACGACGCTCAACGAGCTCATCGAGGAGCGCGACGCGGTGAAGGACCTCGGCCTCATCGGCTGAGCGGACCGGGACGGCACGATCATGAAGAAGCACGCCTCGCTCCTCGCCGCCGGCGCCCTCGTGGCGTCGCTGGGCCTCAGCGCCTGCTCGAGCTCGTCATCGAGCTCGTCGACCACCCCGGTGACGAACACCACGGTTCCGGTCACCACCACGGCCTCGGAGCTGCCTTCAGCGCTGGCATCGCCAGCCGGGACGGCAGGCAAGGAGCCGACGGTGGTCGTGCCCAAGACCGCACCGGACGGCAAGTTCATGGTCGGCACCCTCATCCCGGGCAGCGGGCCTGCGGTCAAGGCGGGGGACAAGGTCACGGTGCAGTACGTCCTGGCCACCTACTCCTCTGGCAAGACCGTGCAGTCCTCGTGGAGCTCGCAGCCCTTCTCCTTCGTGGTGGGCCAGGGCCAGGTCATCCCGGGCTGGGACGAAGGCCTCATCGGGGCGCAGGCCGGTGGGCGCTACGAGCTCATCATCCCGCCGAGCCTCGGCTACGGTGCCCAGTCCCCGGGTGCGGGCATCGCGCCGAACGACACGCTGATCTTCGTCGTCGACGTCCTGTCGATCGGCTGATCCCTCAGGGAGCCAGCGGCCCCGGCTGCATCCCGTCGAGGTTGTAGTCGCAGGTCTCGAGGTACTCGAGCTTGGCGTCGAGCGCCCGGCGCCAGACCTGCAGCTCCTCGGCGAAGTGGCGGCGGTCCCCATCCTCGACCGCGTGCTCGAGCTCGTCGAAGGCCTGGTCCTCCGCGTCGAGGAGCAGGCGGTAGCGCAGCAGGAATCGATCGTCGATCGGCTTGCCCATGCGGTCCTCCTCGTGCGGGTGGACGCTCCACAGGGGCACCAGGCCCACCCACCTCGCCGATCCTACGAGCGAGGCCGAGGCGCTGTCCGGTCGCCCTGAGCGGCCCCTGACGGGCCGCTCAGGGCGACGGGAGATCAGTCAGGCTGGACGGCAGCCTGCTCGGCCGTCCGCTTGGTGCGACGCAGGATCTTGCGCCCCAGCCATGCGATCGGGTCGTAGTCGGCGTCGACCACCCGCTCCTTGAGCGGGATGATGGCGTTGTCCGTGATCTTGATGTGCTCGGGGCAGACCTCGGTGCAGCACTTGGTGATGTTGCACATGCCGAGGCCCATCTCCTCGCGGACGAGGTCCCGACGGTCGTTGGTGTCGAGCGGGTGCATCTCGAGCTCGGCGTAGCGGATGAAGAAGCGAGGGCCGGAGTAGCGGGCCTTGTTCTCCTCGTGGTCCCGGATCACGTGGCAGACGTCCTGGCACATGAAGCACTCGATGCACTTGCGGAACTCCTGGCCCCGCTCCACGTCGACCTGGCTCATCCGGTAGCCGCCCTCTGGACGAGGCGGCGGGTTGAAGGCCGGGACCTTGCGAGCCTGCTCGTAGTTGAAGCTGACGTCGGTGACCAGGTCACGGATGATCGGGAAGGCTCGCATCGGCGTGACGGTGATGGTCTCGCCCTCGGGGAGGGTGTCGATCCTGGTCATGCACATCAGCCGGGGCTTGCCGTTGATCTCGGCCGAGCACGACCCGCACTTGCCGGCCTTGCAGTTCCAGCGGCAGGCGAGGTCGGGGGCCTCGGTGGCCTGGATGCGGTGGATGACGTCGAGGACGACCTCGCCGTCCTGCTTCGGGACCGTGTACTCCTCGAACTGCCCGCCGTCGGCATCGCCGCGCCAGACGTGCATCACAACGTCGCTCACTTGCTCTCCTCCTCGAAGATGGCCATCAGCTCGTCCGGCATGACCGGCAGCGGCTCGGGCGTGATCGTGATCTCGCTGCTGAACCCGCGACCAGACGGCTGGCGCTGGACGAAGTTGACCTTCCCGAGCTCCGGGTCGGCCTTGGGGAAGTCCTCACGGGTCTGCCCGCCACGGCTCTCCCGGCGGTCCCTGGCACCCTGAGCGGTGCAGGTGGACACGGTGAGCATGCTCGGCAGGTCGGTGGCGAGGTTCCAGCCCGGGTTGTAGGCCCGACCGCCGCCGACGGCGACGTTGGCGGCCCGCTGCTTGAGCTCGTCGAGCTTCTCGAGCGCCTCGACCACCTCGGCCTCGTTGCGGATGATGCCGACGTTGGCCTGCATGAGCTCCTGGAGCTCGTGCTGCAGGTCGTAGGGGTTCTCACCGGAGTCCCGGGTGAACGGGGCGAGGGCCTCGTCGATGTACTCCGTGACCTGAGCCTGGTTGAGCTTGGGCTCTCGCGCCATGCTCTCGGCCCGGTCGGCGGCGGCGATGCCGGCCCGGCGACCGAAGACGATCAGGTCCGACAGCGAGTTGCCGCCGAGTCGGTTCGAGCCGTGCATGCCACCGGCCACCTCGCCGGCGGCGTACAGGCCGGGGACGGCGGTGGCGGCAGTGTCGGGGTCCACCTGGACGCCACCCATGATGTAGTGGCAGGTCGGTCCGACCTCCATGGCCTCACGGGTGATGTCGACGCCGGCGAGCTCCATGAACTGGTGGTACATGCTCGGGAGCCGCTTGCGGATGTCGTCGGCGGTCCGGCGCGAGGCGATGTCGAGGAAGACGCCGCCGTGCGGTGAGCCCCGGCCGGCCTTGACCTCGGAGTTGATCGAGCGGGCCACCTCGTCGCGGGGGAGCAGCTCGGGTGGGCGACGGCCGGCGGTGTGGTCGTCGTACCAGCGGTCGGCCTCGTCCTCAGACTCGGCGGTCTCGGCCCGGAACATGTCGGCCACGTACTCGAACATGAAGCGCTTGCCGTCGGAGTTGCGCAGCACGCCGCCGTCGCCTCGGACGCCCTCGGTCACGAGGATGCCCCGGACGCTGAGCGGCCAGACCATGCCGGTCGGGTGGAACTGCACGCACTCCATGTCGATCAGGCTCGCCCCGGCCCACATGGCGATGGCGTGGCCGTCGCCGGTGGACTCCCAGGAGTTCGAGGTGAACTTCCACGACTTGCCGACGCCTCCGGTGGCGAGGACCACCGACTTGGCGCCGAAGGTCACGAACTCGCCGGTGGGCCGCCAGTAGGCCACGGCACCGTTCACGGCACCGTCGTCGTCGGTGGTGAGGCGCACGACCTTGCACTCCATGAAGACGTCGATGTCCATCGACACCGCACGCTGCTGCAGAGTGCGGATCAGCTCGAGGCCGGTCCGGTCGCCTACGTGGGCGAGGCGGGCGTAGCGGTGGCCACCGAAGTCACGCTGGAGGATCTTGCCGTCCTTGGTGCGGTCGAACAGCGCGCCCCAGGCCTCGAGCTCCTGGACGCGGTCCGGGGACTCCTGGGCGTGGAGCTGGGCCATGCGCCAGTGGTTGAGCATCTTGCCGCCGCGCATGGTGTCGCGGAAGTGGACCTTCCAGTTGTCCTCGGCGTAGACGTTGCCCATGGCGGCGGCGACGCCACCCTCGGCCATGACCGTGTGGGCCTTGCCGAGCAGGGACTTGCAGACGAGGGCGACCCTCAGGCCACGGCCCTTCGCCTCGATCGCCGCTCTGAGTCCGGCGCCGCCGGCGCCGATCACGATCACGTCGTAATCGTGGTGCTCGATCTCTGACATCGAAGTCATCTCCGTTCGCTGAGGTCTCTAGAAAAGGCGGAAGTCGGTGATGGTGCCGCTGGCCACGAGGCGCACGTAGAGGTCCGTGAGGGCCACCACGAAGAGGCTGACCCAGGCGAACTGCATGTGCTTGGCGTTCAGCGGCGTCACGAGCTTCCAGAACTTGTGCCGGATCGGGTGGGCCGAGAAGGACTTCACCTGACCTCCGCAGAGGTGGCGGCAGGCGTGGCACGAGAGGCTGTAGAGCCACAGCAGCGTGGCGTTGAGGCAGAGCACCAAGGTGCCCACGGTCACGCCGACCCCTATCCCAGGCTGGTTGAAGGCCAGGATGGCGTCGTAGGTGAGGATGACGTTGAAGACGAGCCCGAAGTAGAAGAAGTAGCGGTGCACGTTCTGGAAGATGAGCGGGAACTTCGACTCACCCGAGTAGCTCTTGTGCGAGTCCGAGACCGAGCAGGCCGGCGGGGCCCACCAGAAGGAGCGGTAGTAGGCCCTTCGGTAGTAGTAGCAGGTCATCCGGAACCCGAGCGGGAAGATCAGGATGAGCAGCGCCGGCGAGATCGTCCAGAAGGAGATGACCGGGCCGTGGCTCGCGCCCGGCACGCACGAGGCGGCGAGGCAGGGCGAGTAGAAGGGGCTGATCAGGTCCCGGTGCATCCACGAGCCGGCGTAGTAGTTCTTGTTGACGAAGGCGGCCCAGGTGGCGTAGCCGACGAACGAGGTGAGGATCGTCACGGTGATCACCGGGGCGAGCCACCAGCGGTCCTTCCGCAGCGTCGGGGTGTCGGGTCCGCCACGCGTCCCGCCGAGCACCACCGGAGTGTGCGAGTTGTCCACCCTGGTGGCGGGGTTCTCTACCGTCGTCACGCCTTCTCCTCCTCGTCTCCGGTGGCTGGGGGGCCATCGGTGTCCGTCCCGCTGGGACCGGTGGGATCTTAGGGATCCATCCGGTCGCCGTGCGCGAACCTCGCCATTCTTCCCATGCCCGGACATGGGCGCAACTCTTGGACATAGGCTCGCCGCATGACCACTGACGCGTCCGCCCCGATCCCACCCTCCGACCTCCCGTCGACCCTCGGCGAGCTCCTCGCCAGCGGCTGGACCTCGCGCTCCGTGGCGGCCGAGATGGCCGCTAACCTCGAGGTCCGCATCGCCGAGGGCACGCCGCTCTCGGTCGGGGTGCAGGGCTTCGAGGACACGGTTCTTCCCCAGCTCGAGACCGCCGTCCTCGCCGGCCATGACGTGATCCTCCTCGGCGAGCGCGGCCAGGCCAAGACCCGCCTGATCCGATCACTGGTCGAACTCCTCGACGAGTGGCTTCCGGCCATCGCCGGCTCGGAGATCAACGACGATCCGACCAACCCGGTCTCGGCTGGGGCCAAGGCCCTCGTGGCCGAGCACGGCGACGCCACGCCGATCTCGTGGATCCACCGCTCCGACCGCTACGGCGAGAAGCTGGC
>CANGPS010000074.1 GCA_947456245.1 Acidimicrobiaceae bacterium
CGCCGGCGAAGCGAGGTGATCAGCGCCTCGTATCGGGGGACGAACCCATGCGCCAAGGGCACGTCGATGTCGGCAACCACGAGGACGGTGACACGGGTGCTCACCCTCCAAGTGTCGCGCAGCGAGCACTGACCTCCCAGAGGCTTCGTCCTAGGATGCCGCCATGGAGTCCGAGCAGCCGGCCCGATCGACGGCGATCCGCCGGATCCGTCGCCACCTCGCGTGGCGCAAGCAACGGTTCGACGTCACGACGGGCACCCAGTTGTTCCTGGACCCCCTCCACGATCCGAGCCGCGCCCTCTACCTCGTCTCGTGGCCGCGGTCGGGCTCGACCTGGCTGGCCGAGCTGCTGGCCTCGAGCCCCGGCACCCGGCTCGTCTTCGAGCCGGCGAACCTCCCCTACGAGGGCCGCCCCGACCTCGGCACCGACATGGTCTCGCTGCCGGCCGTCGGGCCCGGCGGCGACCTCGGAGGTGCGGCCGTCCTGCTCGAGGGAGCGGTCACCGGCCGCCTGCGGACGCACTGGTCGGACCAGATCACGACCACCCGGCTGGCCCGGCGACGGGTGGTCAAGGACATCGTGGGGGTCGGAGCACTGCCGTGGATCGCCGACCGGTGGCCGACCACGCCCATGATCCTCCTGATCCGCCACCCCCTCGCCGTCGCCCACTCCCTGGTCGAGCTCACCTGGTCGATGAACAACGCCACCTCGGCCCAAGGGTTCATCGACGCCCACGCAGCGGGCGCAGACCCTGCCCTGGCGGCGGCGGCCCTCCTCGGAGAGGTCCGGCAGTGGGCAAGCGACCATGCAGCGGCCCTCGGCTCCCGGGAGGCCGAGCGCACCCTCGTGGTGTTCTACGAGGACCTCGTGACCGACCCCGACGCTCAGATCGCGCGCGTCGAGCACCATGTGACCACCCTCGGGGGCCGGGCGTGGCGCACGCTGGCCGTCGACCGAACGATGGTGGACCGCCCGTCGTTCGCCAGCTTCCGGCGCCAGAGCGCCACCACCGCCGAGCGGATCGAGCCCTGGCGGGATGCCTATGGACCCGAGGTGATCGAGGCGGCCATGGCCATCCTCGCCGAGAGCGGGCTGGGCGACCTCTACGGACCTCATGCCTCACCCCTCGCCGGGCCGGACGAGGCCGCCTCCGTCGTCCGCCGAGGGCACGGGGCGATCGACGCCCCCGAGTAGCCTCGGCTCGATGGAGGTCCTGGCCTACTACCTGCCGCAATACCACCCGATCCCGGAGAACGACGAGTGGTGGGGCACGGGGTTCACCGAGTGGTCGAGCGCGACGAGCGGACGACCCCTCTTCCGCGGCCACGCCCAGCCACACCTCCCCGCCGACCTCGGGTTCTACGACCTCCGCGTCCCCGAGGCCCGGGCTGCTCAGGCCGAGCTGGCCGCCGGCGCCGGGTTGACCGGCTTCATCTACTGGCACTACTGGCTCGGCGGGAGGCGCCTGCTCGAGCGCCCCTTCAACGACGTGCTGATCAGCGGCGAGCCGGACTTCCCGTTCTGCCTCGCCTGGGCCAACCACAGCTGGCAACGGCGCTGGGGCGACCCTTCGCGCTACGGCGAGATGCTGCTCGAGCAGACCTATCCCGGAGAGGCTGACGACGAGGCCCACTTTCGCTACGTGCGGCGGGCGTTCGAGGACCCCCGCTACGTCCGGGTCGACGGCCGGCCGGTCTTCTTCGTCTTCTCGCCCGGGCAGCTGCCCGACCCGGCGCGCTTCGTCGAGACGTGGCAGAAGCGGGCCGAGGACCTCGGCGGGCTCTACCTCGTGGCGATGCTCGAGCGCAGCGACTACCGCAACCACGTGGCCGACGGGTTCGATGCCGCGGTGGGATCAGCCTTCGTCGACCACCAGTCCGACCCCCTCACCCGACTGCGCAGCGCCCTGATCAACCGGAAGGTGCTCAAGGGCCCGAAGCGGTTCCCCTACCCGGTGCACTACGACCCCTCGGTCCTCGATGCCATCGAGGGCACGACGTTCCCGATCCTCGCCCCGAACTGGGACGACACGCCGAGGCTCGGGCGCCGGGGGTCGGTGGCGATGGGGTGCGAGCCCCAGAAGTTCGCCTCCCGCCTGCGAGGCGCGCTGCACGCGGCCCGAGGCCTCCCCGAGGCCGAGCAGGTCCTGATCATCAAGTCCTGGAACGAGTGGGGCGAGGGCAACTACCTCGAGCCAGACCAGCAGTTCGGCCACGGATGGCTCGAGGCGCTTCGCTCGGAGCTCGTCCGCGTCGGGCACCTTCCCCCCAAGGAGATCTCATGAACGATGCCGCCCCGCTCCACGTGACCCGAGACGGCGACATCGCCACCCTCTGGCTCAACCGGCCCGACAAGCGCAATGCGGTCACCTACGAGATGTGGGAGATGCTGCCCGGCGTGCTCGCCGACCTCGAGGCCGAGGGACCGCGGGTCCTACTCGTGCGCGGAGCCGGTGGGCACTTCTGCGCCGGCGCGGACATCACGGGGCTCGGGACCTCGCTGGCGGACGCCGGGGTGCCAGGCGGCTACCGAGAGGTCAATGCTCGAGCCGAGGACGCGCTGATGGCATTCGCCCTTCCGGTGATCGCGGTGATCGAGGGCAACTGCATCGGGGGTGGCTGGCAGATCGCCTCCGCATGCGACCTTCGCGTGGCTGGATCGTCCACTCTGCTCGGCATCACCCCAGCACGGCTCGGCATCACCTACCCGCCCGAGGCGGTCCGACGCACGATGGCCATCGTCGGGCCCTCAGCGACGAAGCGGCTGCTCTACACCGGCGAGCTGATCGGCGCCGACGAGGCGCTGCGCCTCGGCTTCCTCGACATCCTCGTGGCCGACGAGGACCTCGACGGCCGGGTGGCCGAGCTGGCAGCGGCCCTCGCCGAGCGATCGTTGCTCACGCAGGCCGCAACCAAGATGCTCGTCAACGCCGAGATCCTCGGCTCGACCGAGCTGCGACGACGCCACGATGACCTCGAGCGGGCCTCTCGGGACTCGGTCGACCTCGCCGAGGGCCTCGCCGCCTTCGCCGAGAAGCGCTCCCCATCCTTCACCTGGCGGCCCGCCTGAGCGGAGCGACGGGTCAGCGTCGCGCGAGCGACGCCACGAGCCCTGCCACGGCGGCGTCATGGGCCGTCGACGAGAAGCGCTCCTCGAGGTGCCGCCTGCCGGCGGCGGCGATCTCCACGAGGTCGTCACGGCTGGCGAGGCCCTCGAGCAGGCCGGCAAGCGCCCCAGGATCCTCGCCCACGAGGAGGTCAGCCCGATCCTTCCCTCCGACCGTGGCCGCCGAGGCCGGCGTCGTCACCACCGGGCAGCCGATGGCCCACCCCTGGATGATGCCGTTCTTCACCCCGTTGGCCTCGAACGCCGGCACCAGCGTGGCGGCCGCAGAACGATAGAGGGGGCGTGGGTCCTCAACCGCACCGAGCAGCTCGACCCCTCTGCCCTCTCGTTCGAGCAGCGAGGGGTGGTACCCGGCAGCCGAGACGAGACGGAGCCGCAGGCCGTCCGGCCAGCCCCGATCCTCGAGCCGGTCGATGACCTCGGCCAGGGGCCTGGCGGTCCTGGCCATCGTCAGGTTGGCCACCGCCACGACGTCGACGGGGCCTGCGTCGATGGAGGGGTCGACCTCGGCCTCCCAGTAGGCGACGTCGATCCCGTGCGGGACCACCACGACGGGACTGGAGAAGCGCTCGGTCGCCCAGGCGACGTCATCGCCGCGGAGCACCGCCACCGCCGGGAGGCCGCTCGCACTCGCCAGCTCCGCCCGTCGCAGCAGGCGCGAGATCGAGACCGTGCGACCACCGCCCGGGGCCGTGGACCGACCGAGCCGCTCCTCGGCGAAGAAGGCCGTGGGTGCGACGGTGCGAGCGCACCGGACGAGCTCGACGTTCCAGAGCGACAGCACCAGGATGACGTCCGGCTCGGTTTCCGCGATGACGTCCCGGAGCCGTCGCTCCGAGGCCGACAGGCGGCCGGTCCGCAGCGAGAGCAGCCGCCAGAGCCGGCCGAGCATCCCCGACGGCCTCCCGAGGAGCTCAGGCCCGACCACCGGCACGTCCACGAGGTCGAGGGCCTCGGCCGGTCGAGCGACCACCCCCACCACCGTCACCTCGTGCTCGGGTCGAAGCGACGCGAGGAGCAGGCGGTCGCGGTTGATGAAGCCCTGGGCCTCGGATGCCTCGGCCGGGCACACCACCACCGCCGTCACCCGGGTCATCATGGGCTCGGCACCGTCGTCGTGGAGGTCCGCACCTCCTCATGGTCGCACACACCCGCTGATGGGCGACGGGGCATCCCTGAACATGGTCCGGGGACTCCCTACGCTTTGGTCAGCCCGATAGAACAAGGGTCATTATTCAGATCCAACAAGCAACAAGGAGACGCCATGTCACTCAGTCGCAAGCTTGGTGCCGAGCTCCTCGGCACCGCCATCCTCGTGTTCTTCGCCTGTGGCGTCGCAACGTTGAGCTTCGGGAAGGGCTTCGCCTTCTCCGGGATCCTCGGACCCTCCTCGATGGGGATCGTGGCCACCGCCCTGGCCTTCGGCCTCGTGCTGATGGGCCTGATCTACGCCATCGGCGCGATCTCCGGGTGCCACGTCAACCCGGCCGTCACCATCGGTGCGCTCGTGGCCGGTCGGATCAGCCTGACCGAGGCGATCGGCTACTGGGTCGCCCAGTTCGCCGGCGGCCTCCTCGGCGCCCTCGCCCTGTGGAGCGTCTTCTCGGGCTCGCCCAAGTACTCCCGCACCGTCACCGGCCTCGGCGCCGACGGCTACGGGAACCTGTCGATGGTCAAGATCGACCTCGGGCACGCCTTCCTCGTCGAGGTCATCCTCACCGCCGTCTTCATCTTCGTGATCCTGTCGGTCACCTCGAAGCTGGGCACCGCCGTGACCGCCGGCGTGGCCATCGGCCTGACGCTGACCTTCATCCACCTGATCGGCATCCCGCTGACGGGAACCTCGGTCAACCCGGCCCGATCCTTCGGCCCGGCGATCATCGTCGGCGGCGAGGCACTCCGGCAGCTCTGGCTCTTCATCGTGGCACCCCTCGTCGGCGGCATCGTCGGCGCGGCCGTCCACGTCGGGCTCTTCGGTCGCCAGGACGCAGCGGCCTAGTCAGTTCCGCTGGGACGACCAACAAGGGCGCCGGAGCGATCCGGCGCCCTTGTTGCGTCCGGGGCCAAGACCACAGAGAATCACAAGATGCTCCAGCGCCTCGCAGACGTCGACCTGTCCCCTCGGATGACCAAGGCCGACTCGATCGACAAGATCGTCCTGCTCCAGCGCCGCCTGCTGCACCTGCGCCTCGTGTGCGGCGGACTGATCGGACCCGGGGTCGCCGGAGAGGGCGAGAAGCGACTCGGCCCGCCGCTGCTGGTGATCATGGAGGGGTGGGACGCCGCCGGCAAGGGTGGGGCCATCCGTCGGCTGACCGAGGCCATCGACCCCCGCCACTACACAGTGGCCCCGTTCGCCGCCCCCACGCCGCGAGAGCTGCGCCACCACTTCATGTGGCGCTTCTTCCCGGTCGTCCCCGGATGGGGTGGGATGACGATCTTCGATCGGTCCTGGTATGGCCGCGTGCTCGTCGAGCGCGTCGAGCACCTCATCGAGGAGCCCGTCTGGCAGCGGTCCTACCACGAGATCAATGACATCGAGACAGCCTTCGTCGAGGAGGGCATGGTCATCGTCAAGCTCTTCCTCCACATCTCGGACGAGGAGCAGCTCAAGCGCTTCGAGGCCCGGCAGGTCGACCCGCTCAAGTCCTGGAAGCTCACCGACGAGGACTGGCGCAACCGCAAGAAGCGGGCGGAGTACGAGGTGGCCATCGACGAGATGCTGGCCCGGACGGACACCGCCCCTGCACCGTGGGACGTCATCCCGGCGGACTCCAAGCACCTCGCGCGCGTCCTCACGCTCCAGACCGTGATCCGGCGGCTGGAGGACGGGATGCGGCGGGCCGGCCTCGAGCCGCCGGAGTCCAAGGGTCACGACTACGGCACCTGAGGGTCTGGCACGCAGCACCGGTGGTCTGCGAGAGTGACGGGGTGACGACTCCCACCCCCCGCTACGGCATCACCATCCCCTTCGACGGCATCTCGCTCGCCGACCACCGGCCGATCTACACCCAGCTCGCCGACCTCGGCTACACCGACGTCTGGTCCGCCGAGACCGACGGCACCGACGGCTTCACGCCCCTGGCGCTGGCCGCAGCCTGGGAGGAGCGCCTCAACCTCGGCGTGGCCATCGCCCCCGTCTACACCCGCGGGCCCGCACTGCTGGCCCAGACCGCAGCCTCGATGGCCGAGGCGGCACCGGGTCGGGTCACCATCGGCCTCGGCGCCTCGAGCCCGGTGATCGTC
>CANGPS010000075.1 GCA_947456245.1 Acidimicrobiaceae bacterium
GGCGGGCCGCCTGCTCCTGGATGGCGGCCACGACGGCCGGGTGCTGGTGGCCGATGTTGGTGTTGACCAGCTGGCTCGACACGTCGAGGTACTCGTTGCCGTCGAAGTCGTAGACATAGCTGCCCTCGGCCCCGGCGATGACCATCGGGCTGAGTGCCGCCTGGGCGGACCAGGAGTGGAAGACGTGGCCGCGGTCGTCAGCGAGGACGGCAGCCTTGGCGGTGGGGTCGGTGATGGGCTCCATGGCTCCCTAGTCTGCCACCCGCTCGTTCGGGCCCCCCGTGCCGGCCGAGGCGACTGGGCGTCGCTGAGCTCGGTCGGCCTGCCTCAGCGACCGGCGGGATCCTCGAGGTGCTTGAGGATGGCCAGGATCTTGGCGTCCTGGGCTTGGAGGTGGATCTGGATCTGCTTGGCCTCCTCGAGGACGGCCGCCGCATCGTCGTAGGTGGCCTTCGCTCGGGCGTCGGATCCGGCCGCCTGGATGTTCTGCCCCACGATGATGATGGACAGCAGCACGAGCTGGAGGAAGGTCTGGGCGATCCAGGCGATGAGGCTGAGGGGGTGGACGCTAGGTCCGGTGAAGGTGTCGTGGATGGCCTGAGGGAGGCCGACCAGGGCGATCACGGCGAAGGCGTAGGCGCACCACATGGTCCCCACGCCCCCGGTGATCTTGATGGCCAGCCAGGAGTTGAACCGTGTCACCCGAGACGCATCGGCGGCAGCCGTGGCGGCGTCGATGATCAGAGGAGGGCCAGCCACCGCCCGCTCCTCGACCCTGGGGTGGGGCGTGTACTGGTAGTCGACCTGGTGCGATGTGGGCATCTCGGGCTCCCTGGCTCGGTTCTCTCGCGACGGTAGGTCGCGAGGGCGACCTTGCCTCGGATGCCGAGCGTCGCGCGCTGGCCCGGCGCCTCAGGGAGTGGGGAGGCCGGCGCCTCCGGGCTCGCGCCCAAGCCGGGCCACGAGCAGGGTGAGCGGGACAGCGACCGCCACGCCGAGGAGGGTGAACGACAGGCGATCGAACGAGATGCTGAGCACGGTGTGCCCCGGGGTGTTGATCAGCACCACGCCGGGGGTGAGGACGGCGATCCCGGCCCAGTAGGGGCGTCGGGCGATCACCAGGAGGTGGATGGCGACCACCATGAGGATGGTGCCGATCATCACGTCGGCCACGGCGTTGGTGGCCACCAGGCCGAGGGCGATGGCGGCCAGGATCCCGAGCAGGGTGCCCAGCACCCGCTGGGTGCCCCGACCGAAGGCACCGTCGAAGTCGGGCTGGATGATCGCCACCATGGTGATCAGGAGCCATGCCCCGGCGATCCCGGGCCAGATGGCGAGGGTGGCCCATGCGGCGATGCCGCAGGTCACCCCGGCGATGACGGCGTAGACGTCGGCGACCCGGTTCGTCCGGTCCGGCGGTGGAGCGATCGGCGGGACGCGCTTGAGCACAGGGCGAACCACCAGGACCATGGTCCAGAGCACGGCGACGAGCGAGATCACCGTGATGATGAGCGCGTCGGCCACCGGCCCGTGGCCGAGGCCGTCGTGGGGTGGGAACGTCAGCATGATCGAGAGGTTGATCGGCACCATGCGGACCTGGTTCTCGAGGCGAATGCGGGAGGCGAGGCCCGAGCCGGCCACCACGCAGCCGAAGAAGACGCCCGCCGCCACCGGGTAGGGGTGGAGCAGGACGGCGGCACCGGCGAAGAGCGGGACGGTGATCACGGCGGCGGCCATGAGCAGGCGGTTGCCGGTGACGCCGACGCAGATGGCGGCGACGGCGCCGTAGATCCAGGGGAAGACGTTCAGGTGGGGGGCGAACTGCAGGGCGACGATGGCCGGCAGGGCGATGGCCACGAGGATGAGTGCGAGCAGGCCGAGGTGCTCCGCATGGAACTCGCGCCTTGCGGCGACCTCGACTGCTGCCAGCTCGTCGTCCATCTGGTGCCCCTTCCGCTCAGCGGCCACCGGCGCGCACGGCACCGCCGATGGTGTCGAGGCCTCCTCGGGAGACCGCCGGACCGGGGTGCTCGGGGAACCGGGGCGCTGGCTGCCTCGGTTGCTGGGAGTGGGGCTAGTAAGAATCGAACTTACGACCTCAGCATTATCAGTGCTGCGCTCTAACCGACTGAGCTATAGCCCCTAACGGGTCTCGAATCTACACCCTGGAGCCAGGGGGGTCCTTCGGTATCATCCCTCCATGGCGTCCGGGCCCCCCTCCCGTCTCGCGGCGGCTCCCATGGCCCTGGGCGATGACGCGTCGGGCGCTCCGCCGGGAGGACGGCCCTTCCGGCCCGACGTCCAAGGCCTCCGCGCCGTCGCCGTGGCACTGGTGGTGCTCTTCCACGCGGGGGTCCCCTTCCTGCGAGGCGGCTACGTCGGTGTCGACGTCTTCTTCGTCCTCTCCGGATTCGTGATCACGGGTCTGCTGCTGCGTCGGGCGGAGACGCGCCGTGGGGTGGCCATGGGGGACTTCTACGCCCGCCGGGCGCGGCGGATCCTGCCGATGGCGACCCTGGTCATCGTGGCCACGACCGTGGCGTCGTACGTGGTCCTCGGGCGGTTCGTCGGGCGGGGGGTGGCGGGCGATGCCCGCTGGGCCGCGGCCTTCCTCGCCAACGTCCACGCCATCGACGTCGGCACCGACTACTTCCAGGCCGGCGGGCCGGTCTCGCCGCTGCTGCACTACTGGTCGCTTGCCGTCGAGGAGCAGTTCTACCTGGTGTTCCCGCTGCTCCTCGCCGCCGTCATGCTGGTCGGGCGTCGCGGTGGAGCTGCTCGACGGGTGGTCATGCTGCTGGTGGCGGTGATCTGCACCTCGCTGGCGCTGTCGGTGCTCCAGACGACCTGGTCGCCGACCGTGGCGTACTTCTCCCCGTTCACCCGCGCCTGGGAGCTGGGCCTCGGCGGTCTCTGCGTCCTGCTCGCCCCCTGGGCCGCCCGATGGCCGAGGGTCCTCGGCGTGGCTGCGGGCTGGCTCGGACTGGTGGGGATCCTGGCGGCGGCCGTCCTCTATGGACCCACCACCGCCTACCCGGGCATCGCCGCCGTGGTGCCCGTGGGGGCGACCGCCCTGGTGGTGCTGGCGGGGTCCTCAGTGCTGAGGAGGGGGCCAGAGGCGGTGCTCGGCACCAGGCCGATGCAGTGGGGCGGCGACGTCTCGTTCTCCCTGTACCTCTGGCACTTCCCGATCCTGGTCATCGCCGCCGAGGCCGCCACCGCACCGCTCTCGCCGTGGACCCGGGCCGGCTTGGTGCTCGCCGCGGTGGCCGCCGCCGAGGCCTCGCGCCGCCTGGTGGAGGACCCGGTGCGCCACGCACCGTCGCTCATGGCGTCCTCGAGGCGCAGCGTCAGCCTCGGCGGACTCCTCGTCGTGGGCACCGTGCTGGCGGCGACCGTGCTCCTCCTCGCGACCAACGTCCCGGTCGCCTCGGCCCCGGTGGGCGGCGACCACCGGCCCACCCTGACCCGCCTGCGGGAGGCGGTCTCTGTTGGGGTGGCCACCACAGCCGTCCCGAACGAAGTGGTCCCGCCCCTCGGTCCACCCACCCTGTCGCTGGCCGGTCCCTCGGTCCCGGACGCCTGCGTGGTGGAGGAGGCGAGGCAGACCTCGATCGAGCCCTGCGCCTTCGGCGACCGGACGTCGGCCACCATCGTGCTCCTGCTCGGCGATTCGACCGCCGCCATGTGGTCCAGCGCCTTCATCCGTCTCGCCGAGGCCCAGCACGTGCGGCTCGTCTTGGTGGCCAAGACCGGGTGCGCCCCGTGGCTCGACCCCGACCTGATCTTCGGCGGGGGTCGCAACCCCTATTGCGACGAGTGGCACCGCTTCGAGGTGGCCGAGGCCCGCCGGCTCCACCCTGCGGCGATCGTCGTCACGGGCTACGTCGGCGAGCCGGTGTCCCAGTCGGCCGTGCCCGGCGGGGTGACCGACCTGCTCGAGGCCCTTCGCTCGGCCAGCCCCCGGGTGACCGTGCTGAGCAACCTGCCGGCGGTGCCGAGGGGCCACGCCGACCCTGCGACCTGCGTGCTCGTCCACCCGACGCAGATCGGGCCGTGCAGCATCAGCGTCGCTGCCTTCACCGACAGCTACGGCTGGTTCCGCAGGGCGCTGGTCCAGGCGGCGACGACATCCGGATCCCGCTTCGTCGATCTCGACCCGCTCTTCTGCACGGCCACCACCTGTCCGATGGTGGTCGACCACCATCTCGTCTGGCGGGACCTCTTCCACGCCAACGTGGCCTATGTGGACTGGATCTCTCGCGCCCTCGGGGAGCTGATCGGGCCGCTGGCGGCCTCGCCGCCCTCCAGGTGACCTGTCCGGGACACGAGACGGCGGACATGGTTAGATCTGACGATCGGAGGCCAATCCACGACGGTGCCTGAGCCGTCATGACCTGTGGGGGGATCAGATGAGGCTGGCACGGATCTTCGTCGGGGTGACCATGATGGCCGGGGCGCTCGGCCTCCCGGCCTCGACGGCGCTCGCCGACCCTGCGGCCTTCAGCCTCTCGGTCAGCCCCTCGATGACGCCGTCGTTCGCCCCGTGGGTCACGGACTACGCCGTCGGCTGCGCTGGTGGGTCGGCGACCGTCTTCGCGTCGTCGGGCCCGGTGACGATCGGCGGGCGCTCGCTGACGGGTGCCGGGTCCGTGACGATCCCGATGACGGCCGGGCAGCAGATCGTGGTCAACCGGCCCGGCGTGGCGACCTACCACCTGCGATGCCTGCCGAACGACTTCCCGGCCTACTCGTCGACCCGGACCGGGGCGGTCCAGTCGGAGGGGTTCCTCGTGCAGCCGGGGATCAGCTTCTCGGCCAACGTCTCGCAGCCGTACACGATCGCCTTCGACGCCGACGGGGTCCCGGTCTGGTGGCACCGGTCCGCTGACGGCTCCCACCCGATCGACGCCAAGTTCCTCGACGCCACGACCATCGAGTGGATGGAGGCGGGGGTCGTGTACCTCCACGACCTCGCCGGCAACACGACCAAGGAGTTCCATGGTCCCGACGGCCCGCTCGACCTCCACGACTTCATCACGCTCCCCGGCGACCGCTACCTGGGCCTCGAGTACGTCAAGCGGGACTGCCCCGCCACCCCGACCGACTGCGTCGACCTGAGCAGCTGGGGCCGCTCGGCGCAGGAGCAGGTGACCGACGCCAAGCTGGTCGAGTTCGACGGGGCTGGGAACGTCGTGTGGACGTGGCGCATGGTCGACCACATCGACGTCGCCACCGAGAACCAGCACTGGCGGGGCCGGGGAGCGGCGCAGGACGTCGTCCACATGAACTCGCTGGCCTACGACGGCCGGGGTGGCGTCGTGGTCAGCGCCCGCCACCTCGACGCCGTCTATCGGATCCGCCTCTCGGATGGCGTGATCACGTGGAAGCTCGGCGGCTCGAGGGAGCACGAGAGCCTGACCGTGCTGGGCCCGTCCGGGTTCGGGACGTTCTCGGGGCAGCACTTCGCCCGGATCCTTCCCGACGGATCCCTGACCCTGCACGACAACCGGACCAAGGAGGGCCAGGGCCCCCGGCTGATCCACTTCGGCCTCGACCTGCACGCCCGGACGGCGACGGTCCTCGGCTGGGTCACGGACGCCCGCGTCGCGTGGTCGCGCTGCTGCGGCAACGGCTACCTGCTGCCCGGTGGGAACTGGGTGGCCGACTGGGGCGGCAACAACTTCATCACCGAGGTGACCTCGTGGGGCAGCCCGGTGCTCACCATCGACTTCGGCGGGATCTTCTCCTACCGGGTGGAGCCCCTCCTGGCCCCGCTCGGTGCGCTGCGTCGGGCCATGGACGTGACCTACCCCAGGGCGCAGGCTCCGGTCGGCTGACCGAGGGCGGCTGGGCCTAGCGATCCCAGAGCTTGATGGCGAGAGACTGGCTGGCCGTGGCCAGCAGGGTCCCGCGCTCGGACCACATGTAGGCCGTTCCCTGGGCGTAGCCATTCACGAGGGCGTCCATCCGGATGTCGCACAGCACCCACTCGGTCTCCTCGAGCTGCACCATCCTGATGGTGTTGTCGAGGCTCCGACCCATGACCCGCATGCCGAGCGGGTGCGCGACGCCACCTGAGACATAGTCGCCGAAGATGGCCAAGGTGGCCGCCGAGGGCTCGAGGTGGCCGGGAACCCGGGCCCAGAGCGCCGAGTTCGGTCCGCCCGGCGTGCCATCGATCTCCTCGAAGGTCCGGCCGAGCGCCAC
>CANGPS010000076.1 GCA_947456245.1 Acidimicrobiaceae bacterium
CTCCCAAAATCGACCGAAGCCATGGTGGTCCTCGTCATCCTCACGGTCGACCCGGGGGTGATCAGGGTGATGATCCATGTGCTGCGGTGGCGTATCGCTGCCGGCAAAAATCCGATTTCCTCGATCTTCCCCAAAAGCGTCTACGCCTATCTCCGCACACTTCCAGTGGTCGAGAATGCGCTCCCTCGGACACAGCCTGTCCGGCGGCGTCGTGATGGCAAGGTGCGACTCGGACAAGGAACTCCAGAGACCGAGGTGGCCAGGCTTGGGCCAGCAGGCTCTGCTTCGCCCGATGCCTGAGCTCTCTCACGATGAACGGTGCTGCACGGCGGCCGTCCGCCGCGTCGTTCACGATCCGGCGTCGAAACACACCACCCGTCCGGGGTTGACGGCAGTGGAGGACTCAATCAGGTAGTTGGTGCTCTCACGCGGGCATCCCGCCTGGGAGTCCGCCGTGGCGGCGGCCTTCACGTCAAAGCGCTCGGCGTTTGAGTCAGTATTTGGTCGATGCGCAGACCGTCGCCGGCCCAAGGTCGGCAATTAGTCGCTGACCGGTACGCCTCACGAGTTCTCACGCTCAGTTGGGGTAGGGGAAGACCGCCTCGATCCTCGGCCCCTCCGAGGCCCAGAACACCTTGTACGGAGCGTGACCAGGCACGGCGTAGCGCAGGCGGATGCCCACGTCGGTCGTGATGGCCGCCGAATCGCGCTGTGCCAGTGCAGGGTTGTCCAAGATGAACTCACACACGGTGACGAGCGCGTTGTAGAGCTCGGTGTCGCCCGAAGCCTGCACTTGGTCGAGCTGCTCGTCGGCGACGGCGGAGTAGGACGGCTCCACCTAGACCCGACTGCGACGCGTGATCGAGTGGGGCGACGCAGCGGCCCGGGCGAGCATCTCTTGGAGCTCGGGCGAGTTGTCGTACTCGTGCTGAGCGTCGCTCACGATGTGGGCCGGCTCGAGCAGGATGCTTCCGTCAGCGTTCTCTCGGACCAAGAAGCGCTCGTTGGCGTGTCCGGGCAGCACGACCCGGCTTCGGTTGTCAGTCTCTATCAGTTGTGGTCCCATGATCCTCCTCTACCTCCCACTGTACCGAACTAGCCCACAGTGGGCAATTGGGCAATTGGGCAATTGGGAAAATGGGAAAGTGGGGGTGTCTCGGAGAGACTCTTCGCCACACATCGGCTTGCATTCGCCGGCGCCGAGCTACTGGCCTCTGTGCTGGGGTTTCATCCACTTCCGTCAGGCCAAGCCCAACCTAAATCACACCCCTACTCGACTTACACACCTCAAATCAACCAAATACTGACTCAACCGCCGATTGCTGCACCGGGTTTCTTAGAGACTTGTCCAGGGAGGAACCCTTGGATAACAAAGGTGGACTCGACCCTGGGCGCGTCATCGGTTACTGGTCCCGACCGTTGCGACAAGCCACGGGATGAAAAGTGGCTTTCGTTTCTTTCGAATCACGGTAGGATTGGTGCATGATGATGGGAAGAGAGAGCACCACGCATAGCGATCCGACCCATGAGCGCGGAGATGCCGATGAGGTCATCTTCCCTCCGCAGGATCTTGATGAGCTCCTCAACCTGGCGCGCTTCGTCGAGGGTCACACGGAACCTGGTCTGCTTCTTGGTCCAGACGGCGAGCAGGTTCCACTGCCCCTCGAGGTGTACCAAGTCCTGACCCAAGTCGTTGAGGTCATGCGCCAAGGAAAGGCGATCTCGGTTGCTCCACGCGGACTGCTCCTGACGACGCAAGAGGCCGCCGACATCATGGGTATGAGCCGGCCCACAATTGTGAAGCTTCTCGAGGAGGGAAAGATCCCTTTCGAGAAGCCAAATCGACATCGCCGCATTCAGCTCCAGGATCTCCTCGACTTCCAGGAGCGTCGACGAGCCGAGCGTCGCCACGCCTTGAACGAGCTGACGAGTGACGCCGACGAGCTGGGGATCGCTGACGGATCAACCGAGGACTATGCAGCGGCTCTCAAGAGAGCTCGACGTCGGCGGGCAGCCGATCGCAAGGCCAGTTGATCCTTGGCGCGCTATTCGGCCGTGCTCGACGCGTGCGTGCTTGTCCCGATCGCTTTGGCGGACACGCTGCTTCGAGTGGCAGAGCGCGGGCTCTATCGGCCTCTCTGGTCTGAGCAGCTGCTCGAAGAGGCGCGTGACGCCATCGGTGAGATCCATCCGATGGCGGATGCGGCCCGAATCGACCGCCGGTTTGCAACGATGGACGCAGCCTTCGAAGACGCCAGGATCGAAGCCCACCCGGAAGTCGTCATCGAGATCCAACTTCCAGATCTCGATGATCGCCACGTCGTCGCGACGGCGGTCGTGGGAAGAGCAGACGCGATCGTCACGATGAACGTCAAAGATTTTCCGATTGAGGTGATGGAGTCGCTGGCCATCGAAGTCGTCCATCCCGATGACTTCCTTCTGAATCAGCTGGATCTCGCTCCTCGTCTCGTCGTAGATATCGTCATGGAGCAGGCGGCTCAGACCACAAGTCCGAAGCTGACGCCGATCGACCTTGCGTCTCGGCTGGCGCGCGCAGGTGTCCCGAAGTTTTCCGACGAGATCCGCCGGCTCGTCTGAGGCTCACGCGTGATGTTCACCTCGATCGCCCGAGGGCGGGTTGGAGCAGAGCGAGGAGCTGAACTCCGTCTGGCAATCGGTCAGATACCGTGCCGAGGTGGACCTGAGGCGCTCCAGTCAATCCGAGGACGAGCTGGAGGAATTTGGCCCCAAGGAGCACTCGAACAAGGAGCAATCTGGCTGACATGAGCGACGAACTGAAGCAGGCGTTGATGGCGGAGCTGGCTTCCGGACCGATCGAGCGCGAGGACTTGCTCGTTCGCCTCGACGAGACCGGGCTCCTTGACCAGCTTGAATCATCTGGCGGAGATCTCGCCGACGACTTCGATGAGTTTCTCCTCTTCCTTGACGAGATCTGGATGACGGGGGATGACATCGTCGCCTCCACCGCGGTCATCCTCGATGGAGCGTGCTTCTCGCACGTCGTCACCGCACAGGAACTGTCGCTTGGTGTGCTCCACGTCACACCGGATCTCGTCGCCGCTGACATGGCTGACCCGGAGGGCATCGAGCTGGAGGGAGGCGGGCAGGTCGAGCTTGCGTTCTCAGACGATGGTGCCGATGGCCTCGAAGAGAACGGATCCCTCAAGGGGCCAGCCGGTTGGCTGAACGCATGCGCTGCCGGTGATCGCGTGGTGCTTCGACTTCGGGGCTCAGCGATCTCGGTCGAGGTGCCGAATGCTCTCGGCGATGGTGAGGCAGAAGCTCAGGGGCTCAGCGCTTCCTTCGACCGCCTCTACAGCGGCCGAGTGGCCATCGAGATCACGGAAGTCGTGATGGACGCGATCGCTCACGATCCGTCGTTGTTCCGGAATCCGGTGCCCCCGATCGGCGAGCTACTCCCCGGCGATCTCGAGTGGACGGGTGCGTGGGTCTCAAGGCAGGGCGACGGCGCCAAGCCACCCGGCGTCGACGAGTACGAGCGAGCGCTCGGTGAGATCATTGTTCGGTTCGGCCTTGATCGGTGCTGCGATCTGGAGTTCGAGGTGGTCCGCCAAGCCTGGGTGGAGTATCTCGTCAGCTCATCGGTTCGGTCAGCTCAAGGAGCCTTGCGCTCGCTCGGTCATGGTTTCGTCGCTCCGGCCTTCGCCATCTATGCCCTCGAGCTGGCCGGTGCCAGCTTCGAGTCGCTCTCCGGTTTCGTCGAGGCGCTCGGCCCGGCGAGGGGACGGAGCAGTGCGCCGCTCCTCTATCTCGACGCGATGACCTTCCAAGAGTGGGGCATGACCTTGGAAGCTGAAGGTTCACTCCGCTCAGCGATCCTGGCTGACGCCGCCTACGAGCCGGCACTCTCCGAGCTGGCCTGGTTCGAGGCGGACCGGGGCAATGCCCTTGCTGCCGCCTCCCTACTCGCTCGTCTGCCCGACGGCTCGGAGCCCCTTGAGCTCGGCTACCTCGATCGATTCCTGCCTCTTGAGAGTCCCGGGGTTGGCCGAAACGACCCGTGTCCCTGCGGGTCGGGGGCCAAGTTCAAACTCTGTTGCATCAATGGACCCACGCTGGGTCTCAAGGAGCACGCTGACTGGCTCTTCCACAAGGTCAACGCTTTCGCGCTGCGACCGCAGCGCCGTGGGGCTCTTGACCACATGATCTCTTGGGTCATGAAGGAAGCCGACCCGACTCAGATCGGTACGGCGATCCCACCGCTTCTTGACGTCGTCGCGTTCGACGAAGAGGCGATCGATGATTTCATCGAGCATCGGGGACCGCTCCTCCCAGATATCGAGTTGGCCATTGCCGAGAGCTGGCGCGAGACCCATCCGGCGCTCTACCAAGTGGTGGCAACCGAGCCAGGTGAAGGGGTCACCCTGTTCGACACCCGAACGGCGGAGGCCGTCGAGGTGGTCGAACGTGCAGCGTCACACGACCTCAAGGTCGGTGAGTACCTCTACGCCCGAGTCCTTCCCGCCGAGACCCTGAAGATCTTCGCCGGTGCACCGGTCCTGATCGCGGCTGTGCACCGGGAGGCAACGCTCGAGCTCCTGGATGATGGTGATCCGAATCAATGGGACGTCGCGCTCTGGGTGGCGAGACTTGTCGCACCGCCACGGGTCGTGACCACAGAGGGTGAGGAGATCATCTTGTGCCGGATGGTCTTTCGGCCGACAAAGAGGTCATGGGCTGAACTAGTCAACGGACTCAGTCTGCTCTTTGGCGATGATGACGAGGAGCGCTGGAAGGAGGTCGTCGAGATCGGTGGATCGCCGACGATCCGCTGCTTCTTGCGCCGTGAAGGCGACGTGCTCGTGGTGGAGACGAATTCGATAGAGCGCGCCGCGCGGATCGAGGCCCAGCTGCTGGCCGAGTTCGATGACCTTGAGCTCCTCGAGTCTGAGCATCAGTCGGTCGAGGATGCCATGGAGAAGATGGCGGCTCTTGAGACGTCGGGTGATCAGGGGTCATCGGAGTCTGACGAGATGGCTGAGATCGCCGCGCAGGTCATTCGGGAGAAGGAGGTCGAGTGGCTCGATGAGTCCATTCCCGCCCTTGGTGGACTCACTCCTCGAGAAGCTGCCGACGACCCGACCCGCAGAGAGGACTTACTGGCCCTGCTGGTTGAGTTCGAGCGTCGAGATCTGCCCGGTACAGGATTTACGTCGTTCAACGCGAAGCGAATCAGGACACTTCTGGGTCTTGCCGAACCGGACTGATCGGAGCTGAAGTCGCCCGCCGCGACAGTGCGAATCGCATGCGGGGGTCATCGCGTGAGCGTCAAACGATCGAATCAGAGCTGGGTCTGCTGAAGGGTTCAGAATCGGGGCATAACGCCTTGCGTTCATAACGGGCGGCGTGATCCTTGGGTCGAAATCAATTCCAGTTGTGTTCTCAGAAAAGAACACTAATGAATCTTCGCTACAAATTCTGTGCCAGAAGTGTACCTTTGAAGGTACAGTAATGGTCATGAATCTGCCAACCACTACCTACGACCGCCTCGTCGAGCTAGCGGCGACGCAGCACGGGTTCGTAAGGACGACCGATGTGGACGTGATGGAGATTTCACAGGGATATCTGCGCAAACTCGTCCAAGCGGGTCGGGCCCGCCATCTGTTCCGTGGGGTCTACCGCCTGACGGCATTCCCAACCACCCCCCTCGATGAGTTCCAAGAGGCCATCTTTTGGGCCGCCAATGACGGAGCGGCCATCGGCGGCGAAGCAGCGCTTTTGCTTCTCGAATTGGCGGATGTGAACCCCCGCCGCATCGAGGTGGTCGTCCCTCCGGGTCATCGGATTCGTCGTCAGGAGAATCTTCGATTCAAGCGTCTCGCCGGGTCACTCCGAGAACGAGACATCGACTTCGTGGGGAATATCCCCGTCGTGGCTGCACCCCTCGCCATTGCGCAGGCGATCCGTGGGGGCACCCAAAGCTCTCTGGTCCACCAGGCCATAACCACAGCGCGACGGAGAGACCTACTGGATCAACTTGATGAAGCGAAGTTACGCGTGGCACTCGACGAGCGTGACGGACGACGTTCCACCAGCCGAGTTTGAGGACGCCTACGATCCAATCTCCATCGGAACCCCGCTGGTTGGAATCACAGCCTGAGAGTCGCCGTCAGACCCAGTGCGATTCA
>CANGPS010000077.1 GCA_947456245.1 Acidimicrobiaceae bacterium
CAGGTTCGATCACCATCGAGAGCGAGTTCCCTGACGCCTCGATCAGACGCCGCAGGGTCCTGAGCGACGGCTCGCGGCGGCCGGACTCATAGGCGCTGATGACGCTCTGGGCCACACCCGCCCGACGGGCAAGCTCAGGCTGGGACAGGCTCGACATCCCTCGAGCGGTGCGGAGCAGGTCAGCAGAGCCTGGTGATCGGGCACTCATGTCTCTGGCCTACTACGGATTGTAGATAGGGATGATGGCTTGAGTGCTCAGCGCAACGGCATGACGTGGCCTCCACCTTCAGCACTCGAGCCCAGCGACGCCTCGACCGGCGAGAGGCCGTCACCTCGTCAACGCCCACGCATGCGAGCCGCTCGGGAGATAGGTTCGGCATGACCGGCACCTGATGACTGGAGTCCCATGGCCACCTGCCCGAACTGCTCCGCCGAGGCGACTGGATCCTTCTGCTCCGCTTGCGGAAGCGCATTGAGCCCTCCGGCGGCTGAAGCACCGGCGACGCCCACGGCATCCATGCCTCCCCCCGTCATCTCGCCGCCGACGGCGCCGCCCATGTCGCCACCCCCGGCGCCGACGGCCGCGCCGCCGTTCGCCACCTCGGCCTCGACTCCGCCGGCCGAGTACGCCACGTGGCTCCGACGGGTGGCCGGCTCGCTCATCGACGGCCTCGTCTTCGGCATCCCCCTGGTGGCCCTCCTGGTCTCAGGGTTCGCCTGGGGCTTCTCGACGATGCACTGGCGCTGCGTCCAGCAGCTCGACGGCACCAGCTCGTGCCACACGCTGCCCGGCAGCACCTTCTCGGCCGGCGGGGGCGTCCTGCTCGGCCTGGCGGTGCTGTGGGTGATCGCATGGACCGTCTACCTCCTGGTCGCCATCGGCGGGCCTCGCGGCGCCACGGTCGGCATGCGGGCCGTCGGGATCCGCTGCGTCCGCGACCAGACCTTCGACCAGGTCGGCATGGGCAAGTCCTTCCTCCGCCTCCTCGTGACCTGGCTGCTCGGGATCATCTGGATCGGCTCGCTTGTCGACGACCTCTTCCCGCTCTGGGATCCCAAGCGCCAGACGCTCCACGACAAGGCCGTCGAGACGGTGGTCCTGCGGACCGGCACCTGAGCAGCGCAACGCGAGCAGACGCTCGCCCTGGCTGCTAGGAATCACCTGCGACAGCAGTGCGAAGCCGAGATCGGGGGGTGTTCGGTGACAGGTGGATTCCATAGGCGTTCGTTCCTGGCGGGCTCGGGGGCGCTCGCCCTCGGCGGGGGCCTCGGCCTCGCGCTCGACGGCGAGGCGGGGGCGATGGTCACCCACGGCCGCGGCCTCGACGGCATCTCGAGGTCCCGCCCCAAGCGCGGCGGCACCCTCCGGGTCGGCGTCAACGCCGAGGAGCAGGGGTTCAACCCCGCCACCGGCCGCTTCGACGCCGCCGGCTTCCTCATGGCCCGGACCGTCTACGACCCGCTGTTCGCCATCGGCGCCAATGGCGCCGTCGTGCCGTACCTCGCCAAGTCGATCACGCCCAACGCCGACCACACGAAGTGGACGGTCACGCTGCGGCCGAACATCACCTTCCACGACGGGACGCCGCTCAACGCGGACGTGATGGTGCACAACTTCACCAACGGCCTCAACAGCCCCTTGGCCGGCATCGCCATCCAGCCGCTCGTGGCCGGGGCCACCAAGACAGGCCCGCTCTCGATGACCATCGAGCTCAAGCTCCCCTGGGCATCGTTCCCCTACACCTATGCGGCGACGCAGATCGCGTACGTCGCCGCCCCGTCGATGAGCTCCGCCCCCAACGAGGGGTCGGACCACCCGGTGGGCACCGGTCCGTTCATCTTCGAGGAGTGGATCCCCAACGACCACCTCACCGTCCGGGCCAACCCGCACTACTGGCGCAAGGGCCTGCCCTACCTCGACCGCATCATCTTCAAGCCCATCCCCGACGACGCGGCGCGCTACATGGCGCTGCAGTCCGGGACCATCGACCTGATGCACGCGGCGGACTCCGGCACGATCAGCCAGATGCGCCAGAACCGCAAGATCGCCTACGTCGACAACACCGGCAAGATGGTCGGGTCGCCCAACGTCAGCTGCATGCTGCTCAACGTCTCGAAGCCTCCCTTCGACGACCCCCTGGCTCGCAAGATCCTGGCCACCGGCATCAGCGCCAAGGCCTACAGCCAGATCATCGACAAGGGCGTCAATGCCCCGGTCAACGGGATCTACCAGCCGGGCTCGCCCTGGTACACCAAGGTGCCCTACCCGACCTACGACCAGGCGGCGGCCAAGAAGCTCTCGGCCCAGTACCGGGCCAAGCACGGTCACCCGCTGAGCTTCACCAGCCTCGGCATCGCCACCCCGCAGTCGACCAAGCAGGGGGCCTACATCCAGCAGGTGCTCAAGAACATCGGCGTCAACCTGACGCTGAACCAGGCCTCGGAGTCCGAGGTGATCTCCCAGGCGCTCGCCGGGACCTTCGAGGCCGTCGGGTGGCAGTCCTTCGGCGGGATCTACCCGGACCTCAACTACGTCTGGTTCTCGACCAAGACGCTGAACCGCAATGGGACCTCGCTCAACATCGCCCGCAACGACGACCCCCAGATCGAGGCGGCCATGGTCGCCGGCATGGGCGCCGCCAACCCCAAGAAGGCCGCGTCCTACTTCGCCAAGGTCAACCAGCGCCTCGCCATCGACCTGCCCTACATCTGGACCGATCGTGCGGTGTGGGCCGTGGCGTCGACCCCCAAGGTCCAGAACTGGAACAACCCGACCACCCCATCAGGCGCTCACGCGCTCGGGATGGATCAAGGCGTCGTCTGGCTGACGCAGGCCTGGCTCAGCTGAGCGAGGCGGCCGGCGCCACGCCGGAGAGGACCACGGCCACCGGATCGGACGAGCCGGGGATGCCGAGCTCGATGGCGAGCTCGATGGCGAGCCCAGACGCCGTCGTCGAGACCGCCACCGACCCTCCGCCGAGCAGTCGGGCAGATGCCCCACCGGCATCGACCACTTCGGCCAGCGTGGCCACCGGTGCCCCCGGCACCAGCAGGGCCACGAGCTCACCGTCCCGCACCACGTAGCGGAGCCAGTCCCCCTCGGCCGTGGTCGCCCCGGGGGTCACCCAGGGCTCCGAGCCTCGGAGCGCCGCGTCGAGCGTCGGGGAGAACTCGGCGAGCCAGCCGAGACGGACCATCTGCTCGTCGGGGATCGTGGCGTCGACGCCGCGTGGGCCCACGTTGAGCAGGAGGTTCCCGCCCTTGGCCGCGATGTCCACCACGCTGCCGAGCAGGTCGTCCCGGGTGAGGAAGTCCTCCGGGGCCGACTCGGCGTTGTAGCCGAAGGAGTGGTCCATCCCCCTGACGCACTCCCATGGGGTGCTCTGGATGTCAGCGAAGGTCGTGTACTCCGGGGTGCGCACGTCGAAGTGAGGAGGCCTCGGCGGCACCATGCCGCCGTCCGGGTTTGCCTGACGGCGCGAGGCGCGGTCGATCGCCCACCTCCCCGGGCGCGTGGCGGCGACGGCCAGGAGCGGCGACCAGGGCATCCAGCGGTCGTTGAGGACCCCCTCAGGCACGGCCCGGTAGTAGTCGGCCATCAGCGGCCAGAGCTGGCGGCCCGGTGCCGGCCAGGCGATGTCGTTCCACAGCACCGAGGGCTCGTAGCGGTCGATGAGCTCGCGGACCTGGGCCTCGGCATAGGCCGCGTAGTCATCTCGGGGGATGGCCTGGATCATCGAGCCCATCGAGCCCATCGGCGTGTCGCAGAAGGTCCAGTCGAGACCGCCCGAGTAGTAGACGCCGAAGCGCAGGCCAGCCGAGCGCACCGCCTCGGCCAGCTCACCGACCAGGTCCCGGCTCGAGTGCCAGCCCGCCCGATGCGGGTTCTGAACCGCGGACGGCCACAGGCACCAGCCGTCGTGGTGCTTGGCCACCAGCACCACGTAGCCCGCCCCGGTGTCGGCGAAGGCCCGGGCCCATCGCTCCGGGTCCCAGGTGGCGAGGCCGGCCTCGAAGTCGTCAGCGAACTCGTGGTAGTCGCGCCCCTGCCAGACCTCGGCGTGGTGACGGGCCACCGGCGAGCCGGGGAACCGCATCGAGTTCTGGTACCACTCGGTGTAGGGCGAGTAGCTGAAGGCGTCGGATCGCCCTGACGTCAGCAGCTCGCCGTAGTCGCCGTGCGCCGGGGCGAACCCCGCCACCGAGGCCGGGGTCCAGTGGACGAAGATGCCGAGCTTGGCGTCGCGCCACCACTGCGGCACCTCGTGGGCGCGGAGCGCCGCCAACGTCGGATCGACCCGGGCCATGGCCGCACCATAGCGAGCAGCGTCCCACCGTGCTCGCCCTCCCCCGACGCAATAGGATCCAGGAGGTACGCCGAGGTCTGGGGGGGGATCATGGGTGACCACGCAATGGATCGTTCGTCCTACGAGGACGCCGTCCGCTCGGGCAGCGAGATCGATCGCATCATCGAGCACGCCCAGGCGGTTCGATCCGGCAGCCTCAAGGCAGCCAGCGCCGTCGCTTCCAGCCTCATGCACGCAGCCGTGATCGCCCCGGAGCGCCTCGCCGACGCCTACGACGACCTGACCGAGGGCTGGACGGGGGTGCGTCCCGCCGCCACACCGGTCTCCGGCGACGGCTCGGCTCCAGGCACCCTGCCTGACGACTTCTTCCCCGCCCTGTGGGCCATGGTCGACGACCCTGACCTCGGCCGTGACCCCTCTGACATCACCGTGCGGACCGCCGCGCTGGCTGGGATGCTCCCCGACGACCTGTTCCGCCGGGTGGCCGCCTTCGCCCCGAGCTGGCCCGGGGTGGCCGACGCGGCGAGCCACGGCATCCCCGCCCGGTTCGAGCTCAGCGACATCGCCGCCTGCCCCGCCGACTCCCTCGGTGGCCGGCTCCACTCGCTCGTGGTCGACGACGGCTTCGACCTCGAGGTCCTCGACCGCGACGCGCTCGGCCTCAGCGGCCTCCTGCCGCCGCTCGACTACCTCAACACCCGCATCCTGCAGTGCCACGACGTGTGGCACGAGGTGGCCGGCTACTCCACGACCGGCCTGCACGAGATCGCCATCTCCGGCTTCCAGATGGCCCAGTTCGGCCACCACTACTCATCGATGTTCCTGGCCATGGTCACGACGACCGCCGCCTACATCCAGCCGGTCGAGGGCACCCATCTCCTCTACGACACCGTCCTGACGGCGTATCGCCATGGGCGAGAGACCCCGCCGCTGCTCGGCGTCGAGTGGGAGGCGATCTGGGACCAGCCGCTGGACGCGATCAGGGCCGAGCTCGGCGTCGAGACCTACGCCTCGCCCTACCCGGCGGAGCTGCTCGAGCTCATCCGCAACGGCTGAGCCAGCATCCGGGCGCCCAGCTCGTCCTGCCCGACACCTTCGCCCCAGCGCGACCTGAGCCCAGACGCGCCACAGGCGGGGGCAGCGCCCCCGCCTGTGGTCACCGATCTGGTGGGATCAGGCGATATGCCCTAGGCCGGAGCCCCCGGGCAGCTCGTGCCGTCGTTGCGTGGAGCCGACGGCAGGGTGCCGACCGTCGAGAAGCTCGGGCTCGAGCCGAGACCGGTGACCCGGGTGATGTCACCGGTGGCGTTCGACTGGAAGAAGATCGAACTGTCATCGGAACCCGACCAGACCGAGCCATAGCCATGGCTGTCGTAGCCCGCCGGCAGGTCGTAGCTGACGTGCTCGTCGGTCGACAGGTTGATGCCGACGACCTGGGTCGACGTCACCGTCCAGAGCCACTCGCCCTCGATCACGAGGTCCCAGCCG
>CANGPS010000078.1 GCA_947456245.1 Acidimicrobiaceae bacterium
GCCCCGGCGTAGGTGGCGCCCATCAGGTCGGCCATCTCGGGGGGCTCGACGTCGTAGGCCCAGGTGATCTTCGAACCCGTGCCGTTCTCGGTGACCGTGATGGTGCCCCGGTGGTGCTCGACCGGGACGCCCTCGACGATGCCGTAGACGAGGCGACGAGCGGCGTCGTCGTGCTCGAAGAGACGCTCGCGGATCTTCATGCCGAACATGCCGATGATGCGGTCGTCACCCTCGATCTCGAGCGACTCGAGGTCGGGGAACACGGCCTCGAGGCCGGCGAAGTCGCCCACGGCACCCCAGGCCTCGTCCGCGCTGACGGCCAGCTCGCACTCAACAGATCCCTCGGCCATGGTGGCGCTCCCTCTCCTCGGCGGCCGGGGCCTCCCCGGCGACGGCACGTACACTACGCCGAGTTCCCAGATCCGGCGAGGAGGCACGGTGGAGCACCGCTGGATCGGAGGGATCGAGGTGTCCGTCGTCGGCATCGGCTGCAGCAACTTCGGCGTCCGCCTCGACCAGGAGCAGTCCACCGCCGTGGTCACCTCTGCGCTCGACGCCGGGATCACCCTGTTCGACACGGCCGACCTCTACGGCGGCACCACGTCAGAGGTCCTGCTCGGCCGGGCGCTCGGGGGCCGGAGGGGTGAGGCCGTGATCGCCACGAAGTTCGGGCTCCCCCATGGCGACGAGCCCGGCGGCGGCGCCCCGGACTACGTCCGTCGGTCGTGCGAGGGGAGCCTTCGACGGCTCGGCACCGAGACCATCGATCTCTTCCAGCTCCACGCCCCGGATGCCTCGGTGCCCCTGGCCGAGACGCTCGGGGCGATGGCGGCCCTCGTGGACGAGGGGAAGGTCCGGGCACTCGGGTGCTCGAACTTCACCGCCGACGAGCTGTGCCATGCCCGCAGCCTCGGGCTCCCGGGGTTCTCGAGCGTCCAGAACCAGTACTCGCTGCTGTGGCGGGAACCCGAGCGAGAGGTGCTCGGGGCCCTCGACGAGCTCGACATGACCCTGCTGCCCTACTACCCCCTGGCCAACGGCCTGCTCACGGGCAAGTACGCCAAGGGTCGGGAGCTCCCTGAGGGCGCCCGGATCTCCCTCATGCCGGCCGAGCGGACCGCCCACTGGATGTCCGACGCGCTGCTCGACGTCGTCGAGCAGCTCCGCACGATCGCGGCGCAGGTCGAGATCCCGATGGCCACGCTGGCCTTCTCCTGGCTGGCCAGCCACCCTCGGGTGGCCAGCGTGATCGCCGGCGCCTCGAACCCCGCGCAGGTGGAGGCGAATGCCTCGGCAGTGACCATCCTCAGCGCCGAGGTGATCGCTCGCCTCGAGGCGGCGACGGCATCGCTCGTCGCCCCGGCGTAGCCGAGGCGACGAGCGGCGTCGAGCTAGTTGGCGGCCACCGACGCCACCATCTTGGTGAGCGTCTCCTTGGCGTCGCCGAAGACGAGGGTGGTCTTCTCGTTGAAGAGCAGCTCGTTCTCGATGCCGGCGAAGCCGGGGCGCATCGAGCGCTTGAGGAAGACGACCTGGCCGGCCTCATCCGCGTTGATGATCGGCATGCCCGAGATCGGGCTCCCCGCCTCGCGGGCCGCCGGGTTGACGGTGTCGTTGGCACCGACCACGAGGGCGACGTCGCAGTCCTTGAGCAGCGGGTTGGCCTCGTCCATCTCGAGCAGCTTGTCGTAGGGGACGTTGGCCTCGGCGAGGAGCACGTTCATGTGCCCCGGCATCCGGCCGGCCACCGGGTGGATGGCGTAGAAGACGTCGATGCCCTTGGCCTCGAGCTCGTCGGCCAGCTCCCGGATGGTGTGCTGGGCCTGGGCCACGGCGAGGCCGTAGCCCGGGATGATGGCGACCTTCTTGGCGTAGGCCAGGGTGACGCCGATGTCCTCGGGGCTCTGCGAGCGGACCGGACGGTCCTCGCCACCACCGGCGGCGCCGGCGGTGACCGCCGAGCCGAAGGCGCTGAACAGGATGTTCGGCAGGCTCCGACCCATGGCCTTGCACATCATCTGGGTGAGCAGCAGGCCGGACGCACCGACCAGGGTGCCGGCCACGATGAGCATGTTGTTGTCGAGCGTGAAGCCCGAGGCCGCCACGGCGATGCCGGTCAGCGAGTTGAGCAGCGAGATCAGCACCGGGACGTCCGCACCGCCGATGGGCAGCACGATCGCCATGCCGACGATGAAGGCCACGGCGAGCAGCACCCACAGCAGCGCCACCGACGGGTGGATCAGGATGATGACGATGAGCACCAGCGCACCGAGGCCGAGCAGGGCGTTGATGACCTGCTGGCCCGGGTAGGTGATCGGCCGGCCGGTGATGAGCTCCTGGAGCTTGATGTAGGCGATGGCCGATCCGGAGAACGACACGGTGCCGATCAGCACGCCGAGGAGGACCTCGAGCACCACGTAGGTGGCGGGCTTGTCGCCGCCGGCGGTGATGTGCATGTAGCCGACCACGGACACGAGGGCCGCCGCTCCACCGCCGACACCGTTGAAGATGGCGACGAGCTGGGGCATCGCCGTCATCTTCACGAAGCGGCTGACGGGGATGCCGATGGCGGCGCCGACCACCATGGCGATCACCATGGGCAGGACGTTGTGCAGCTCAGGCCGGAAGAACGTGGCGATGATGGCCACGGCCATGCCCACCATGGCGATGAAGTTGCCCGACCGCGCCCGCTTGGGGTTCGACAGGCCCTTCAGGGCCAGGATGAAGGTGACGGCCGCGAAGAGGTAGCAGAGGTCGATGACCGTGCCACGGGCGATGAGGGTGCCGGTCACTTGGCCACCTCGTCGGTCTTCTTGGCGGCTGGCTTGGCCTTGAACATGCCGAGCATCCGGTCGGTCACGGTGAAGCCGCCCACCACGTTGAGCGTGGCGAGGAACACCGCGGCCGTGCCGAGGGCGACCTGCAGGCCGCCGTGGGCCTCACCGAGGACGATCATCGATCCCACGATGATGACGCCGTGGATGGCGTTGGACCCCGACATGAGCGGGGTGTGCAGGATGGCCGGCACCTTGGCGATGACCTCGATGCCGACGAAGATCGCCAGGATGAAGACCGTCAGGTACTGGAGGATCATGTTGGTCACTGGTCAGCCCTCCTCGGGGGTCTCAGCCGCCGGCTCCTCGACGGGAGGCGGGGTGATGGGGGTGTACGTCATGCCGAGCGCCTCGGCGGCGGCCTCGTTGGTCGCCTCGCCGTCCTTGAGCACGGTGGTCCCGATGACCACCTCGTCGGCCCAATCCGGGTCGAGGGCACCCTCGTTCGAGAACAGCTCGAGCAGGTTGATGACGTTGCGGGCGTAGAGGAAGCTGGCGTGCGTGGGCATGCCCGAGGGCGGGTTGCTCATGCCGACCACCGAGGCGTTGCCCCGGACGATGGTCGTACCGGCCTCGGTGACCTCGCAGTTGCCGCCGCCGTCGGCCGCCATGTCGATGACGATGGCGCCAGGGCCCATGTCGTCGACCATCTGGGCGGTGACCAGGATCGGGGCCTTGCGCCCGGGGACCGCAGCGGTGGTGATCACCACGTCGGAGCCCGACACCACGGAGGCGAGTGCCTTCTGCTGCTCGGCCTGCTCCTCGGGGGTGAGCTCACGGGCGTAGCCGCCCGTGCCCTCGGCGGTCACGCCGAGGTCGACGAAGGTCGCTCCAAGGCTCTCCGCCTCCTCCTTGGCCGCGGCGCGCACGTCGTACGCGCTCACGTTGGCGCCGAGCCGACGGGCGGTGGCGATGGCCTGGAGGCCGGCCACGCCGACGCCCATGACGAGCACCTTGGCCGGCGGCACGGTGCCGGCGGCCGTCATGAACATCGGGAAGAACTTGGCCAGGCTCTCGGCGGCGAGGAGGCCGGCCCGGTAGCCCGACACCGTCGCCTGCGAGCTGAGCGCGTCCATGGACTGCGCCCGGCTGATGCGCGGGAGGAGGTCGAAGCTGACCGCGGTGGCCTTCTTGCCGGCGAGGACCTTGAGGGCCTCGACCGACTGGGCGGCCTGGAGGAAGCTGAGCACGAGGACCCCATCGGGGTACCCGGCCGCCTCCTCGGCGGTTGGGGCGTTCACCTTGACGATCACGGCAGCGCCGTTCACGGTCGAGGCAGCGTCAGGGGCAATGCGGGCACCGGCGTCGATGAACGCCTGGTCCGTGAAGGTCGCCTCGTCGCCGGCACCGGACTGGACGACGACGTCCCAGCCCTGGGCAACCAGCTTCTGTGCGATCTCCGGGACCAGAGCGACACGGCGCTCGCCGGCGCGCGTCTCTGTAGGGATGGCAAGAATCACGGGGCAATTCTTACCACCTCAGCCGCGGAGCTACCTCTTTGCGATCAGCCGGGCTGCCCCTGGGCCGCTCGGAGGAACGCCGGCCACTCGCCGCCGCCGTGCAGGACGATGTTGGCGCCCGACATGTAGGGCGCGAACGGTGCCGCCATGGAGAGGACGAGGCCGGCGACGTCGTCGGGCACGCCCATCCGCCCGAGCGGGATCGTGGCGGCCACGCGGGCGAACCCCTCTGCGCCGCCGTAGTGCTCGGGACCGGCGCCGGAGTCGAGCAGGCCCACGGTGATGTAGTTGACCCGGACCTTCGGCGCCCACTCCACGGCGAGCGACTCGGTGAGCTTGATCAGCCCGGCCTTCGCCGCCCCGTAGGCGGCGGTCCCGGGCGAGGGTCGGATGGCAGCCACCGAGCCAATGTTGATGATGTGGCCACCGGTCTCCTGCTGCTGCATCTGGGCGTTCGCTGCCTGTGAGCAGAAGAAGGGCGCGAGGAGGTTGAGCGACACCACGGACGTGACGAACCGCGGCGACACGGTCGCGGCGTCGGCCGAGGGCGAGCCGCCGGCATTGTTCACGAGGAGGTCAAGGTGGCCGAACTCGGCGGTGGCCGCCTCCATGACCGAGGCGGCCTGCTCGGGATCGCGCACATCGGCCACCACGAAGCGCGCCGTGCGGGCGACGCCGTCCGGCCCCGTCTCGACCGTCGGAGCGTCCGGTTCGTTGCGGCCGCACGTGACGACCTCGGCACCCGAGTGCAGCAGGGTCCGGGTGATCGCCAGGCCGACGCCTCGGCTGCCCCCTGTCACCACGCAGACCTGTCCGACGAGGTCCACCGACGCATTCGACATGTGCACCCTCCCTTCTCCCCCTGCACCATAACGCCGGTCGATCTCGCCCTCCCGGTCCCCGGTGGCCGGGGTGCAGCCGGGTGACTAGCGTGATCTGACGCACCGTCAGACACCGAGGTCGACGAAGCTGCACGAACAGGAGTCGCTCCGTGCCGATCAGGACCGAGACCAACAGGCCCGGCATCACCGAGGTGATCGTCGACCATCCCCCCGTCAACGCCCTCGACGTGGCGGGCTGGTTCGCCCTCGCCGACGCCATCCTCGCTGCCGGTCGTGACCCCGAGTGCCGTGTGGTCATCCTGCGGGCCGAAGGCCGTGGGTTCAACGCCGGCGTCGACATCAAGGAGATCCAGGCCAAGGGAGACGAGGCCCTCATCGGCGTCAACCGCGGCTGCTTCGCCGCCTTCGCCGCCGTCTACGACTGCGAGGTCCCGGTGATCACGGCGGTGGCCGGGTTCTGCCTCGGCGGCGGCATCGGCCTCGCCGGCAACTCGGACATGATCGTGGCCAGCGACGACGCCACCTTCGGCCTCCCCGAGGTCGACCGCGGCGCCCTCGGGGCCGCC
>CANGPS010000079.1 GCA_947456245.1 Acidimicrobiaceae bacterium
GTCCCGCCGTCAGCCACCGTCGATGGCGCCACGGAGTGGCCGAGCGTCGTCCCGGCGGCCCCCGCAGACATGGCTGGCGTGGTGAGCAGCAGGACCGAGGCCAGGGCGGCGACGAGGCGGGCAGGGCGATGCAGAGAACGAATCATGGCCGTCACTCTTCCACATCCCCAACAAGATGACAATCACTCTTGATGGTCCACCCGCAGGCTGAGGGCTCAGTGCGGTGCGGTGGCGACGAGGGTCTCGGTGACGCAGGCGAAGGGCAGGTCCCGGACCTCAGGCCGGAAGAAGGCCACCACCCCCATGCCGTTGCCGAGCGCGTACTCGGAGTGGAGGAACGCAGTCGCTCCGCGTCCACCCGAGAGCAGGTCGAAGGCTCGAGCCTCCTCGGAGCCGATCAGCTCCGCGAAGTCTTCGTCGAAGCCGGCCAGGCGGCCGGTCTCGAGGGCGAGGACCGTCATCGTGGCGATCACCGGGTTCTGCATCTCGCGCCAGGCGAGGGCCTCGGCGAGGGTGGGGCCGATCTCCTCCGCGCTCTCGGCGATGAAGGCGCCGATGGCGGCCATGCCGCGCCCCCACATCTCGGTGGTCACCCGGCGGAACAGTGCAGCCTTGGTCGGGAACCTGCCCATGACGAAGCCGCTCGACACCGCCGCCTTGCGGCAGATCCGGGCGATGGTGGTGGCGTGATAGCCGACCTCGCCGACGCTGATGGCAGTGGCCTGAAGGACCCGCTCGAGCCGGTCGTCGTCGACATCGAAGACGTAGAGGTAGAGGTATTCGGCGATCCGGTCCCTCGGCGTCTCGACCGGCTCGGTCGGCGCGATGAGCGCCCGGTGGTAGCGGCGGAACTCCTCGTCGAGCTCGGTCCCCTTCGCCCACGGCCGGCGGGCCAGCACCAACAGACCCAGCGCCACGAACACGCAGGTCGCCGCCACCGTGGCCTCGACCTCTCCTCCCGACGCCTCAGGGTCGAGCAGTCGAGCGAGCCCAGCTTCGACGTCCGCGCGCACGATGCTGGCAGCACGGGGATCGACCATGGCTGCCTGGATCATCTCGATGGCGGCCAGCAGGGTCGCCGAAGGGCGAGCGAGACGAACCATCATGTCGACGAACCGCTGTTCGTCGGGCGTGCCGCTGACGCTGTCGACCAGCGACACGAGCGTGCCGTCGAGCTCCGGCCAGAGCTGCTCGGACCACACGGTGGCCACCAGGTCGTCGAGGTGCTCGAAGCGGGTGTAGATGGCGCCGTAGGACAGGTTCGCCCGCTCGCCCACCGACCGAGCACTCAGGCCATCCCAACCGATCTCCGCCAGGGCGGCGATCGCACCGAGCCTCAGCGCCTCGTCATTGCGCGCTCGACGGGCGACCCGGCGCTGCCCTTGGTCGGCGATTGTGCCATCGGCACCCGATCCAACCATGGCGTCCTTCACTCCTGCAGTCTACCTGCGTTAGAAAACTGTTTAGGCGACGCTTCGCAGCCCACCAGACGGCCGGACGACCTCAACCCTCGCGCTCCTCGCCGAGGGCGGCGCACAGGTCGAGCACCTCCGTCGCCCACCTGCGCTCGAGCGGCGTGACGTCCGGCTTTCGCAGGACCAGCACCGCAGCCAGCATCAGCTTCGCTCGGCGACCCTCGTCGACGGGAGTCGGTTCAGGCAGGTCGGCGGCGAGGTCCATGCCCCCATCGTGCCACCGGCGGATCTGACGGAGCGTCAGGTAGCCTTCCGTTCGACGAAGGAGGCCCCATGCCCAGCTCCGCCCCGCTCGCCGGCGTGCGCATCATCGAGTGCTCCGCCCTCGGTCCCGCAGAGATCACGACGTTCCTGATCGACCTCGGAGCCGAGGTCATCAAGGTCGAGCCGCCCCAGGGCGACTACATCCGCGAGATGACGTGGCCCATCGTCGAGGGCACCTCGCTGATGCACCTGCACGTCAACCGCGGGAAGCGGTCGATCACCCTCGACCTGCGCACCGAAGCTGGCCAGGAGATCTTCCGAGACCTCTGCCGCGACGCCGATGCCGTCATCGAGGCCATGCGACCTGGCGGCCTCGCCCGCAAGGGCCTCGGGTTCGAGGACCTCAAGGCCATCAATCCGAAGATCGTCTTCTGCTCGATCTCGGGCTACGGCATGACCGGTCCCTACAAGGAGTACCCGAGCCACGGCGTGGCCTACGACGTCTGGGCGGGCCTCGTCAACGTCGCCACCGACGATGAGGGGTTCACCTACCTCCCCGAGCACCCCTCGACCGGCATCCACGCCGGCCCCCTGTTCGGCGCCCTCGGTGTCTTGGCCGGCATCATCCGAGCCCGGGAGACCGGCGAGGGCAGCTTCCTCGAGGTGGCCCAGTCCGACGCCGCCGCCGCCATGGACTGGCTGCGCTCAGAGACCTGGCGCGCGTATGAGCGCCCCGAGTCCGAGGTCACCGGCAACAAGGCGGACGGCTACGAGCGCCGCGCACCCGGCACGGCCGGCATGAAGGAGGGCGTGCGCTACCAGGTTTACGAGACCTCCGACGGGCGCCACGTGCTCTTCATGGCCTCCGAGCAGGCCTTCTGGAAGAACTTCGCCGAAGGCGTGGGGCGGCCCGAGCTCTTCGAGCGCTGGCCCGGGTCGAAGTATGCCGACCACGCCCGGGGCAACCGAGAGCTCCAGGCCGAGCTCAAGGCCATCTTCGCCACGAGGACCCTGGCCGAGTGGCTGGACTTCGGCCTCGAGGTGGAGACGCCGCTGGCCCCGGTGAACACGCCCAAGACCCTGCTCGACGACCCGCAGTTCGCCGACCGCTTCCCGATGTACTCGATCGAGCAGCTCGGAGCCGAGCAGATCCCCGGGCCGCTCAAGTTCCAGGGCGAGAACCTCCCTGTCCCGACCAAGGCCCCGACGGTCGGCCAGCACACCGACGAGGTGCTCGCCGACCTCCTCGGCTGGGACGCCCAGCGGATCGCCGCCGCCCGCGAGTCAGGAGGGCTCGGCTGATGGGCGAGATGAGCGGCCACCGGGGCACCGCTCTCGTCACCGGCGGGTCCGGTGGCCTCGGCCGCGCCATCGCCCTGCTGCTCGCCGAGCGGGGGAGCCACGTGGTGGTGACCTATCGGTCCAACGAGACTGCCGCCGACGCCGTGGTCACCACCTGCCGGGCGGCCGGCGTCGACGCGTCGGCCCACAAGCTCGACCTCGTCGATGCCGAAGCGGCAGCCGCCGTCGTCGGGGCCGCCGTGGCTGAGCACGGGGGCATCCACACGCTCGTCCACGCAGCCGGTCCGCACATCCCCCAGCTGCACCTGTCGAAGGTGGCGCCGGCGGACTACGCCCGCCACCTGCTCGAGGAGGCGGCCGGGTTCTTCAACGTCGTCTCCCCTGCCCTGCCGACCCTGAGAGAGACCAAGGGGTCGATCGTCGCCGTCACCACCGCCGCCACCCAGCGCTACCCGGTGCGCGACGGCCTCTCGTCGTCGACCAAGGGTGCCGTCGAGCAGACCGTGCGCGCCCTGTGCGCCGAGGAGGGGCGCTTCGGCGTCCGGGCCAACTCCGTCGGCCCCGGCATGCTGACCGACGGCATGGCCGAGCGCCTGATGGCGTCAGGCGACCTCGACGAGGATGCGCTCGCCGTCACCCGCGCCAACATCCCCATGCGCACCTTCGGCACCGCCATGGACGTCGCCGAGGCCGTGTGCTTCCTCGCCAGCGACCGCGCCCGCTTCATCAGCGGCCAGCACCTCTGCGTGGACGGCGGCTACAGCGTCTGACCGAGCTCGGCGAGCAGCCGGGACGCGTCGGCCGATGACCGAACCACCTCGACCCGAGGGACGCCAGCCGAGACGGCACCGGCGGCCAGCTCAGCCCGGTTCTTGGCGTGAGACCGCCACGACCACAGCACCACGTTGCGTTCGGGGTCCGTCGACAGCAGGTTGACGAGCGACTCCCGGTTCGTGTTCCAGAGCTCCTCGCGGCGGAGTCCGCGGACGACTGAGCGGCGCAGCACCCGCCACGTGGTGACCCGGCGCGGCAGGTCGAGAACGATGGCCAGGTCGCAGCGATCCCACACGAGATCCCGCACGGCGGAGTAGTTCCCGTCGACGACCCACCCGTCGCCGTCGGCGAGAGCGCGGACCTGACGTCGGAACTCCTCGCCCTCGAGCGGGGTCCAGTCGGCCTGGTGGAAGAGGGCGTCGAGCTCGACCACCGGGAGGCCGAGCTGATCGCCCAGGCGGCGAGACAGCGTCGTCTTGCCGCTCCCCGACGTGCCGTGCACGGCGATCCGACGTGGCACAGCCGCCTCTCCCACGATCGCCGACAGTAGCGTCGAGACGTGGAGCGGATCACGGTCGGGGCGACGACCCCATGAACGCGGCGCTGAGCATCGTCCTGCTGGCCACGGGTGCCTTCGTCGGCACCAACCTCGACAACCTGCTCGCCCTCAGCGGCCAGCTCGCCGCCACCGAGCGCAGCCGTCACCGACGGATCATCGACGGGCAGGTCGCCGCCACCGTCGTCCTCCTCGGCATCAGCGCGCTGGCCGGCGTGGCCTTCGCCACCATCCCCGGCCGGCTGCTCGGCCTCCTCGGCCTCGTCCCGATCGGCCTCGGCGTCCGCGCCGGGGTGCTGCTCGTGCGGCGACGGCCTGACGATCGCTCGATGCCCGCTGCGGCGGGGCTCGTGACGTCGTTCCTCGTCACGCTGGCCATCGGGGCCGACAACGTGGCCGTCTACCTCCCGGTCCTCGCCACCGGCACCATGGTGGCGGCCATCGCCTGCCTCCTGATCTGGCTGCTGCTCGACCTCGTGCTCGTCGTCGTCGCCGCCTGGCTGGGCCGACACCCGGCGACCGAGCGGGTGGTGGCCCGGATCGGCCCGACGGCCCTCCCTGTGCTCTACGTGGTGATCGGGGTCGCGGTGCTGCTGCGGGCCGGCACCCTCACCGGCTGACCCCGGCGGTCAGCCCCGGAACGGCCGCAGCCCGTCGGCCGGCACCCGGCCGAGGCGCCCGGACTGGAAGTCGTCGAAGGCCTGCTGGAGCTCAGCCCGGGTGTTCATCACGAACGGCCCGTAGTGGGCCACCGGCTCGCGGATCGGCTCGCCGCCGAGGAGGATGACGTCGAGCGGTCCGCTCGCCGAGGCCTCGAGGACCAGGGTGTCGCCGGCGCCGAAGCGCGCGAGCTGGCCGAGCGAGATCGGGTGGGCGTCAGGGCCAGCCGACCCGGAGCCGGCCATGGCGTAGGCCAGGGCGTTGAAACGGGGGTCCCAGGGGAGCTCCATCCTGGCGCCGGCCGACAGCGTGGCGTGGGCGACGACGATCGGCGTGTGGGTGGACCCGGGGCCCCGATGGCCATCGATCTCGCCGGCGATGAGCCGGACGAGCGTCCCGGCGTCGGGCGTGGTCAGCAAGGTGACGAGCTCGGCGTCGAGGTTCTGGTACGCCGGGGTGATCATCTTGTCCCGGCCGGGCAGGTTCACCCAGAGCTGGAAGCCGTGGAAGAGCCCGCCGGCCACCACGAGGCTCTCGGGCGGCGTCTCGATGTGCAGGATGCCCCCACCAGCCGTCATCCACTGCGTGCCGCCGTCGGAGATGACCCCGCCGCCTCCGTGGGAGTCCTGGTGCAGGAAGGTCCCGTCGATGACATAGGTCACCGTCTCGAAGCCCCGATGGGGGTGCCAGTCGGTCCCCCGGGCCTCGAAGGGCGGGTAGT
>CANGPS010000080.1 GCA_947456245.1 Acidimicrobiaceae bacterium
TCCTGGTCGGACAGCACGAGGCTGTCACGACGCTGCCCCATGAGGACACGGTCTCTGGCGGACTCGAAGTCCTGCATCGAGATCGAGGTCGAGCCCCGGCGGACGGCGTGGAGCGCCGCCTCGTTCACGAGGTTGGCGAGGTCGGCGCCGGACATACCCGGCGTGCCTCGGGCGACGAGCTCGAGGTCAACGTCAGGATCGACCTTCTTATTGCGGCAGTGCACCTCGAGGATGGGGAGTCGCTCGTCGAGGTCGGGGAGCGGGACGACGACCTGGCGATCGAAGCGACCCGGTCGCAGGAGGGCAGGATCGAGCGTGTCGGGCCGGTTGGTGGCGCCGATCATGACCACGCCCTCGGCCGGGTCGAAGCCATCCATCTCCGAGAGCATCTGGTTGAGCGTCTGCTCGCGCTCGTCGTGGCCACCGCCGAGGCCGGTGCCACGCTTGCGGCCGATGGAGTCGATCTCGTCGACGAAGATGATGGCCGGCGCCTGCTTGCGTGCCGTCTGGAACAGGTCGCGCACCCGGCTGGCGCCGACGCCGACGAACATCTCCATGAAGTCGCTGCCCGACACCGAGAGGAAGGGCACGCCGGCCTCGCCGGCGACCGCCCGCGCCAGCAGCGTCTTGCCGGTGCCCGGTGGCCCCACGAGCAGGATGCCCTTGGGGATGGTGGCACCGATCTCCTTGAACCGACCGGGCGACTTGAGGAAGTCGACGACCTCGGAGATCTCCTGCTTGACCCCCTGGTAGCCCGCCACGTCGGCGAAGGTCGTCGCGGGACGATCGGTGCTGAAGAGCTTCGCCTTGGACCGGCCGACGGACATGATCCCGTTCATCTGGCCCTTCGCCTGCCGGCCGACGAACACCATCATCCCGACCATGATGGCGATGAAGAAGATGTACGGGAGCCAGGTGGCCAGCGCGTTCGACGGGGTCACCACGTTGACGGTGACGCCGTCGTGTCGAACGCGGTTGATGTCGGTCTGCAGCGGCGGGTTGAAACCCATCGACGTGTACTTCGTGCCGTCCTTGAGCTCGCCGGAGATGGCCCCGGAGGTGTTGTCGAACGTGGCCGACTTCACCTTGTGCCCGTTGGCCTCGTTCAGGAACTGCGAGTACGAGAGGCTCTTGGCGTTCGAGTGGGGGATCAGCGCCGGGACGACGATGACGAGGACGGCTGCGACCGCCAGGGCGGTCCAGAGCCAACGCCAGTTCTGGCCGCCTTCGCGAGCCGGCTTGTTCGGGGTCGCCTTCTCGGGCGTCGTTGGGGTATCCACGGGGCCATGCTAGGCGGAGCACCTGACACCCCCACCATCGGGGACCCCGGGAGCGACGTCGCAGTCACTATCGTGTGGGGGTGCCTGAGTCCCATCCCCCTGTCGTCGACGACGTCGTTGACCGGGGTCCGGCGGGTGCCGACCTCCTCGATCGAAGCGCGGCGTTTCGCTGGACGGGGCTCGCGGTGGTGGGCTTCCTCGTCGCCGAGGTGCTCGGTGGGGTGCTGCTGAGCCTGGTCGCGGCGATCAAGGGGGTCCCGAACGCGACCGCCACCAAGCAGGCCGGCTGGGCGACGCCTCCGGAGTGGGTGGTGGTCTCGCTGCTGACGGGACAGTGGTTCGCCTTCCTCGGCGCCCCCTACCTCGCCACCCGCCTCGGTCCCGTCCGCCACAAGCTCGGCCTGACCTTCAAGAAGGTCGACCTGTGGGGCATCGCCATCGGCATCGTGGCCCAGGTCGGCGTGCTGCTCATGTACCTGCCCTTCAGGGCCCACCTCCACAACTTCGACGCACCCACCCAGCGGCTCACGGGTGGCAGCAGCGGTTCGGGGTTCCTGCTGATCGCCCTGCTGACCGTGATCGGTGCGCCGTTCGTCGAGGAGGTCTTCTTCCGGGGACTGCTGCTCCGGGGGCTCACCGGGTTCGCCTCGTCATCCTTCGGCCCCAAGCGCGTCTGGGCGCTCGCCGCGGCGGTGGTCGTCGACGGGCTGCTCTTCGGGTTGGCGCACGGCGAGTGGGTCCAGCTCCCCGGCCTCGCCGCGTTCGGCATCGTGCTCGCCTACCTGACCCTGCGGACGGGCCGTCTCGGCATGGCCATCGTCGCCCACTGCGTCTTCAACGGCCTCGCCATCGCCAGCATCGCCACGGTGGGCGGCTGACCCATGGCGCCCAAGCTCCTCTCCAAGCGCCCGACCAGCGCCGGCCGAGGCCCCTCCGGCTGGGATCGCGATCTTCCCCGCCTCGCCGGCCTTGTGGCCGTGCTCGCCGTCATCTGGGTGACGATCTGGCAGCTGCACCCGGAGCTGCTGATCAAGCTCACCACGACGACGGGCGGTGACACCGGCGCTCACTACCCGCTCGGGGCCTACCTCAAGTCCAACCTGCTGCCCCAGGGCAAGCTCACCGGCTGGTATCCGGGCTGGTACGACGGCTTCCCGCTCTACACCTACTACTTCGTCCTCCCGGACCTGATCGCCGCGGTGGCCTCGTACCTCGTGCCCTACCAGCTCGCCTTCAAGCTGGCCACGGTCACCGGCTCGGTCCTGATGCCGGTCTGCGCCTATGCGATGGGCCGGCTCTTCCGCCTGCGCCCCCCGATCCCCGCGGCCCTCGCGGCCGCCACGCTGCCCTTCCTCTTCGATGCCTCCTTCACCATCGACGGCGGGAACCTGTTCTCGACCCTGGCCGGGGAGTACGCGTTCTCGCTGTCGCTGGCCCTGAGCTTCGTGGTCGTCGGGCTCTTCGCCCGTGGGGTTCGAACCGGGCGGGGGGCCATCGTCACGCCGGTCTTCGTGGCGGCATGTCTCGCCGCCCACGTTGTCCCGCTCATCTTGGCCATCCTCGGGGCCGGCTTGGTCACGCTGCTCGCGCTGGTGCGCGAGCCGGGCATGCTCGGCGACGACACCGCCGGCTCGCCCGTGGGCCTCCTGGGGGCGCCGAGCCTGAGTCGTCGCCAGGTCCTGATCTGGTCGGCCCGGTCGCTCGCGCTCGGCATCGCCCTCGCCGCCTGGTGGCTCATCCCCTTCGTCGTCGGGCAGTCGCTCGCCAACCCGATGGGGTACACGAACGTCACCGACTACGTGGCCAAGCTCTTCCCCGGCTCCGACCTCTGGGTCGTCCTGCTGGCCGCCATCGCCGCCGTGGTCGGCATCATGCGCCTCAGCCGCTTCGCCCTGACCTTCTCGGTCTTGGCGATCGTCTCGGCCGCCGCATTCGTCCTCGCTCCACAGGGGAGCCTCTGGAACGAGCGCCTCATCCCGCTGTGGTTCATCTCCCTCTACCTCCTGGCCGGCTGGCTGGTGGGCACGGTGATCAACCAGGTGGCGCTGTGGCGGCGTGGTCGGCAGATCGCGCAGCGGTTCGCCGACCCGGATCTGCCGGCCATCCCGACGGCGCGCTGGTATCCCGGTGCGGTCGTCGGACCGCTCGTCGCCGTCGGCCTTGCGCTGCTCGTGGTCGTCCCACCGCTCATCCCGGGCTCAGTGCCCACCACCTTGCTGTCGAAGATCGGGATCACGCCGGGTACGAACCAGGTCGCGTCGTGGGCCGCCTGGAACTACTCGGGCTACGAGGGTCGAGACGCCTACCCGGAGTACAAGGGCCTGATCACCAAGATGCGCGGCGTGGCCACGGTGCATGGCTGCGGACGATCCATGTGGGAGTACAGCTCGGACCTCGACCGGTTCGGCACCCCGATGGCCCTGATGCTCCTGCCCTATTGGACGGATGGGTGCGTGGGCAGCCAGGAGGGGCTCTTCTTCGAGTCCTCCGCCACGGTCCCGTACCACTTCCTGATCCAGTCCGAGGTGTCGGCCACGCCGTCGAACCCCCAGGTCGGCCTGCCGTACGACAGCCTCAACCTGCTGGCCGGGGTGGCGCACCTGCGCACCCTGGGAGTGCGCTACCTGATGCTCTCGTCGCCCACCGCCCAGGCCCAGGCGGCCTCGGTCCCGGGCATGGTCGAGGTGGGCCACTCAGGCCCGTGGCCGAAGGCCGGGAGCGAGACCGAAGGGGTCACCTGGAAGATCTACCTGATCGCCGGTGCGGCGGCCGTGAGCGGCCTGTCGCACCTGCCGGTCGTGGTCCCGGGCATCGATGCGTCGGCCGATTCCTGGAAGACGGCGAACGTGGCGTGGTTCATGGACCCGCTGCGCACGAGCGTCCCGCTGGCCGCCTCCGGTCCTCCGAGCTGGCCTCGGGGGACCGCTGCGACCACGTCGTCACCGACGACGCCGAAGGCCAGGGTGTCGGGGATCTCGATCCAGCCGGACAAGATCTCGTTCAACGTCAATCGCCTCGGGTCCCCGGTCGTGGTCAAGGTCTCCTACCACCCGAGGTGGTCGGCGCAGGGCGCCACGGGCCCCTATCGCATCAGTCCCAACCTGATGGCTGTCGTGCCGACCGACCACCACGTCGTGCTGACCTATGGCTCTGACGGCACCGATCGTCTGGGCCTGATCGTCTCCGTGGCGGCGCTGCTGTGCCTCGTCGGGATGGGTGGCGTCAGCATCTGGCGACGCCGGGCGGCTCGCACGCCGGTCCTCCCGAGCTGAGCGGAAGGCTCCCCGGCCGGACCGGTCGGTCACCCAGAAGTTTCCTCGCGTTTCCTCCTCCTGTCACCTTGGCGTAGGAGTCAGTTCACCTCGCCTGCGTACTGTCAGCGGTGATCCAGTGGTGGAGCGGAGCCAAGGGGTCACTCATCACACTGAGCCCCACCTAGGCGGTGGGGAAAAGAGGAGACACCGTGAAGCATGGTGCGATCGCACGCATGAAGCGTGCGGCGGGAGTGGGAGGAGCAGTGGCGGGTGCCACGGTTCTGGCGCTCTCGGCAGCTATTCCCGCTGGAGCAACGGTCACCGACCCGGCCAACAACATGATCGTCGGCTCGGGCTCGTCAACGACGTACACGATGATGCAGCAGCTTGACCTGCTCTTCAACAACGCCGCGTCCTGCACGCTGACCTCCGCCAACACCGGCGTGGCCCCCCAGCCGCTCGACTACTCGTGCGTGACCGGCGGCGGCGGCGACCCTGTCGCCCTCGACGCCTCGCCGACTAACACCCCGGAGAACCCGTGGGCTGACGTCGCCGTCCAGGAGCCGGCCATCGGCTCGGGCTCGGGCATCAACCAGCTGTCGAAGGTGACCGCCGACCACACCACCTCGGTGAACGTGGCCAACAACGTGAGCTTCGCCCGCTCGTCTCGCGCCGCCGCCTCGACGGACTACACCGGCCTCAACTTCGTGGCCTACGCCGAGGACGCCGTCTCGTGGTTCCACTACCTGACGGTCCCGGTCGACCACCACGTCATCACCAAGACCAACGGCACCCAGACCTCGGACGTCGTCAACGGGACCGACACGGTCGACACCCCGTCGAAGGGCGTGACCAACCTGACCAAGGCTCAGGTCCAGGGCATCTGGAACGGCACCTACAAGAACTGGAACCAGGTCGGTGGCTCTGACGCTCCGATCGTGGTCTTCTCGGCCCAGACCGGCTCGGGCACCCAGTCGACGTGGAAGTCCTTCCTCGGCTACGACCCCACCAGCTCGTCGAACAACGTGAACTGCGTCTCGGCGACCTGCGGCGGCCCCGTGGTGATCTTCGAGAACCAGCTGGCCAGCCTCAACGGTGGCTCGTTCCTCGGCACCAACCAGAACGCCTTCAAGGCGGACCTGGCGGCCAACCA
>CANGPS010000081.1 GCA_947456245.1 Acidimicrobiaceae bacterium
ATGGGCGACGGCGGCGGCCTGCGGCGCGGTCAGGCCCTCGATCAGCTGGTCGGGGCTGAGGTTCGGCCCCGGGGTCGGTCGGTAGCCCTCGTCCACCCGTCCGGGCAGGTCGAAGGAGAGGGGCTCCGACCCGCTCACTCCCACTCGATGGTGCCGGGCGGCTTCGACGTCACGTCGAGCGCCACCCGGTTCACTCCCTCGACCTCGTTGATGAGGCGGTTGGCGATGGTCTCCACGACGTCGTAGGGCAGGCGGGCCCAGTCGGCCGTCATGGCGTCGTCGGAGGTCACAGCCCGGATGATGATCGGGTAGGCGTAGGTCCGCCCGTCCCCCATCACCCCGACCGTACGGACGGCCGGCAGGACAGCGAAGGACTGCCAGAGCTTGCGGTACAGGCCCGCCTTCTTGATCTCGTCGACCACCACGGCGTCGGCGTTCCGCAGGATCTCGGCCCGCTCAGGGGTCACCTCCCCCACGATGCGCACGGCGAGGCCGGGACCGGGGAAGGGCTGACGCCAGACGATGTGCTCGGGCAGGCCGAGCTCCTCGCCAACGGCGCGCACCTCGTCCTTGAACAGCGCACGGAGCGGCTCGCAGAGCTCGAAGTCGAGGTCCTCGGGCAGGCCGCCGACGTTGTGGTGGCTCTTGATGTTCGCCGCATGGCCCGAGCCAGACTCGATGACGTCGGGGTAGAGCGTCCCCTGCACGAGGTACTTCGGGCCCTCGCCGCCGGTCCCGGCGCCGAGGTCGCGGGCGACCTCCTCGAAGATGCGGATGAACAGCTCGCCGATGATCTTGCGCTTGCGCTCGGGGTCCGTCACGCCAGCGAGCGCGTCGAAGAACCGGTCGGCGGCGCGCACGTGGATGAGGTCGATGTGGAACTGGTTGAGGAAGGTCTCCTCCACCTGGGCTCCCTCGTCGGAGCGCATCAGGCCGGTGTCCACGAACACGCAGGTCAGCTGGTCGCCGATGGCCTTGTGCACGAGGGCCGCCGCCACGGCGGAGTCCACTCCACCCGAGAGGGCGCAGAGCACCTTGGCGTCGCCCACCTGGGCCTGGACCTTGGCGACCTCCTGCTCGATGATCGAGACATTGGTCCACGTCGGCGCCAGGCCGGCGAGGTCGTGGAGGAAGGTCGAGATGAGCTCCTGACCGCGGTCGGTGTGGGCGACCTCCGGGTGAAACTGCACGCCGAAGATGCGCCGGGCCTCGTCGGAGAAGGCGGCCACCGGCGCCTCGGGCGTCGAGGCCAGGGACACCGAGCCGGCCGGGCCGGCGGTGATGGCGTCGCCGTGGCTCATCCACACGGTCACCTCGTCGGGCCACGAGGCCAGCAGGTGGTCGGCGGCCGAGACGGCCAGCGTGGTGCGGCCATACTCGCCGCGCCCCGTCGCCTCGACGGTGCCGCCGAGGTCGCGGGCGAGGAGCTGGGCGCCGTAGCAGATCCCGAGGATCGGGATCCCGAGGTCGTAGATGGCGGTGTCGATCGACGGCGAGCCCGGCTCGTAGACCGAGCTCGGCCCGCCCGACAGGATGATCGCCCCCGGCGCCTTGGCCGCGACCTCGGCCGCGGTGATGGTGCTCGGGACGATCTCGGAGTAGACGTGCGCCTCGCGCACGCGCCGCGCGATCAGCTGCGCGTACTGCGCGCCGAGGTCGACGACGAGGACCGGGTGCTCGGTGTTGCTCACCGACCCATGCCAACGCCCTGCGAGCGCTGGAGGTCCTTCCCCTCGGTCTGGAGCGACGGGGCCACCATGACCTCGGCCTTCTGGAACTCCTTCACGGTCTCGAAGCCACAGGTGGCCATCGAGGTGCGCAGGGCACCGAAGAGGTTCATCCGACCGTCGTTCTGGTGGGCCGGGCCGAGGAGGATCTCCTCGAGCGAGCCGCGGATCTGGGTCCGGACCCGGGTGCCTCGCGGCAGGGTCGGGTGGAAGGTGGCCATGCCCCAGTGGAGGCCGGGGGCCGGAGCCTCGGTGGCCGACGAGAGCGGCGAGCCGAGCATGACGGCGTCGGCGCCGACGGCGATGGCCTTCGAGATGTCGCCGCCCTTGGACATGCCGCCGTCGGCGATCACGTGGACGTAGACGCCCGTCTCATCGAGGTGGCGCATCCGGGCACCGGCCACGTCGGCGATGGCGGTGGCCTGGGGCACGCCGAGGCCGAGCACGCCACGCGTGGTGCAGGCGTTGCCCGGTCCGACGCCCACGAGGACGCCGACGGCACCGGTGCGCATCAGGTGGAGGCCCGCCTGGTAGGAGGCGCAGCCACCCACGATGGTGGGGATGTCGAACTCACGGATGAAGCGCTTGAGGTTCAGCGGCTCGGCGGTCTTGCTCACGTGCTCGGCGGACACCACGGTGCCCTGGATCACGAGCAGGTCGAGCTCGGCCTCGGCGATGGCCTTGGCCATGAAGTCGGTGCGCTGCGGGGTGACCGAGGCCGAGGCGGTCACGCCGGCGTCCTTGATCTCACGGATGCGCTGCGTGACGAGCTCGAGCTTGATCGGCTCGAGGTACATCTCCTGCATGCGGCCGGTGGCCTTGTCGTCGTCGAGGTTGCGGATCTCGTCGAAGAGCGGCATCGGGTCCTCGTAGCGGGTCCAGAGGCCCTCGAGGTTGAGCACACCCACGCCGCCGAGGCGGCCGAGCTCGATGGCCGTCGCCGGGCTCACGACGCCGTCCATGGCCGAGGCCATGAGCGGCAGGTCGAAGCGGAAGGCGTCGATCTGCCAGGAGATGTCGACATCCTCTGGGTCACGGGTGCGCCGGCTGGGCACGATCGCGATGTCGTCGAACCCGTAGGCCCGCCGTCCCGACTTGTAGATACCGATCTCCACGTCTGCCATCTGGGGGTTTCCTCCGCTAGCCCATCACCAAGAACTCCGCCGGGCCGACCCTCCGACGTCCCGACAGCCTACTCCGAGCGAGGAGGCCCTGAATCGTGCGTTGGACCGCTCTGGCCGGGCAGGTCGAGCCGCAGCGTGGCGCAGAGCAGGTCGACGAGCAGCCGGCCGGTCGCCCCCCAGATCATCTCTCCGGAGACCTCGAAGAACCACAGCGGGAAGCTCCCGTCGGCGGACTTCGGATAGGGCCGCTCGGGCCGGCGCCAGCGCTCCTCGTGGAACACACCGGGGACGAGCAGGTCGGCCAGGCTCACGTCGAAGACCCGCTCGACCTCGCTCGGCGAGGCGACGACCACGGGGCGATCGTCGAGGACGGCCACCACAGGCTGGATCAGCGACGACGATGCCAGCGTGACGATCGGGTGGAGGTGGGCCACCACCTCGACGCGGGCGAGGTCGAGGGCCACCTCCTCCTCGGCCTCGCGCAGAGCGGTCTCCGTCGTCGACTCGCCGACGTCGACGCGTCCACCGGGGAACGAGACCTCGCCCCGGTGGTTGTTCAGCCGGGTCGAGCGCCGGGTCAGCAGCACCCGGGCCTCGCCGTCCTCCTCGAACAGGGCGATCAGGACGGCCGAGCTGCGGAGCCGTCCGCTCAGGTCGAGGCCGTCGAGCACCTCGATCTCGTCGTCGCGCGGCGACGGCGTGTGGGGCGGCGGCCCGGACATGCCGCGCCCATCGAGCCCCGTGAGCACCCGATCGAGCCCGAGGCCACGGCGGTCCTCGGGCCTGAGCGCCTCCCAGGGGCCGGGCACGCCCATCCGCCAGTCGTCGGGCCTCGGGATGATCTGCGGATACGACGCCATGACCCGGCAAGGCTACGGCCAACCGTGCCGGGGCGCGACACCGGCCGGGCCACCCCCTGAGGGCGTGCCCGGCCGGCGTCGAAGCAGTGCGCTCGAGAGCGCAGAGCTACATCATGCCGCCCATGCCACCCATGCCACCCATGCCCGCCATCGGGTCGGCGGCAGCGCCGGCCTCTTCGGGCTTGTCGGCCACGAGGGCCTCGGTGGTGAGCAGGAGGCTGGCGATCGAGGCTGCGTTCTGCAGCGCCGAGCGGGTCACCTTGGCCGGGTCGATGACGCCGGCCTTGACCAGGTCGACGATCTCGCCCGTGGAGGCGTTGAGACCGTTGCCGCCCTTGGCCTTCTCGACGGCCTGGACCATCACGGCGCCCTCGAGACCGGCGTTCTGCGCGATCTGCTTGAGCGGGGCCTCGAGGGCGTGGGCCACGATGCGAGCACCGGTGGCCTCATCGCCCTCGAGCTCGGCGACGAGCTTGGTCACGCTGGCACGAGCCCGGACCAGGGCGGTCCCGCCACCGGCGACGATGCCCTCGTCGATGGCGGCACGGGTCGCGCTCAGGGCGTCCTCGATGCGGTGCTTCTTCTCCTTGAGCTCCACCTCGGTGGCTGCGCCGACCTTGACGACGGCGACGCCTCCGGCGAGCTTGGCGAGGCGCTCCTGGAGCTTCTCGCGGTCCCAGTCGGAGTCGGTGTCCTCGATCTCACGCTTGATCTGCGCGACCCGGCCGGCGACGGCCTTCTCGGTGCCCGCACCCTCGATGATGGTGGTGGCGTCCTTGGTCACGATGATGCGGCGGGCCGAGCCGAGCAGGTCGAGGGTGGCGGTCTCGAGCTTGAGGCCGACCTCCTCGGAGATGACCTCTCCGCCGGTCAGGACGGCCATGTCCTGAAGCATCGCCTTGCGGCGCTCGCCGAAGCCCGGGGCCTTGACGGCCACCGAGTTGAAGGTGCCGCGGATCTTGTTGACGACCAGCGTGGCGAGGGCCTCACCCTCGATGTCCTCCGCGATGATCAGCAGCGGGCGACCCGACTGCATGACCTTCTCGAGCACCGGCACGAGGTCGGAGACAGCCGAGATCTTCGAGTTCACGAAGACGATGAACGGGTCGTCGAGGACGGCCTCCTGGCGCTCCTGGTCGGAGACGAAGTACGGCGAGAGGTAGCCCTTGTCGAACTGCATGCCCTCGGTGAGCTCGAGCTCGAGGCCGAAGGTGTTCGACTCCTCGACGGTCACGGTGCCGTCCTTGCCCACCTTGTCGATGGCATCGGCGAGCACCTCGCCGATGAGGGTGTCGGCAGCGGAGATGGAGGCGACCTGGGCGATCTCCTCCTTGCCGCCGACGACCTTGGACTGCTTGGCGATGTCGGCCACGGCTGCGGCCACGGCCTTGTCGATGCCGCGCTTGAGGCCGGTCGGGCTGGCGCCGGCGGCCACGTTGCGGAGGCCCTCCTTGATGAGGGCCTGGGCGAGCACCGTGGCGGTGGTGGTCCCGTCACCGGCGACGTCGTTCGTCTTGGTGGCCACCTCCTTGACGAGCTGGGCACCCATGTTCTCGAACGGGTCGTCGAGCTCGATCTCACGGGCGATGGACACGCCGTCGTTGGTGATGGTGGGGGCGCCGAAGGCCTTCCCGATCACCACGTTGCGGCCCTTCGGGCCGAGGGTCACCTTGACGGTGTCGGCCAGCTTGTCAACGCCGGCCTCGAGGCCGCGTCGTGCGGCGTCGTCGAACTTCAGGATCTTGGGCATCTGTTCCTCTTCCTAGGGTTGGGTGCAGGTGTCGGTCGCG
>CANGPS010000082.1 GCA_947456245.1 Acidimicrobiaceae bacterium
GCCAGCAGACGGCCAGCCTCAGCCGCCTCGGCTCGGCCGAGGTCCGTCAGCTCGACGTCCTCCCATCCGGTGAACAGGTTGAGGGCGTTCCACTCGGACTGCCCGTGGCGCAGCAGGATCAGCTCTGGCATGGGACCGAGCGTAGCCAACGCCGGGCCCTTCGGCCTCTCCAGAGATTCTTACGCTCTCCATAAGAAAACCTGATACATGACGTATCAACTATGCTACAGTTGACCTATCAACCGAGGCCAACGGGGTCTCGGGAGCATCGACGAAGCAGACAACGAAAGAAGGAACCAACATGGCGAAGGCTGTGGGAATCGACCTCGGCACCACGAACTCGGTGGTGTCGGTCCTCGAGGCGGGCGAGCCCGTCGTCATCCCGAACGCCGAGGGCGCACGGACCACCCCGTCGGTGGTCGGCTTCTCCAAGACCGGCGAGGTCCTCGTCGGCGAGGTGGCCAAGCGCCAGGCGATCACCAACCCCGACCGCACCATCCGCTCGGTCAAGCGCCACATGGGCTCGAGCTGGACGATGGACATCGACGGCAAGGAGTACACGGCCCAGGAGATCTCGGCCCGGATCCTCATGAAGCTCAAGCGAGACGCGGAGGCCTACCTCGGCGACACCGTGACCCAGGCCGTCATCACGGTCCCGGCGTACTTCGACGACGCCCAGCGGACGGCCACCCAGGAGGCGGGCGCCATCGCCGGCCTCGAGGTGCTCCGCATCATCAACGAGCCGACGGCCGCGGCCCTGGCCTACGGCCTCGAGAAGGACGCCCCGGAGCAGACGATCCTCGTCTTCGACCTCGGCGGCGGCACCTTCGACGTGTCGGTGCTCGAGATCGCCGATGGCGTCTTCGAGGTCAAGTCGACCTCCGGCGACACCAGCCTCGGCGGCGACGACTGGGACGAGGCCGTCATCGACTGGATGGTCAAGTCCTTCAAGGACACCGAGGGCGTCGACCTCGCCGCCGACAAGATGGCGGTGCAGCGCCTCAAGGAGGCGGCGGAGAAGGCCAAGATCGAGCTGTCCTCCACCCAGGAGACCCAGATCAACCTACCCTTCATCACGGCGACGGCCGAGGGCCCCAAGCACCTCGACCTGACCCTCACGCGGGCCAAGTTCAACGAGATCACCCACGACCTCGTCGAGCGCTGCCGCATCCCGTTCGAGGCCGCCATCAAGGACGCCGGCCTCACCACGGACAAGATCGACCACGTGATCATGGTCGGCGGATCCACCCGGATCCCGGCCGTCCAGGAGCTGGTCCAGAAGATGACGGGTCGTGAGCCCCACAAGGGCGTCAACCCCGACGAGGTCGTGGCCATCGGCGCCGCCGTCCAGGCCGGCGTGCTCAAGGGCGACGTGAAGGACATCCTGCTCCTCGACGTGACCCCGCTGAGCCTCGGCATCGAGACCAAGGGCGGCGTCATGCACCGCCTCATCGAGCGCAACACCACCATCCCGACCAAGCGGTCGGAGGTCTTCACCACGGCGGACGACAACCAGCCGTCGGTGGAGGTCCACGTCCTCCAGGGCGAGCGCGAGATGGCGATGTACAACAAGACGCTCGGCAAGTTCCAGCTCGTCGACATCCCGCCGGCGCCCCGTGGCGTGCCGCAGATCGAGGTGGTGTTCGACATCGACGCCAACGGCATCGTGCACGTCTCGGCTGAGGACCGGGCCACGGGCAAGAAGCAGTCCATGACCATCACCGGCCAGTCGTCCCTCGACAAGGACGCCATCGACCAGATGATCAAGGACGCCGAGAGCCACGCCGAGGACGACCGCCGCCGCAAGGAGGAGGTCGAGGTGCGCAACACCGCCGACACGCTCGTCTACCAGACCGAGAAGGTGCTCTCCGAGCAGGGCGACAAGCTGGCCGACGCCGACAAGGCCGACGCCGAGGCGGCGATCGCCAGCCTCAAGGAGAAGCTCGCCGGGGACGACCTCGAGGCCATCAAGTCGGGCACCGAAGCTCTGATGACGGCCTCGCAGGCCCTGTCGCAGAAGCTCTACGAGGCCAGCGCCCAGACCGACGGCGGTGCGCAGAGCGCCGGTGGCGAGGTCAACGACGACGAGGTCGTCGACGCTGAGATCGTGGACGAGTCGTGAGCGACGAGATCCGCGACGAGGCGGCCGAGGCCGAGCAGGTCATCGCCGACGCCGAGGAGATCGTGAACGAGGCCGAGCTGGCCGAGCCCGTCGAGGAGGACCTCGACGAGCTCGGCCGGGCGGTCGCCGAGCGCGACGAGTTCCGCGAGATGGCCCAGCGCCTCCAGGCGGACTTCGAGAACTTCCGCAAGCGCTCGGCCGCCCAGGCCGAGCAGTCGGCCGAGCGTCGGGTGGCCGGGGTCGTCGAGCAGATGCTCCCCGTCCTCGACACCTTCGACCTCGCGGCGAGCCACCTGTCGACCGAGGGCGAGCCCTCGGCCGAGGCGGCCGCGCTCTCGAGCGCCCGCGCCATGCTGGTCGACACGCTTACCAAGCTCGGCCTCGAGGCCGTGCCGGGTGCCGGCGAGGCCTTCGACCCCGAGGTCCACGAGGCAGTCATGCACGTCGAGGCCGAGGACGGGGAGGGCCCCGTTGTCGACGAGGTGCTCCGGGCTGGCTACGTGTTCCGTGGGACCACGATCCGGGCCGCCATGGTCAGGGTGAGGGGCTAGTCGATGACGGCGCAGCGCGAGTGGTTCGAGAAGGACTACTACAAGGTCCTGGGCGTGGCGGAGTCCGCCACCGACAAGGAGATCACGCGCGCCTACCGCAAGCTGGCCAAGGAGCTCCACCCGGACACCAACCCCGGCGGCGAGGACCGCTTCAAGGAGGTCTCGGCCGCCTACGACGTGCTCGGCGACGCGGAGCGGCGCAAGGAGTACGACGAGGTCCGGCGCATGGGCCCCATGGCGGGCGGGTACGGTGGTGGTGGCTTCGGCGGTCCCTCGGGCTTCGATCCGAGCACCTTCCGCACCGGGGACGTGGGCGACCTCGGCGACATCCTCGGCGGGCTCTTCGGCCGCGGCCGCGGCCGTCGCCAGCAGGCACCCCAGCGCGGGGCCGACATCGAGGCCGGCCTGCACCTGTCCTTCGCCGACGCCATCCGGGGGATCACGACGAGCGTGAACATCCCGTCCGACGTGGCCTGCTCCACGTGCCGGGGGAGCGGCGCGGCGCCGGGGACCCACGTGCTCACCTGCCAGCGGTGCGGCGGTGCCGGCTCGGTCGACGACGACCAGGGCATGTTCTCGCTCTCGCAGCCCTGCCCCACCTGCCGCGGTCGCGGCCAGGTGGTCGAGACGCCGTGCGGCTCCTGCCACGGGACGGGCCGGGAGGCCTCGACCCGCTCGGTCAAGGTCCGCATCCCCTCGGGGGTCGAGGACGGTCAGCGGATCCGGGTCAAGGGCCGAGGCGCCCCCGGGCAGGCCACGGCGCCCCCTGGGGACCTCTACGTGGTCGTCCACGTGGGATCGGACCCGAGGTTCGGCCGCAAGGGGCGCAACCTCACCACGACGGCCTCGGTGAGCTTCCCCGACGCGGTCCTCGGCTCGACCGTCACGGTCGACACGCTCGACGCCCCCGTCACGCTCAAGGTGCCCGCCGGCACCGCGTCCGGCACGACGCTGCGGGTGCGCGGCCGCGGGGTCCCGGAGGGCACCGGCAAGAAGGCCCGGCCGGCCGGCGACCTGCTCGTCAAGGTCGAGGTCCTCGTTCCCAAGGTCCTCACCGACGACCAGCGGGCCGCGGTCGAGGCGCTGCGCGCCGCGATGGCGCCCGAGGTGGCCGACGAGGAGGTGACGGCATGAGCTCCGCCAGCGACGCCACCCGCGCCGTCTACGTGATCTCGGTCGCCGCCGAGCTCGCCGGGGTCCATCCCCAGACCCTGCGCAACTACGAGCGCTCGGGCCTGCTCGACCCGACGAGGACGGCAGGGGGGTCGCGACGGTTCTCCGAGCACGACCTCGACCGGCTCCGTCGGATCCAGCAGCTCACCAGCGAGGGGCTCAACCTCGAGGGGGTGCGGCGGGTCCTGGCGCTCGAGGCCGAGGCCGCCGAGCTGCGCCGTGAGGTGGCGACGCTGCGCGAGGAGCACCGCAGGGCCATCGAGGAGGTGCGCCGCAGTGTGCGGCGCGAGATCGTGCCCCTGAACCAGTCGCTGTCGCTCTACCGGGGCACCACCCGGAGAGGACGCTGACCACGACCACGACCGGACTGCACTGCGCGGAATCGCGGACAGCCGGCCGGCGGCCACGAGACGAGCAGATGAAGCAGAGCAGTGAGAGGAGCCGAGATGGCGCTTGACCCGGAGAAGTGGACGAACAGGACGAGGGAGGCCTTCCAGGCGGGCCTGACCCAGGCGACGGCGGCCGGGCACGCCGAGGTGGTCCCGGCGCACATGCTCGCCGCCATCCTCGCCCAGGGCGACGGGATCGCCCCGCCCCTGCTGCGCAGCCTCGAGGTCGACCCCTCGGCGGTGGCCCGAGAGCTCGGCACGACGCTCGGCTCGCTGGCCCGCGGGGTGGGCGGCTCCGAGCCGACGCTGAGCAGGGAGCTGCGCGAGGGCCTCGAGCTCGCCGCCGAGCTCGCCGCCGAGATGGGCGACGAGTACGTGTCGATCGAGCACGTGCTGCTCGTCTTCGCCGAGCAGCTCGGCACCACCCGCGAGGCCCTGCTCGCCGCCCTGCGCGACGTGCGCGGCTCGGCCCGGGTGACGTCGGCCGACCCGGAGGACACCTTCAAGTCGCTCGAGAAGTACGCCCGGGACCTCACCGCCCTGGCGGCGAGGTCCAAGCTCGACCCGGTCATCGGCCGGGACGAGGAGATCCGTCGGGTGATCCAGGTGCTGTCGCGCCGGACCAAGAACAACCCGGTGCTCATCGGCGAGCCCGGCGTGGGCAAGACCGCCATCGTCGAGGGCCTCGCCCTGCGCATCGTCGAGGGCGACGTCCCCGAGAGCCTGCGCAACAAGCGCGTCATGGCCCTCGACCTCGGCTCGATGGTGGCCGGGGCGAAGTATCGCGGCGAGTTCGAGGAGCGCCTCAAGGCCGTGCTCAAGGAGATCCAGGACGCCGAGGGCGAGATCATCACCTTCATCGACGAGATCCACACCATCGTCGGCGCCGGGGCGGCCGAGGGCGCCATGGACGCCGGCAACATGATCAAGCCGCTGCTCGCCCGTGGCGAGCTGCGCCTGGTCGGGGCCACCACCCTCGACGAGTACCGCAAGTACATCGAGAAGGACGCGGCCCTCGAGCGCCGCTTCCAGCAGGTCTTCGTGGGCGAGCCCTCGGTGGAGGACACCGTGGCCATCCTGCGCGGGCTCAAGGA
>CANGPS010000083.1 GCA_947456245.1 Acidimicrobiaceae bacterium
AGACGTGGCTGCCGCCGCCAGCGGGCTGAACAGCAGGCCGAGCGGGAAGGCGATGGTGATGGCCGGGAAGAACACGGAGCCGAAGTAGGTCGAGTCGTAGCTCAGGTGCCCGAGCCAGAAGAAGCCGAGGCAGGCGATGGTCGTCCCGGCCATGATCAGCGGCCAGACGCCCACCTTGACCATGAGGCGGGTGGTGACCTGGGCGCCGATGATGATGGCCACGGCCTGGGGGGCGAAGGCAAAGCCGGTGGTCAGGGCCGAGAAGTGCAGGACGTCCTGGAGGTAGAGGGTCAGGAAGTACCACATCGAGAAGAAGGCAGCTCCGACGAGGAACATCACCACGTTGGCTGACGCCGTCACCCGGTTCTTGAAGAAGCCGAAGGGCACGAGCGGCGACGAGGCGATCTTGAGCTCGACGACGGCGAAGGCGATGAGGAGGACGATCGCCGCGGCCACCCACTCGAGGGTGAAGGCCGAGCCCCAGCCGTGGGTGTCGGTGTTGACGATGGCGTAGACCAGGGTTGACAGCCCAGCCGTGACGAGCAGCGCACCGGCGACGTCGAGCTTGGTCGACGGGGTCGAGCGGCGCACCTCGCTCAGGTAGAGCACCGCGCCGATCACCACGGCGACGCCGATGGGGATGTTGATGAAGAGCACCCAGCGCCAGGACAGCTCGGCGGTCAGGATGCCGCCGAGCAGCGATCCGATGGCCCCGCCGGCCCCACCGACCGCACCCCACATGCCGAGGGCCTTGGCCAGCCGGGGGCCCTGGAAGGTGGTGACGATGATGGTGAGCGTGGCCGGCGACAGCAGCGCCCCGCCGAGGCCCTGGGCCACCCGGGCGCCGGTGAGCATCCCCGACGTGGTGGCGAGGCCGCCGACGAGGCTGGCCACGGAGAACAGCGCCGCCCCGGCGATGAACACCTTGCGCCGGCCGAAGAGGTCGGCCGCCCGGCCGCCGAGCAGCAGGAACCCGGCGAAGGCCAGCACATAGGCGTTCACCACCCACTGCAGGCCGGTGGGCGAGTAGTGGAGGTCCTTGCCGATCGACGGGAGGGCGACGTTCACCACCGAGACGTCGAGGATGACCATGAACTGCGCCACGCAGGCGAGCGCCAGGATGATCCCGTCGTGGTTCTTGTGGGTGCGCATCGCCCCCACCACGTCCCCCGCACCGTCAGCGGCGCTGGGCTGGGGGGAGGTGCTCATGGAGCCACCCTAGGTGCGGTGCGCCTCAGCCGAGGCGAGCGAGGGTGGCGTTCGCCTCGGTGATGATGCGGGCCATCAGCTCGGCCACCGAGGGCAGCTCGGTGATGACGCCGGTCACCTGACCGGTGGGCAGCACGCCCACGTCGGTGCGCCCGTCGACCAGACCGGCCTTGGTCATCACGGGGGCGTTGGCAGCCATGACGACCTGGGGCCAGGTGAGCTCATTGCCCTTCTTCATCGCCGTGCCCTCCTTGGCCAGCGAGAGCAGCGAGTCACCCGTCTCCTTGCGGAACTGGTGCGCGCTGCGCAGCGAGCGCGGCAGGTTGGCCAGCCAGCTCGACCCCTCGAGGTGCTCGACGAGCTCGGTGCGGATCACGCGCTGGGGGGCGCCGTCGATGCGGGTCGACACGACCGTCCCGGTCACCGGTGTGGCCAGGTACTGGGCCTTGACCTCGTCGGGCACCCGGCTGTCGGTCGTGAGCAGGAAGCGGGTCCCCATGGCGATCCCGTCGGCGCCGAGGGCGATGGCGGCCACGAGACCAGCTCCGCTCGACCAGCCGCCGGCCGAGATGACCGGGATCTGCTCGCCGACCGCCTGGGCGACGTCGGGGGTGAGCAGCGAGGTGGGCACGACGCCGGTGTGGCCGCCGCCCTCGGCGCCCTGGGCGATCACGGCCGAGACGCCGATGCCGGCCATCTTCTCGGCGTGGCGCCGGGCACCCACGGTAGGCATGACGACGAGGCCCTTGTCGCGGCAGTAGGCGACGAGGTCCGGCCTCGGGGCCTGGGCGAAGCTGGCCACCTTGACCCCGGCGTCGAGCATGACGGCGATGCGCTCCTCGACGTCGGCCACGTCGGTGCGCATGTTGACCCCGAACGGGGCGTCGGTCTCGGCACGGACCTCGGCGATCTGCTCGGTCAGCTGCTCCAGGGTCATCGTGGCCGAGGCCAGGATGCCGAGGCCACCGGCCTTGGCGGTGGCGGTCACCAGGCTCGAGCCGGCCACCCAGCCCATGCCGGTCTGGACGACGGGGTAGCGGACCCCCACCATCTCGCAGAACCGTGTCTGGAGTGCGGGGTGTGGGTCAGGCAGGACGACGTCGCTCATGCCGAGACCTCGCGCTCGCGCAGGGACTTGGGGTCGAGCTCGGCCAGCAGGGCGGCCTCGGCCTCGGTCGGCTCGCGGGTCACGGGCACGTCGCCGTCGATGCCGGCGAGGGCGAAGCCGGTGGCGGCGGCCACCTCGTCGAGGGTGACCCCGGGGTGGACCGAGGCGATGCGCATGGAGCCATCAGGGGTGGCAAAGTCGAAGACGCCGAGGTTCGACACCACGCGGCGCAGGTCGTGGAAGCGGCTGGCGCCCGGGCCGGCGGCTGCCGCCCGGTCGTTGCCGACCCCGCAGACGACGTCGACCGAGGCCACGAACGAGCGCGGGTTGTGGTCGGGGACCCAGTAGGAGGTGGCGTGGTTGACCGAGTTGCCCGGTGCCCCGCGCACCCCGACGAGCTGGGCCTTGGGCTTGGCGTGGTCGCCGATGGCGGCGATGTTCTGGTTGCCGAACTGGTCGACCTGGCTGGCCATCATCATGATGTGGCGTCGTCCGGACCAGACGATGGCGAAGATCGTCTTGTAGGGCACATAGGACTCGCGCACGAGCTCGTCGGGACGGGTGGCCAGGGTGGGGATGCCGTGGACCAGCGCCGCCTCCCCGTCGGTGAGGACGAGGTCAGGAGCGAAGGTCGACTTGGCCAGCCGGGCGCCCAGGGCTGGGACGGAGCCGAAGGGGCTGGCCATGACCTCGCCGTCGCCGCGCCAGGCCTCGGCGCAGGCGATCGTGCAGATGTCTGCTCGGGTGACGTCGCTCACTGCTCGGACCTCCAGGTCTCGACGGCGGACTGATAGGCGGACTCGTCGCCCGAGAGGAACCGCTCCTTGAAGGCGGCCCAGGTCTCGGGATCCTTGGCGGACGCGGCGTAGTGCTTCTGGAAGGCCTCGTCGCGCGGGGCGCTCGGCGGGTTGGCGGTGAAGTGGGCGCCATTGGGCGTCTCGGCCACCTTGTCGGTGAGGAGACGGTGGATCGTGGCGCGCTCGAGTGGGCCATGATCGGCCAAGGTCCCCGCGGGGACCACCTGGTCCGCGGTCATGAAGCGCCGGGCGGCGGCACCGAGGAACAGGTCGTCGAAGTGGGCGTCGGGCCCGAGGACCATGCCGGACCCGGCGGTGTCGGCCACGTTGACGTGGACGGCGGCGACGTCGAGGCGGAGCGCCGGCATGGCGAAGAGCTCTGCGCCGGCATCCTCCGGGTCGGCGAAGGGCCCGTCGACATAGGGGTTGGCCACGGTCCGGAAGGCCGGGGTCTCGGACTGCACGGCCGACCCGAGGCCGGCGCGTGCCGGGAGGAAGGGCACCCGCCAGGCGGCCGCCTGCAGGCCGAGGTAGAAGAGGCCCTCGTCGACCTCGGTGAGCTCGACGGCGCCGGCCTGTCGGGCGGCCCGCCACAGCGGGTCGAGGGCGATCGAGTCGAGGGTGACGAAGCCGCAGATGACCTTGCTCACCTTGCCGGCGTCCACGAGGAGGCCCACGTCGGGACCGCCATAGGACACGAGGGTGAGGTCGGTCACGTCACGATGGAGCAGCTCGCGCACGAGGGCCATGGGCTTGCGCCGCGACCCCCATCCGCCGATGCCGAGGGTCATCCCTGATTCGATCTCGTCGGCCATCGCCGACACGGTGGTCTGCTTGTCTGCCATCGCTCCTACTTCGTGGTGTCGGCGTCGCGCTTCTCGACGAAGGCGTCGCGCTGCTCGTCGGCCACCCCACGGACGTGGAGCTCATAGGTGAAGCCCTGCTCGTAGCGGTAGCTGCGCTTCACGTCGATCGGGTCGATGCCGTTGGCAGCCTCCTTGGCCCGACGCAGGATGGTCGGGCTCTTCGACGCCACCTTCTCGGCGAGCTCGTAGGTCTTGGCGAGCAGCTCCTCGCGCGGGACCACGGCGTAGAGCGACCCGTACTGGGCCAGCTCCTGGGCGGTGATCGGCTCGGCGGTGAAGAGCATCCGGCGCATCAGGTGCTGCGGGACGAGGCGAGCGAGGTGGGTGGCGGCCCCGAGGGCGCCGCGGTCGACCTCGGGGAGGCCGAAGGTGGCGTCGTCGCTGGCCACGATCATGTCCGAGTTGCCGGCGAGGCCGATGCCGCCGCCGAGGCAGAACCCGGCCACCGCCGTGATGACCGGGACCTCGCAGTCGTAGACGGCGGCGAAGGCGGCGAAGCAGCCGCGGTTGACGCCGATGAGCGCCTCGTCGCCCTTGGCCTGGATCTCCTTGATGTCGACGCCGGCGTTGAACCCACGGCCCTCGGCCCGCAGGATGACCACCCGGCACTCAGGGTCCCGACCCGCGGCGAGGATGGCGTCGGCGAGGGCGAACCAGCCGGCCACGTCGAGGGCGTTGACGGGGGGATGATCGACGATCACCTCGGTGATGCCGGGCCTGTTGGTCTCGGTCCTGATCGGCACGGAGCGACTCCTGTTCGTGCAGCTTCGTCGACCTCGGTGTCTGACGGTGCGTCAGATCACGCTAGTCACCTGGCCGCACCCCGGCCACCAGGGACCGAGAGGGCCAGATCGGTCGGCGTTATGGTGCAGGGGGAGAAGGGAGGGCGCACATGTCGAATGCGTCGGTGGACCTCGTCGGACAGGTCTGCGTGGTGACGGGGGGCAGCCGCGGCGTCGGCCTGGCGATCACCCGGACCCTGCTGCGCTCGGGTGCCGAGGTCGTCACGTGCGGCCGCAACGAACCGGACGCTCCGACGGTCGAGACGGGGCCGGACGGCATCGCCCGAACGGCGCGCTTCGTGGTGGC
>CANGPS010000084.1 GCA_947456245.1 Acidimicrobiaceae bacterium
GAGAGGCTCAGGCGCCCGCCGGTCTCGTCGGAGCCAGCTGATGACGTCGGGTGCCGAGGAGGGATAGGTGACGCAGTCGCGCAGCAACACCATGGCCCGTCGAAGCGAGCGACGTCGCCTGTTCGTGGGCACGGATCCGATCGTAGGACCTAGAGGCCGCTCGTCCCTGATCGCTCGTCGCCGCTCAGCGCGGTCCAACCCGGCGGCTTGACCGCTCGGCGGGCGGCTCGTACGTTCCGAGGAGACCCCGGGGGCATCCCCGGGCAAGAGGTCCGGGGGGACGATGCACGGTCGACTGTCAGGGATGGTGGCGCTCGTCACCGGGGGAGCGTCTGGCATCGGCGAGGCCAGCGCGACCCGGCTCGCCGACGAGGGTGCTGCGGTGATCACCATCGACGTGGCCGACGGCGCCGACCGCCTGGTCGACGTCCGCGACGAGGCGACGGTCGAAGCGACCATGGCGGAGGTGGTGGCCGAGCACGGCCGGCTCGACGTGGTCGTGAACGCTGCCGGTGTCGCCGGCGGCGGACCGGTCCACCTGCTCGGCCAGGATGAGTGGGATCGGGTGGTCGACATCAACCTCAAGGGGACGTTCCTCGTGGCCAAGCACGCGGCCGGCCACATGCTCGCCCAGGGATCCGGCTCGATCATCAACATCGCGTCGATCGAGGGCCTCGAGGGCACCGAGGGCGGCTCCTGCTACAGCGCGTCCAAGGGCGGGGTAGTGATGCTGACCAAGGCCATGGCCATCGACTACGGGCGCCGTGGCATCCGGGTGAACTGCATCTGCCCGGGAGCCATCGACACCCCCATGCTGCGATCCATCACGGACCCCGACGGCATGACGACCTACACCGACCGGATGCGCGAGGAGCACCTCCTCGGGCGGTTCGGCGAGCCGTCGGAGATCGCGGCCGCCGTGGCGTTCCTGGCCTCTGCGGATGCCTCGTTCATCACGGGGCACTCGCTCGTGGTCGACGGCGGGTTCACCGCAGGCCTCCAGGTGGGCCTGCTCGAGCAGATGGGGCTGTGACGGCCGAGGGCCGGGCACCGAGGAGACGACCATGACGATGACGATGAGCGGGCCCGAGGCGGCCCGCACGCTGCGAGACCTCACGGCTCGCGAGGCAGAGCGCAGCGAGCAGCGACGCACGCTGACTGATGAGCTGGTGGCTGGGCTCTGGTCGAGCGGGCTGCTGACCTGGGCCAACCCCGCAGAGGCGGGGGGATCCGAGCCGACCTTCACCGAGATGATCGAGACGTGGATCGAGATGGCGTGGCAGGACGGCTCGTTGGGCTGGATCGGCATCGCCAACATCCCGTCCGCCGCAGCGGCCGCGGCCTACCTGCCGGCCGAGGGCTTCGCTGAGGTCTTCACCGACCGGGGCAACGCGACGACGATCGGCGGCCAGTTCTTCCCCAACGGCCTCGGGGAGGCGGTCGACGGCGGCTACCGGATCACCGGCGCCTGGAACTTCGGCTCGGGCACCGGCCACGCCGAGTACGTGGCGGCCGGGTTCATCCCCACCAGCGGGGGTGAGATGGAGCTCGGCCCCGATGGGATCCCGCCGCTGCTCGTGGCGATCATCCCCCGTGACGAGATCAGCTTCACCGATGGGTGGCACGTCCAGGGCCTCAAGGGCACCGGCTCCTACGACTACAACGTCGCCGACGTGTTCGTCCCGGCTCGACGGGTGTTCGCCCTGTTCGAGACCGAGCCGCAGCGTGGCTCCTCGGTCGTCTTCCGCATGGGCCTGATGCCCGTGACGGCGGCCGGGCACGCCGCCTGGGCGCTGGGCGTGGCCAAGAGCGCGCTCGACGATGTGGCCGAGCTGGCCATCGGCAAGGTTCGGATGGGCGACGAGGCCTCGCTCGCCCATCGGACGACCTTCCAGCGCGGCCTGTCCCACCACACGGCGATGTGGCGGGCCGCCCGGCTCCTCGTCCTCGACGCCTTCGCCACCGCGTCGGAGGTCCTCGAGGAGGGGGGCGAGCTCACCCCGGCCATCCGGGGAGATCTGCGCGTCGCCGCCACCTATGCCACCGAGGCCAGCCGTGAGGTCGTCGAGTGGGCGCACCTCTCGGGCGGGACCTCGGCGATCCGCGAGGGGAGCCGGCTCGAGCGCGCCTTCCGCGACATGTACACCGGCACCCAGCACGTCTTCATCGGCGAGAAGACCTACACCGACGCGGCCAGGATCGCGCTCGGCCTGATCGACGATCAGCTGGGTCTCTAGGCCGCACCGGGTTTCTGCCATGAGAGCAGCCCGCAGGACTACCACCCTGAGCGCTCAGCCCACTATCGTCTGACCGATGGTTCTCTCCGACCGCTCTATCCGCGAAGCGCTCGACAATGGCTCGATCGTGATCGACCCGCTGGGCGATGACTGCATCCAGCCGTCCTCGGTCGACCTGCACGTCGACCAGTACTTCCGGACGTTCAAGAACCACACCTCGCGGGTCATCGACGTGCGCGAGGACCAGGAGGAGCTCACCGAGCTCGTCGACGTCGGTCCCGACACACCGTTCATCCTGCACCCGGGCGAGTTCGTCCTCGGCTCGACCTCTGAGCGGGTCGCCCTGCCCGACGACCTCGTGGCGCGCCTCGAGGGCAAGTCCTCGCTCGGGCGACTCGGCCTGCTGATCCACTCGACTGCCGGGTTCGTCGACGCCGGCTGGGATGGCCACCTGACCCTCGAGCTCTCCAACGTGGCCAACCTTCCCATCACCCTCTACCCGGGCATGAAGATCGGCCAGATCAGCTTCTTCCAGATGACGACGGCCGCTGACCGGCCGTACGGATCGTCTGGCCTCGGTTCGAAGTACCGCGGGCAGCGGGGACCCACCCCGAGCCGCTACGCCGACAACTTCCGCAAGACCACCTGACCGCACTCGCTAGGTTGACCTAGCCCCCCAACCCAAGAGGAGGAGCCCCGTGCTCGCTCGCATCATCCTCGGACTCGGCATCACCATCGTGTGCTTCGCCATCGCCGGCCGCCGGTTCTTCTGGCTGTCGAAGCTCATCAGGTCCGGCGCGCCGGCCAAGCGCCCCTTCCAGGGCTTCGCCAAGGCCGCCGAGGCCGAGGTCGTCGAGGTCGCCGGCCAGCGCAAGATCCTCAAGTGGACCGTCCCGGGCCTCGCCCACTTCTTCACGATGTGGGGCTTCACGATCCTGCTGCTGACGATCATCGAGGCCTACGGCGCGCTGTTCAACCGTGACTTCGCCATCTGGGGCATCGGCCACTGGTCGATCATCGGGTTCGTCGAGGACTTCTTCGCCACCGCCGTGCTGCTGTCGCTGATCGTCTTCACCGTCATCCGGATCAAGAACGCCCCGGCCAAGAAGCAGCGCCAGAGCCGCTTCTACGGAAGCCACACCGGTGCGGCCTGGATCGTCCTCGGGCTGATCGCCAGCGTCATCATCACGCTCCTCGTCTACCGGGCCGCCCAGCAGAACACCCACCACTTCCCCTTCCAGGACGACTGGTGGGCCTTCGCCTCGCAGGCCCTCGCCTCGCTGCTCAAGCCGCTCGGCACCAGCGCCAACCACGTCATCGAGGACGTCTTCCTCCTGCTCAACGTCGCCGTGATCGCCGGGTTCATGGTCTTCGTCTCCTACTCGAAGCACCTCCACATCTTCCTGGCCCCCATCAACGTCGGCACCTCGCGACGTCCCCGGGCACTCGGCGGCCTCGACAAGACCCCGGACATGGACATGGAGAACGTCACCGAGGACACCGTCTTCGGTGTCGGCAAGATCGAGGACTTCACCTGGAAGCAGATGCTCGACTTCGCCACCTGCACCGAGTGCGGTCGCTGCCAGAGCGTCTGCCCGGCGTGGAACACCGAGAAGCCGCTGAGCCCCAAGCTCCTGATCATGTCGCTTCGCGACAACATGTTCGCCTCGGCCGACCGCCTGCTCTCCGAGGGCAACGAGGAGGCCGCCGAGGTCGAGTCCCTCGTCCCGAGCGTGATCGACCCTGACGTGCTCTGGTCCTGCACCACGTGCGGATCCTGCGTCGAGCAGTGCCCGGTGGACATCGAGCACGTCGACGCCATCGTCGACATGCGCCGCTACGAGGTGCTCATGGAGTCGCGCTTCCCGCAGGAGGCCAACCTCTTCCTGCGCAACATCGAGAACCAGGGCGACCCGTGGGGCCTCGGTGGCTCCAAGCGCACCGAGTGGATCGAGAACCTCGACTTCGAGGTCCCGGTCATCACCGGCGAGATCCCCGACGACGTCGAGTACCTCTACTGGGTCGGCTGCGCCGGCGCCCTCGACGACCGCGGCAAGAAGCAGGCGGAGTCGACGGCCCGCATGCTCCACCGCGCCGGGGTCACCTTCGGCATCCTCGGCCCCAAGGAGTCCTGCACCGGCGACCCGGCCCGCCGCTTCGGCAACGAGTACCTCTTCCAGGAGGTCGCCAAGGCCAACATCGAGACGCTCAAGGAGGCCAAGGTCACCAAGATCGTGGCCACCTGCCCGCACTGCTTCAACACCATCAAGAACGAGTACACCGCCCTCGGCGGCGAGTTCGAGGTGATCCACCACGCCGAGCTCCTCAGCCACCTCGTCAAGGTGGGCAAGCTCACCCCGGGTGGCAGCTACGCAGGCACCGTCACCTACCACGACCCCTGCTACCTCGGACGCCACAACCGCGTGTTCGACGAGCCCCGCAACGTCCTCGACGCCATCCCCGGCGTCAAGCAGGTCGAGATGGGCCGCTGCAAGGAGAAGGGCTTCTGCTGCGGCGCCGGCGGGGCGCGCATGTGGATGGAGGAGAACATCGGCAAGCGGGTCAACATGGACCGCACCATGGAGGCCCTCGGCAC
>CANGPS010000085.1 GCA_947456245.1 Acidimicrobiaceae bacterium
AGGACCTTGTGCCCGTTCTCCAGCTCCACACGGAACATGGCATTGGGCAGAGGCTCGACGACGGTCCCCTCGAGCACGATCGCGTCTTCCTTGGGCTTGGGCAGTTCACTTCTCCTTGAAATCTGATGTCATGGCACCACGGGATGGGGCGCTGCGAAGCACCTCGATCCACCACATGGGGGCCTGCCGCATGGTCGCATCCAGAGGGCGCGACGAGCGGACTTCCATCCTACTCAGATCTGACGCCGACGCCAACCCGGTGTGCGCAGGCGTCGCCCGAGGCCCACCGGACCCGACCCCGTCGGTCCCTCCCCGCAGTCCCCAGGCTCCACGATCGAGCCCCGCATCCGGCTCGATCCGGCTGTCAGGAGCCGCTCATCGCGATGCCGAGGGCCGCCGCACCGACCACCACCGCCACGCACGCGACGGCGATGAAGATCCCTGGGTTGACCTTCGGACGCTCGTAGGTGCTCGGAGGCTCGACCCGGCCGGCGTCGTGCCCATGGCCCCTCGCCGTCTCTTCCGACATCGTCACCACTTCCTCGCAGGCGTCCCTCAGGCCACCCTACCGATCGAGCAGCGCCCGCAGCCCGATGTCCTCGTCCAGCGCGCGGGAGCGGCTCCGCGTCCGCCCGGCGTCGAGGGACGGTCCTCCGACCACAGACGTCGCCTCAGGTCGGGGTGCGACTCGGGCCGAGGAGGGGCCACGACGAGAGAGGCCCGACAGGGTGGCGACGAGTCGCCACCCTGTCGGGCCCGGTGCCCGCTCCGGATCTCGATCCGATCAGAATCGGGTGGGGTTGCCCTCGGCCGGGACCACCGAGGCCCCGTCGTTGCGCAGCGGGTTCGAGGGCAGCCCGTTGCGGACGCACACGGTGACCCCGGCGGGCTGGCTGCCCAGGATGCCGCTGAACCGCACCACCCTGGCGTTGACGTTCTGGCGGACCAGGAGCGCACTGCCATCCCTGCTCAGCCACTGCGACCCTGAGGCCTGAGCACGCAGGGTGGATCGGACCGCGCTGCAGACGGCCGGGGTCGAGGCGTCGGTCAGCGTCCAGCGACAGATGCTCGCCTTCGTGAAGCTGATGACCTTGCCGGCCCGGATGATGAAGTCCGCGCCGAGCAGGGCGCCGGGCGGCAGCGCCACGGGGGTGGCCACCAGCGAGCCCGAGGCGCTCGAGATCCGCAGCAGCGACGTCGAGGACCCTGACACGTAGTACGAGCCGGTGGCTGGGTCGATGGCGCCGCCGGTGTACTCGATGCGCTTGGCGAGTCCGGCGACCTTGCCGACCAGCTCCGTCTGTCCGTTCACCCCCAGGCGATACACGCTCCTGGCGGCCGCATGCGGGTTGTCGATGAAGTACATGAACCCGTCGGCTGGCTCATAGGCCAGCGCGTTGGTGGCACTTCCGAGGCCCAGGTCCACGAAGTACCCCCAGGTTGCTCCCCCGGTGCCCGATGCCTCGTAGACGCCAGCCATCACCTCTGCGGCGAACCCGGCACCCGAGAGGGCGAACGACCCGACCTCTGCCGATGCCGTCGTCGCCGGACCGGTGCCGATGACGGTGGAGGGGACGACGGAGAACGTGTAGGTCGTCATCGGGCTCAGACCCGAGATGGTGCAGGAGGTGCTCGAGCCGCCCACCGTGCACGTCGCCCCACCCGGCTGCGCCGTCACCGTGGTCGACACCAGCGGATAGCCGCCATCGCCTCCGGGCGTCCACGACACGCGGGCGCTGGAGTTCCCCGTCGACACGGAGACGGAGGCCGGGGCACTCGGCACCGAGTGCGGGAAGATGACCGTCGGGGGCGACACCGTCTGCGCCAGCGAGGCGTTGGTCGCCATCACCACCACGTTGTAGAGCGTCCCGATACCGAGGTTCTGGGCGAGGCACTCATAGGTGTCGCGCTCGTCACGGCCGAACTGGCACTTGGGCTGCATGCTCTGGTTCGTGATCGGATCAGGGATCTCCGGGTACGTGGCCACGAAGACCGAGTAGACCACCGCAGCATCATCGGGGATGCCGTGGAAGTACACCGCCGCCGAGCCGTCGGAGGTGCTCGCCGCCACGTGGTCAGGGGTTCCGATGGAGGGCGCTGGCGTGGCCACCATGCTGCGCTCTCCGCCTGGGAGGGGAGCCGGTACCACCGGGAGGCTCTGGCCCAGGTTGTTGTTCGCCACCAGCGAGAACTCGTAGGTGACCCCATTGGTCAGACCGGTGATGAAGCACTGGTCCGTGTTCGGGTACACCGGGGTGTAGCTGCAGGTCTTGCTCGGGTCGCCGATCACGGCGGCCGTGTAGGACGTCGCCGCATGGCCGGCGCCGTCCGAGGACTCGGGGAACTTGACCAAGACCTGACCGTCCCCGGCGTAGGCCCTGGCATAGGCCGGCGTCAGGGGGACGAGCAGCGGTGTGACCGAGCCGCTGGCCGAGCTCGGGGCACTCGAGCCCACGGCGTTGGTCGCCACCACCCGCACCGTCGTCGCCGCACCATTGGTCAGGCCGGTGATCCGGCAGCTCGTGCGGCCGGAGGCGGCGGTCACCGAGCAGGAGGCGGTCGGTGCCGCCGTGGTCGTGGCGGTGTAGCCCGTGATGGCGCTCCCGCCGTCATCCGTCGGATTGGTCCAGGTCACGTCGATGGCGCGGTTGCCAGCCACCGCGGTGACGGCGGTCGGCGAGGCCGGAACCTCGACGGGCGTCTTGGGTGCGCTCGGCAGGCTGGCTCCCCCGGTGCCCACCGCGTTGGTCGCGGTGACGGCGAACGTGTAGGCGGTGCCGTCGGTGAGCGAGCCCGTCGAGTAGGTGCACGAGGTCGTGCTCGAGGTGCAGGTGGCTCCCCCCGGCGTGGCCGTCACCGTGTAGCTGTCGATGGCTGCGCCGCCGGTGTAGGTCGGCGCGATCCAGCTCACGGAGGCGGAGCGGGGCGAGGCCGTGGCACTGACCGCGGTCGGGACGTCCGGGACGGTGGTCAGCGAGCTGAGCGGGGTGATCGTGCCGGAGGCGTCGACGATCGTGCCCCCGCCCTGGTCGTTGATCGCGTAGACCGAGACCCGGAGGGCCGTGCCGTTGAAGAGCCCGGTGATCGCACAGCTCGTCTGGGGTGCGTTGACCGCGCAGATGCCGGCGCCCCCCTGGTGGGTGATGGCCTGGTAGCTCGTCACTGGCGTCCCACCGTCATCGTCGGGGGCCGTCCAGGTCACCACGACCGCAGCGTCACCCGGCGTGACGGTGACGTCCTTGACCGCACCCGGGGTGGTCAGGCCGAGGATCACCGCCGGGGTCGTGACGCCCGAGAGGAGTCCGGGCCCGTTTGCGTTGACCGGCACCACCGTGAAGTCGTAGGCCGTCCCATTGCTCAGTCCCGTGACCGTGCACGACGCCAGGTCGGTGCCGACCCGCGGCACCGAGCAGGTCCGGCCACCGGGGCTGGCTGTCACGAGGAACGAGGTCGTGGAGATGTCCTCCAGGGTGGTGCTCGCATGCACGGTGGCCTCACCGTCTCCCGGGGTGACCGGAGGGCCGCCGAGGTGGGGCACGGTCGTCGGGACCTGGTCCGGGGTGGCCGTGGAGGCGCTGACGGCGGGGAGGCCGAGGCCGATGACGTTCCTCGCCGTCACCGAGAACCGATACGGCGTCCGGTCCGACAGGTTGGGCACGATGCAGCTCGTCCCCGAGGTGGTGCACGACGCCGCCGGGATCGGGGCGCCGGTGGTGGCGTCGAGGGCTCGGGCCACCGTCGAGCTGACGGCGTAGGACGGGTTGGCGGTGTTGGGTGTCGGCGCCGTCCAGGAGACCTTGACCACGGTGCTGCCCACGACCGTGCTGATGTTCGACGGCGACCTCGGCACCTCGGTGGGCATCTGGGTGATCGAGGGGGCCGAGGTGGCGAAGCTCGACGTCCCGTCGCCGTTCACCGCTGCGACCTCGACGCCGTAGAGGCGGCCATTGGTCAGGCCGTCGATGGTGCAGGTGTTCGGGGGGAAGTCTCCCACCGATGCGGTGCAGGTCTTGGTGTGGTCGCTGCTGACCCTCGCCACGAACGAGGTGCTGCTCCCCGACCCGGCGCTCCAGCGGACGGCGAGCGCGTGGTCACCCCCGCTGACCCCTGTGATGGTCGGGACGCCGGGGACGGCAGCGCCGGCAGGGGCGGCCAGTGCCGTCATCGGCGTCGCCAGGATCGACAGGGCGGCAGCCATGACGAGGGTACGAGAGCGGTTGCGCACGTCGGGTCCTTTCGAGAGCGAAGTTCGTATGGAGATACTACTTCGGGGCTCGGGCGCGTGGGGACACGGCGAGTGCCGCCCTGAGGGTGGTGCGCGCTCGTGATCTCGGCGGGTGACCGCGCCTAGGGCAGGGTGAAGATCTCCGGCCCATGGTCGGTGACGGCGATGGTGTGCTCGAAGTGCGCCGAGCGCAAGCCGTCGGCCGTCACCACACCCCACCCGTCCTCGAGCGTCATGGTGTCGGGTGTCCCGGCGTTGACCATGGGCTCGACGGCGAAGACCATGCCGGTCTTGAGCGTGGGCCCGGGGCTGCCCGGCCAGTAGTTGGGGACCTGGGGCTGCTCGTGCATGGCCGTGCCGATCGCGTGACCCACGTACTCGCGCACCACGGTGAAACC
>CANGPS010000086.1 GCA_947456245.1 Acidimicrobiaceae bacterium
CTGACGAGCTGATCGTCGGTCGTGACACCCGGGTCTCTGGGCCAGCCATCGCCGCGGCGCTCGTCGCCGGCATCGAGGACGCGGGGTGCCGGGCGATCGACCTCGGCGTGCTCCCGACCCCTGGGGTCGCCCACCTGTGCAGCGTGCGCAGCCTCCCCGGCGCGGTGGTCTCGGCCTCGCACAACCCCTTCGAGGACAACGGCATCAAGATCCTCAGCGCCGGCGGAACCAAGCTGACCGACGCTGAGGAGTCAGAGCTCGCTGCCGTCCTCAACGGGATCCTGGCCGACGGCGTGGAACTTCCCCTGATCGCGGAGGGCGCACTCGACGCCCATGACGAGGAGGCAGCCAGCGTCTATGTCGACCACCTCGTCACCACCGTGGGCGAGGGGGTCCTCGCCGGCATGCGCATCGTGGTCGACTGCGCCAATGGTGCAGCCTCGCCGGTCGCGGAGGACGTCCTCCGGCGCCTCGGCGCCGACGTCGAGGTGCTTGCCGCCGATCCCGACGGCACCAACATCAACGCCGGCGTCGGCTCGACCCACCCGGACCTCCTGGCGGCTGCGGTGGTGGCCTCCGGCGCGGACCTCGGCCTCGCCCTCGACGGGGATGCGGACCGCCTCGTGGCCGTCGACGAGACCGGGACGGTGCTCGGTGGTGACGTGCTCCTGGTGCTCTTCGCCCACGACCTCGCAGCTGCCGGCAGGCTGGGCGGGGCGGTGGTGGTGACCGTGATGAGCAACCTCGGCCTGCACGTGGCTCTCGGTGACGCGGGCATCGAGGTGGTCGAGGTGGGGGTGGGCGATCGCAACGTCCTGCACGCCCTCGACGAGCGTGGGCTGGTCCTCGGCGGGGAGCAGTCCGGTCACGTGATCTTCCGTGACCGGGCGACCACGGGCGACGGCCTGCTCACCGGCATCCTGCTCGCCGATCTGGTGCGCCGCACCGCGAGGCCGCTCTCGCAGCTGGCCGACGAGGCACTCGTGCTCTACCCGCAGGTCCTCGTCAACGTCGCTGTGGCGAGCACCGACGGCCTCGACGACGAGGAGATCGTGGCTGGCGAGGCGGCCCTCGTCGAGCGGCTCGGGTCGACGGGTCGGGTCCTGCTGCGAGCATCGGGGACCGAGCCGCTGGTACGGGTGATGGTGGAGGCCTCCGACGCCGAGGTCGCACGGCGCGAGGCGGACGACCTCGCCCGTCTGGTGGTCGAGCGCCTCGGCACACCGACCCCCTGATCCGGCCGGTACTCTAGGCAGATCATGTGCGGCATCATCGGCGTCACCGGTGCGGCCGATGCCCTCGACATCCTCCTCGACGGCCTCGAGCGGCTTGAGTATCGAGGGTATGACTCTGCCGGCGTGGCCCTCGTCTCGGCCGAGGCCATCGACCGGGTCAGGATCGCCGACGGCACGCACTCGGTGGCCACCCTGCGCACCGCGACCGAGCCGCTCGCCGGACGCAGCTCGACCGGCGTCGGGCACACCCGCTGGGCCACCCACGGGCATCCGACCGAGCACAATGCCCACCCGCACCTCGACTGCTCGGGCCGGGTGGCGCTGGTGCACAACGGGATCATCGAGAACCACCTCGAGCTGGCCATGCGCCTGTCAGCAGACGGCCACACGCTGGCGTCCGACACCGACACGGAGGTGCTCGCCCACCTGATCGAGGAGGGCCTCGCACGCGGTGAGGACCTGACCACCGCCGTGCGCTCGACGCTGGCTGTGGTCCGCGGGGCCTTCGCCCTTGGGGTGATGACGACGGACGACCCGGAGCTCATCGTGGCGTCTCGCCGTATCTCGCCGCTCATCGTGGGCGTGACTGACACCGCCGGCTATCTCGCCTCCGACATCCCCGCCGTGCTCGATCGGACCCGGAACCTCATCGCCCTCGAGGACGACCAGGTCGCAGAGCTGCGCCCGGGCTCGGTGGTGGTGACCGATGCTGCAGGCGCACCGGCCACCACGACGCCGCTGAACGTCGAGTGGGACGTGGAGGCGGCGCAGAAGGGTGGGTTCCCCGACTTCATGTCCAAGGAGATGGCGGATCAGCCGGCCGCCGTGCTCGACACCCTCCGCGGTCGCCGGGGGCCTGACGGCGTCATCGCCATCGACCAGCTCGATCTGAGCCACGACGACCTGGCGCGGCTGACCAAGGTCGTCGTGGTCGCCTGCGGATCGAGTTTCCATGCCGGACTCGTGGCGAAGTACGCCTTCGAGCGTTGGGCGCGGATCCCCGTCGAGGTCGACATCGCCTCGGAGTTCCGTTACCGCGACCCCGTCCTCGACGCCACCGCCCTCGTGGTCGGCGTCAGCCAGTCGGGCGAGACGGTCGACACGCTCCAGGCCATGCGCCACGCCCGAGAGGATGGTGCCCGAGTCGTGGTGGTGTCCAACGTGGTCGACTCCTCGATGGCCCGTGAGGCCGACGGAGTGCTCTACACCCGAGCCGGTCCAGAGATCGGGGTGGCCGCCACCAAGACGGTGCTGGCTCAGATCACTGCTCTCGAGCTGCTGGCCCTCCATCTGGCGCAGGTGCGCGGGACGATGACCCACGAGCAGGTGGCGGTGGAGTTCGACGAGCTGCTTCGGCTCGAGGGTGTCCTCGCCGAGACCCTGGCCCGATCCGACGACGTGGCAGCGGTGGCGTCGGGCCTGAGCCATGCCACCGACTTCTTCTTCCTCGGGCGCCACGCGGGGTACCCGACGGCGCTCGAGGGGGCGCTCAAGCTCAAGGAGATCTCCTACCTCCATGCCGAGGGCTATCCCGGCGGCGAGCTCAAGCACGGTCCGCTGGCGGTGATCGAGCCTGGTTGCGTCGTCGTGGCGGTGGCCACCGGAGGGCCGCTCAAGGAGAAGATGCTGTCCAATGTGGCCGAGGTCAAGTCCCGCGGCGCCACCGTGGTCCTCGTGGTCGAGGACGGGGACGAGGACGGCGCCGGCGTGGCCGACTACACCATTCGGGTGCCCGCCGCCCGGGACATGCAGTCGCCGATCAAGGACATCGTCCCCCTCCAGCAGCTCGCGTACCACCTTGCCGTGGGCCGGGGCCTCGATGTCGATCGACCGCGGAACCTGGCCAAGACGGTGACCGTCGAGTGAGCGCGAGCTCCGGCATCCGCACCACGGGGACGGTGGTCGGGGTTGGGACTGACCTCGTGGCGATCGATCGGCTGGCCGCGGCCCTCGAGCGCCGACCAGCCCTGGCCCAGCGCCTGTTCACCCCGGTCGAGCTGGCCACCACCTCGACGGGGACCGTCGCCGGCAGGACCCGTTCGCTGGCGGCGCGCCTCGCCGGCAAGGAGGCCGTCATGAAGTCGCTCGGCCAGGGGATGGGGCAGGTCGGCTTCAGGGAGATCGAGATCACAGGTGGCCGCGGGGTTGCCCCGGTCGTCGCCCTTCATGGCCGGGCCGCACGGGCGGCCGAGGCACTCGAGGTGACGTCGGTGATGGTCTCGATGACCCACGATGCCGGCCTCGCCTCGGCGACGGCCGTGGCATCGAGGCGGTGTGCGTGCGACCGGTCGTGACGGTGGCGGAGATGGTGGCCCTCGACGCCCGGGCGCTCGAGGCGACATCAGCGGAGCAGCTCATCGAGGCGGCCGGCACGGCGGTGGCCGAGCACGTCCTCGATCGCTTCGGGCCCGTGACCGGCCGCACGGTCGTGATCGTGGCGGGCAAGGGCTCGAACGGCGCCGACGGTCGGGTGGCGGCGAGGCTGCTCGCCGAGGCGGGTGCAACCGTGCGCACGGTCGACCCCTCGGCGGGCGACGACGACCTCGCTGATGCCGAGCTCGTGATCGATGCTGCCTTCGGGACGGGTCTGGCGCGGGACTACTGCGCTCCGACCCCGCCCGCCGACGCCGTGGTGGTGGCGGTCGACCTTCCGTCAGGGGTCGACGGTGACACCGGCGTGGTGGGCGGCCGGGCCATGGCGGCCACGACCACGGTGACCATGGCGGCGCTCAAGGCCGGGCTGCTGCTCGGCGAGGGGCGTCGCCTCGCCGGTGATGTCACGGTCGTCGACATCGGGATCGCCGTCGACGTGCCGAGAGCCGCCTTGGTCGAGGACGCTGACCTCTCGGCGCTCCCGCTCCGGCCGAGCGACGCCCACAAGTGGACGACGTCGGTCACGGTGGTGGCCGGCGCTCCGGGCATGGAGGGCGCCGGTGCGCTCTCGTCGCTCGGTGCGCTGCGGGCCGGGGCTGGGATGGTCAGGCTGATCCACCCGACGACTGCGGCCTCGTCACCGGTGGCGTGGCCGCTCGAGCTCGTGCGCCGACCGGTGCCGATGGAGGCGCTGGCCGCCACGGCGCACGAAGAGACCGAGCGCTCGGGTGCACTCGTCGTGGGGCCGGGGCTGGGGGCGACGCCGTCCGCCCACGAGGCGGTGCGCCACCTCGTGTCCGAGCGCCGGTGCCC
>CANGPS010000087.1 GCA_947456245.1 Acidimicrobiaceae bacterium
CCGACCGAGCGGTCGACCGCAGACGTCGTCGTCACCGACGGTCCCCGGGTGATCCCCACCGGACGCCTCTGCCGGGACCTCACCGCCCGCTGAGCCACGGCTGATCGATCGCGGTGCGCCCGCTACCGAGACGGTGCCGCAGCCTGCCGGGCGACGTCATCGAACAGCGCCATGTCTCCGACCCGGCCCAGGTAGCCCGGCGAGCCGGGTGACCGCGGGGTCCAGGTCTCGAGGACGAACGACGCGGCCTCGTGGCCCGAGGCCTGGTAGCCGGGCCCGAACTGGGCCCGCCACAGGTGGTTCACCTTGGGTCGGTATCCCTGCCGGTCGAGTTCGTTGACCAGGCCGATGAAGCGCTCGAGGTCGAGCAGCTGGGTCTCGGTGGTCCCGGCGCCGGCATCGCCGACGGCGACCACCTGGCCGGGTCGCAGCTCTCTGGCCACCAGCGACGCCAGGCGGGCCACCTGCGGATCGGAGGCCGCAGACGTCGGCGGGGTCCGGAGAGCGGCGATGGTGAAGGTCAACGAGGCCATCGCCACGAGACCGACCATCACAGCGCGCAGGACCACGAGCGGCCGTCCGGTGCGCCAGCGCTCGGGCACACCGAGCAGCGCGAGCGAGAGGAGGGCGGCCAATGGCACGACCACCGCCCACACGACGAGGTACCCGAAGATGAAGCCGACGATCCGGCTGAACGACACGAGGAGGCCAAGGGTCGCCACCAGCGAGACCAGACCGAGCCCGGCGGCGAAGCGCCGCCGCTGGCGGATCCCGACGACCAGGCTGGCGGCGGCCGAGCCCACCGCCACCACGAGGGCCAGCACGCCGAGGACCATGTGGGGCGGCCGGTTGCCGAGGAGGCGGGCCATGACCTGCGAGGGACCCACCACGGCCGACGCCGCCACGTCGATCAGCGACCACCAGGCGGCCGAGAGGGGCTGGCCCGGCCGGCTTGAGGAGAAGTAGCGGGCGATCAGGGTCATGTTCCCCGGGTGGCCGGTCAGCTGCTCGATCACGGGAGGGAGCCATGCCAGGACGAGCAGCACCCCGCCGGCGGCGGCCACGAGGCGGCCGGCGGCGGTCGGCGGCGCGCCCGAGCCCCGATGCCGCACGAGGCCGGCCACCCAGCCCACGATGGCCACCGCGATCAGCAGGAGGGCCAGGGGGGCAGACGAGATGTTGGCCTGCACGATGACCGAGCCGACGAGGGCCGCTCCGAGGACCGAGAGCCCGGACCCGACCACGGCCGAGGCGCTCAGCACCATGAGCAGCAGCAGCGGGACGATGACCACCATCGGGTTCCACGGGCTGGCCAGGCCCCCGAGGGGGCCCTCGGAGTAGGTCATGGCGCTCTGGCCGTGGGCGCAGAGCAGGATCCCGAGCCAGCACAGGATGCCTGCGGCGACCAGCGTCCGGGTCGCCGACGTGCGCCGACGGACCACCCAGAGCACGGCGAGCGCAGAGAGGCCGCTGAGCAGCACGGCCCCGGCGAACAGCGACGACGGCCGGTCGCCCAGGATCCGGTAGACGAGGGACTGCAGGTAGAAGTAGGCCGGGCCCGGGTGGTTCCAGCCGTCGTGGTCGAAGACTCCGAGCTGCTGGCGGAAGGCCATCGCCCGGCGGACGTGGAGGTCGATCAGGGCGAGGTCGTCCGGAAGGGTGATCCGACCGCCGGCGGTGGCCAGCACCCTGAGCAGGGCTGCGAGGTAGGGGACGGCGACGGCGATCAGCGCCGTCGGCATCAGCCAGCGGTCGAGGCCTCGGCGGGCGCGGTGACGATGCTGCGCTCGGACCCGGTCTCCCACGCGCTCATGGTACGTCGGGCGCGGCCGGGCAGACCGGGTGGAGGCCCCTGGCAGAGGCGGCACGGCTAGATTCCGCAGGGTGACGGGGGTCGGCCAGCCAGCAGCCAGCTCGGTGCCTGCCGGGGCCGCCCGGGCGTCCGGCTGGGGGCGCTACGTCATCGCGCTGTGCGCCGGGGCGGCGGTCGCAGCCGTGGCCCTCGTCGTCGTGCTGTTCGACCTGTGGTCCGGTGGGATCTCGCTCACCCGGGCGGTCCAGCCGTCGAAGTTCTACACCTTCCAGGCCGAGGCCATGCTCCACGGCCACCTCTGGGTGAGGCCGGGAAGCATCGGCATCGAGGGCTTCGTGCTCCATCATCGGACCTACACCTACTTCGGGATCTTCCCGTCGATCCTGCGCATGCCCTTCCTGGCCCTGGCACCACGACTCTCGGCCTCGGCCTTCACCGCGCCGATGATGGCGGCCGCCTGGGCCCTCGCCGCCACCATGAGCAGCCTGCTGCTGTGGCGGGTCCGGATCCTCGCCCGCGGGGCCATGGCCGTCAGCCGGGTCGAGGCCGCCCTGGCCGGCGCCTGGCTGGCCACCGTCCTCGCCGGGTCGGTCATCCTCTTCCTGTCCGCCACGCCCTGGGTCTTCAGCGAGGACATCCTCTGGAGCATCGCCCTGGCCGTCGGTGCCGTCTTCGCCCTCCTCGGGGTCCTCGAGTCCCCGACCCTGCCCCGCGTGGCGGTCGCCGGGCTCTTCGTGCTGGCTGCCGAGCTGACCCGGGTCACCACCGGCGTGGCCGCCATCCTCGGCGCCCTCCTCGTCGGGGCATGGCTGCTGCTCACCCGCAGCGAGCGCCGGGACCGCCGCCGGGGCGGGGCCATGATCGTCGCCGGGGTCCTCGCCGGCCTGGTCGGCGCCGCGGTCAACGAGGCCAAGTTCCAGATGCTCTTCGGCCTCCCCATGGGCGACCACGTGTGGACGAGCCTCAACACCCACCGCCGTGAGTTCCTCGCCGCCCATGGCGGACAGGAGACTGGCCTGGCCTTCCTGCCGTCGAACCTGCTCGCCTACCTGCAGCCCTTCGGGCTGCGGATCAACGGCACCTTCCCCTTCATCTGGCTGCCGGGCCACCCCGCCAGCCGGCTCGGTGGCGTGCTCTTCGACCAGACCTACCCGACGGCGAGCATCCCGGCCTCGATGCCGCTGCTCACCCTGCTCGGGATCATCGGCGTGGTCGTGGCCCTCCGCAGCCGAGGCGACCGGGGCCTGGCCCTCGTGCGGCTCCCGATGCTGGCCATGGCCGCCGCCTGCGCCGCCATCTTCTTCTGGGGCTACATCGCCACCCGCTACCTCGGCGACTTCCTGCCGTTCCTCGTGATCGCCAGCGCGGTGGGGCTGGTCGGGATCGTGGGCTGGCTCGATGGCCGGAGTCGCCGTGCCCGTCTGGGTGTGACGGCCGGGATCGGCCTGCTCGCCGTCGTCAGCATCGTGATCAACCTGGCGCTGGCGAGCTCGCCGGGCCAGGACTGGACCACGACGCAGACCAGCAACTTCGTCAGGGCCCAGCGGGCGCTCAGCCTCACCCCGCTGTCCTCGACCGTGCACGTCGTCGATCGGCTCCCGCGCTACGCCGCCGTCGGCGACCTCTTCGCCACGCCGAGCTGCGACGGTCTCTACCTGGCCAACGGCACCGACTTCTCCTCCATCCCCGGTAAGGCCCTCCAGCACGCCGAGATGCAGCCGGTCGAGCGCTCCGACGCCATCGTCCACGACCTGACCATCCGCTTCGACCGGCCGCTCTCGCAGCTGCCCCGGCGCACCCCGCTGCTCTCGTGGGGGCGCACCACCCTGGTGCTGACCATCGTCGACCGCTTCGGGTTCACCCTGTCGCTCCACCACCCGTCCCGGCCGGACGTCGCCTGGCCCGGGCCGAGCGGTGGCTGGACGGCCGGCGCCGAGGGCCAGACCTACCACCTCGAGGTGGCGACCGACCCCAACCTGCACTCGATCACCGTGCTCTGGCACGGCACCCACGCCGGCGCCACGCCGCTCGTCATGATCGATCATGTCCTCACCGGCCCCGGCCCGGCCGTCACCCACCCCTCCGACGGTCCCGTGGTGGTCACCGCCACGGGCGGTGGCTCGGACATGGCCCTCTGTCGATCGCTGGTCCATGGCTGAGCGCGGCCACGACCAGGCCGTCCATCGTCGAGAGGCGGACCAGGCCGTCCGTCGTACCTGGCTCGCCACCGGGGTCGGGACCCTCCTGGCGGCGCCGTTCTACCTGTGGGCCCTGCTCGACCTCTTCAGCGGGACCGTCTCGCTGACCCGCTCGGAGTCGCCGAGCAGCACCTACACCCTGCAGGCCCAGGCCCTGATCCACGGGCACCTCTGGGTCCGGCCGGGCAGCCTCGGCATCGAGGGCTTCGTGGTCCACGGCCACACCTACACCTACTTCGGCATCCTGCCGTCGCTGCTCAGGGTGCCCTTCCTCCTCGTCTCGCCCAGCATCCCGCTCACGGCCTTCACCGCGCCGATGATGATCGCCGCCTGGCTCCTGCTGGCCGCCGCCATCGCCCCGCTGGTCCTCGAGGTCCGCC
>CANGPS010000088.1 GCA_947456245.1 Acidimicrobiaceae bacterium
AGCGTCGAGCTGAAGACCGGCTCGAGGAAGTGGGCCAGCGAGATGCTGTGGGCCCAGGGGAAGTCGATGGCCGAGACGGCCAGCGAGCCGATGGCGAGCAGGACCAGCGGCAGGCGCATGCTCCAGGGCGACTCGTGCGGGGTGGCGATCGCCGGCTCGCCGTTGGGGCCCTCCTCGAGGAAGCGGGCCTTGCCGGTGAAGGTCAGGTAGAACAGGCGGCTCATGTAGTACGCCGTCAGCAGGGCCGTCACGATGCCGAGCGCCCAGAGCGCCGGGTAGTGGCGGTAGATGTTGTCGAGCACGTCGCCCTTGGACCAGAACGAGGCGAAGGGCGGCACGCCGGCGATCGAGAGCCAGCCGATGAGGAAGGCGCCGTAGGTCCACGGCATCAGCTTGCGCAGCGCACCCATGCGCTTGATGTCCTGCTCGTGGTGCAGGCCGTGGATGACCGAGCCGGCCGAGAGGAAGAGCAGCGCCTTGTAGAAGGCGTGGCAGACCATCAGGAAGATGGCGGCGATGTAGGCGTTGGCGCCGACGGCCATCACCATGAAGCCGATCTGCGAGACGGTCGAGAAGGCCAGGACCTTCTTGATGTCGTCCTGGGCCGTGGCCACGGTGGCCGCCACGAAGGCGGTGGCGCCGCCGATCACGGCGATCACGATCTCGGCGTTGGGCGCCATGTGCAGCACCGGGTTCATCCGGCAGAGCAGGTACACGCCGGCGGTGACCATGGTGGCGGCGTGGATGAGGGCCGAGACCGGGGTCGGGCCCTCCATGGCGTCGGGCAGCCAGTTGAACAGCGGGATCTGGGCCGACTTGCCCGAGGCGGCGAGCAGCAGGGCCAGGACGATCAACGTGGCGGTCAGCGAGGAGAGGGACGAGGAGTGGGAGAAGATCGAGAGGTAGTCGAGCGTGCCGACGTTCGAGAAGATCAGGAACATCGCCAGCAGGAGGCCGACGTCGCCGACCCGGTTGTAGATGAAGGCCTTCTTGCCCGCCGAGGCTGCGGCGTCCTTGTTGAAGTAGAAGGACACCAGCCAGTAGGAGCAGACGCCCACGCCCTCCCAGCCGACGAAGGTCAGCAGGAGGTTGTTGGCGAGCACCAGCACCAGCATCGAAGCCACGAAGAGGTTCAGGTAGATGAAGAACTTGGTGTAGTCCCGCTCCCCGTGCATGTAGCCCATCGAGTACAGGTGGATGAGCGCCGAGATGAAGGTGACGAAGAGCACCATCGTGATCGACAGCGGGTCGAGGAGGAACGAGACCTTGACCTGCAGCGACCCCACCGGGATCCAGGTGAAGAGGCTCTGGGTCACCTCGCGGTCCGAGGTCCCGAGCAGGGCGAAGAAGCTGATGGCGGCGGCGACGAAGGACGCCGCCACGGCCGTGGTCCCGATGATCCCGGCGGTGCGCTCCCCCATCCGGCGGCCGAAGGCCACCAGGATCAGGAACCCGACCAGCGGGAACAGCGGCATCAGGTAGATCTGGTGCAGCACGGCGTCAGTCCCTCATCCCGGAGATGTCGTCGGCCACGGCGGTGGACCGGCGTCTGAAGATGGCGACCACGATGCCGAGGCCGACCACGACCTCGGCGGCGGCCACGACGAGCACGAAGAAGACCGCCGACTGCCCGGCGATGTCGCCCAGCATGCGCGAGAAGGTCACGAAGCTCAGGTTGGCCGCGTTGAGCATCAGCTCGAGGCACATGAACATGATCAGCACGTTGCGCCGGATCAGCAGCCCGAGGGCGCCGATGCCGAACAGCAGGGCGGACAGGATGAGGTACCAGCTCCCCGGGATGCTCACGATGCCACCTCCTCGGTCGTCTCGGCGGTGGGCTCCGACGTCGGGATCGCCGCGTCGCTGGTGGCCGCACCGGAGCGGCGGGCCAGGACCACGGCGCCGACCACGGCGATGATGAGCAGCGCGGCGGTCGCCTCGAAGGCGAAGAGGTAGGTGGTGAACACCGAGCGGCCGACCTCGCCCACGTTCTGGTACGGACCGAAGGTCTTGCCGGTCACGTGGTGCGGCCCGACGGCCCAGCTGGCCTCGAAGCCCAGGGCGATGATCGAGATCACCGAGATGACCACGAGCAGGACAGCCAGCGGCCGCTGCGCCACGAGGGGCTCGTCGTGGATGTCGTCGCGCTGGTCGACGCCGAGGAACATGATCACGAACAGGAAGAGGACCACGATGGCGCCGGCGTAGACGATGATCTGCACGGCGGCGAGGAACTCCGCCTGCTGCTCGATGAACTCGACGGCCACCCCGAAGAGGGTCAGGACCATGGCCAGCGCCGAGTGGACGGGGTTCTTGCAGGCGATGACGCCGATGCCGCCGGCGAGGATCATCAGGGCGCCGGCGATGAACACGGCGGTGTCCGGGATGGTGCGGGCCACGGTGGCGAGGAGGAGTCCGGTCACTTCGCCGCCTTCTTCGCGGCGCGCATCTCGGCGACGCGGTCCTTCATCCCCTGCAGCTGGCGCTTGTGCCGCTCCTGGTTGAGCTTCGCCCTCCAGATGCGGCCCCGCATGCCCTTGTGCTCGGCCGGGATGTCCTTGGTCAGCAGGTGGGCCTCGAGGACGTCGCGCAGCGCCTTGGTCCCGGTCGCCGCGTCGTTGCCCTTGTCCGACTGGCCGCCCTCCGGTGCCCGGACGCCGGCGCCGAGGTCGCCGGACCACTGGACCTCGCCCTCGAATGCAGCGTTGCCGGCCGGGGCGGTCGCCCGCATCCAGCCACCCGTCATGGTCTCCTCGCCGGGACGCCAGTCCTCCCACGGGAGCTTCTGGGGCATGCCGTCGTCGTCGACGACGAGCTCGGCCTTGGTGTAGATCGCGTCCGCCCGGTTGGTGAAGGAGAACTCGAACATCTTCGACTCGGTGATGGCCTCCGTCGGGCAAGCCTCCACGCACATGTCGCAGTGGATGCAGCGCAGGTAGTTGATCTCGTAGACGTAGCCGTAGCGCTCGCCCGGGGAGACCGGGTGGTCCGGCGGGTTGTCGAGGCCGCGGACGTAGATGCAGTCAGCCGGGCAGACGCCGGCGCACAGCTCGCAGCCGATGCACTTCTCCATCCCGTCCTCGTAGCGGTTGAGGACGTGGCGGCCGTGCTGGCGCGGCTGCTTGGGCTTCTTCTCCTCCGGGTAGCGGCGCGTCACCCGAGGACGGGTGAGGTGCTTGGCCGTGAGCGTGAAGCCCCCGAAGAACGAGAACTCGCTCTTGAGGTCGTCGAGGATCCCCATCAGGCGCCATCCTCCTCGGTGCGGTCGGTGAGCTCGCGCAGCTTGGCCGGCGAGACGGGGCGAGAGCCGATGGGCGGCAGCACGGCCCGGTCCGCCGCCTCGAGCTCGGAGCCGAGCTTGAAGGTCCGCGACAGCAGGGCGGCACCGACCAGCACGGCGGCCACCAGGCCGACGCCCCACCAGGCCGAGATCATGAAGCCCGCCACGAGGAGCATCCAGGCCAGCGAGGCCGGGATCAGCCGCTTCCACCCGAGGTCCATCAGGCGGTCGTAGCGCAGGCGGGGAAGCGCACCGCGCAGCCACACGAAGAGGAAGCAGAAGGCCACCGTCTTGAGCAGGAACCACAGGATCGGGAAGATCCAGGCGACGTAGGGGATGTTGGGCACGGGTCCGGCCGGGCCACCGAAGAACAGGGTGACCACGATGGCCGACATGGTGATCGTGTTGAGGAACTCGGCGAGGTAGAACAGCGCGAACCGGATGGACGAGTACTCGGTGTTGAAGCCACCGACGAGCTCGGACTCCGCCTCGACCACGTCGAAGGGCGGCCGGTTGGTCTCGGCGATGCCGGCGATCAGGAAGAGGATGAACGGGACGACGCCGAGGCGGATGATGTTCCAGTGCCACGGGGCGCCCGACTGGGCGTCGACGATCGTGCGGGTCGAGAGCGAGCCGGTGATCAGCACGACGGTCACGACCGTCATGCCGAGGGCCGCCTCGTAGGAGATCATCTGCGCCGACGAGCGCACGGCACTCATCAGCGGGTACTTCGATCCCGACGACCAGCCGGCGAGCAGGATGCCGTAGACGCCGATGGCCGACATGGCGAGCACCAGCAGGATCCCGATCGGCGGGTCGGCGATCTGCAGCTCGAAGGTGTGTCCCGCCACCGTGACCACGCCGCCGACGGGGACGACGGTGAAGACGATCAGGGCCGGGACGACCGAGAGGTAGGGGGCGAGCTTGAAGACGAAGCTGTCGGCCTGCTCGGGGAGGAGGTCCTCCTTGAAGAAGAGCTTGATGCCGTCGGCGAG
>CANGPS010000089.1 GCA_947456245.1 Acidimicrobiaceae bacterium
CCGAGGTCAGCCTGGCCCGGGTCCTGCGCGATGCGGGCTACGCCACGAAGATGGTCGGCAAGTGGCACTGCGGCGACCAGCCGGGGTTCCTGCCCACCAATCACGGCTTCGATGACTACTTCGGCCTCCCCTACTCGAACGACATGGGCCGGCAGGCCAACACCCCGAGCATCCTCGAGTTCCTCCCGCCGCTCCCGCTGCTGTGTGGGGAGGAGGTGATCGAGCAGCAGCCGGACCAGGCCTCGCTCACCGGTCGCTACGTGGCCGAGTCGCTCGACTTCCTCCACACGGCCGCAGGGTCGGGGAGGCCGTTCTTCCTCTACCTCGCCCACCTCTACGTGCACCTGCCGATCTACGTGACCGAGGAGCGCCTCGCCGCCTCGCGCAACGGTGCCTACGGGGCGGCCGTGGAGTCGATCGACTGGGCCACCGGCGTGCTCATGGACGCACTGGCGGACCTCGGCCTCGACGAGTCGACCATCGTGATCTTCACCTCAGACAACGGCTCGTTGGGCGACGTGGCCCCGCCCTGGGGCCACATGGGCCCGGTGGGCGGGTCCAATGCCCCGCTGCGCGGGACGAAGGGCACGACCTTCGAGGGAGGTCTGCGGGTCCCGGCCATCGTGCGGTGGACCGGTACCGTCCCGGCCGGGAGGGTGTGCGACGAGCTGCTCAGCGCCATGGACCTCTACCCCACTCTGGCGGCACTCTGCGGCGGCGAGGTGCCCGACGACCGGATCATCGACGGCGTCGACGTGGCCGACGTGCTGCTCGATGACCGTGCCCCGTCGCCGCGCACCCACCTCGCCTACTACCGGGGCAACGACCTCGAGGGCGTGCGCGACGAGCGCTTCAAGCTCCACGTCGCCCGTGACGGCAAGGCGATCTGCGAGCTCACCGACCTCGAGGCCGACGTCGGCGAGACCACGGACGTGAGCGCCGAGCACCCAGAGGTCGTCGCCCGCCTCGAGGCCCTCGCCGACGAGTACCGCCAGGCGCTCGGCGACGAGCGCCTGGGCATCGTCGGCGACGAGGTCCGGCCTGCCGGCCGGGTGGCTGACCCTGTCCCGCTGACCACCTACGACCCTGACCACCCCTATGTGGTGGCCGAGTACGACCTCGACGACCGGGGCTGAGCTCCCGAGGGGATCAGGTGCCGAGCCGATCGGCGTAGGCGGCTGCGAAGGTCCAGGCGTCGCCGGGCCAACGGGCCGACACGTAGCGGCCGTCGCTGACCACGAAGCCCGACCCCACCGTGGCCTCGGTGTCGCGGCGCAGACCGCGTGGCCCGACGAGGAACTCGCCGTCGACGCCCAACGCCGCGGTCACCTCGTCCTGCACATAGGCGGGATAGGTCCGGTAGTAGCGGCCCAGCCGCCACGCCGTGGCGAGGAAGGCGCTGCGCTCCATGGACTTCGGAAGCGCCGTGGTGCGGTGGCCTTCGAGCACGCTTCGACCGGTGGATGGGTCGGTGGATCGGGCAAGGACGACCACTCCGTGGCAGATCGCACCCACCGGCATGCCGGTCGCCCAGAGCGCGGCGACCTTCTCGTGCAGCTCGGTCGAGCCGAGGTACTGGCGCATCCCCGGTGCGTGGCCTCCTGCGAGGACCAGACCGTCGACCGAGGTGGGGTCGACCTCCGACCAGGGGATCGGGTCAGAGAAGGCCGGGTCCTCGAGCAGCGCAGAGTACAGGGCCTTGGCGTCGGGCTCCGCGCCGAGGCGGCCGAAGATCACCCCGTCGAGCAGCCGCTGGTCCGCCGCCGGTCGGCGGCCACCGGACTCGGTGGCGAAGACCATCTGGTGGCCGGCCTGCATGAGGACGTGCCAGGGGACGGCCACCTCCGTGACATCGAAGTCCCGATCGGGCAGGGGCATCAGGATCGTCGAGGGCATCGGTCCACCCTATGGTCCTTCCAGCTCACAGACGGAGACGTGGTTGAGTGGGCGGTGCGGCAGCTCGGGGGTCGTACATGATCACGTCGACAGGCCTTCGTCCTCGGGCAGGTCTCCCCAAGCGACCAGCTTGGATCTGAGGGTCTTCAGTGACGGAGGTCTCGACATCGCTGACCGGAAGCGAACGGCATGAGAGTCAGATAATCTGATCACATGACGGACATCAGTGCGACGTCGGCAGCCCGGGGATTCGCCCGGCTACTCGACAGCGTCGAGCACGACGGCGAGTCCTTCACGATCATGCGACACGGTGTCGCGGTGGCTCGCATCGAGCCGATCACGGATGGCAACGGTGCGGCCGTGAGGGATGCGTTGCAGGACTGGGCTCCGGGGCCAGACCTCGCAAAGGTCGTCCACGAGGTTCGCAGCCTGCTCATCCTCGAGGACCGACGCTGACCCGCCTTCTGCTCGACACCACGTTCCTAATCGACCTCGAACGAGGTTGGCGGATCTCCACTGAGTCCATCGGCCCGGACGACGACGTGGCGATCGCCGCCATCACCCTCGCTGAGCTCCGGCTCGGGAGACTCGTCTCAACTCGCGAGGGCAAGGCCGACAGTCTCGCCCGACTCCTGGGGGCGATCACCGTGATCCCCTACGACGAGAGCATCGCCGAGGTCCATGCCACCCTGCTGGCTGAGGTTCGCCGTCAGGGCCGGCCTCGAGGGGCTCACGACCTGATCATCGCCGCCACCGCAGCCGCATCCAACCGGACGATCGTCACCGCCGACCTGCGCGCCTTTGGCGACCTCCCCGGGGTCGAGGTGCTCACCCACCGCTGATCCTCGAGCGGGAGCCTGACGGAACATCCCGCTTCTGCCGCGCTCAGCGCGAGCGGCTCGCTCCACTGCGACGCTGACCACCGGCACCGCCGGACGAGCGCTGACCGCCACCGGACGACCCCCTGGCTCCGGAGCCGCCCCGCGAGCGGCCACCGCCGCCGCCCTGGCCTCGGCTCGCACCACTGCCGCCGCTGCCGCCACCCGTGCGCCGGCCGCTGCGGTTCGATCCACCGCCAGCGCCGCCGCGCCGCTGGCCCCCGCCGCCGCCACCCGTCGCGGGCTCTGGGAAGGCCAGCGCGGCTGCGATCTCCTCGGCGCTCAGCGTCCGGCGCTCGCCCGGGGCCAGCTCTGCGAGCAGGCTGTGCCCGGACCGCACCGCGGTGACGGTGGGGCTGATCCCAGCCTTGCGGGTCAGCTGGCTGACCTCCTTGCGCTCGGCCTCGGTGGCGATGGTCACCACGGTGCCCTCGTTCCCGGCGCGAGCCGTGCGACCGGAGCGGTGGAGGTAGGCCTTGTGCTCGGTCGGGGGGTCGGCGTGGATCACAAGGGTGACCTCGTCGACGTGGATGCCACGCGCTGCGATGTCCGTGGCCACGAGTGCCACGGCCCGGCCCTCCGAGAATGCGGCGAGGTTCCTCACGCGGACGTTCTGCGACAGGTTGCCGTGCATCTCGACGGCGGGGACCCCCGAGCTGATCAGCTGCTTGGTCAGGGTCTTGGCCCGGTACTTGGTCCGAGTGAAGACGATGGTGCGGCCGGGAGCCGAGGTCAGGTCGACGAGGACCGGGAGGCGGTCGGCCGCGGTGACGTGGAACACGTGGTGGTCCATCGTCCCCACCGGCGACTGCTCGGAGTCCACGCTGTGGGTGATCGGGTTCGTGAGGTACCGGCGCACGAGCACGTCGATGCCGTTGTCGAGCGTGGCCGAGAAGAGCAGGCGCTGGCCGTCCTCGGGGGTCTTGTCCATGATGCGCTTGACTCCGGGCAGGAACCCGAGGTCGGCCATGTGGTCGGCCTCGTCGAGCACGGTGATCTCCACCGCGTCGAGCCGGGCGTGGCCCTGGGCGATCAGGTCCTCGAGGCGACCCGGGCAGGCCACGACGATGTCGACCCCGCGGCTGAGCTTGGTGACCTGGGGGTTCTGGCCGACCCCACCGAAGATCGACATCGTCCGCAGGTCGAGCGCCTCGGCCAGCGGCTTGAGCGCCGTCTCGATCTGGAGGGCGAGCTCCCGGGTCGGAGCGAGGATCAGCGCCCGGGGGCGCTTGGGCTGGCGAGACGTGCCGCTCTGGGAGAGGCGGGTCAGCACCGGCAGGGCGAAGGCCAGGGTCTTGCCCGAGCCGGTCCGACCTCGACCGAGGACGTCGCGTCCGGCGAGCGAGTCGGGCAGCGTTGCGGCCTGGATCGGGAACGGCGAGGTGACGCCGCCCTCGGCGAGCAGCCGGGTCAGGGCAGCGGGGACGCCGAGCTCGGCGAAGCTCGGACCGGTGGCCG
>CANGPS010000090.1 GCA_947456245.1 Acidimicrobiaceae bacterium
GTCAGGCCGATCAGGCCGATGCCCCGGGCGGCGGCCAGGCTGCGGGCGGTGGCGAGGCCCACGCGCAGGCCGGTGAAGAGCCCCGGTCCCACGTCGACGACGATCCGCTCCACCTCACCGACGCCCAGGCCCAGGGAGCCGAGGAGCTCCGCAGCGCAGGGCAGCAGGGACTCGGTGTGATGGCGGTCGACGGACGCCACTGCCTCGGCGAGGACCACGTCATCGTCGAGCACCGCCACCGCAGCAGCGGTCGTGGCCGTCTCGAGGGCCAGCGTGATCATGGGGTCACCCAGGCTGCGAGCGCTGCCGTCGTCGCCGCCTCGTCCATCGACGAGCCGTCGAGGTCGAGCACGAGGAGGCGGTCGTCCTCCCCCTCCCCCAGCGAGATCGTGCAGGTGACCTGGGTCGGCCCGAGGACGCCCGGCGCCATGTCGCCCCACTCGACCAGCGCCACCGCCGCGTCCTCCACCATCTCGGCGATGGCCAGGTCGTCGGCCTCGGCGCCGGATCCGACCCGGTAGAGGTCGGCGTGAAGCAGCTGGGAGATCCCGCGGCGGCCGTCGGTGTCGTGCGTGGCGACCATGGTGAACGTGGGGCTCGTCACGCGTCCCTCGACTCCGAGGCCGGCGGCCACCCCCTGGCTGAGCGCCGTCTTTCCGGCGCCGAGGCCTCCGGCGAGCACGACCACCGTCCCGGGCACGAGCACGTCGGCCAGGGCCTTCCCGAGCGCTCGGGTGTCGTCGACCGAGGTGGTCCTTGCCTGGATCGTCATGCGGCGTGGCCTCCGAGCAGCCGGCCGGCCGTCGCCAGGTCCTCGGCCAGCAGCGCCCGCGCCGCCGACCCGCCGCGCAGCGCTGCTGCCGGGTGGATGGTGGCCAGGACGGGCATCGGCCAGCCCTCGACCCGCCGCGGCACCCCGCGCAGCGCCATGATGCCCTCGGTGGTCCCGAGCACCGCCCGGGTGGCCACGTTGCCCACCGTCACCACCAGCTCGCACGTCGGTGCCAGGGCGGCGAGCTGTGCGACCAGGTGACCGCGACATGCCGCGATCTCCTGCGCCCTCGGATCCCGGTTCCCCGGTGGCCGGCACTTGACGGTGTTGGTGATGAAGACCTCCGACCGGTCGAGGCCGACCTCACGCCCGAGCAGCTCGAGCAGGAGACTGCCGCTGCGGCCGACGAAGGGCTGGCCACCGTGATCCTCGGCCGCGCCGGGTGCCTCACCCACGAGCACGAGGCGCGCCTCGGCGGGGCCCGAGCCCGGTACCGCCTGGGTCCGCGTCTCCGCCAGCGAGCAGGCCGTGCAGGTGGCGACGAGGTCGGCCACCTCCCCGAGCGTTCCAGCCGTGCTCATAGTGCCGCGTGGCCGGCGGCCTCGATGAGGTCGGCCAGCGCGCCGGGGTCCTCGAGCATGATCATGTGCCCGGCCTTCGAGATCCGGACCAGCTCGGACCCCTCGATGGCGGCTGAGAGCTTGGCTGCCAGGCGGGGCGGGGTGAGAAGGTCGCGTGACCCGACCACGACCGTCGTGGGCACCGTGATCCGGTGACAGTCCTCAGACCCGTCGAAGGCCAGCAGCGGTTCGAGCAGCTCGGCCAGGATCGTCGGCGACAGCGACTGGGTCTGCGACCTCGCCAGCTCGACGGCAGGGGCGCCGGGGTCAGCGCCGAAGCTCAGGCGCGTCAACCAGGTCGCCGCATCCTCGCCGGGGAAGATGCTCGAGCCATGGTGGATCCTGCGATGGAGCGTGCGCCTGGCGATCGCCGTCACCGAGGCCGACATGCGTCGCCCAGCCCTGCTCGTCGAGAGCGGTCCGGTGGTGGTCGACAGGGCGACGAAGGACGCCACGGGTTGGACGCCCTCCCGACGGCCGAGCAGGACCTGGCTGATCATCCCGCCCATCGAGTGGCCGACCAAGACCGCACCCTCGACGTCGAGCGCCTCGAGCACCTCGAGGAGGTCGTCCGCCTGACGGTCGAATCCCATCCCGTCGGCCCCCGCCGTCGAGGCGCCATGACCCCGCAGGTCGACGGCCAGGACCCGGTTCGTCGACCCCAGCAGCCGCAGCATCGGCGCCCAGATGGCGCCCGACAGGGTGACCCCATGGACGAGCACGACGGGAGGGCCGCTGCCGTGCGCCACGACGTGGATCCGCCCCCCGTCGGAGGTGGCGACGAAGTGGTGCTCGGCATCGGCCGGCAGCCCAAGGCCGGCATCGATCAGGTCGGCCTCGTCGGCCCGCAGTCGAGCGGCGGCTGACCGCTCGACCGCCCAGCCCGCCCAGGCCAGCGCGCCGGCCGCCAGGATCCCCGAGCCGATCGCTGCCGCACGACGTCGCTGCATCAGCCCCACCGTCCGAGCTTGCGCTTCGGCGGCTTGGGCAGCGGCGAGGCCGAGCCGACCTCTCGCCTCGGCACGCGCGGCCCGATCCCGCAGAGGACCTCGTAGACGATGGTGCCGAGGTGCTCGGCCCACTCCGCCGCCGAGATCTCCTCCTCGCCCTGGCGACCGAGGAGGACCACCTCGTCGCCGACGGCCACCTCCTCATCACCGACGTCGACCACGATCTGGTCCATGGTCACCATGCCGGCGAGCGGGTGGCGACGGCCGCCGATCAGCACCTCCTGGCCGGCCGCGAACAGAGCGCGGGGGAACCCGTCGGCGTAGCCGATCGGGACCGTGACCACGGTGGCGTCGCCAGACAGCGCACGGCGCCGGCCATAGGAGGGCCGCCCCCCTGCCTCCACCCGCCGCACCGCCGAGACGGCCGCCTTGATCGTGAGCGACGGGCGCAGCTCGAGCGGCGCCTCGACCTCGGCCCGGAACCGCACCGCCTCGCTGGGCAGCTCGCCGTAGAGGACGAGGCCGCAGCGCACCATCGAGAACCTGGCGGACGGGGCGGCCAGCGTCCCCGCCGAGTTCGCCACGTGCTTGACCGGGATGTCGAGGCCCATCGCCTCGATCTCAGCCACCGCCGCCTCGAACCGCTCGACCTGCGTGGCGGTGAAGGCCAGGGACTCCGGGTCGTCCTCATCCGCCGAGGCGAGGTGGGTCCAGATCCCCTCCACCACGAGCTGGTCGCACGTGGCGATCCGCGCCAGGAGCTCGGCAAGGCCCGACGGGTGGATGCCCATGCGGTGCATCCCGGTGTCCACCTTGACGTGCACCGGCACCGACCCGCCCATGATCTTGGCCGCGTCGATCGCCGCGTCGACACCATCGAGTGTGGTCAAGGTCAGCGTGAGGTGTGCGGCGACGGCGGCCGGCATGATGTCAACCGGGGGCTCCGAGAGCAGCAGGATCGGCGCGGTGATGTTGGCGTTCCGAAGCTCGAGGCCCTCGTCGACGATGGCCACCGCCAGTCCCTGCGCCCCTCCGTCGAGGAAGGCCAGCGCGGCGGTCACCGCGCCGTGCCCGTAGCCGTCGGCCTTCACCACGGCGCACAGCGCCGATGGGGCGATGCGTGCCGCCACGGCGGCGGCATTGGCACGCAGCGCGTCCCGGTCGACCTCGGCCCAGGCCGGACGCGAGAGCCCCTCAACCGCCACGACGCACCTCCCCGATCAGCATCCCGACGAGCGCCGGCAGCTCTGACGCGATCAGGACCCCGTCGGCGGCTGCCCCAGCCCGTCCATGGAGGTGGGCGGCGAGGCCGGCCGCCTGCAGCGGAGGGAGGCCGGCGGCCAGCAGGGCGGCGATGACTCCGGAGAGGACGTCACCGGTGCCTGCGGTGGCCAGCGCCTGCGTGCCGGACGTGACGAACAGCACCGAGGCAGGTCCACCCTCGGGCGAGGCCACGACGGTGGTCGGCCCCTTGAGCAGCACGGTGGCCCCGGTCGCTGCCGCCAGGCCCACTGCGCAGGCGACCCGATCCGTGGGGACCGGAGTCCCGAGGAGTCGTCGCAGCTCGCCGTCGTGCGGAGTGATCACGACAGGAGCCGATCCCCTCGCCACCAGCTCGGCGAGACCCTCCACGCCCTGGACGGCACCGAGGCCGTCGGCGTCGAGCACCACGGGGCACCGGCGCTCGGACACGAGGTGGCGCACCGCCTCGTGGGCGGACGGCGTCGCCCCCAGCCCCGGCCCCACGACGAGTGCACCCGAGCGCTCGGTCTCTTCGTGCGCCGTGGCGGCCAGCGCCTCCATCGGCACCGGTCGGCGCAC
>CANGPS010000091.1 GCA_947456245.1 Acidimicrobiaceae bacterium
AGCGACTTGCTGTCCTGGTCCCGCAGGCGCGTGGCCATGGCCGACATCAGCTTGCGGGCCAGCGAGGGCATGGTCTCGAGCAGGCCGTTGAACTCGCGCTGGCCGAGGACGAGCAGGTCCATCTCGGTCTCCGAGATCACCGAGGCGTTGCGGGGGTGGCGGTCGAGCAGGGCGAGCTCGCCGAAGTGCTGGCCGGCCGTGAGGGTGGCGACCTTGCGGTTGTTGCGGCGCACCGAGGCGGTCCCCGAGACGATCAGGTAGAACTCGGTGCCGAGCGTCCCCTGCTCGACGAGCACGCGGTTCGGCTCGACGATGACCTCGTCGAGGGCTCGGGCGATGGTCTTCTTCTCCTTCGCCGTGCACTCCGAGAAGAGCCAGATGTTGGACAGATCGCGCTGCTTGAGGGTGGCCATGTCCCCGATGCTACCGGGATGGGCCAGTTCACGCGCTTGTAACAACGGCGGAACAGTGGCGAAATCCCCGCTTCCCATACTGGTCCCACGCACAGCGGTGGGCGGGCTCGCTCGTCCCCGCTCTGAATAGGAGAGGAGAAGTACTCGTGATCGAAGCAGTCACGAATATCCCATACCCCAGCTGGCTGAACCCGGGTGACAACACCTGGCAGCTCGTTGCGGCGACCCTGGTGGGCTTGATGAGCCTGCCGGGCATCGCGGTGCTCTACGGAGGGCTGGTCCAGCGCAAGTGGGTGGTCAACACCATGCTCATGGTGTTCGCCGGGTTCTCGATCACCGTGGTGGTCTGGGTGCTCTGGGCCTACTCGATGGCGTTCGGCCCCCAGGCGCACCTCGGGGCGGACGGATCGTTCTGGTCCGGGCTCATCGGCCACCCGAAGCCCATCCTGAGCGCGGTGTCGGAGCAGTCGCAGGCGGTCTCGGGGACCAACACCCTCGTGCCGTTCCACTTCCCGACCTCGTCCCTGGCCTACTTCCAGCTGATGTTCGCGGCGATCACCCCGCTGCTGTTCCTCGGTTCGGTCCTCGGCCGGTTCAAGTTCAAGGCCTGGCTCGTGTTCGTGCCGCTGTGGATCACCTTCGTCTACGCCGTCAACGCTGCGCTCATCTGGGGCGGCGGGTTCTTCGCCCAGAAGGGTGCAGTCGACTTCGCCGGCGGGTACGTCATCCACCTCTCGGCCGGAGTCACCGGCTTCGTGGCGGCGGCGATCGTCGGACCTCGACTGCTGCGTGACCGCACGCACGCCCTCCCGAACAACCTCATGATGGTGGCGGTCGGCGCCGGCATCCTGTGGCTCGGCTGGAACGGCTTCAACGGTGGAGCTCCCTACTACGCAGGTGCCGACACCTCAGCGGCGGTGCTCAACACCAACATCGCCACCGCCGTGGCCCTGCTGACCTGGCTGCTCTTCGACATGCTGTTCTCCAAGGCCAAGAAGCCCACGTTCCTCGGTGCCATCAACGGCATGATCTGTGGCCTGGTCGGGATCACCCCATCGGCCGGCTTCGTCAGCGGCGTCGGCGCCATCGCCGTCGGCGTGGTCGCTTCGGCCGTGGTCTGGGTCGCCTGGAACTACCTGCCCAAGGTCAAGCCATTCTCGAAGGTCGACGACACCCTGGGCGTGGTCTACACCCACGGCTTCGCAGGCCTGGTCGGAGGCCTCATGATCGGACTGGTCGCAGACCCGTCCCAGACGGTCTACGGAGTGACGGGCAAGGACTACGGCGGCGAGGGCTCGTTCAGCGTCGGCGGCTGGTTCTACACCCACTCGTTCCACCAGCTCTGGGAGCAGTTCCTCACGGCGGCATGGGTCATCATCTTCACCGCCGTGATGAGCACGATCCTGCTCTACATCACGAAGTTCGTCTGCCGCGGCCTGCGGGAGAAGGACGAGGTGCTCGAGGTGGGCGACCTGGCCATCCACGACGAGGAGGCCTACCCGAGGGAGACCTTCGCCGAGCGGGTCAGCTCGCTGACGGCGGAGCGGTGAGGATGACCGTGGCCCTCATCGACACCATCCAGAGCGTCCCTGCACCATCGAAGAGAGGAGTGAGCGCATGAAGCTCATCGTCGCAATCCTGAAGCCCTTCCGTCTCGATGACGTGAAGGACCGCCTCAAGACCCTGGGGGTCTCGGGCATGACCGTGACGGAGGCCCAGGGGTTCGGCCGCCAGCGCGGGCACACCGAGGTCTACCGGGGAGCGGAGTACGAGGTCGACTTCGTGCCGAAGCTCAAGCTCGAGGTCCTCATCGATGACGCCGACGCCCCTGCGGTGGTCGACGCCATCGTGGAGTCGGCGTCCACCGGGAAGATCGGTGACGGCAAGGTCTGGGTCATCGATGTCGAGACGGCGGTCCGCGTGCGGACCGGCGAGCGCGGCACCGACGCCCTCTAGCTCGCCTCTCCGGCGTGTGGCGGTCCCCCGGTCCCCTCGGGCCGGGGGGCCGTCGCGTGCCGGGGGCGATCAGCCGAGGTCGACCTCGGAGACGGTCTTGCGGCTCCGGTCCGGGTACTCGGCGTGGTAGTCGACGATGCGCACGACGCCCGTGGGGCGGTAGCGGCGGGCGTCGATGACCGACCTCGGGATGTAGGGCAGCAGGCCGAGGGATCGGAACAGGCGGGCCTGCGGCTCCCAGATCGTGGTCCGCTCGTGCCAGCGCAGGCGCTCGAGCTGGCGCACGAGGCCCACCAGGCTGACGAGGACCATGGCGAGGAAGCCGACGAGCAGCGATCCGGCCAGCGTCCCGCCGGGCAGGATGGTCATGAGGCAGAGGATGAGCAGGAGCAGCAGCAGGGTGCTTGCCCACTCCATGGTCGAGAGCTCCTGGCCGGCCACTGCCTCGATCAGGGCCCGGTTCCGGGTCATGTCCCAGCACAGGTCGCTCAGCGCCCGGTAGCTGAAGGTCTGGCGGGTCCCCTTGGGCTCGAGGTCGTAGATGGTGGTGGTGAGCGCCTTGTGCGAGTCGGCTGAGCGCCAGAACTCGATCAGGCGGTAGTCGACCTGGTCGACGAGCTGCGCGTCGATGAGGCCCTGGACCTCGCGCTGGACGTCCTCGCCGAAGTTCGCCGACAGCTCGTAGCAGGACTCGAGCTCGGCGTCGCAGGTGCGCAGCAGGTCGTGGATCTTGACGATCCGCTCGCGCATCCGGGCGGTGGTGAAGGCGAGCAGGACGCCGAAGAGGAACATCGAGACCGCGGCGAGGTCGGTGACGTTCCCGACGGACTCGCGGTGCTCCCCGATGAGGATGGCCACGCCGGCCACGATCAGGCCCACGACCACCGCCGGCCAGAGCAGGCGCTCGGCGTAGAAGACGGATCGGGCGGTGTTCCTGAACCAGGTTTTCATGGGCCCATCGTAGGACCGGCGCTCTGCTGAGGGCCGGCTCCTCGGCACGGGACCGGAATCCTGAACCGCGGATAGGATCACCCGGGATCGAGGGGGTGCCGCCGTGGAGCAGACAACGAGGCCTTCCGATGCGGTGGTCGGCCATGGCCTGCTGGCCCGCCTGATCCGTCCTGCCCGATCCGTGACCGGCGCGTACGAGCGCCCCCGGGCGAGGACCCTGATCACGATCGCCCTGGCCCTGGCCATCCTGCTGACGGTCTCGGCCGTGATGTCGTTCATCACCTCCGCCGTGGCGCCGAGGTCACCGACGACCCTCGGCTACCCGCTCTCGTCGCTGGTGCTGGCCACGGCCATCGGCTTCTGGGTCTCCTACTGGCTGGCCAAGCGCCCGCACTTCCTGATCGGCGCCTGGGTGATGATCTTGACGATCATCGGGTTCCTGGCCGCCTTCAGCGTCGCTCGAGACGCCGGCGCCTCGCTCATGGCCGGCCTGGCCATGGCGGCGCTGGCCGCCACCATCTTCCTCGGCCTGCGCGGCACCCTCTGGATGGCCGGCCTGGCCATCGCCGTCGGCTTCAGCTTCATCCTCTTCATCCCGCGCATGCCGGACTGGATCTACAGCTTCGGGGTGCTGGTGGTCATCGTGGCCCTCACCCTCCTGCTGTCGCTGATGCGCGAGGACGATCTTCGCCAGCTCGAGCGCCTTCGCGACCTCGAGGCTCTCGAGACCGACCGCCTCCGCTCGGAGGC
>CANGPS010000092.1 GCA_947456245.1 Acidimicrobiaceae bacterium
CCGGCGTTGACCATGGGCTCGACGGCGAAGACCATGCCGGTCTTGAGCGTGGGCCCGGGGCTGCCCGGCCAGTAGTTGGGGACCTGGGGCTGCTCGTGCATGGCCGTGCCGATCGCGTGACCCACGTACTCGCGCACCACGGTGAAACCCGCCGCCTCCGCCACGTCCTGGACCGCCCGACCGACCTCATGGAGCCGGTTGCCCTTCCTGAGCTGCTCGATCCCGGCGAAGAGACTCCGCTCGGTCACGTCGAGGAGTCGCTGGGACTCGGCGTCGATCTGGCCGACGCCCGCCGTGTACGCCGCATCGCCGTGGTAGCCCTCGATGATGGCCCCGCAGTCGACGCTGATGATGTCGCCCTCGTGGAGGACCACCTCGTCCGACGGGATGCCGTGGACGATCATGTCGTTGGGGCTGGTGCAGATGACGGCGGGGAACCCGTGGTAGCCGAGGAAGTTGCTCGTCGCCCCACGCCGCTCGATGACCTCAGCAGCCACCTTGTTGAGGTCCATGGTGGTGATACCGGGCCGGATCGCCGCACGCGTCTTCTCGTGCATCTCGGCGACGACCTGACCTGCTCGTCGCATCTTGGCGAGCTCTCCCGCGTTGCGCCTCATTCCATCTCCCTCTTGCGGCGCTCGACCGCATCGACCGTCGACCGCAGCACGTCGTCCGGGGCCTTCGAGCCATCGATCGTCTCGAGGAGACCACGGCTCGAGTAGAAGTCGATCAGCGGCAACGTCTCTCGCTCATAGGCCTGCAGCCTCGTCATGATCGCCTCGGCGGTGTCGTCGGGGCGCTGGATGACCTCTCCCCCGCACGTGTCGCACGTCCAGCCCTGGATCGGGGGGCTGGCCGTCGAGTAGATGCCCCCACAGTCGACGCAGGTGCGACGAGACACCAGGCGCTGGAGCACCTCGTCCGTCGGGACCTCGAGATTCACCACGCAATGGAGCTTGTGGCTCTCGTTCAGAATCTCCTCGAGCATCTCCGCCTGGACCACCGTGCGGGGGAAGCCGTCGAGGACGAAGCCCCGGCTGCGCGCGTCGCGCTCGGAGAGCCGCTCGGAGACCATGCGGATGATCAGCTCGTCAGGGAGCAGCTCGCCGGTCGTCATCAACGAGGCAGCTTCGATGCCGAGGGGGGTCTGGGCACGCACGGCGGCACGGAGCATGTCGCCTGTGGAGATGTGCGGGACCGCGTAGCGGTGGGAGAGACGCACGCACTGCGTCCCCTTCCCCGCCCCCTGCTTCCCGAGGACAACGAGCCTGACCCCGGCAGCCATGGGTCTACTTGAGGAAGCCCTCGTAGTTGCGCATCATCAGCTGGCTGTCGATCTGGCGCATCGTCTCGAGGGCGACACCGACGCTGATGAGCAGCGTGGTCCCGTAGAAGGGGAAGTTGTTCAGGTGCCACAGCGCCATCAGGATGCTCGGCAGCACGGCGACCGCACCGAGGAACAGCGCACCGACCACGGTGATGCGGCTCAGCAGATGGGCGAAGTACCGCTCCGTCGGGGGCCCTGGTCGGATGCCCGGGACGAAGCCGCCCTGCTTGCGGATGATGTCGGCCTGCTGGTGCGGGTCGAAGGCGATGTAGACGTAGAAGAACGTGAAGGCCACGATCAACAGGAAGTACATGCCGATGTACACGAAGCTCGTCGGGGTCAGCGACTTGGTCACGAAGTTCTGGAACCAGGCCCACGGGATGACGTTGCTCAGCAGGACGGGAATGTAGAGCACCGACGAGGCGAAGATGATCGGGATGACTCCCGACTGGTTCACCTTGAGCGGGATGTAGGTCGACGAGCCTCCGTACATCTTTCGGCCGACGACGCGCTTGGCGAAGGTCACCGGGATCCGGCGCTGACCCTGGTCCATGTAGACGATGAACACCAGCAGGGCGAGCGAGACGGCCAGCATGACGCTGAACTTGACCCAGCCGCCCTCCTGGAAGATGGCCTTGCCGCCCGACGGGATGGCCGAGACGACGTTTGCGAAGATGAGGATCGACATGCCCTGGCCGATGCCGCGCTGGGTGACGAGCTCGGCGAGCCACATCACGAATGCGGTCCCGGCGGTGAGGCAGAGCACCATGAAGGCGCCGAGCGGGATCGTGAACTTCGGGATCAGGTCGATGGTCGAGCCGATCAGCGCCTGATCGTGGCCGTGGAAGGCGTAGACGAGGCCGGTGGCCTGCATCAGCGCCAGCGCCACGGTCAGGTACCGGGTGGTCTGGGTGATCTTCTTCTGACCGACCGCACCCTGCTCACGCCACTCCTCGAGCTTCGGGATCACCGTGGTCAGCAGCTGGATGATGATCGAGCTGGTGATGTACGGCATCACACCGAGGCCGAAGATGGCCAGCCTGGTGAGCGCTCCGCCGGAGAAGAGGTTCAGGAACCCAAGGACGCCTGACTTGCCTGCCCGCTCCTGGAGGAGCTGCACCTGCTCGTAGGAGACCCCGGGGACCGGGATGTTCGCGCCGAACTGATAGAGGCCGATGATCGCCAGGGTGAAGACGACCTTGTTGCGGAGGTCAGGAACCCTGAAGATGTTGGCCAGGCGCGTCAGCACGGTGAGAACCTACCTGTTCGTGTGCTGGTTGCCCTGCGCGGGCGGACGCACGGCGAACGGCAGGGCGACCTTCTCGGTCGACCCTCCGGCAGCGGCGATGGCCGACTCGGCCGACGTGCTGAAGGCGTGAGCCTTGACCGTGATGGCCTTGCCGACCGAGCCACGGCCCAGGATCTTGACCAGCTCGTTCTTGCCGACGAGGCCGCGGGCCACGAGGATCTCGGGGTCCACGGCGTCGAGGCCGAGGGCGTCGAGCGCGTCGAGGTTCACAGGCGTGTACTCGACGCGGAACGGGTTGGTGAAGCCCTTGAGCTTCGGGAGGCGCTGCATCAGGGGCAGCTGACCACCCTCGAACCCGGCCGGGATGGTGCCACGGGCCTTCTGGCCCTTGGTCCCACGTCCTGCCGTCTTGCCGCCCTTGCCGCCGATGCCTCGACCGACGCGCTGGCGCTTCTTCTTCGAGCCCGCTGCGGGGCTCAGATCATGGATCTTCACTTGGAGACCTCCTCGACCTCGATGAGGTGCGGAACACGTGCGATCATGCCGCGGATCTCGGGGCGGTCGGGCAGGGTGTTGGCCTGTCCGATGCCGCGCAGCCCCAGCGCCCGCAGCGTGCCGCGGTGCTTGGGCTTGGTCCCGATGGCCGAACGGACCTGGGTGACCTTGATCATGGACTCAGCCATCTTCAACCTGCCTCGTTGTAGAGCTCGGTGGCACGCTTGCGCTCGCGGTAGGAGCGGAGCACGCCAGCCGGGGTGACCTCCTCGGGGGTCTTGCCCCGGAGTCGGGCGATGTCCTCGGGACGCTTGAGGCCCTTGAGGCCGGCGATGGTGGCGTGGGCCACGTTGATGCCATTGGTCGATCCGAGCGACTTCGCCAGGATGTCGCGGACACCGGCCATCTCGAGGATGGCTCGGGCGGCACCACCGGCGATCACACCGGTACCGGGCGCTGCGGGCTTGAGCAGCACCTTGCCGGCTCCGGCCTGGCCGAGGATCTCGTGGGTGATGGTGGAGCCGGCGAGGGGGACCTCGAAGAGGTTCTTGCGAGCCTCCTCGATGCCCTTCTGCACTGCCAGGCCGGCCTCCTTGGCCTTGCCGTACCCGAGGCCGACACGACCGTTACCGTCGCCGATGACCATCAGGGCGGCGAAGGAGAACCGACGTCCACCCTTGACGACCTTGGCCACGCGGTTGACGTTGATCGTCCGCTCCTCGAACTGCTCGAAGTCAACCATCAGAACTCCATTCCCTCTGCGCGCATGGCATCAGCCAGCGCAGCGACGCGGCCGTGGTAGGCGAAGCCGCCCCGGTCGAAC
>CANGPS010000093.1 GCA_947456245.1 Acidimicrobiaceae bacterium
ACGGCCTGGAAGGTGGTGACGACCAGGGAGCGCAGGCCCGCCTCGTCGTGGAGCGGCTTGAGCACCGGCATGGCCACCATCGTCGTGCAGTTGGGGTTGGCGACGATGCCCTTGGGGATGTCGTCGAGGTCGGCCGCGTTCACCTCGGGCACCACGAGCGGGACCAGGTCGTCCATGCGCCAGGCGCTCGAGTTGTCCACGACGATGCCGCCCGCTGCCGCGATGGCCGGCGAGATGACCTTCGACGAGGTGGCGCCGGCCGCGCTCAGGGCGATGTCGATGCCGGAGAAGTCCGCACCGTCGGCGTCCTCGACCGTGATCGACGTGCCGCGGTAGTCGAGCACCGTCCCGGCTGACCTCGCGGAGGCGAAGAAGCGGACCTCGTCGAGCGGGAAGTCCCGCTGCTCGAGGATCTGGCGCATGACCGTTCCGGCCTGGCCGGTTGCACCGACGACAGCGATTCTCATGGCCCAAATCGTAGGCGAGGCGTGCTGGGCCTCGTTCCCGAGGGGTCAGCCCAGGCCGTAGGCGGCGTGGACGGCCCGCATGGCGTCCTCCACCACGGCCTCGTCGACCACGCAGCTGATGCGGATCGAGGAGGTCGAGATCATCTCGATGTTGACTCCGAGGCCGGCCAGCGTCTCGAACATCGTGGCCGTGACCCCGGGGTGCGACTTCATCCCGGCGCCGATGACCGAGAGTCGGGCGATCGAGCTGTCCGAGGACACCTCAGCGAAGCCCAGCTCGTCGCGGAGGCCCTCGGCGATGGCCACCGACGCCTCGAGGTCGACCCGCGGCACCGTGAAGGAGATGTCGGTGGTGCCGTTGGCCGAGGTGTTCTGCACGATCATGTCGACGTTGATCGACTCGTCGGCCAGAGCCCGGAAGAGGTGGGCGGCGATCCCCGGCTTGTCCGGCACGCCGGCCACCGTGACCTTGGCCTCCGACGTGTCGTGCGTCACTGCGCTCACGATGGCCTGTTCCATGGACTCATCCTCCTCTACGACCCATGTGCCGGGCTCCCAGGTGAAGCTGGAGCGGACATGGAGCGGGACGTGGTGGTTGCGGGCGAACTCGACCGAGCGGAGCATGAGGACCCGGCCACCGGTGGCCGCCATCTCGTTCATCTCGTCGAAGCTGATGCGCTCGAGCCGCTTGGCGGTGGGCACGACGCGGGGGTCGGCGCTGAAGACGCCGGTGACGTCGGTGTAGATCTCGCAGACGTCGGCGCCGAGGGCGGCCCCGAGGGCCACCGCCGTGACGTCCGAGCCGCCGCGGCCGAGCGTTGTGATGTCCTTGTCGGTCGACATCCCCTGGAACCCGGCCACCACAGGGACGACGCCATCGGCGATTGCGGCGGACAGGCGGTCGGGGCGGATCTCGAGGATCTTGGCCCGGGTGTGCTCGGTGTCGGTGATGATCCCCGCCTGGCTGCCGGTGAACGAGGCGGCCGGGACGCCGAGGTCGGCGAGCGCCATGCACAGCAGGCTCATCGAGATCCGCTCGCCTGAGGTCAGCAGCATGTCCATCTCGCGAGGCGGTGGCGTGGTCGAGCACACGGCCCCGGCGAGGCGCAGGAGATCGTCGGTGGACTTGCCCATGGCCGAGACCACGGCGACCACGCTGTCGCCCTGACGGCGCGTGCGGGCGATGTGGTCGGCCACAGCGCGGATCCTGTCCGCGTCCCCGACCGACGTGCCTCCGAACTTCTGGACGATGAGCGCCACGGGAGACGAGGATACCGGGGATCGAGCGGGGGGTCGGCCGGTCCCCTGACCGCTAGCATCTCTGACCGTGGCTACTGAGAAGCGTGAACGTCAGAGGGCAGGCCGTGCGCAGAAGCGCGAGGCCGAGATGAAGAAGACGAAGCGGGACAAGACGCTCAAGCGGGTGGGGATCGTGGTCGTCGTGGCCATCGTCGTCGTCGGCACCGTCGCCCTGCTGAGCGGAGGCGGCGACAAGAGCTCGACCACCACCACCGCCGCCAACGGGTCGACCACCTCGACCACGGCGGCGAGCAGCGCCGCAAACCAGGCGGCGCAGAAGAAGGCCGACGCTGCAGCCGTGGCCGCCGGGTGCCCGGCATCGCCCGCCACCAGGGTCAACACCAAGTCCTGGTCGACGGCCCCGGCGATGTCCATCGACACCGCCAAGACCTACACCGCCACCGTGCTGACCGACCTCGGTCCCTTCACCATCACGCTCGACGCCAAGAAGGCCCCCAACACGGTCAACAACTTCGTGTTCCTGGCCAACCAGAGCTACTACCACTGCGTGATCTTCCACCGGGTCATCCCGGACTTCATGGACCAGACCGGTGACCCCCAGGGCACCGGGACCGGCGGTCCGGGCTACTCCTTCGCCGACGAGCTGCCGGCCACGGCCACCCCGCAGTACCCGATCGGCTCGGTGGCCATGGCCAACTCCGGTGCGAACACCAACGGGAGCCAGTTCTTCATCGTCACCGGTGCCCAGGGCGAGAGCCTGCCGCCGAACTACTCGCTCTTCGGGACCGTGACCTCAGGCATGGACGTCGTCCAGACCATCAACAAGCAGGGCACCCCCGAGGGCGTGCCGCCCGCAGTCACCCACCGCATCTTGTCGGTGACCATCGCCAGCAGCTGACCGGCAACCCGCCGGGACGCCAACCCAAGGAGACAGCCATGTCCACCGAGTGCCCCAACCCTGACGGCTCCTCGCCGCGCACCACCCAGTTCGCCGGCGAGCCGCCGATGTGCATCGACACGACCAAGCGCTACACCGCCACGATGGTCACCTCGATGGGCGAGATCGTCATCGCCCTCGACCCCATCGCCGCCCCGAAGACGGTCAACAGCTTCGTCTTCCTGGCCCGCTACCACTTCTACGACGGCCTGACCTTCCACCGGGTCATCCAGGGCTTCGTCCTGCAGGGCGGCTGCCCCCTCGGCACCGGCACCGGCGGCCCCGGCTACCGCTACGCCGACGAGCTCCCGGCCGCCGGGCGCTACGAGATCGGGTCGCTGGCCATGGCCAACGCTGGGCCAGACACCAACGGCAGCCAGTTCTTCATCATCTCGGGCCCGAGCGGCGTGGGCCTTCCGCCCTCTTACTCGCTCTTCGGCAAGGTCGTGAAGGGCCTCGACGTCGTGGACGCGATTGAGAAGGTCGAGACCGGTCGCGGCGACAAGCCGGTGACCGACGTCGTCATCGAGTCGGTGACCATCACCGAGGCCGACTGAGCCTCACCCGACGAGCTGGATCCCGTCTGGGTCCACCTCGACCCCAGCACGAAGCACGCTGACCACGCCGGCTCCGATCACTCGGAGCCGGCGGTCTGCGTCCACGAGCACCGCAGCGTCCGCAGTGAGCCCGAGCACGGGCAGCTCGCGCGGGACCAGCGCTGCGGTCCGCTGGAGCTTGTCGGTCGCCGTCTCCTCCGACTCCCCCGCGATGTGCGAGATGACGGTGATGCCAGCCAGGAGTCCGAGGCCCACCGTCGGGGCGCCACCTCGAGGGTCGACCATGGGGTCGCACAGGACCGTCGCAGAAGAGCCCTCAGCCACCACGACGCCACCACGGGCCACCAGGGCCTCGATCTCGGCCAGCAGACGGGTGGCCTTGAGCGCCGTGCGCAGGTGCATCGCCGACCCGTCGACGATCAGGACCAGGTCAGCATCGGCCACCCGGGCGGCGAGAGCCTCGGTGTCCGCCTCAGCGCGGTTCAGCGCCATGATGCCCTCGACCTCAGCCCCGGCTGGGTTGAGCCAGGAGGCGGCGGCGACCACCGTCTGCTCCGGCGAGCCGAAGGCGGCGGCCAGCGGCACGATCGCCACCCGCGGGCCGGGTGCGAGCTCGAGAAGCTGACGAGCGAGCGGCTCAGTGCGAGCCGCCTCGCC
>CANGPS010000094.1 GCA_947456245.1 Acidimicrobiaceae bacterium
GCCGACACCATCCCCGAGCCGCCCTCGACCTACTTCCGCCGTCAGGTCTGGGGCTGCTTCTTCAAGGACTTCCACGGCCTCGCCTCGCTCGACGTGATCGGCGACGACCGAGTCACCTTCGAGACGGACTACCCCCACACCGACTCGACCTGGCCTGACACCGAGGCCATCGCCCTCGACATGGTCGTGCAGGCCGGACTCACCCAGGAGCAGGTCAACAAGGTCATCCGCAACAACGCGATCGACCTGTACTCGCTCGACCTGCCCAAGGCGTGACCCGCCACTTCGACGTCGGCGACATCGTCGGCCGACCGGGACCCAAGCCCCTCGACGGCGTCCGCATCCTGGCCCTCGAGCAGATGCAGGCGCTCCCCTTCGCCACGCAGCTGCTCGGCCGCCTCGGCGCCGAGGTGGTCAAGGTCGAGTCGCCCGGATCGGGCGATCTCGGTCGCGGGTCGCTGCCGGCGATGACCGATCCTGAGGGTCGCAGCGTCGGAGCCACGTTCCTGCGCAACAACCTGTCGAAGCGGTCGATCGCCATCGACTTGAAGTCCGAGGCCGGCCGCCAGCTGGTCCTCGACCTCGCCCCGCACTTCGACGTGGTGGCCGAGAACTTCCGGTCGGGCGCCATCGAGCGCCTGGGCCTCGGGTGGGACGACATCGTCGCCGCTCACCCGAGCGTCGTCTACGTCTCGCTCTCGGGCTTCGGCCACGCCATGGAGGGGACCGGCGAGTCGCCATACCGCACCTGGCCGGCCCTGGCCGCCGTGGTCGAGGCCATGAGCGGCATCTACGAGATGCGACGACCCGAGGGCCAGCCGCCCGTGGTCTCCCCCATGGGTGCCGTGGGCGACATCTCGAGCGCGCTCTTCGCCGTCATCGGCCTGCTCGCCGCCCTGCGCCAGCGCGACGCCACGGGACAGGCCCAGCGGGTCGACGTGGCCATGTTCGACGTCCTCGTCGCCATGGCCGACATCGTCATCAACTTCTCCTCGCTCGGCGTCCACGGGGGCCTCGGCGCGGTCGGGATCATGGACGCCTTCAAGGCCAGCGACGGCTACGTCATCGTCCAGGTCATCCGAGAGGCCCAGTGGCCGGCGTTCTGCTCGGTCTTCGGGGCCGAGGCGTGGGCCGAGGACGAGCGCTTCGCCACGCGGGCGAGCTGGCGGGACCGCATGGAGTCCGACATCCGGCCGGCCATCGAGGCCTGGGCGGCGACCAGGACCAAGCTCGAGGTGGCTGAGGCGTTCACCGCTGTCGGGCTCACCTCGGGGCCGTGCTTCACCGACGCCGAGGTGGTCGACGACCCACACCTCGCCGAGCGGCACATGATCGTGGCCATGGAGCGGACCGACGGGGTCGAGGACCCGGTCCTGATCCCGGGTAACCCGATCAAGATCGAGGGCCTCGCCGAGGGCCCCGAGCGCCGCGTCCCGTGGCTCGGCGAGCACACCGCCGAGGTGCTGTCGGGCGACCTCGGCCTCAGCGACGAGGCCATCGCGGCCCTTCGGGCCGACGGCGTGATCGCCTAGGAGCCCTGGTCGCAGCCTCCGATTAGGGGAGTTCGGCCCTAGCCCGGATTCCCCGCGATCTCTAGGTTTCCCTCTGGGCCGCCACGGCGGAGAGCGAGGGGGATCGGGAGATGGGCGAGGTCGCAGCCGAGGTGGAGCACGTCGACGTGCTCGTGGTCGGCGCCGGCATCTCCGGGATCGACGCCGCCTACCACTTCGCCCACGAGGAGCCGGACAAGAGCTTCCTGGTCCTCGATGGGCTCGAGAGCTTCAGCGGGACGTGGCTCATGCACCGCTACCCAGGGGTCCGCTCCGACTCGGACCTCTACACCTTCGGGTACGGGTTCAAGTCGTGGACCGGTCCGCCCATCGCCACCGCCGAGGAGATCCGCGCCTACCTCGGCGAGGTGATCGAGGAGAACGACCTCGCCGGCCGCATCCGCTACCACCACCGGATCGTCTCGGCGTCGTGGTCGGGCGACGAGGACCGCTGGACCGTGACGGCCACGAGGACCGACACCGGCCAGACTGTGGTCGTCAGCTGCGGCTTCCTGTGGATGTGCCAGGGCTACTACCGCCACGCCGAGGGCTACACCCCGGAGTGGCCGGGGATGGAGCGCTTCGCCGGCCAGATCGTCCATCCGCAGACCTGGCCCGAGGACCTCGACCTGACGGACAAGCAGGTGCTCGTCATCGGGTCCGGCGCGACCACCGCCACCCTCGTCCCCGCCATCGCCGGCGACTGCGCCCACGTCACCGTGCTCCAACGCTCCCCCACCTACTTCTACGCCGGCCCGAACTCGAACGAGACCGCCGACATGCTCCGCGATCTCGAGATCGACGAGACGTGGATCCACGAGATCGTCCGACGCAAGATCCTCCACGACATGCAGGCCGTCACCGAGCTCAGCTTCGAGGAGCCCGAGTTCCTCACCGACGTCCTGATCGACCTGGTGGCCCAGCAGCTGCCCGAGGGCTACGACGTCGCCAAACACTTCACCCCCCGCTACCGTCCCTGGCGCCAGCGGCTGGCCTACCTCCCCGACGGCGACCTGTTCACGGGCATCTCGTCCGGCGCGGCCTCGATGGTGACCGACGAGATCGCCACCTTCACCGAGACCGGGGTGCGCACGGTGTCCGGCGTCGACCTCGACGCCGACGTCATCGTCACCGCCACCGGCTTCAACCTCAGCGTGCTCGGCGACATCGCCTTCACCATCGACGGCACCGAGCTCGACCTCGCCCAGACCATCACCTATCGGGGGATGATGTTCACCGGCGTGCCCAACCTGGCCTGGATCTTCGGCTACTTCCGCGCCAGCTGGACGCTCAGGGCCGACATGGTCTGCGCCCTGGTCTGCCGGATCCTCGACCGGATGGACGACCTCGGCGCCCACCGCGTCACCCCCGTGCTGCGACCCGAGGACGCCGGCGACGAGGTGCTCGACTGGATCGACCCGGAGAACTTCAACCCGAGCTACCTGATGCGGTCGCTGCACCTGATGCCCAAGCGGCTGGCCAAGCCCGAGTGGCAGCACAGCCAGGACTACTGGACCGAGCGGGACCTCCTGCCCGCCGCCGACCTCGACGACGGCTGCCTGCGCTTCACCTGAGCCCGTCTGGGCTCAGTCGTCGGGCCCCTCGCCGGCGCCGCCGAGGGCGTCCTCGGCGATCATCGGCGACAGCGCCAGCGCCCGGGCCGAACCCATCAGGAGCACAAGGCCGAGGACCTCGAGCACGATCGCCGCTGGGCCGTGGCGGAGCGACTCGCCGTAGGCCACCACGCCGATGACGACGCTGAGCAGCGGGTTCACGATGATCATCGCCGCCCGAGAGGCGGCCACGTGCCCGGCGCGCAGGGCGTGCTGGAAGAGCATGAAGCCGATCGTGCCGGTGATGGCGTAGGCCCAGATCCCGATCGAGCCGAGCAGCTCGCTCGCCGGCGTCTGGCCGATGGTCTTGGCCATGGCCGCCTCGAAGGCGAAGGCGCTGGCCGCGGCAGCACCGAAGAGGGCGGCCCGGGCCCAGCCCTGCACCTTCGAGCCCAGGAACCACAGGACGAGCAGCAGCGCCACCGTGCCCACGCACAGCGGCACGGTCCAGCCGGCCTTGAGCGTGTCCTCGGTCCCCGACGGGGCGGCGGCCAGCAGGAAGAGCACCAGGCCGACCACGATGCCCACCGAGCTGAGCCACTCGGCCCGGCCGGGTCGCTGGTGGTGGGTGAAGGCGATGATGGCCAGCAGGACCAGCAGCTCGGTGGTGAGCATGGGCTGGACCTGGGCCAGGGTCCCGATCTTGAGCGCCAGGAACTGGAAGAC
>CANGPS010000095.1 GCA_947456245.1 Acidimicrobiaceae bacterium
CCGACCTCGACCGAGGACGTCGCGTCCGGCGAGCGAGTCGGGCAGCGTTGCGGCCTGGATCGGGAACGGCGAGGTGACGCCGCCCTCGGCGAGCAGCCGGGTCAGGGCAGCGGGGACGCCGAGCTCGGCGAAGCTCGGACCGGTGGCCGTCTCGTCGACCGATGCGTCGGCAGGGGCGGTGGGGGTGGGACGGGTGTCCGTCATGGTTCTCCTAGCTGGATGTCCGCTGGGGTGGCAGCAGGCACAGCGTCAGGAACGACGGGCGAGGAGCGACTCAACGGTGCCGCCCCAGAGTCGGGGCGACACCTCCACCCTAGGCCAGCCCGGGGCTCGTGGCGCCCCGCCCACCCGAGAAGCTCGGCTGCGCAGGGCACGATCGGGCGCCGGCGGCCTCATTCGTTAGCCTCTTCCCCATGGCGCACCTCACGATCGATGGCGGCATGCTGCGGCTCTCGCTGTCGCGGCTCGAGCGGCTGGCCGGCCTGCACCGGGACGTCGAGGTGCCGCTCACCGAGGTCGTCGAGGTCCACGCCGTCGATGACGCCTGGTCAGCACTTCGGGGGATCAGAGCCCCCGGGACGGGGATCCCGCGGGTGCTGATGATCGGAACGACGCGCTCGAAGGGGCTGAAGGACTTCTGCGTCGTGCGGGGCCGTGGTCCGGCCGTGGTGGTCACGCTGTCGGTCGGCGAGTTCTCCCGCCTGGTGGTCTCGGACCCTGCGGCCGACCGAACGGCCGCACACCTCGCCGCAGCGATCGCCTCGTAGGGATCGCTCGGGGCATCAGCGCCGTGCCGAGGTGATACCAGTCTGGTATCATGAGGGCATGGCATTCACTGTGCGCACCGATGACCAGCTCGAGGCGGCCCTCGACGCCCTCGCCGCCGCCGAGGGGATCTCCCGACAGGAGGTTGTGCACCGCTCGGTCATCGAGCGCTACGAGCGTGCCGGCCACGCCACCCGTGTTGGCGGGTCGACCGAGCGGATGATCGACCGATGGGGTGATGTGCTCGATCGGCTCGGCAGCGCGTGACGGACATCGAGTACCTCGACATTGAGGATGCCATCGCCATCATCCGGCGACTCGACATCGGACCGGTGAGAGATCTCGGGCTGCTCGATTCGGCGATGAGCCGACCGCGATCGAGCGCCTTCGGCGAGGATGCCTATCCGACGCTCGCCCTCAAGGCCGCCGCACTGCTCCACTCCCTGACGAACAACCATCCGCTCGTCGATGGCGACAAGCGCCTGGCGTGGCTCTGCACCGTCGTCTTCTGCGATCTCAATGGGTTCGCTCCCGCGCTCGAGGATGATGCAGCCTTCGATCTCGTCTGGGATGTCGCGAGCTCACCGATCGAGCTCGAGGAGATCGCGCTTCGCCTCAACCTCGTGACCACGATGCATCTGGATCCTGGCTGAGAGGGATCCTGCAGCCGGTCTCCCTGGCGCCCGAACGGCGATGGTCACTCTCCGCTGGACTCGACCTCGGCCGGCCTCGACTCCAGCATGCGCGCCGCCACCTGCACGAGATCGGCCCCGGGCTCGAGCGTCAGGCCTCGCACGCGACAGGTCACCGTGATGGGCCGCTTCCCGAGCGCCACACCCGAGGCACGGATCTGCTGCACCAGCTCCTCGGAAAGCTGGTCAGGGTCGATCCCACCGCCGACCGCCAGCATCGCCACCCGAGAGCCGCTCCATCGACAGCGGAGCGCACCGGGAGGTGCGAGGTCGTCGAGGCAGTCCCCCACCGTCCTGATCACCTCGTCGCCATAGTCCCAGCCGTAGTCATCGTCGAGGGCGACGAAGTCGTCGACGGTCACGACGACGAGCTCGACCGAACGCCCGAGCTCGCCGGCGAACTCGAAGACCGCCGGGGCGAGTGCCTCGAGGGCGTCACGCGAGAGCAGGCCGGTCGTGGGGTCGGTGGTGCCATGGGCGAACAGCAGGAGGCGGTTCGAGGTGGCCTCGTCGATGGAGCTCATCCGCAGGTCCATCAGGATGAGCCCGACCAGAGAGGCGCCGATGATCATCGCCACCGACGGGATGGATTCGACCGCGCTCGTCTTGATGGTGCTGGCCGCGGCCACCAACCCTCCGATCGTCACCTCAAAGACGCCGGGGAGCCACGAGAGCGCCACGGCCGGGATCAGGACCAGCACGACGCACATCCCGGCGACCCCGAGTGGGTTCTGGAAGATGATGAGCAGCCAGGCCTGGTCGACCATGAAGACGATCCCCACCACCACCCAGACCCAGATTGCGGTCAGGTCGTGCAGCCGGCTGCGCGAGAAGATCACCGAGCACACCAGTCCGACCAGACCGAAGACCATGGTCACGACATCGACCACGGTTCGAGTGCGCAGGTCGATGAGGATGGAGAGCAGACCGATCACCACCAGGAGGATCCCGAGGAGGGCGAAGGCGGCGGTGGCCGAGAGGACGGCGGCCGTCTGCCGCGTCTGCTCATAGGTCAGCTCGCTCTTGCGCTGGATCGGGACGTCAGCCATCTCCTGCTCGACGTGCTCCATGCCCAACATGATCCGCACCCGTCGAGGAGTCATCTGCCGCGGCCACGGCACGAACTTCAACATCGTCAGACCGAGGTAGATCAGGGTGTTGAGGGCCACGACCAGGGCGAAGACCTTGAAGGCGTAGGAGCTCAGCACCGACTCGTGGAGCAGCAGGCCGGCCGGCGTCAACGTCATGCGTCAGCCTCCATCGGCGCGTGCACGACGTCGCCTCAGGCGGCCGTCCGATCGACGGCGATGTTCACCAGGCAGCTGACGAAGACGACCTCGAGGAACACGTCATAGGCGATCTCGATGAACAGGGCGGCTGCAACAGATCGGCCCCGCCAGCCGGCCGGCCAGGCGGTGACGACCCCCTCGAGCCTGGGGTGGCGCCCACGGCCTGCATCGGCCCACCACTACCATCAACGTGATGACAGGACGCACCCACAGGGCAGCGAGCGCGGCGATGGGCCTCATGGCCGGCCTCGTGCTCATCGCGGTACCGATCTCCTCGGCGGGTGCGAACGAGCTCGGCACCGGGAAGAACGGTGCACCCGGCCCAGCGGTCTCCGTCCAGGCCACGCCCGGCGACGGCTCCGCCACCGTCGTCTGGTCCCCGCCCGACAGCGAGGGCGGGGCCCCGATCCTGCGCTACGAGGTCACCTCGAGCCCGTTGACCACGACCTGCCGCGTCTCGGCACCGCCCCTCACGTGTGCGTTCACCCGTCTCGTGAACGGACATGCCTACCGCTTCTCGGTCATCGCCGTGAACGAACTCGGCACCTCCGACCCTGCCACGTTCGGACCGATCGTCCCGTCGGCACCCCCGGGCGCGCCCTCAGCGATCACGGCCACCCCTGGCACCGACGGCCTCCTCGTGCGCTGGCAGGCGCCCGACTCGACCGGCGGCAGCGCGATCGCCTCGTACCAGGCCAAGGCCTATGCCGGCGGAGCGGTAGCCGGGAGCTGCGTCCCCGGTGCAGGCGAGCACCAGTGCCTCATCAACGGACTTCGGCTCGGAAGCCTCTACAACGTCGGCGTCACCGCCACCTCTGACGCCGGCAAGGCCGGCCCCGAGGGGCTCGCACCCGCCCCGGTGGCCTTCACCTTCGCCCCCGATGTGCCGACCGACGTGCAGCTCAAGGCGAGCGACGGCGCCGTCGAGGTGCGATGGACCGCCTCAGCCAGCGACGGCGGCATGCCGATCGACCGGTATGTCGCAACCGTGAAGAGCGAGCGAGGCGCGGTCCTCGGGACCTGCGAGTTCCGTC
>CANGPS010000096.1 GCA_947456245.1 Acidimicrobiaceae bacterium
GAGCCTTCGGATCGGAGCGCGTAGAGCTCGACCACGTCGCCAAGCGCGCTCACGCCGGCCGACGCCACCACTGGCGTCGAGGTGAGGTCGAGCACGTGCTCGAGCCCTTCGATGTCTGGACCTTGGAGCGTGCCGTCACGGTCGATGGCGGTCACCACGAGCGCCGAAAGCTCTACCTCGGTCACGCGGGCCACGGCGTCGGACACCGAGAACCCGCTCCCCTCGAGCCACCCACGCACAGCGACCTCGAGCGAGCCAGACGAAGCTCGTCGGTAGTCGAGCCCAACCGCGATGCGACCAGGGAAGGCGGCGGCGGCCTGCTCGAGGAGGCCCGATCCATCGAGCGCTGCCGTACCGAGGATCACCCGGGCAATACCCCCCTCGACGAGCTCCTCGACGTCCGCCATGGTCCGGACGCCTCCGCCGGTCTCGACCGGGACGCCGCAGCTGCGGGCGATCGCGAGCACGATGTCACGATTCTCCCGACCTCCGTCACGAGCGGCGTCGAGGTCGACGATGTGGAGCCAGTCGGTCCCAGCCTCCACAAAGGACTCAGCCAGCGCTCGGGGATCCCCGTAGGAGGTCTCGTGCTCGTACGCACCCTTGAGGAGGCGGACGGCGCCGCCGCCGCGCAGGTCGATCGCTGAGAGGATGTTCATCGGGCCCCTTCGACGTACTCGGTGAATCGGCGGAGGAGGGCGAGGCCGTCCTCTCCAGACTTCTCCGGATGGAACTGCACGCCGAACAGCGATTCGGCCTGCACGGCGGCAGCGACGGGGCCGCCGTAGTCGCAGACCGCAACCGTCTCGTCCCCGACCTCGGGCGCGTAGCTGTGCACGAAGTACATCCAGGACTCGACGTTCCGGTCGAGCAGATCGTTGTCGGCCGTCACCTCGAGGCGGTTCCACTGGATCTGCGGGTGCTTCACGTGGCCCGGCAGCCTTCGCACCTGTCCCTCGAGGAGTCCGAGGCCGACTGCACCGGGCGACTCCTCCGACGCCTCGTAGAGCAGCTGGAAGCCCACGCAGATCCCGAGGAACGGGACGCCAGCTGCCACGGCGTCAGCGATCGGCGACCGCCAGCCTCCGGACGTCAGGGCGTCGGCGCACCGCCCGAAGGAGCCGACGCCCGGCAGCACGATGGCCGTCGCCTCTGCAAGCTCGCTCGGATCCGAGACCAGCGAGGCTGCGGCACCGACGTGCTGCATGGCCTTCTCTGCGGAGCGCAGGTTCCCGATGCCGTAGTCGATGACCGCGATCACCAGCCGAGAAACCTCACAGCTGCCCCTTGGTGGAGGGGATCTGCGTCCCCTCGACCCGGATGGCGTCGCGCAGACAGCGGGCGACCGACTTGAACGTCGCCTCGACGATGTGGTGGGTGTTGCGGCCGCTGCGCATGCGGATGTGGAGCGTGAGGCCACCTGCGGTGGCCAGCGCGCGGAAGAACTCCTCGGTCAGCTGCGGGTCGTAGGGGGGCTGGCCGAGTCCGGGCGTGTCCGGCGCGAAGGGGACCTCGTAGACGAAGAACGGCCGCCCGGAGATGTCGAGAGCCACCTCGATGGCCGCCTCGTCCAGTGGCACCAGGCGCGAGGCGTAGCGACCGATGCCGGCCTTGTCGCCCAACGCGTCGCGCAGCACCTCTCCGATGACGATGCCCACATCCTCGACGGTGTGATGGAGGTCGACCTCGAGGTCGCCCGAGGCCTCGACGGTGAGCCCGAAGCCACCGTGGCGGCCGAGCTGCTCGACCATGTGATCGAAGAACGGGATGCCCGTCGACACCTGCACGACGGATGGGTCGTCGAGGTCGATCGTCACGGCGACCTGGGTCTCCTTGGTCGCCCGCTCCCGACTGGCGGTCCGTCGTGCTTCGCTCACAGCGCCTCCTTCAGGGCTTCGAGGAACCGAGCGTTCTCCTCCGCGGTGCCCACGGTCACCCGCAGGCAGTCATCGAGCCGGTCCCACGACGAGCAGTCCCGGACGAGCACGGAGCGCTCGACCAGATCCTGCCAGACATCGTGACCCCCCTTGGAGGTCGGCCGGAACAGGATGAAGTTCGATCTTGAGGGCCACAGCTCGAGGTCGAGTCCTGACATCTCGCTCCACAGTGCCTCGCGCTGGCGGACCAGCTCAGCCACGTGGGCGTCCATCTCGTCATTGAACGCCAGCGCGCACTCTCCCGCCGCCTGCGTGAGCGCTGAGAGATGGTACGGCAGCACCACGTTGAAGCACCCCGCCACGACGCTCGGGTCCGCCACGAGGTAGCCGAGGCGGACGCCGGCGAGCGCCCACGTCTTCGAGAAGGTCCGGCTCACGACAAGGCGATCAGCATCGGGGAGGTCACGCAGGTCGAGCGCGGTGGTGTCAGCGAACTGCCCATAGGCCTCGTCGACCACCACCAGGCCCGTCGTGGCCGCAAGCGCTGCCTCGACGAGCTCCGGACCATCGGTCCCTCCAGTGGGGTTGTTCGGCGAGCAGAGGAACAGGATGTCCGGGTCGACCTCTCGCGCCACCCCTGCGAGGTGGTCGGCGTGGAGCACGAAGTCGTCCCCGCGCTCCGCCTCGATGACCGTCGTCCCGGTGATTCTCGAGATGTGGCTGTGGAGCGCGTACGTGGGCTCGAAGACGAGCGTCGTTCGACCCGGACCGCCGAAGGCCAGCAGGAGGCTCTGGATCACCTCGTTCGAGCCGTTGGCGGCGAAGATCTCGGCCACCTCCACGCCGTGCAGCGCGGCGATGCCGCTCCGCAGCACCGTGGCCTCTCGATCGGGGTAGCGGTTGAGGTCCAGCTCGGAGATGCGCTCGAGCAGGCGCTCGGTGTAGCCCGCCGGGAGCGTGAAGGGGGACTCGTTGGTGTTGAGCCGGACGTCGACCTCCACCTGCGCCGAGTGGTACCCCGAGAGCGTGGCCAGGTCGCTGCGGACCTCTGGGCTCATCGACGTCTCCGCACCGACTCGGCGTGGGCGTCGAGCCCCTCGGCCTCTGCAAGGGTGATCACCGTGTCCGCCAGCGACTCGAAGCCCTGTCGGTCGACCTCGACCACATGGATGTGCCGTCGGAAGTCGTCAGCGCGCAGGGCGCTCGAGAATCGAGCACTCCGGTTGGTCGGCAGGATGTGGTTGGGCCCAGCGGCATAGTCCCCCAGGCTCGCCGGTGCGTCGAGTCCGCAGAACACCGCACCGGCCGCCGTGACCATGTCGACCAACGGTCCGTAGTCGCGCACGAGCAGCTCGAGGTGCTCCGGCGCGACGATGTTGGAGACCGCCATCGCCGCCTCAGCGGAGTCGACCAGGCAGGCCACACCCGCCGACGCCATCGTGGACTCGAGATCGGCACGGCGGGGCGCCACCGCGATCTGCTCGACGAGGGATCGCTCCACCGCGTCGACCACCTCGGGCACCCAGGTGATCAGCCAGGCCATGCCATCAGGCCCATGCTCAGCCTGCACCATCAGGTCGATGGCCGCGAGGTCGGCTGGTGTCGTGGCATCTGCGATCACGACGATCTCCGACGGCCCGGCGAAGGCGGAGGCCACGCCCACGATCCCGGAGAGCTGTCGCTTGGCCTCGGCCACGAAGGAGTTCCCCGGCCCGACGATCACGTCCACGCGCTCGATGGACTCGGTGCCCAGCGCCATGGCGGCGATGGCCTGCGCACCGCCGATGGCGTAGACCTCGGAGATCCCCGCCACGTGCGCCGCAGCGAGCGTGGCGTCGTCGATGCGTCCGTCGGCGGCGGGCGGGACGCACAGCACGATCTGCTCGAC
>CANGPS010000097.1 GCA_947456245.1 Acidimicrobiaceae bacterium
CCCCGATGGCTGTTCCAGATCCCCGGCCTGCTCCTGATGGTCCTGTCGCTGGTCCTCGGCGCCGCGCTGAGCTTCCACGAGGTGAGCATCGGCTCGGTCACCCTGTCGTCGGGGACCCTGGTGCTCTGCGGTGGCGGGTTCATCGTCGGAGTCCAGGCCCTGCAGTTCGACACGATCACCCGCGCCTACGCCCTGACCGAGGGCTACCGCCCGTTGACCGACCGGGCGCTGCGGCGGCTGAGCCGCGTCACCTTCGAGCGCGGGGTGCTCACCGGCCTCATCCTCGTGGTCGTGGGCCTCGTCGGCCTGGCGCTGGCCTTCAACGGGTGGCGCCTCGTGGGCTTCGGGAACCTGACCACGTCCCACGAACTGCGCGTGGTGGTGCCGTCGGTGGTGGCCATCGTCGGGGGCTTCCAGGTCGCCCTGACCGGGATGTTCGTCAGCCTGCTCAAGATCCGCTCCGACCTCGCCTGAGCCCCCGAGAGGAGCACCGGTGCTCGCTCTTGTAGCCTGTGTGCTCCCGCTGTTCGCGGCGGGCACGGAGGCGTGCGAGAGCGGCCGAATCGGCACGATTGGAAATCGTGTGTGGGGAAACTCACCGTGGGTTCAAATCCCACCGCCTCCGCCACCGGTCACCCCGCTGGGGTGACCTCGCGCCGAGCGAGGGCCGAGGGCCGATCCGCGACCCCGTGCGACGTCCCAGGCGGTCGACCGACCCCGTTGGCCCTCCTCGGCGGTCCATAGACTCCACCCATGGACGACCGCGGGACCTGGAGCGAGGACGGGGCCATGGCCCGCGCCCTGAGCGCCGCCCGCTCCGCTGGATCGGCCGGGGACGTGCCGGTGGGCGCCGTGGTCCTGCGCCACGGGGAGATCCTGGCGGTGGCCGGGAACCGGCGGGAGGCCGACCAGGATCCGACCGCCCACGCCGAGGTCCTCGCCCTGCGCGCCGCCGCCGAGGCGCTCGGGACCTGGCGGCTCGACGACGTCACGCTCGTCGTCACGCTCGAGCCCTGTGCGATGTGCGCGGGGGCGATCGTGAGCGCCCGCGTCGGCCGGGTGGTGATCGGGGCGATGGACGAGAAGGCCGGGGCGGCGGGCTCGCGCTACAACCTGCTCGACGACCCTCGGCTCAACCACGCCGCGGAGGTCGTCGTCGGGGTGCGCGCCGCAGAGTCCTCCGAGCTGCTCTCCGCCTTCTTCGCCGCTCGCCGCCCGCGCTGAGGAGGCGGGTCGATCAGGCGGCGATGGCCTCGCCGGCGGCCCGACCCTCGCGGTAGGTCATCCAGCGCCCGGCGTCGAAGTCGTAGAGCTTGCAGGCGCGGGTGTTGCGCACGAAGTCGCGGAAGCGGAGCTTGTCGTCGATGACGGTGCCCGGGAAGGCCTCCTCGATGGCCTCGGCGGCCTCCTCGAGGTTGTACATCGGTACCCGCATGTCCACGTGGTGCGGCACGTGGACCATGATCCAGTGGATGAAGAAGTTGAGGCCCTTGGGCGCCCGCAGCACGGTCGTGCCCTCCATCTGGGCCTTGAACTTGGTCCACTGCGCCTTGGGCCACCACCGGATCTCCGGGGAGACGTGGTGGACGTGCACGAACGAGCCCATGACATAGGTGAAGCCGAGGAACGGCAGGAGAACGGTGCGGACGTCGAGCCACACGATCCCGGCGAACGACAGGCCCTCGAGCACGCCGATCAGCGTGAAGACGGCGACCATGGCGCCGATGAAGGCCCAGACCACGCCGCGGTCGCGGTAGATGGCCTTCACCCAGCGAGCCGGCGGCTTGCCCACCATCATCTTCTTGGCCCAGACCTGGTGCAGGTAGTAGGTGCCCGAGCCCATCCACGACCACTCGAAGCGGTGGACGAGGCGCGCCAGGCGCCCCTTCTCCCGCCACTCCTGCGGGGTGGTCGGGTGCCAGACGAAGTCGTAGCCCTGTCGGACGGTGAAGGCGTGGTGGACGCGGTTGTGACCGAGGATCCAGCCCTCGAAGACGTGGAAGCTCGGCAGCATGGCGATGCGGCCCACCATCGAGTTGAGACGCTTGGAGTGGAACAGCGCCCCGTGGGCCGAGTCGTGGCCCACGATGAAGAGGCCGGAGACGACCAGTGCCATCACCACCTCGAGGCCGAGGACGGCCCAGATGTTGCTGACGAGCACCAGCGCCACGAGCAGGCCGAGGTAGAGCCCCGCATCGCGAAGGGCATAGGCCATGCCCTTCCAGGTGGGGTTCTCGTACGCCGAAGCCGGGATGGCATCGATGACGGGCTTGAGCGATCCTTCGCGCGGAGGGCGATCCTGGGCGAGCGTCTCGGAGACTTGGGTCACAAGGATCCTTCCTGGTGGTGCGGACGAGCACGTCTCCCCGCAGTGCGACCCTAGTGGTCGAGGCCCGTCGATCCCCGCGCGCCCACCCTCGCCCCAGCCGCTCAGGGAGGTCGGGATACGCTCGGGCCATGGAGACGACTGGTCCCCTCGGCCTCTATCCCCGGTCCCTCAGAGAGGTCCGGGCGTTCCTCGCCGAGGACCGGACGATCCGGAGCGACATGAAGCTCGCCGCCCCGGGATCCCTGACGGTCCTCACCCTCGCCATCGTGCGTCTGGGGCAGTTCTGCCATCGTGGTCGCGGCATGGTGCCGAGGATGCTCCGTCCGCTGTGGGCGCTGGCCGACCTGCTGGTGCTCCAGCTGTGCTTCGAGACCCGGATTGCCCCCGACGTCCTGTGCGCCCCAGGCCTCCACACCCAGCACCGCCTGCAGCGGGTGACCATCGACCGAGGGGTGGTCATCGGCCCCGACGTCACGCTGCTCGGCGGATCGAAGCTGATCCACACCGCGCAGGGGAGTCCGATCCTCGGCGCCGGTTCCTTCATCGGCACGCGCAGCGCCATCGTCGGTCCGGTCCGCGTGGGTGAGCGCGCCAAGGTCTCCATGGGCACGGTGGTGCTCGCCGACGTGCCCGAGGACGGGATCGTCCGTGGGATGCCGGCCACGCTGGTGGAGCCCGCCTCATGACCGTCGAGCCACCCGACCTCACCGGTCCGGAGCGGCCCACCACGCTCTCCGAGCTGCGCGCGTTCCTGGCCGAGGACCGGGCCGAGCGTGCCCGCGGTGGGCACGGTCCAGAGCCTCTCCCGGGATGGGTGGCCCTGAGGGCGTTCCGGCTGGGCCAGTACCTCTGGGTGGCCCGAGGACCCGTCGCCAGCGCGCTCCGGCCGCTCTGGAAGCTGATCGACTTCCTCTGGGTCAGGCTGCTGCTGGGCTCCGAGATGAACCCGGACGTCCCCGTCGGACCTGGCCTCGTGCTGCCCGGCGGCGCCCGACGGGTCCAGTTCCCCTCCGGCTCGGCCTACGGCTCTCGGGTCACGGTCAACAACGGATCGTGCCTTGGAGGCAAGCAGCCGCGACCTCGGATCGGTGATGATGTCGTGCTGTGGAGCGACTGCTTCGTCGTGCGCGGGGCCACGGTCGGCCGAGGCGCACACGTCGGCCCCTGGGCCATCGTGATGAAGGACGTCCCGGCGGGAGGGCGGGTGCTCGGCATCCCCGCCACCGCCCTCCCCGAGGGGGAGGACTTCGACTTCTAGCCGTGGTCGCCTCGCCCCTGGTCTCGTTCACGACGCGCAGCGAGGCCAGGTCGGACTGCGAACCGAGCGCGGTCGGATCGACGCTCGACCATGGCCGGCTGCGCAGTCGGGCGGCGGAGGGCCGGGTGCGC
>CANGPS010000098.1 GCA_947456245.1 Acidimicrobiaceae bacterium
AGGACCTTGTGCCCGTTCTCCAGCTCCACACGGAACATGGCATTGGGCAGAGGCTCGACGACGGTCCCCTCGAGCACGATCGCGTCTTCCTTGGGCTTGGGCAGTTCACTTCTCCTTGAAATCTGATGTCATGGCACCACGGGATGGGGTGCTGCGAAGCACCTCGATCCACCACATGGGGGCCTGCCGCATGGTCGCATCCAGAGGGCGCGACGAGCGGACTTCCATCCTACTCAGATCTGACGCCGACGCCAACCCGGTGTGCGCAGCCGTTGGCCGAGGCCCGCCGAAGCCGGCCCCGACCGTCGCACTCCGGGGTGCCCACGGGCGGCGATCGGACCCGGCGTCCGGCTTGATCTGGCCGTCAGGAGCCGCTCATGGTGATGCCGAGTGCCGCCGCACCGACCACGGCCGCCACGCACGCAGCAGCGATGAAGATCCCAGGGTTGACCTTCGGTCGCTCGTAGGTGCCCGGAGGCTTGGCCCGACCATCGTCGCTCCCATAACCCCTGGCCGTCTCGTCCGACATCGTCACCACCCCTCACGTGCGTCCTCAGCCAATCTACCGATCACGCAGCACCCGGAGTCCGAGCTCGTCGACCACGGGGCGCGAGGAGCACCGCCTCCGGGTCCGTCCGGCATCGAGGGGCGGCCCCCGACCGCAGACGCCACAACACGGTCAAGGCACGACGCTGGCCGAGAGAGACCACCCTGTCGGGCCTAGTTCTCCCTCCTGATCTCGATCCGATAGGAGCCGGGAGGAACTACCCTCAACCGGGATGACCGAGGCCGTGAGGTCGTCTGGTGGTCGCAGTTGATCCGCGCCACGAACGACGCGCTGCTCCCCGAGCCGAGACTCCAGATGGCAGACAGCGCATGATCTCCGGCGGTCACCTCACGGACCGTCGGCGCTCTCCGCACCTCCGCGCCAGCGGGTGCGGTTCCGTCGATGAGCGATGTCGCCGAGGTCGAGAGGGCGACGATGACAGAGAGGAGCCGCTCGGAGATGTTCTTGGAGCGCCCTTCGAGATCACATGCCATATCGGGACACTGCGGGCCTGCGCTCCACGCGTGATCGTGGTGGTCCGCCCGGGAGAGCGGCCTGCTGCACCTATCGGTGGTGGTGAACACCCCCATGAGTTCGGGCGGCCCGTGGGAGGCGGTGGGGCGATTGGGCCGCCTTCCTCGGTACCGTGCCAGACGTCGCCACTCCTGCCGAGCTCCCCTTGTCGTTGGAGGCGACGACGTAGAAGATGTACGTCCTGCCGTTGGTCAGCCCGGTCACGGTGCACGAGAGCTCACCGGTGGTCGTGCAGCGGTGCCCGGCGAAGTCGTCCACCTTGTAGCCGATGATCGGACGACCGCCATCGCTGCTCGGCGCCCGCCAGCTGACGGTGACCGACCCGTCTCCTGCGGTGGCCGCCACGCCGCGGACGGACGTGGGCGGACCGATCGGCTTCCCCGTGACGGGAGCACTGGGAGGTGAGGCGCCCGCCGCGTTGTAGGCCACCACCGTGACCGTGTAGGCCATGGCGTTCGTGAGACCTTGCAGCACGCAGCGCAGCTGGCCCGACGAGTCGATGCAGACGCCGGACGCCTCGGCAGTGCTGGCGATGTACTGCGTGATTGCAGAGCCACCGTTCGACGCCGGCGCCCTCCACTGGATGACCAGCGCGCCATCGGAAGGCGTCAGGGTGACCCCGGTCGGAGCGGCCGGCGGGGAGGCCGCCGTGCCGACGACCGAGGCCGACGGCGCCGAGGTGCCGTAGCTGTTGGTCGCCGTCACCGTGTAGGTGGAGGCGACACCGTTGACCCGGCCGGTGATCGTGCACGTCAGCTCGCCCGACGAGGTGCAGCTGTGCCCCGCCCCGTCATCCACGCGGTAGGCCGTGATCGGAGCTCCACCGGTGCTTGCCGGCGCCACCCACTTGAAGGTCAGCTGCCCGTCGGCCGACTTCGCCTTGAGCCCGGTCGGAGCCGGCGGTGGTCCCACCGGGTTAGCCGTCACCGGGCTCGACGCAGCGGAGGTGCCCGCCGAGTTCCGGGCGACCACGGTGATGGTGTAGGTGCTGCCGTTCGTCAGACCGGTCACGATGCAGGTGGTCGCCCCCGTCGTCGTGCACGTGTGCCCCTGGCCGTCGTCGACCTTGTACTGCGTGATGGCCGCGCCGCCGTTCGAGGTCGGTGCCGTCCAACTCAGCTGCGCCTGCGTCGAGCTCACCTGGGCCACGAGGTTCGTCGGGGCTCCTGGAGCCACGGCAGGTGTGGCGCTGGCCAACCCGGAGGGCGCCGAGCTTCCGATGGCGTTGGTCGCCACCACGGAGAAGCTGTAGGTCGTCCCGTTGGTCAGGCCGGTCACGGTGCACGAGGTGGCGCCCGTCGTGGTGCACTTGTGACCCTGACCGTCATCGACCTTGTAGCCGCTGATGTTGGACCCGTTGGCATTCGACGCCGCCCACGTGACCACCACCTGCCGGTCGCCCGCGGTGGCGGAGACCGAGGTCGGCGTGCTTGGTACGCCCTTGAGTGTCCCCGTGACGGCACTAGAGGCCGGAGAGCTGCCCGCCAGGTTGGTGGCGGTCACCGTGAAGGTGTAGGCCGTCCCGTTGGTCAGGCCGGTCACGGTGCAGGCCAGGTCGCCCGTCGTGGTGCAGCTGCGCCCCTTGCCGTCGTCGACGCGATAGCCCGTGATCGGCAGTCCGCCAGTGATCGTCGGTGCCGTCCAGCTCAGGGAGAGCTGGCCATCCTGCGCCTTGGCCGCGAGGTCCTGCGGTGCACCGGGAGGGCCACCGGGCGTCACGGAGACCGGTGAGCTCGCCGGCGAGGTGCCCAACGCAGAGGTCGCCGTGACCGTGAAGGTGTACGTCGTCCCGTTGGTCAGGCCGGTCACGGTGCAGCTCAGCGAGCCGGTGGTCGTGCACTGGTCCGGTCCGTCGGAGAGCGTGTAGCCGGTGATCGGCGAACCACCATTGCTGATCGGTGCGGTCCAAGTCACCGTGACCCGGCCCGAGCCCGTCGACGCCGTCAGCCCCGTCGGTGGCGTGGGCGGCACGTTCGGTGAGAGCATAGGAGCCTCATCCTGTCGTTGCCAACATGTTGACGACGCAGGGTACGCCTGCGCCGACCCAGGCGGGTGGCACCCCGCGCTTCGGTCAGGTCCACCTCGTTCTGCGGCTCGCGTTCATCGTGGAGAACCGAATCTCGAGGTGCGTGGGATCATTCAGCGGAACGTCGTGAAGGTCGCCCGGCGACCCGGATCGGCAGAGGCGAGAGCGGTCCTGCGCAGACGGCGCCGGTCGAGCTGACGGCGCCCCTAGGGAAGGGTGAAGATCTCGGGTCCGTGCTCGGTGACCGCGATGGTGTGCTCGAAGTGCGCCGAACGCCTCCCGTCGGCGGTCACCACGCCCCACCCATCCTCCAGGGTCATGGTCTCCGGCGTGCCGGCGTTGACCATGGGCTCGACGGCGAAGACCATGCCGGTCTTGAGCGTGGGCCCGGGGCTGCCCGGCCAGTAGTTGGGGACCTGGGGCTGCTCGTGCATGGCCGTGCCGATCGCGTGACCCACGTACTCGCGCACCACGGTGAAACC
>CANGPS010000099.1 GCA_947456245.1 Acidimicrobiaceae bacterium
ACCTCGGACCTGACGCAGATCAGGAGATCGAGGCCGGCCAGCAGGAGGCGGCATCGCCCTGGCCCGGCCCCTGCAGGACTGGGTTGGACGAAGTGATCCAGCTGTAGCTGGCGGTCGGTCCGGGATTCGAGATGAGCTCGAGCTTCTTGGGCCGGTTCGAGATCACCAGGATGCTGCCGTCGCTCGTCAGCGCGAGGCCGCTCGAGTCGTGGGCGAAGGCCTTCGGCACGGTCCAGCTCGAGGTGGCACCCGAGTCGAGGTCGACGCTGATCAACGAGCCGTAGAGCAGCGAGTAGGCCGTGCGGCCGTTGATCACGAGGTCGGTCCCGAAGGAGGACGTGCTGGTCTCGGCCACCGTGGAGGTGAGGGCGTGCACGTCGACGGCGTAGAGCTTGGTGCTGCCATGGGCGATGTAGAAGGTGCCGTCGGCGGAGAAGGCCCCGGCGGTGAAGATCTTCTCCGGAAGCCCGGCCACCGACCCGAGGTCGGTGCGGTGCCCCGCGTCGTCGATGCGGACGAGGTGCGTCTTGACCCCGTCACCGGTCTTCATGGCGTAGAGGAAGTGGTCGACGGGGTTGTACGACAGGGCGTTGATCTGGATGGGTCGCCTCACCGATCCGTAGGGGCCCCAGGTCGAGTAGTCGCTGCCAACCGAGTCGAGCATCGAGCCACCCACCACCGCGTAGACGTCCCCGGCGACGCAGGCCAGCCCCCCGGTGACGACCTCGGTGGTCGCGGCGGGACCAGTGAAGCCCTTGTTGCTCGCCGTGGCGCCGGCCGTGTAGCGGATGCCGGAGTGCAGGTGGCCGAAGGAGCAGGTCACCAGCGGGGTCCCCGAGGGGTCGACCGTGCAGCCGTAGGCGACGAAGTTCGCGATGTTCCCTGGCTTGTCGGCGACGCAGGTGGCACTGGAGGGCAGCGTGATGTCGCAGTGGCCGAGGAGCGTGGCGCCGTTCTTGAGGTCGAGGCGGTAGGAGACGATCGGGGAGCCGCCGTCATCGACGGGCGGATCGAACGAGACCGACACGTTGGACCCGGTGGACACCGACTCGTAGAGGTGCGTGGGGGCCGTCGGCGGACCGAAGACCTCGATGGGGGAGGTGGCCTCCGAGGTCGGGCCCTCGCCGACGGCGTTGGTCTGTGAGACCTTGAAGGTGTAGGTGTTGCCGTTGGTGAGGCCGCCGACGGTGCAGGGGGAGCCGCTGCAGCCGGTCTTGGTCTTCACCAGGGTGCCGGAGCCGTCGTAGACGTAGACGCTGTGGCTCGTGGTCGGCGAGCCGTTGCTCGATCCGTCGGTCCAGGCCAGGTCGACGGCACCGTCCTGGCCGGTCACCCCCGTGATGGTCGGGGCGTCGGGGACGTCGACGGCGAGGAACGGGCCTGCGAGGTCGGTCGTCTGGGACTGGCCGCCCACGTTGGTGGCGGTGATGGTGATGCCGTAGCTCTGGCCGCCGACGAGCCCGCTGATGGTGCAGGTGTTCCCCGAGTCGAGGGCGACGTCGTAGCTGCACGTCCCGGCGAGCGTGCCGGTGTTGTCGTACGCGTTGACCACGTAGCCGCTCAGGTCGCTGCCGGCGACCGTCGTCGACTTGGTCCAGCTGACGTCGAGCGACCGTGCCTTGTTGTTGTTCGGTGCGGCGATGTCGGTCGGCAGGAGCGACCACCTGGTAGCGCCGTCGAGGGCGGCGGTCGGCAAGGTGTCGGTGGCGCCGATGGCGAAGACCGGCGAGCCGGAGGAGAGGTTCAGGGCCGTGTGGATCGCCTCGGTGCTGTTGACCCGGAACGCGAGGCCGTCGATCCCGATGCGCCAGAGGGCACCCGAGGCCGCCGCGGCGTCGTCGGAGTAGCTGGCGTGAGCGCCGGTCGCAAGATCCACCGAGTAGATCCGGCCGACGCCGCCCTTGACCGTGGCGGTCCAGAGCACGTTCTTCAAGATGACCAGGTCCTGGCCCATCGGGAGGTCAGCGGGGAGCAGCGAGGTCATGTCGGTGACGGCTCCCGAGGTCACGTCGATCTTGACGAGGTTCCGACCGATGGAGTCGCTGGCGTACAGGAACCCGTCACGCGAGTTGAAGTCCGCTCCGAGGACCGGGTTGCCGCCCATGAGCGTCGTCAGGTCGGACTGGGTCCGCACGAAGGTCTGGGAGCCGTCGTGGGGATTGATCTTGTAGAGGTCGTAGGTGCCGTACTTGAAGGAGTAGACGGAGTCGTCGAAGGCGTTGTAGGCCGACCCGTTCATCGTCGAGCCGCTGCCGGTGATCGACCAGGAGTTGTCGAGGTTGTCGGCGCAGTAGAGCTTGGCGTTGAGGGTCATGAAGAAGGACTTCCCAGCGCAGCTCACCGGTGGGGGAGGTCCTGCGGCCGCCGGCCCGGAGAGGGTCACGACCGAGGCGAGGGCGGTGGCGGCGCTGGCCACGGCGACGCCGAGTGCTCGAAGACGGTTGGACATGGTGACCTCCGGGTGCGCGGTGCTATTGAATAGTATCTGTTCAATGTGGCAAACGGGACGCGGGCGCCGCGTTTGCTCCGATGCGCTTGTCGCCGGCGACGATGACGGCTTTGGTAGGGTTCCATCCACTCCACCGTGCAATGGGACGGTGCGCTCTCGATCTACGAAGAAGAGGTCATCGTGAAGGTTCTGGTTCTGGGTGGGGATGGATTCTGCGGGTGGCCGACGGCCCTGCACCTTTCGGCCGAGGGCCACGATGTCACCATCGTCGACAACCTCGCCCGCCGCTGCATCGACGTCGAGCTCGAGGTCGACTCGCTCACACCCATCCGTCCCATGGGCGAGCGGCTCAGCGTGTGGAAGGAGCTGACCGGCCGGGAGATCGGCTTCATCAACCTCGACCTCGCCCAGGAGTACGACCGGCTCGTCGACGTCCTGCTCGACGCACGCCCCGACGCCGTGGTCCACTTCGCCGAGCAGCGGGCGGCCCCCTATTCCATGCGCAGCCCGCAGGCCAAGCGCTACACGGTCGACAACAACGTCAACGGGACGCACAACCTGCTGTGCGCCATCGTCCAGACGGGCCTCGACATCTCGGTGGTCCACCTCGGGACCATGGGCGTCTACGGCTACGGCTGGTCCGGCACCGCTCCGATCCCCGAGGGCTACCTGACCGTCAAGGTCCCCACGCCTGACGGCGACCTCGACCGCGAGATCCTGCACCCGGCGAACCCCGGCTCGGTGTACCACATGACCAAGACCCTCGATCAGCTGCTCTTCGCCTTCTACGCCAAGAACGATGGGCTTCGGATCACCGACCTGCACCAGGGCATCGTCTGGGGGACGCAGACCCCGCAGACGGCTCTCGACGAGCGACTCATCAACCGCTTCGACTACGACGGCGACTACGGGACCGTGCTGAACCGGTTCCTGATGCAGGCCGCCATCGGCCACCCGCTCACGGTCCACGGGACCGGGGGACAGACCCGGGCCTTCATCCACATCCGCGACACCGTGCGCTGCGTGGAGATCGCCCTGAACAACCCGCCCGCTCGTGGTGACCAGCCGAGCGTCTTCAACCAGGTCACCGAGACCTATCGGGTCCG
>CANGPS010000100.1 GCA_947456245.1 Acidimicrobiaceae bacterium
ACGATCTGGAGGGGAAACATCTGGGCACGACTGCCGATGTACTTCCTCTACCTCTTCCTGTGGAACTTCATCATCGGCGGCGTCACCGGCATCTACCTGTCGGACGTCCCGGCGGACAACTACTTCCACGGCAACATGTTCGTGACGGCGCACTTCCACTTCACCTTGCTCGGTGGAGCCATGATCGGTGCGGCGGGTGCGGTCTGCTACTGGTTCCCGAAGGTGACGGCCCGGATGCTCGACGAGCGTGTCGGGAAGTGGGCCTTCTGGTTCATCGCCATCGGCATCCAGGTGACCTACTACGGGCAGTTCCTCGAGGGCTTCCAGGGAATGCCACGACGGGTGATCAACTACAACCCTCTCTTCCAGCCCGCCAACGTGATGTCGACGATCGGGGCCTACACGCTCATGGCCGGTTGGCTGATCTTCCTCTACGCCATCGTGCACTCGTGGCGCCATGGCGAGAAGGCCGGGCCGAACCCCTGGCACGCCAAGTCCCTCGAGTGGCAGACCGAGACGCCCGTCCCGCTGGAGAACTTCCTCGTCGACCCTGTGGTCACGAGGGACCCCTACGGCTACGGCGAGGAGGCGGCAGACGCCACGCAGCTCACGCCTGAACCGGTGGGAGCCGGGGTCGGCACGTCCGGAAACGACGAGGGGGTCCTCTGATGTCCACCACCGAGATCAGCCAGCCTGAGCACCAGGAGGGCGGCGGCCACGAGGAGTCTCCGAGGTCCCGTCACAAGAAGGAGCACATGGCGACATGGCTCTTCATCGGCGGCGATGCAGTGTTCTTCGCCCTCGAGATCTTCTTCTGGTTCTACCTGCGGACGCAGAACGTCAACGGCATGTGGCTGGGCAACACCTGCTCGAAGCTCAACCCGTGCACCGACGGACTCGGCAACCCGATCACAGCCCCGATCCATCAGGCTGACGGCATCTACACCCTCGGTGTCGCTGCGCTGATCATCTTGTCGGCGGTCTTCATCTGGCAGGCAGAGATCCAGGCTCGCTCCGGAGCCCATCGCAAGGCGACCACGCCGTTGCTCGGTCTCGCCGTGCTCTTCTGCCTCGCTGCGATCGGCCTGCAGATCTACCAGTTCCAGATCCTCCCGTTCACGACCATCGATGGTGCCTACGCCTCGCTGTTCGAGTTCTTCATGGGGTCGAACCTGGCGCACTTCCTCCTCGTGCTGGTGATCGCTGTCGGGCTGTTCAACCGGTCCCGTATCGGCAAGCTCGAGCACTCGAACTGGTATCAGGCGCACCTCGGTCGCCTGTGGGCTGTCTGGGTGGCCGCGAGCTGCACCGTCCTGGCGGTGATCGCGACCTTCATCGCATAGCCAGCTGAAGTTCAGAGCGATTGCAGAGGCCGGCCCCGATGGGCCGGCCTCTGCTACTGTCGGCGCCAGTGTCGTGAAGCGGGTCCCGTGAGGCTTGCACGACTGGAGGTGTGAAGTGGGAGATCGAGAGCGTAGGCACACACGCCCGCTCGGTGCCGTGTTCGTCCCCCATGCCGAGGTCCTCAGCGCTGACGACCTCTCTCGCGCCCTGACTCGCATGGCCCATGAGATCGTCGAGCGAAACCACGGCACCTCCGATGTCGTGCTGGTCGGCCTCCAGACAGGTGGTGCGCCGATCGCCGAGGCTCTCTGTGATCGCCTCGAGCAGATCGAGGGTGCCGCGCCGCCGCTCGGACTCCTCGACGTGGCCTTCTACCGAGACGACATCGGCCTTCGACCTGTCCTCCCCGAGGCGGTCACGGATATCCCGGTCGACCTGACGGGCAAGATCGTCGTGATCGTCGATGACGTGCTCTTCACGGGTCGGACGGTGCGCGCGGCACTGAACGCCCTCGGCGACTTCGGCAGAGCGCGGGCGGTCCAGCTGGCGGTGGTGGTCGATCGCGGGCATCGGGAGCTTCCCGTGCGGCCGGACTTCGTGGGCAAGAACCTTCCCACCGCTCGCGAGGAGGCGGTCGACGTGTCGCTCGACGGTGTGCGACTTGGTCGGCTGGTGGGCCGATGAGCGAGCTGGTTGGGAAGCCCGAGGTGCTCGGTCAGCACTTGCTGTCGATCAGCGACCTTGAGCCTGATGCGCTCGTCGAGCACCTCGAGGTGGCGGAGGCCTTCTGCGAGGTCGAGCGCCGCAGCGTGCGAAAGGTGCCCACCCTCAAGGGGAAGGTCGTGGCGTCGCTGTTCTTCGAGGAGTCGACGAGGACAAGGCTGAGCTTCGAGACGGCTGCGAAGCGCCTGTCGGCGGACGTGTTGTCGCTCGCCGTCGCGACGAGCTCGGTGAAGAAGGGCGAGTCGCTGCGCGACACGGTCGAGACAATCGAGGCGATGGGGATCGATGCGGTGGTGATCCGACACAGCTCGGCCGGCGCCCCGCACCAGGTCGCCCGGTGGGTCGATCGGGCTCGTGTGCTCAACGCCGGAGACGGCTGGCACGCCCACCCCACGCAGGCGCTCATCGATCTCTTCACCGTCCGCCAGGCGCTCGCCGCGCAGCAGGGCCGAGCGAGCGAGGGAACCGGGACCGAGCTGCTGGCCGGCCGGAAGGTCCTGATCATCGGCGACATCCGTCACTCGAGGGTGGCGCGAAGCCAGATCGATGCCTATGTCCTCGCTGGCGCCGACGTGTCCATCTGCGCCCCGGGGACCCTCCTTCCAGCGGGCCCCTCCGACTGGCCGGTCACCGTCGTCGATGACCTCGATGCCGCCCTGCCGGAGGCCGACGTCGTGTCCGTGCTCCGCATGCAGGAGGAGCGGGGCAGCGGATCCTTCGTTCCCTCGCTCGGCGAGTTCACGGCGACCTATGGCCTGACCGAGCGTCGTGCGGCTCTGCTCAAGCCCGGGGCGCTGATCACGCACCCTGGCCCGATGGTCCGCGGCGTGGAGATCTCGTCTGCAGTGGCCGACGACGAGCGCTGCCTGGTCAGGCGGCAGGTCACCAACGGCGTCCCCGTTCGCATGGCTGCGCTCTTCCTCTCGCTCTCGACCCCTGAGGAGGCCGACCGTGCCTGAGTCCCTGATCATCCGTGGCGGGACGGTGGTCCGGTCTGATTCGACCGTGGTCGCCGACGTGCTCGTCGCCGACGGCAAGATCCTCGAGGTGGGCTCGGCCCTCGAGGCACCGGTCGGCGCCCTGGAGCTCGACGCGTCGGGATGCTTCGTGGGACCCGGTCTCGTCGACCTCCACACGCACCTGCGTGAGCCGGGGGGCGAGGAGGCCGAGACGGTCGAGACCGGCTGTCGCGCCGGCGCGCTTGGCGGCTACAGCGCGGTCGTCGCCATGCCCAACACGACCCCCGCCATCGATTCGGCCGCCGTGGTGGCTCAGGTGCTCGTGCTCGGCGAGTCCGCGGCCATCGACGTCGCCGTAGCGGGGGCGATCACGGTGGGCCGGGCGGGGCAGATCCT
>CANGPS010000101.1 GCA_947456245.1 Acidimicrobiaceae bacterium
ACGATCTGGAGGGGAAACATCTGGGCACGACTGCCGATGTACTTCCTCTACCTCTTCCTGTGGAACTTCATCATCGGCGGCGTCACCGGCATCTACCTGTCGGACGTCCCGGCGGACAACTACTTCCACGGCAACATGTTCGTGACGGCCCACTTCCACTTCACCCTCCTCGGCGGGGCCATGGTCGGTGCGGCTGGAGCGGTCTGCTACTGGTTCCCGAAGGTGACGGCCCGCATGCTTGACGAGCGTGTCGGCAAGTGGGCCTTCTGGTTCATCGCCATCGGCATCCAGGTCACCTACTACGGACAGTTCCTCGAGGGCTTCCAGGGCATGCCGCGACGGGTCGTGAACTACAACCCGCTCTTCCAGCCCGCCAACGTGATGTCGACGGTCGGGGCCTACACGCTCATGGCCGGTTGGCTGATCTTCCTCTACGCCATCGTGCACTCGTGGCGCCATGGTGAGAAGGCCGGGCCGAACCCCTGGCACGCCAAGTCGCTCGAGTGGCAGACCGAGACGCCCGTCCCGCTGGAGAACTTCCTCGTCGACCCTGTGGTCACGAGGGATCCCTACGGCTACGGCGAGGAGGCCGCAGACGCCACGCAGCTCACGCCTGAACCGGTGGGAGCCGGGGTCGGCACGTCCGGAAACGAAGAGGGGGTCCTCTGATGTCCACCACCCAGATCAGCCAGCCCGAGCACCAGGAGGGCGGCGGACACGAGGAGTCTCCGAGGTCCCGCCACAAGAAGGAGCACATGGCGACATGGCTCTTCATCGGTGGCGATGCGGTGTTCTTCGCCCTCGAGATCTTCTTCTGGTTCTACCTTCGGACGCAGAACGTCAACGGCATGTGGCTGGGCAACGCCTGCTCGAAGCTCAACCCGTGCACCGACGGACTCGGCAATCCGATCACGGCACCGATCCATGAGGCTGACGGCATCTACACCCTCGGTATCGCTGCGCTGATCATCCTGTCGGCGGTGTTCATCTGGCAGGCCGAGATCCAGGCACGATCCGGAGCCCATCGCAAGGCGACCACGCCGCTGCTGGGCATCGCCGTGCTCTTCTGCCTCGCGGCGATCGGCCTCCAGATCTACCAGTTCCAGATCCTCCCGTTCACGACCATCGACGGCGCCTACGCCTCGGTCTTCGAGTTCTTCATGGGGTCGAACCTGGCGCACTTCCTGCTCGTGCTGGTGATCGCCGTCGGGCTGTTCAACCGGTCGCGGATCGGCAAGCTCGAGCACTCGAACTGGTACCAGGCGCACCTCGGTCGCCTGTGGGCCGTCTGGGTTGCGGCGAGCTGCACCGTCCTGGCGGTGATCGCGACCTTCATCGCGTAGCCAGCGTCAGATCAGAGCGATGGCAGAGGCCGGCCCCGAGGGGCCGGCCTCTGCTACTGTCGGCGCCAGTGTCGTGAAGCGAGTCCCGTGAGGCTCGCACGACTGGAGGTGTGAAGTGGGAGATCGAGAGCGCAGGCACACACGCCCGCTCGGTGCCGTGTTCGTCCCCCATGCCGAGGTCCTCAGTGCCGGTGACCTGTCGCGTGCTCTGACCCGCATGGCCCACGAGATCGTCGAGCGCAACCACGGCATCTCCGACGTGGTGCTCATCGGCCTGCAGACCGGAGGGGCACCGATCGCCGAGGCCCTCTGCGATCGACTGGAGCAGATCGAGGGGAGCGCCCCACCGCTCGGGTTGCTCGACGTGGCCTTCTATCGAGATGACATCGGGCTGCGACCGGTCCTGCCTGAGGCGGTCACCGACATCCCGGTCGACCTGACCGGCAAGATCGTGGTGATCGTCGACGACGTGCTCTTCACCGGGAGGACGGTGCGGGCTGCACTGAACGCCCTCGGGGACTTCGGGCGAGCTCGGTCAGTGCAGTTGGCCGTCGTGGTCGATCGCGGACATCGAGAGCTGCCGGTGCGCCCCGACTTTGTGGGCAAGAACCTTCCCACCGCCCGCGAAGAGGCCGTCGACGTGTCGTTGGACGGGGTCCGGCTCGGTCGGTTGGTCGGTCGATGAGCGATCTGGTGGCGAAGCCCGAGGTGCTCGGTCAGCACCTGCTGTCGATCAGCGATCTCGAGCACGACGCGCTCGTCGAGCACCTCGAGGTGGCCGAGGCGTTCTGCGAGGTCGAGCGGCGCAGCGTGCGCAAGGTCCCCACCCTCAAGGGCAAGGTCGTGGCGTCGCTGTTCTTCGAGGAGTCCACGAGGACCCGACTGAGCTTCGAGACGGCGGCGAAGCGCCTCTCGGCCGACGTGCTGTCGCTTGCCGTCGCGTCGAGCTCGGTGAAGAAGGGCGAGTCGCTGCGCGACACGGTCGAGACGATCGAGGCGATGGGCATCGATGCCGTGGTGATCCGCCACAGCTCGGCCGGTGCCCCGCACCAGGTCGCGCGGTGGGTGGACCGGGCGCGGGTGCTCAACGCCGGGGACGGGTGGCACGCTCACCCCACCCAGGCGCTCATCGACCTGTTCACCGTCCGTCAGGCCCTCGCCGCGCAGGAGGGTCGGCCGAGCGAGGGGACCGGCACCGAGCTCCTTGCCGGTCGCAAGGTCTTGATCATCGGCGACATCCGGCACTCGAGGGTGGCCCGCAGCCAGATCGACGCCTATGTGCTCGCCGGTGCCGAGGTGTCCATCTGCGCTCCGGGGACCCTGCTCCCGGCTGGCCCAGCGGACTGGCCCGTCACCGTCGTCGACGACCTCGATGTCGCCTTGTCGCAGGCAGACGTCGTGTCGGTCCTCCGCATGCAGGAGGAGCGGGGCAGCGGGTCGTTCGTGCCGTCGCTCGGCGAGTTCACCGCCACTTATGGAATGACGGAGCGTCGGGCCGCGCTGCTCAAGCCCGGTGCGCTCATCACGCACCCCGGACCCATGGTTCGCGGTGTCGAGATCTCCTCGACGGTGGCCGACGACGAGCGCTGCCTGGTCCGTCGGCAGGTCACCAACGGCGTCCCGGTGCGCATGGCGGCGCTCTTCCTCTCGCTCTCGACCCCAGAGGAGGCCGTCGATGGCTGAGCCCTTGATCATCCGTGGCGGCACCGTGGTCCGGTCTGACTCGACGTTCGCCGCCGACGTGCTCGTGGCCGATGGAAGGATCGTCGAGGTGGGTCCCTCGGTCGAGGCTCCGCTCGACGCCCGGGTGCTCGATGCGTCTGGCTGCCTCGTGGGCCCGGGCCTCGTCGACCTCCACACGCACCTGCGCGAGCCCGGGGGCGAGGAGGCCGAGACCGTCGAGACGGGGTGTCGGGCCGGTGCGCTCGGTGGCTACAGCGCGGTCGTCGCCATGCCCAACACGACCCCCGCCATCGATTCGGCCGCCGTGGTGGCTCAGGTGCTCGTGCTCGGCGAGTCCGCGGCCATCGACGTCGCCGTAGCGGGGGCGATCACGGTGGGCCGGGCGGGGCAGATCCT
>CANGPS010000102.1 GCA_947456245.1 Acidimicrobiaceae bacterium
CCGGCGGCCTTCGTGGCGGGCCTCCTCTTCGGCTTCTCGCCCTTCGTCCTGATGAACCTGGCCCAGGCCCACCTCGTCGTGGGCATGCTGGCCGCGCTCCCGCTGATCGTGGCCTGCCTCGACGAGCTGGTGGTCGCGCAGCGCCGGCCGCCGGTGCCCGTCGGCATCGTCCTCGCCGGCCTGGTGGTGTGGCAGTTCTTCGTCTCCACCGAGGTCCTCGCCATGCTGGCGCTGGCCTGCGCGGCCGGCCTGGCGGTGGTCGGCATCCGTTCCGCGCGCGGGCGGCCGAGCGCGCCGCGCTGTCGTCACGTGCTGGTGGGCCTCGGCACGGCCGCCGGGATCTGTGCGGTGGTGCTGGCCTGGCCGACCTGGTTCGCCCTGGCCGGCCCCGCCCATGTGTCCGGGGCGTATTACCCCTCGGCGACGCTCAGCTCGGTCGGCACGAGCCTGCGGTCTCTCCTCGTCCCAGGTGGACCCTCGGTCGCCCTCGAGGCGTTCGCCCGGCGGGTCGGCGCCTACCAGGGCCCGACGGTGCCGGCCGAGTTCATCGGCCCCGGGGTGCTCGGGATCGTGGCCGCGGGCCTGGTGGCCTTCCGTCGCGACCGGCGCCTCGTGCTGCTCGCCGTCCTCGGGATCGTCTTCCTGGCCCTCTCGCTCGGCAGCGGTGGCCTGCGGCCCTGGGGTCTGCTCGCCGGCCTCCCCGTGGCGACCAACGTGGTGCCAGTCCGGTTCCTGGTGGTGGGGATCGGCGGCCTGGCCGCCGCCCTGGGCCTCGTGATCGACCACGCGGTCGGGTGCCTCGTGCCGCGCTCAGGGTGGCGCGGGACCGTGGTCGGGATCCTGCTCGGCCTCGTGGCGATCGGTCCCATCGCCGTCGACCTCGCACCGGCGCTGCCCCTGGCCGCCGAGCCGGTGGTGGTGCCACGCTGGTTCGGCGCCGCGCACCGGCTCGGACCACACCCGGTGGTCCTCCCGATCCCGGTCGCCTTTTCGGCCATCCAGAGCGCGCTGGCCTGGCAGGTGGTCCCCGGCTTCCGCTTCCCCATGGCGGGGGGCGACGGGCCGGGGTCGGACCTCTCCAAGGCCGGACCTCACCGCCGCGCCCAGGAGGCACTGATGGCGGTCTCCGGCACCTTCCCGGCGACACGGCTCGACGAGTCCAGCGTCCCGGCGGTGGCCCGGGCGCTCGTCGACTGGAGGGTCACCCGTGTGGTGCTCCCGGTCGACCGGGGCCTGCCGGCCTATGACCGGGCCACGCAGCCGGGAGCCGCCGCCGCGCTGATCACCGCCGCCACCGGCCAGCTCCCCTCGGTCGAGTCCGAGGCCCTGGTCTGGTCCATCGACCCGATGGATCGCACCGGTCCGCACCACCTCGGGCGACTCGGGCGCTGTACGGTGCCAAGAGGTCGATCGCCGCTCGACGCCGCGCGCTGCGCGCTCTCCGGCCGGGCAGCGACAGGGGTCAGAGAGGCAGGGGGCAGGTGAGCGAGACCATCGAGGAGACCGCCCTGTCGATCCGCGCACCGCGCCGATCGGCATCGCTGCGCTGGCTCCTGATCGCCGCCGCGGTCTACCTGGTGCTCTCCGTGGCCCTGTGGTGGGGCATCTGGTCAGCCTCCCCGGGGTCGACGTCGGTGTGCGGGTGCGGTGACGCCTCGCGCTTCCTGTGGTTCCTCGAGTGGCCGGCCTATGCCCTGACCCATGGCCACTCGCCCCTCTACTCGGCGTGGCTCAACCACCCCACGGGGATCAACCTGCTCAACGACACCAGCGTGCTCGGCCTCGGCATCCCCCTGATCCCGCTGACGCTGCTCGCCGGGCCGGTGCTCTCGCTCAACGTGGCGCTCCTGCTCGCCCCGGCCTGCTCGGCCCTCGCCATGTTCGTGCTGCTGCGCCGCCTCGTCAGCCGCCCGGTCGTCGCCTTGGTGCTGGGTGCGGCCTATGGGTTCGCCACCTTCGTCCTCGACCCCGCCTCGGCCGGCCAGCTGAACCTGGCGTTCATCGCCCTGCCGCCGCTGATGATCCTCCTCGCGGACGACCTGCTCCGGTATCGGCGCTGGCCTGCTCGCCGGGCCGGCATCGTCCTCGGCATCCTCGTGGCCTGGCAGTTCTTCATCAGCCCGGAGATCCTGCTCATCTTCGCCATCGTCTCGGTCGCCGGCCTCATCCCGCTGGTCCTCGTCCTGCGCGCAGACGCCGACGGCAGCGCCCGACGCCACCTCCGCGTGGCTGGGGCCTGGGCCGCCGGGACCGCCCTCGTGCTCCTGGCCTACCCCACCTGGTTCTACTTCCAGGGTCCGGCCCACCTGAGCGGGAACATCTGGGGGGCCGAGGCCAAGATCTGGCGGTGGGGGACCACCCCGCAGAGCCTCGTGTGGCACACCGGGTCGCCCTATGGCGGCGCCATCCAGAGGTTCTTCGGGGCCATCGGCCCTGAGATGCCGAGCTACAGCTACCTGGGCCTGGGCCTGGTGGCGACGGCCCTCCTCGGCCTGGTGCTCTGCCGTCGGGATCGGGTCCTCCAGCTGGCCATGGGGGTGGGGGCCGCGGCGCTGCTGCTCTCGCTCGCCCCGGCCTCGGTGTGGACCCCCTGGAGCACCCTGCGCCACGTGCCGTTCCTCGACAACATCGCCGAGTACCGGTTCACGGTGGTGACCCTGCTCTGCGTGATCGTCGCCGCCAGCCGGACGGTCGACGCCGGACTCGACCTCCTCGCGGCGTGGCGGCCGGCGCTACCGACGGCCGGGATCTCGGCGGTCGGCGCGGGGCTCTGCCTCGCCCTGCTGGTCCCCAACATGGTCACCGTGGCCCCGGTGGTGCCCCTGACCACGGTGCCCTCGACGCTTCCCACGTGGTTCCGGGTGGTGGGTGCCCACCTGCCGCCGGGCCAGGTCCTGCTCACCTACCCCGCACCGCTCTCGGGCCTGCAGGCCTCGCAGGCGTGGCAGGCCAAGAACGCCATGCGCTGGGCCCAGGCCGGCGTCGGTGGCCCGGCTGGCACCCATGCCCGGGCAGGGTCGGTGGCCAAGGGTCACCAGCTGATCAACGACGCCGCCTACCTCTTCGCCCCCTCGCCCCAGCTGATCCCGGCCTGGGTGCTCGACGTGCGCTTCGCCATCCACACCTGGGGCGTGACCAAGGTCGTGGTCCCCGACCAGGAGCAGCTGGGTCCAGGCGCCAGGGCGCGCTCGACGGCGTGGGCCGTCGGCTTCTTCACCACGATCATGGGCTCCGCCCCCCATCGCCAGCCCGGTGCCTGGGTCTGGCCGGTCACCAGCCCGCTGCCCGCGGTGTCGTCAGGTCTCGTCGCCCGCTACCAGGTGTGCCGGACCCACCCTGACGTCCCCGTGGCCTCGATGCTCCAGTGCCTGTCCCCGGGCCTGGCCGGCTCCTGAGCCGGCACCCGGCG
>CANGPS010000103.1 GCA_947456245.1 Acidimicrobiaceae bacterium
ACCCATCCCGACCCAGTTGGCGCAGCAGATGGTCAGGTCCAGGATCTCGGCGTCGCTGAAGGCCGACCGCATCTCGGCCATCATCTCGTCGTCGATGGCGAGGTGGTCGGTGGCGAAGAGGTCGGCGTAGCGCACGGCGAGGGCCTCGCGGGCCGAGAGCGAGCCGAGGTCATCGATCACCACGGCGCCGTAGAGCCGCTCGTCGACCCCGTCGCTCGCCAGCCGCTCGTCGCGCCAGCCCAAGCAGACCTGGCACTCGTTGCGCATGGCCACCCGCATGCGGGCGGCCTCGCGCTCGCGGGCCGGCAGCTCGCTCTTCTCGTAGACCGCATCGGCCAGCGCTCCGGCGCCGACGGCCATGGCCGGTCGGTGGAGCCACACCCGGTGGATGTCCGGGCCCTCGCCCTCGGGGATCTCGATCCTCGCCATCTGGCCCTCCCTGCTCGATCGGCTCCAAGGCTAGGGCGACAGGGCGAGCCGCGCCCGGACGGACGGTCCACCCCTTCGGCGCCCGGTACCCTCGTCATCTGGCCGCAAGGTGCGCCAGAGCTCGGGGAGGACGGCCACGGATGCCAGGACAGCGCTACTGGCTCGAGACCCTCGGCTGCCCCAAGAACGAGGTCGACTCCGATCGGCTGATCGGCCAGCTGGCGGCGGAGGGCTACGAGGCCTGCGACGACCCCGCCGAGGCTGACCTGGTCGTGGTGAACACCTGCGCCTTCATCGAGATCGCCCGCGAGGAGTCGATCGAGGTGATCCTGAGCATGGACGAGGTCCGCCGGCCGGGCTCCCGCCTGGTGGTCACCGGCTGCCTCGCCGAGCGGTCCGGCCAGGAGCTCGCCGACGCTCTCCCCGAGGTCGACCTCGTCGCAGGGTTCGGACACTCGCTCACCGCTCCGTCGCCCACCCGGGTCTCCCTCGGACCCACGCGGGACGGCTCGCCGGCCGACGCCCTGCTCGAGCTGCCGCGCACGACGCCCGGTGGTCCGTGGGCCTATGTGAAGGTGGCCGAGGGCTGCGATCGGCGCTGCGGGTTCTGCGCCATCCCATCGTTCCGTGGCGATCAGCTGAGCCGGTCGGGCCCGTCGATCCTGTCCGAGATCGAGCAGCTCGCCGACGGGGGGACCAAGGAGGTCGTCCTGATCTCGCAGGACCTCGCCAGCTGGGGTCGGGACCGCCGCCGTGGTGGCGAGGCATCGGCCCTCGACGTGCTTGACGTCCCCGCTCCCGGGGCGCAGCCCCTCGTGGCACTCGTGAACGAGGCGGCCAGCCGCATCGAGCGGGTCCGGCTCCTCTACCTCTACCCCTCGGGGCTCACCGAGGCGCTCATCGAGGCCGTGCTCAACACGCAGGTCCCCTACTTCGACCTCTCCCTCCAGCACGTCAGCCGTCCCCACCTGCGCCGCATGGCGCGATGGGGCGACGGTGACCGGTTCCTCGAGCGGATCGCCGCCATCCGCGCCGCCGACCCGACGGCGGCCTTCCGCTCGTCCTTCATCGTCGGCTACCCGGGCGAGACCGAGGAGGACCACGACGAGCTCCTCGCCTTCCTCGATGAGGCCGAGGTCGACTGGGCGGGCTTCTTCACCTACTCGGCCGAGGATGGCACCCCGGCGGCGGCGCGCGACGACCAGGTCGCCCCCGAGCTCGTGGCTGAGCGCCTGGCCGAGCTGACCGAGCGACAGGACCAGATCACCGAGTCCAAGCGCGATGCGCTGGTCGGGCAGACTCGGGTCGTGCTCGTCGACTCGCCCGGGATCGCCCGTTCCACCGCCGAGGCTCCGGACATCGACGGCGTGGTCATCGTGCCCGACGACCTCGCGGCTGGCACGATGGTGACCGTGGAGATCACAGAGTCACTCGGGACCGACGTCGTGGGCATGCCGGTGGTGGGCCGATGACCACCGAGCAGCGCACCTTCGGCGAGACCGCCATCGCCACGCCGGCCAACCTGATCACGATCGGTCGCCTGGTCCTCACCCCGGTGTTCATCTGGATGATGGTCCACTGGGGCGCGACCTGGGCCACGGCTGGCGTGGGTGCCGTGGTGGCCTTCTCTGATGGCCTCGACGGCATCGTGGCCCGCCGCATGGGCTCGACCCGATCGGGTGCCTTCCTCGACCCGCTGATCGACAAGATCGTCGTCTTGGGCTGCATGGTCACGCTCGTGGCCCTCCACCACATGTGGTGGGTGCCGGTGGCGATCATCGCCGCCCGGGAGCTCTGGATGTCGTGGTACCGCACGGTGGCCTCGAAGCACGGAGTCTCGATCCCCGCCCGCAAGACGGCCAAGATCAAGACGCTCTTCCAGGACCTCGCCATCGCCGTCGTGGTGCTCCCGCCGACGGCCAGCCTCGGGTGGCTCCAGGTGGCCATCTTGTGGGTGGCCGTGGTCCTCACGCTCTGGACGGGTGTCGAGTACTACGTCGACGGCAAGCGGGCGATGGCCGAGCAGTGACGGTCGAGCAGTGAGGGTCGAGATCGTCGCCATCGGGACCGAGCTGCTGCTCGGCCAGATCCAGGACACCAACTCGGCGTGGCTCGGCGAGCAGCTCGCCGCTGCTGGCATCGACAGCCACTTCCACCAGGCCGTGGGCGACAACCCGCGACGCATGGTGATGGCGCTGCGCACGGCGCTCAGCCGCTCCGACGCCGTGATCGTCTGCGGCGGCCTCGGGCCGACGCAGGACGACATCACCCGAGAGGCCATCGCCGAGGTGATGAACGTCGACCTCGTCGTCGACGAGGGGATCGTGACCGTGATCGCCGAGATGTTCTCGTCCCGTGGCCGGGAGATGTCGGACAACAACCGCCGCCAGGCCGAGGTGCCGGTGGGGGCCTCGATCATCCCCCAGACCCGGGGGACGGCCCCCGGCCTGATCTGCCCCGTCGGCAACAAGGTCGTCTACGCCGTCCCCGGCGTGCCCTACGAGATGTCCGACATGTTCGAGCGGGCCATCCTCCCGGACCTGCGCGCCCGCATCGGCGACGAGGACGCCGCCGTCATTCGCTCGAGGGTGCTGCGAACCTGGGGGACGTCGGAGTCCGGCCTGGCCGAGGTCGTCGGGCCGCGCTTCGACCACCACGCGTCGGCTGGAGCCGGCGTCACGGTCGCCTTCCTCGCCTCGGGCATCGAGGGGATCAAGGTCCGGCTGAC
>CANGPS010000104.1 GCA_947456245.1 Acidimicrobiaceae bacterium
CGTTGCGGCCCTTCGGGCCGAGGGTCACCTTGACGGTGTCGGCCAGCTTGTCAACGCCGGCCTCGAGGCCGCGTCGTGCGGCGTCGTCGAACTTCAGGATCTTGGGCATCTGTTCCTCTTCCTAGGGTTGGGTGCAGGTGTCGGTCGCGCCCCCGGCCCCGGCCGAGGCCGTGGGACGGGGGCGCAGCTGACTACTTGGCGATCTTGGCGAGGACGTCGCGGCTGGTGAGGATCAGGAGGTCCTCGCCATCCACGGCGATCTCGGTGCCGCCGTACTTCGAGTAGACGACGGTGTCGCCAACGACGACGTCCATCGGGATGACCTCGCCGGAGGCATCGGCACGGCGACCCGGGCCGACGGCCAGGACCTCGCCCTGCTGGGGCTTCTCCTTGGCGGAGTCAGGGATCACGAGGCCGGACGCGGTGGTCTCCTCGCTCTCGTTCGGTCGGACCACGATGCGGTCGTCAAGAGGGTGCAGCTTCATGGGAGTTGCTCCTTGGGGTAGTTGGCACTCTGTCGTGTCGAGTGCCAAGACTAGCAGACTCCTCCTGAGAGTGCCAACAGCCCCGAGGCGGGCCGGATCACCTCGTTAGGCTCACGAGGTCGCAGAAGAGGAGCGCACCATGCCGACCATCAAGCCCAAGAAGACCACCACCACCCCGGTGCGCCCCCGCACCGTGCCCCGCAAGGCTGCCACCGCGGCGGCCACGCCCGGCCGGACCCGGCGAGCCACCAGCCGACGCGTCCCCTGGGAGCACCTGGGCCACCCCTCGAGCGCGGTGATCGTCACCGGGGCCGCCAGCGGCATCGGTCGCGCCTCGGCCGTGCACCTCGCCGAGGCGGGACGCCCGGTGGCCTTCTGGGACCTCGACGAGAAGGCCGCCAAGGCCGCCGCCAAGGAGGCGAAGGCCGCCTGGAAGGTCCCGACCGTCGGTCTCGGCATCGACGTGACGGCCTCGGCCGCCCTCCCCGCCGCCATCAAGGCGTCGACCAAGGCGGTGGGTCAGATCGGCGGCCTGGTCCACGCGGCGGGCGTGTCCGGCCCGCTGCAGATCACCGAGATGGACGACGAGAGCTGGGACGGCGTCCTCGACGTCAACCTGCGGGCCGCCGCCATCCTCACCAAGCTGCTCGCTCCAGAGCTCGAGAAGGCGGGAGCGGGCTCGGCCATCGTGTACATCTCCTCGATCGAGGCCTTCTTCGGCCACGACTTCCTCCCCGCCTACGCCTCCTCGAAGGCCGGCCTGCTCGGGCTCACCCGATCGGCCTGCGCCACGCTCGGCCCCAAGGGCATCCGGGTGAACTCGGTCTGCCCCGGCGCCGTCGAGACGCCGATGCTCCAGCCCATGCTCGACATCGAGGGGATCCGCGAGGGCCTCGAGCTCAAGACGCCCCTGCTGCGCCTGGCCCAGCCCGACGACATCGCCAAGGTGGTGCGCTTCCTGCTGTCGGACGAGGCCCGCTTCGTCACCGGGACCCAGCTGGTGGTCGATGGCGGCCTGACCGCGATCTCTGGGATCTGAGCAGGCCCTCAGCCGAGCCCGGCGGCGATCCGGCGGATCATCCGAAGGTTCCGAGCCGTCGCCCTCAGCCCCCAGTGCCGCTCGACGAACGCGACGGCCGACGGGGCCTTCGACACCCCGTCGGGGCACCGCTGCACCAGGATCCGACCCACCAGCTCGGTGCGACCCGGATCCAGTCGGCCGAGATCGGCGTCGGCCGGTGGGTCTCGGTCCAGCACCACGGCGAGGACCCGGGACGGGTCATCCTCGTCGGACAGGCTCTCGGCGTCGAGCACCCGCTGCAGGTCGGCCGCGGTGACCGACATGGCGACGGTGGTGGTCCCGCTCGAGGCCAGCACGGCCGCCTCGACCGCCCGCGCGGCGGCCGGAGCCGCGAGTTCGGTCGTGACCAGGACGTTGCCGGTCTGCGCGATCGTCGCGACGTCGCAGAACCCCGCTCGCTCGAGCTCGGCCACCAGCGGCGCCATGGTCACCCGATTGCGCCCACCGACGTTGACGGCCCGCAGCAGGCAGGCCAGCCGTTCGATCTCAGGCCCCGACGGACTTCGGCGGGCGGGTGACGATCGTGCGGCCGATCTTGTCGTGGAGGGTCTGGTTCCGCTTGTCCCAGATGGGCCAGGCCAGGTCCAGCAGCTCGAGGAGGCCGCCGATGGCGACGACGATGCCGACCGCCGCGATGAGCTCGGCGCCCACCGAGCGGATGAACGACTGCGCCATGGTCACCGGCTGCTCGGTCTCTCCGTCGACGCAGCGGATCCCCACGACCTTCATCCCGATCGTCGCCCCACCCCACGTGGCGATCAGGAGGGCCGGGTAGAGGATGCGCACCGCGATGGAGAAGGCCAGCGCCACCCAGGCGGTGGTCGCCTTGGCAAAGAGCGCGGTGGCGGTGGCCAGGATCAGGCCGTCGATCAGGAATCCAAGGACCCTCCAGCCGTAGTTGGCCAGGGACGGCCCGTCGGTGAAGGAAGCGGCGTCGACGGCGTCGTTCCACGGCGGAGGCTGCCATGCCGCCTGGCCGACCGGCGGAGGCGGCAGCACCGTGGGGGTCTCGGCCGGCTCCGGGCTCAGCCCGGCGGAGTCGTCATCGTCCTCGTGGGGGACGGGCAGGTTGTCGTCAGCGCTCACGGCGCTCCTCTCTGGGCTTCCATCGTGGAGGCGGTGTTCAGTCCTTGACCACGATGGTCGAGGCGACCTTGTCGTGGAGCGTCTGGTTCCTTGCGTCCCACAGGGGCCAGAGCAGGTCCACGATGAGCACGATGGGGATGATCTCGAAGATGCCGTGGACGAAGGCCCGCAGGAACGACGTCGAGTACTCGACCTTGCTGGCGTCGGCTCCGTTGACGCACCGGATGCCCATCGCCTTCATCCCGACGGTCTGGCCGTTCCATCCGCCGATCAGCAGGCCGGCATAGAGGAACCCGGCGATGGATGCGGCGATCGTCAGGATCGTGGAGTCCAGCCCTGCGGCGACCAGGGCGATGATGAGGAAGGCGACGAAGACGATGACCCCGTCGATCAGGTACCCGACGAGTCGGAGGCTGTACGGGGCGAGGTTGGCATCGACCGGGTTC
>CANGPS010000105.1 GCA_947456245.1 Acidimicrobiaceae bacterium
GCGGCGCGGTTGACCGGTCGGTCGCCCTCGACCACCTCGCCCGCGTGGTTCACGAGGATCAGGTCGGAGACCGACACGTGGCGGAAGCTCATGCCGAAGGGGTTGACCCAGAAGCAGTCGGTCCGCTCGGGGTCGCGCGCCGTGATGTGCCCGGCCACGCCCTCGCCGAAGCCCAGTCGGCCGAAGATCCGGAGCGCCCCGGCGAGCTTGGTCTTGCGCTCGGTGCGGAGCGCCTCCACGTCGTCGATCTCGACCGGGCTGGCGATGGCCAGCTTCTGGGGGACGGTGGTGTCGGTCATGGTTGCTCCTCGTGGCGACGTGCAGCCTCATCGTAGGAGGGTGGACGGGTCGGGTGACGATGCCCATGAAATCTAGCGAGACGCTAGATTCGGCCTCCAACCTCCCAACCGGATGGAGGCACCCATGCACATCGACCCCTACATCGCGCTCGGCAGCGCCGTCATCGGCCTCCTCGTGGGGATGACCGGCGTCGGCGGGGGAGCGCTCATGACCCCGATGCTGATCATGGTCTTCGGCGTCAAGCCGTCGACGGCCATCTCGAGCGACCTCGTGGCCGCCGTGCTGATGAAGCCCTTCGGCGCCTCGGTCCACCTGCGACGCGGCACGGTCAACCTTCACCTGGTCAAGTGGCTGGCCCTCGGGTCGGTGCCCGCCGCCTTCCTCGGCGCCTACCTGCTCCACCTGCTGGGCAACAGCTCGGGGGCCGAGGACACGGTGCAGCTGATCCTCGGCATCGCGCTGCTCCTTGGGGTCGCCTCGATGATCGTCCGGGCCATCATGGACCGCCGCGGCCACAACGCCAGGACCGGCTCGGTGGCCGACGTGGTCGTCAGGCCCCTGCCCACCCTGGCCATCGGCCTCATCGGCGGCCTCGTGGTGGGCATGACCTCAGTGGGCTCCGGCTCGATGATGATCGTGCTGATGCTCTTCCTCTACCCGGCCATCAGCGCCAAGCGGCTGGTCGGCACCGACATCACCCAGGCCGTGCCGCTCACCGTGGCCGCCGCCTGCGGAGCACTGATCTTCGGCCACATCGAGGTCTCGGTCACCACCTCGATGCTCATCGGCTGCATCCCGGCCGTCATCGTCGGCTCGCTGTTCTCGTCTCGGGCCCCTGACGGCATCATCCGCCCCATCATCGGCTTCGCCGTGCTGGCCTCGGGCCTCAAGTACGTGGGTCTGCCGACCGCGGCCCTCGGCTGGACGCTGCTGCTCGTCGCCCTGGCCATGTGCACCTACTTCATCGTGACCAAGAAGCCCTGGCAGCGCGCGGTCCCCGGGGGCGACGGTGCGGTGGAGGCCGCCGCCTCCTAGCGCCTCGTTGCGCTCCCAACGGGGTTCGAACCCGTGTTTCAGCCTTGAAAGGGCCGCGTCCTAGGCCACTAGACGATGGGAGCCGGGACCGGTCGAGCGTACCGCCTCGCCGCTCGGCGTCCGGCGGTTGGGGCGCCCGGACCGGTCCGGTCCCTGACCCGGGCGTAGCCTGAGGCCATGCCCAGCGTCTTCGACCTCGACCTCCCGATGCTCCAGAGCGACGACCTCGATCGCCTCGAGGCGCTCGACCTCGCCGAGCGGGTGGCCAAGGAGTCGTGGATCGCCCGGACCGACCTCGGCGTCGCCGTGCTCCACCAGCCGGACGTGGCCGCCATCCTCCGAGACCGCCGCTTCCACTCGGCGCTGTCGAAGATCCGCGAGATGAACGGCGTCGACGGACCAGAGGGGGACTTCTTCGCCAACCGGCGCCCGTCGATCCTGAGCATGGAGGGCGACGAGCACACGAGGCTGCGCCGCTTGGTCTCGCCCGCCTTCACACCGGCGGCGGCCGACCGCCACCGCCCGGCCATGCGGCGGGTCATCACCGACCTGCTGGCCCCGCACCTCGACGCCGGACGCATCGAGCTCGTCGCCGAGGTCTGCGAGCCCTACCCCATCCCGATCATCTGCGAGGTCCTCGGCGCGCCAGCCGAGGACTGGCGGCTCTTCAGCGAGTGGGCCACCGGCATCTTCAAGATCTTCAACGGGAACCTGGCTGAGGACCTCCCCGACATCGAGTCGGCGTCGGTGGCGCTCGCTGCCTACATCGCCGACCTCGTAGAGGAGCGACGCGGCACGCCCGGCGACGACCTGCTCAGCGACCTGATCGCCGTCGAGTCGGAGGGAGACCGCCTCGACACGCCCGATCTGTGCATGCTGGCCGAGGCGGTGCTGATGGCCGGGACCGACACCACGCGCAACCAGCTGGGCTGCCTCATGGCCGTGCTCGCCACGCAGCCCGATCGCTGGGCCGAGCTGCGAGCCGACCGGAGCCTCATCCCCCGGGCCATCGAGGAGTCGCTGCGCTACCTCGGCGCGGTCCGCCTCACCGTCCGGGTGGCGGCCGAGGACGTCGAGTACCGGGGGGTCACCTTCCCCGAGGGCACCTTCGTCTCGGCCCACCTCGCCGCAGCCAACCGGGACCCCGCGGTCTTCTCCGACCCCGACGAGCTCGACTTCCACTCGACGCGACCGGTCGAGCAGATGACCTTCGGCTCGGGCATCCATCGATGCCTCGGTGCAGCCCTGGCCCGGGCCGAGCTGCAGACCTCGCTCGAGGTGCTCCTCGACAGCTTCGCCACGGTCAGCCTCGACGGCCCGGTGCTCTGGAAGCCACCGTCCTTCGGGATCTGGGGCCCGGCCTTCCTTCCGCTCGCTTTCACCCGGGCCTAGCTGCACCCGACCGCCGGCGGGGCTCAGGCCTTGGCCGCCCGCAGTGCCCTCTGCGCCGCGTAGTCAGGGTCCTTGTCCCTGGCCACCTGCGTCAGCTGGAAGGTGGTCACCCCGATGGTGAGCGACGTGGCCCCGAGGATGTGGAGCTCGACGAGCAGCGGCGGCAGGTGGGTGGCGTACTGCACGAACCCGATGACGCCCTGGGCGAAGGCCACGATCAGCAGCCGCTTGGCCGCCCCGCGCAGCCGCGAGGGGGCGCCGGTGCCCTCGAGGAC